>NZ_RQGD01000013.1 GCF_004770745.1 Leptospira ognonensis | reverse complement strand
AGATAAAACAAAACAAATTTCGTTATCTTCTACTTTCTTAGCCTCAAAAACAATCTTATCTGTAAAAGTTAAATCAAAGGCATCTGAATCCATATATAAAATATATATCTTTTAATCTATTTAATTCTTTCTTTTTTTGAGCTGCTAAATAAATAAATATTTTTTTACGCAATTTCGCATAACGAACTAGGCTATACGACGTTGTCCGTAGCTGAGCCTCGCAGAGGCGTTAGCGTCGGCGCGTCTTCTTGCAGAGCAAGAAGCGTGACGGAGGACAATGTGCCTTTAGGCCGAGCGAGGGCGACAGTCCCGAGCGCAGCGTGTCAGCCGCAGTTATGCGAAGAGAAAAAAAACGATATTATTTCTTTTTCCAACCAGAAATAATATCGTTTCCGTAATTTTCTTTGATTGAATGCTCATTGTCTATTGGATAAAGGGCACCCTTATCTTGAATAGAAATATAGAAAATCGCAACATCTGTGATTAGGTTATTGTTTGATCTAGATTTTAAATAAATTAAATTGTTAAACAATTTCCATTCCCCGAAATCTTTTTCTGAAAAGCATCCATTGTCCTCGCACCCACCGAAAATTACCATTTGAAAAGTCGCATCATTTTTAAATTCGATAAAATATTCTTCGCCGTGGATGGAGTCTACATATTTTCCGAGTATATTCGGCTGATTTATATTTAGGGCATCTTTTTCTTCATATTCTTGACAATTCCAATTTAAATAACCAGAAAAAACCCAACCAAATTTATCTAAATAATTTACTTTTGCCCATTTGGATGAAATATTATCGATTGTAACTTTTTCTCCATATTCAAAAAGTTGAATGCTTGTTTTAAATGGAATAAGATCAAGTTTTTCTGAATTGAGATTAGGCAATGACCTTAATCTCAAACCACTTTTTACTGCCACACATAGAGTATCTAAAACTAATTTAGTTTCCTTTTTGACAGTAGAATTGTTTTCTGATTGCTTTAAAGTATTGCCATCATCTATTTGCTTACACAAAAGAGTGACAGATAGAATTATGATATATAATTTTTTCAAGGTTCATCCTTTATCTAGTTACTATAGATTTATCTTTGTTTTGAAGATATATTTTCTTTTCGCATAACGAACTAGGCTACACGACGTTGTCCGTAGCTGAGCCTGCTTGCGCAGGCGTTAGCGTCGGCGCGCCTTCTTGCAGAGCAAGAAGCGTGACGGAGGACAATGTGCCTTTAGGCCGA
>NZ_RQGD01000038.1 GCF_004770745.1 Leptospira ognonensis | reverse complement strand
CGCAAGAAGCGTGACGGAGGACAATGTGCCTTTAGGCCGAGCGAGGGCGATAGTCCCGAGCGGAGCGTGTCAGCCGCTGTTATGCGTCGTTCTTGTTTTTATATTTTTTATTTAATCATCATCCGATAACAATTTTATTAATGCAATAGCAGCAATGCCGCCAAGAATCCACGCTAATGCATTTGAATCATTTTTTTCAGAATTTACTGAACTTGTTCGGTTTGCCTGGATTTGGCTAATTGATTTTGATGGATTAGTTCGATCAAACCGAATTATGTTTGGCCAGTTATTAAATTGGTCAGGAAGTTTAAAGGAATTTTCTATCAACGCAATAGTAGGTATTTTAGATTTTATTGCATTATTCCATTCTTTACTAACTTTTTCATTTTGATTTCCACTTTTAGTCAAGAGGGCAATGAATAAGCTAGCATTCATCGATTGAAAGTTATTAAATGGAGCGATATTTGAAGTTTCATAACTTGTTAGAACTTCCATGTTTTGTTTTTTCAAATGAGTTACTAACATTGGAATGACGTATAGGTTAGAATTGTTTAGAGAATATGATAGAAAAACTTTCATTTATAATAGCGATTCCTTTTTGTTCAAGAAGTGTGAAAATTTTGGAAAAAATTGATTAATAACATCTGGATGTAAATGTAACCTTTGAATTAATTCGCTTCCATCCCACACTATGTATTTGTATTTATTCCTACAGTTTAGGTCTAGCCTGCTGAACATTTCTTTGAGCTTACTTGTTGGTCGCTCTTTTAAAACTAATAAATAACCATGTGCGGAATAAGAATGTATTAAAGTTGGTATATTCACATCAGAAATTTGACTAGGTGAAAGAGAATTTTTATGAAATTTACATTGAATTATCCAAGTTCTTTCTACTATTGATAATCCATCATTAATTTCCAACTTGATTAGAATATCTCTGCCACCGTCTGGTCCAATGCCGCTTAGATTAACATCTCTAACATTAATGTAAGAGAATTTTTTCTGAAAATCACGAAAATATGCCGCGACTAATTCTTCAAATTGATTTGGCTTTTTTATTTCAGATAACGATAGTTTCATAATTATTTTGGATATTCTTATTTAAAATTTTCAAGAATGACGCATAACGAACTAGGCTACACGACGTTGTCCGTAGCTGAGCCTGCTGTGCAGGCGTTAGCGTCGGCGCGCCTTCTTGCGACGCAAGAAGCGTGACGGAGGACAATGTGCCTTTAGGCCGAGCGAGGGCGTAAGTCCCGAGCGGAGCGTGTCAGCC
>NZ_RQGD01000043.1 GCF_004770745.1 Leptospira ognonensis | reverse complement strand
TGCAAGAAGTCGCGCCGACGCTAACGCCTCTGCGAGGCTCAGCTACGGACAACGTCGTGTAGCCTAGTTCGTTATACGCAATAGTTTGAAACCTAATATTTAATAAATGAAACATATCGGAATTTTTCCTTGGGTCGCGGTGAACCAACCAATAGCTATTAATGAATTTGAAATTATCTATTTCAAAAATGGAATACTACCAGCAGACAAAGATCAGAATGCGATGAAGGAAATTGCGAGTCTCCATAAAATACATACAACTTTCGAAATTAGAGAGGCTTCTTTTCTTAAATATAAAGACGAGATTCTAATCTCCAAACTAGAAGAAGAGGATATTCAAAAAATATTCACATTCTCTGAACTTTTTGCTTTTGCTGCTTTATCAGAAAGAAGATTCTTTACAAACAATTACATTAATAAAACTTCATTTGAATTCTATATTTATCCATATACAGATGATTCCAAATTGGTTTCTATTAATTCCAGAAAAAGAGATGGTGAAAAAAATACAGTATTTCCATTAAATCTTTTTACTAAAATCAAACCAGACTATTGCGGTAATAATCCGTCAGCGATCAATCTCAAATTAATCGATGGTATTCTAAATTATTCTGAACAGGTCAATTCCGATCACTTACTTGAAGCAATTAATATTTTCAATTTGGCAAATACTGATAGCAATCAGTTACGGAATTCTGTAGAAATTACTTTGCTACTTGGTTCCATAGAACGACTTTATAAAATAAATAATGGTAATAAGTCTGATTTAATATCCAAAATCTCTAGGTATTTAATTCCGAAAAACCGAGTTAATCCGAAAGATTGTCAACGCGTACGAGAGAAAAGAAAGAAAAGTACATACAAGACTCTCACAGAAGAATGGATTATGGATTTTAGAGAACTTCGAGGAGAGTATGCCCATGGTAGATTATATTCCAAACAACCATCAGTTTGGTCATTAGATGAACATGTTTTGTATTCTTCATATATCTTTCCTCTGTTAGTAAAATTAGCCCTCTCTGAATATTCATTTTATCAGTTAAGTGAAATCGATCAAAACCAAATAGATGTATTTGAAGAATTGCTTTGCATTAAACCAGTTGTGGGAAACGATAGTGCAATTAGTAAATTTGTTTGGAATGATGTCATAAATAAATTCTAATTGGAATACAGCTTCTGTAGACACAAACTACTGCGTATAACTGCGGCTGACACGCTCCGCTCGGGACCCCGGCCCTCGCTCGGCCTAAAGGCACATTGTCCTCCGTCACGCTTCTTGCTCTGCAAGAAGGCGCGCCGACGCTAACGCCTACTCCGTAGGCTCAGCTACGGACAACGTCGTGTAGCCTAGTTCGTTA
>NZ_RQGD01000051.1 GCF_004770745.1 Leptospira ognonensis | reverse complement strand
TGGCGTTTTCTTGCGACTTTTTCCTTGATTTAGCTTATATTCTTTTATCAATATTTCTGTTGGAATTCCTAAATTACAAAGAACTAAGGAAATTTTCAATTTAGAACCATTCTCCCTCTTCACTAATCATAAAAACTTAATTCTAGATAAAGACTATGGATTAATTTTAATGCCGCCAGACGCCGCAAAAAGAAACTTCTATTTGAATCAATTTGAATTAGAAAGATATACAACTCATTACCCTTTCCTAAAAAACCAGCTTTCAAACATATTCAGTATCGGAGCATATCGTGCTAATCGTATTTTAAAAGATAGAGAGAATTTCGAACCAATTGAAATCCAAGTCAATACAAGAAAAGAAATTGAAGATATAATTGATCAAATCAAAAACAAAATATCAAAAACTAAGTATGAACTTTGGTATAGAGGTCAGGATAAGGAATACTTTGTTAAAAACATTCACAAAGATGTCTTAAGTTTATGTCCATGGCGATCCATTCGCGATGTCTCACTGATTCCATCAATCTTCAGAACTGCATCTAATCTGCCCAAATCACTTGATAAATATACAACGCAACTATTTCAAATTTTAAAAAATGAAACATTACTACGATTACACTTATCAATTCCCGCTTATAAAAATCTCTTATCAGATGAAAAGGCAGAAAAAGAATTTTTTAAGAATAAAGCTTGGAGTAAAGATAATCAAGGGTTTGAAACTGTTCATTTAACAAATGAAAATGAAATTAAAGAGAAACGCTACTTCAATCCAATTCTCTACTCAATTCAGAATGCTCTAATTCTACAGCATTACACCATACCATCCAATATTCTAGATATAACAAAAAGTTTAGATGTTGCTTTATTTTTTGCTCAAAACGAATTAAGCAATAGCAAATATATACAAAAAGAAAATATCAAGGAAAGCGTAATTTATCTATTCATTTTCAACCCTGATACAGATAGATTCATTGATTCAACGTTAATATTAAACGGACAAAAAATTATCAGACCTATAAGGCAAAGCTGTGGCGTAATTTCAGGTGCTTCTATTTCAAATCAAAATTACTATGCTCGTTTCATTTCATTAAGAATAAAACTCTTAAACCATATTAATTATGACAAAAATATAAATGAAAATTTTCTATTTCCTTCTTCGTTAGAAGATCCGATAAGAAATTTTCTCGAAAAAATAAAATAGATGCGTTGCAAACTTCGTATAACTGCGGCTGACACGCTCCGCTCGGGACTTTCGCCCTCGCTCGGCCTAAAGGCACATTGTCCTCCGTCACGCTTCTTGCTCTGCAAGAAGGCGCGCCGACGCTAACGTCTCTGCGAGACTCAGCTACGGACAACGTCGTGTAGCCTAGTTCGTTAT
>NZ_RQGD01000057.1 GCF_004770745.1 Leptospira ognonensis | reverse complement strand
GCGTGACGGAGGACAATGTGCCTTTAGGCCGAGCGAGGGCGAAAGTCCCGAGCGGAGCGTGTCAGCCGCAGTTATGCGCTGGTCCCTATTAATCAAATTTAATGTATTCTCCAAAAACCCATCCTTCTTTTTGCTTTGTGTTTTTTAATATACATCCATTATATGAGTCTGAGGCAGGGAATACAAGATACCAATAGTTTCTTTTTTCTCCTATAGTCTCTTCTTCTAATGTTCTTGCAATGATGGTAAGTTTAATATTTTTTGGGATAAAATTAATTTCTTTTTCTCTAATCTTATCATCCTTGATATGAGTAAAATAGCAAGTAAAGGTTCTAGATTGAATATTTGGTTTTTCTCTCAGTTTTAGATTTGAAATAGCAATTCCTCTTTTTAATCCTAAGGTAATGACATCGAATCCTTTATAATTTCGGTTTTGATTTTCCTTTACTCCTTTGTTTTTATTATATAAAATTAATTCATTATCGCATTGTAAAAAATCTGAAAAAATAAGGGACTCATCATCTTTTTTATTTTTACACTGGAAATCTTTCAATTTCTTTTCTGTACAACTAGATATTACGTTTGTAAAATAGTAAATATCACCATTTTGAGAAGATTTTGCCTTAAATCCCTCGCATCCATCTCCTTCACCATTAAAATAATAAATGGCATTTGTGTTTTCGATAGTTAAAGCCATTTCATCAGAGCCTAGATTGTTTCCTCCAAAAAACATTGTTTCTGAATTTAAAAAAGTAGGTATTATTAGGATTAAGAATGCACATTTTTTTATAATCATACTTATTTCTTCCTATTTAGTTTTAGGGACTTGCGCATAACGAACTAGGCTACACGACGTTGTCCGTAGCTGAGTCTCGAAGAGACGTTAGCGTCGGCGCGGCTTCTTGCAGAGCAAGAAGCGTGACGGAGGACAATGTGCCGTAGGCCGAGCGAGGGCGCAAGTCACGAGCGGAGCGTGTCAGCCGTAGTTATGCGCAGTTACGTATTTCTTAAAAAGCACAGGCTATAGTTATTTTGGCTAAGCCGCAAATAGCACCGCATTGTGCGTATGTGCTCCTGCAGAAAGCAGTCCCTCTACTACTGGAATTGTTGCAATTAGAGTAGTATAGAATTTGAGTAGCTTGACATACGGTTTTAAATTTTTTTGAATCTTCTTCTGATTCATTAAAAATTGTGCATTGAAAGGTAAGAAAGCTTAGGGTTAAAAAAGTTAAGAAATTCGCTAACATAGATTTATTTTTTCTCCATTGGACTTGATAATTGCAAACAAAAACATTTCATTTTTCGAAATATTTATTTTAGATTCAGACTAAAATTTTGAAAAATCTATTTTCTGTTTTAAATCTCCCTCAAAATATTTTTTGTTTGAAATTGAAATATTTGAATGCGGAAATTATAGAATTCTTATATTTGTTAAAGAA
>NZ_RQGD01000052.1 GCF_004770745.1 Leptospira ognonensis | reverse complement strand
CAAGAAGCGTGACGGAGGACAATGTGCCTTTAGGCCGAGCGAGGGCGAAAGTCCCGAGCGTAGCGTGTCAGCCGCTGTTATGCGCTGTGCAAAATTTAATCGATTATATCATTTCCTGATTTTATTTCTTTTTCAATTGCTATTAATTTATTTTCTATATTTTCTTTAAGATTTGTATTTGGATATTTAATCAGAAATTTACTTAGAAATTTTTTCTCTTTTTTTAGATCTATGAAATCTTTTTTGTCATTTTCTATGAAATGCATCAAATAAATACAATCGTCTAAAAATTCACTCTCTGGAAATTCGATGATAATTTTCTTGAAGTGAAAACCATTATAGCTTATGGATTCTCCGAAATTTTCAGATTCTATTAGCTCAAAATTATATTTTTGATAGAATTTTAAGTCTTTTCTATAATCATTTACATCAATCTCAATATTATTCAAATAGTTCCCGATTTTAAAGAGAGTATCAGGATCTTTTTCTTCTAGTCTTGCTTTTCCTATAAAAGAATTAACAGTTTTTTCTATTTCCGACTTATCAATGCCTGATTTCGTTGATTCCGTTTTATTACATGAAATTGTGTTGATTATTATAAATGGACTAAAGAGAAGAATTATCGCAAGGAAAAATATTGAAAATTGATTTAGTTTAGAATTTCTGAATGTCATAGGTTTTTTTTTAAAATTTTTGCATGGCGCATAACGAACTAGCCTTAACGACGTAGGCTGACCCTGAGTCCCAACGGGACGTTAGGGACTGGAACGACACTTGCGAAGGCAAGGGGAGTGCCAGAAGCCTATGTGTCGCAGACCGAGCGAGGCCTCGTGCCGAAGCGAAGCGTTAAGGCGCTGTTATGCGAAGTGGATTATATTATCATTAAATCCGCACTTGGAGGATAAATTCCTTGAAAACCAAAACTTTGTTTTTCACTATCTGATATTTGACTTTCAAAGAATACAATCGTTTCTATTCCTGGCAACAAATTTGGTAAATCAACTAATCCTGAATTTTCTTTGAATTCGTGTTTTATACATATTTTTCCTTTTTGGTAAATATAGTAATCTTCTAGGTGAATGTCATTAATTCCATCGGTAAGAAAGTGAGAGACTGGTTTTATATCAGACGCATCGCCATAGAAGCGATATTTAATGCAATCCGGATCATTGTTTTTAAGCCAGTCATTAAATTCTCTTCGGACAATTAGTTCGTTAAAATGATAAATAGAATTGGGTCCGTTTAATGTGGAAATATAGCTAGGTTGATAAAGCTTTAGAAAATATTGTTAGATTAGGAAAGCAAGAAACAGATAATAGAAAAAATATTTTATTTATACAATTGCCAATAACAGCACCGGTAAATAAAATTCGAAATTTAATAAAGGAATATTTTAAGAATAATCAAAATGGAATTAGTGGCGTACTTCTTTATCAACCTAGCTATATTTCCACATTAAACGGACCCAATTCTAT
>NZ_RQGD01000041.1 GCF_004770745.1 Leptospira ognonensis | reverse complement strand
CGACATAATTCGGAAAAATTTCCAGTCTTTTCCGCTCCCATTACTCTCTTCGGAAAGAATTTTCATCACTAAATATCTAATTTCATAAGAATCTTAAAAATATTCTTGTAGGGAGGTCAGAGTCGCAAAAGAATTTCCAGGAACATGGAAGTTCAATTCGCAGAAATACTAAATCGAGTCTCCGTCATTGATAGAGACATCGCGGAGCTGAACCGACTCAAAGGCCGTTTGCCAGCGGATCGTCCGTACTCGCCGTCTTTGCAGCTAACCTTTGACAAACAAATCAATACCTTACTGAACGAACGCGTGGCGTTGATGGAATTGCCTGTCGTCAACCCACCCGCATGGCTATTTCCGAAAGAGCCAGGCCTTCCCTCCACAGAAGAAGTCACCTTCTTAAAGGAGAGAAAGTCCCTTCTCGCGGGCGATTTGTCTCTCGCACATCCCAATGAACAGGATGTCATTAATTTCATACGAGACATTCCAAAAACAGAAATCCACCTTCACTTAGAAGCATGTGTAAACAAAGAGACTCTCAAGTTTTTGTACAAGAAAAATGGTGTAGAAGTTACGGATAAAGAGTTTGAGGATAAGTATAACTTTAAAGACCTCAATGGCTTTATACAAGTTTTCTTCTTTGTCCAGGGTGCTGTAAAAGAAGCCAGCGATTTAGGGTACTTTATAGATAGCCTTGCAGATTATCTGAGATCAAATAATATCATTTACTCAGAGGCATTTTTTGCTCCGTCCAAATTCATTCAAAATGGTTTGGATTTCGATGAAATGATCGAAGTCATGGTGACTCGGATTCGACAAATTGAGGTGAAAGATGGGATAACCATTCGATTGCTCGTTGACGTTTCGAGATCTTTCGGTCCTGCCAACGCGATGAACAACCTCAATCGCGTGTTAGGTTTGAAACACAAAGAAGTCATCGGAATTGGTCTTGGCGGGGCAGAACTGATGGGCCCAGCAAAAGATTATGCTGAAGTTTTTAAGAAAGCACGGGAAGCGGGTCTTCGTTGTGTTTCTCACTCAGGTGAAGATGACGGACCTTGGGCAATCTGGGATGCAGTAAGCTTGTGTAAGGCGGAGAGAATCGGCCATGGAACATCCGCGATCCAAGATCCGGAACTGATGAAGTACATGAAGGACAATAAGATTCCGATCGAGATTTGTGTGACTTCAAATGTCTTCACAGGAAAATATGTTCGAAAAGAACAAAACCATCCTGTTCGTTATTATTATGACCAAGGTATGATGCTCTCTATCAACACGGATGACCCGGAAATTTTTAACGTAAATCTAACTTATGAGTATTTTAAACTCTATCGTTTTTTAGATTTTTC
>NZ_RQGD01000018.1 GCF_004770745.1 Leptospira ognonensis | reverse complement strand
ATTATCATCTTATATCCTTTACTCGTTTGTTTAACACTTTTTCTTTTTGATAAGATATTTTTTTTACCCATAGTTGTTGAAAATACTCACAGTTGGAAGAAAATTGAGCGGTCATTTTATGATTACAAAGAAGACTTATTCAATGTTATGTTGGAGAATCATAGAAAATTTCCAGAAAGAAAAGTAGGAGTGATTCTTGGTAGTTCCAGATCTGGTGAATTTGATACAGAAGGGATAAAAAAATTATTAAAAAATACAGATACGTATAATTTTGCAGCACCCTTTGGCCCTATCTCGTTCCAGTTTTATTGGATGGAAAGGATACTTGCCGCAAATCTACCGATTTCCTATTTTATGGTAGAGGTAGATCCCTTACTGTTTACCAAATCAGCAATCACATATTCTTTAAACGGCTCTTATGATTGGAAGTTCGTTCTTTTTAATACTGATTTTTACCGGATTCCTTCTGCCAATGCATGGTCTGCTGATTCTAATGGGTTCTCTGTAGATGAATCGGAGACATTCTTTTTGAAAAAGTTTTTTGCTCTCTATAAATACCCAATTGATCCTGGTGCCATTAAAGCAAATAATAAAGAAATTGAAGTAGGTTTTATACCCGGTATTACCGGCGGAATCACTGGTAAAGATCATAAGAGAAGTTTTTTGGAGAAAATTAAGGAAGCAAACCGTACGTTGTTAGGTGCTATGCCGAACGAAATCAAATTTGCAAATGCTGACTTTTTCCTAGAAAAAGATGCAGAAAATTTATATACCACGCACATGAACCCGTATCGAATTTCTTTAACACAGATTTCCTTTTTTAAAAGAATCCTAAAGTTAATGAAAGGAAAAGATATCCCAGTAATTTTTTATTACCCTGTCGTGGCACCTGCTTTAAAAGTTAGAATGGAAAGAGGAGGAGTCTTACAAGACTTCCAAGCTCATACTTTAAAGCTGATAGAAGAATACGGGAAAACGGAAAAGACAAGGTTTATTATTTCTGATCCTAGCATATCTCCCAATTGGACCTGTAAGGATTTTGTAGATGCACTCCATCTCAGTGGAGCCTGTTTTCCTAATTTATTACCAATTTTGTTTTCGAAAGAAATTCGGAATTAGTTCTGTTTCATCTCCTCGTTTCTTTTTTTTAAAAGGGGGAGTTGCACATATTTTTTAAAAATAATATACCCAGTAAAGGCAAACACCAAATAGACGGGAACGATAATGTTTTTCATATGTTTGAAATTTTCATGATTAAAAGTTCCGAATCGTTCATCCAGTATAGAAAAAAGTAGAACAATGCCAGAATAAGCAAAAAGTGAGAAAATTAGATAAAGGGTGGTCGATTTTAAAAGCCAAAGCGTCGAACCAAGATCGA
>NZ_RQGD01000021.1 GCF_004770745.1 Leptospira ognonensis | reverse complement strand
CGTCTTCTTGCAGAGCAAGAAGCGTGACGGAGGACAATGTGCCTTTAGGCCGAGCGAGGGCGACAGTCCCGAGCGTAGCGTGTCAGCCGCAGTTATGCGACGTTGCGGGAATTTGCGACACGGAAGTCGCAGACCCTCTTATTTATCTTCCTCTTTAATTCTTAAAAATTCTTCCGGTGGGACAATCTTAAAATCAGTTATACTTTTTAGAGATAAAATATCTTTGTCTCCAGTAACTAGGAAATCAACTTTGGCAGAGTAGGCTGTCTCAAGGATATGATAATCATTTCTATCTCTTAATTCTAAATAACTATTGAGAGGAGAAATACTAATCAATTTTGTAATATCTCTAATTTCAGATAAAACTAGCTGAACGAAATCATTGTTTAATTTGAACTTAGGTTTAGAAAGCGTATCTTCCAATTCTTTAAGAATTTCGTTTGAGATAAAAGCTAAAACTCTTTCGTCAACGAGTTCCTGCAGGACTAGTCTTGGTTTTCCTTTGAATAGAATAGCTGAGACATAAATATTAGTATCTAATAGAATGCGAAGCATTAAGAAGCTTTTCGTTTACTTCTAACTTGGCTAATCTCATCGAAAATGTCTTTTTCTGAAAATTTACTTTTAGAGGTAACTTTATCTGCGAATGTAAAGATACTCTCCCATCTAGATTTTTTTTCAATATAAGACCTCGCAGCTTCCCGAATTAACTCAGATCTCGATCTATGTTCTTTTTTTGCAATTTTATCAATTTCTTTTAAAAGAGCTTTTTCGAACGAAATATTTACAGTTTGATTTACAAAGTCAATGATATACAATCATTGTATATAAGTCAAGGGAATTCTACACCAGAATATATAAAGAAATATAAACCGCCGCACGGACGCGGCGTCTTCCCCCGCAATGTCGCATAACGAACAAGCTAACCGACGTAGGCTGGCCCTGAGTCCCGGAACGGGACGTTAGGGACTGGAACGACACTTGCGCAAGCAAGGGGAGTGCCAGAAGCCTATGTGTCGCAGACCGAGCGAGGCCTTGTGCCGAAGCGAAGTGGTTAGCGGCAGTTATACGACGTGGTAATTATAGAAAATATTCTGGTATTATTCCTTGAATTACGTCAATTCTTTGCCATTTCCTGATCTTTAAATACGGAATTAGTTTATCTAGAATTTCTTTCATTTTACTAGATTTAGCAATTGACTTAAATAGTTCTTCTAAAGATGGCATATCGCTTTCTATTTTGATTAGATATAATGAAATTAAATTAAAAATTTCATCAATTTTGTCTTCCGAATTGATGAAATATTCGATTAGTTTTTTCTTCGACGAAAATGCGAATTTAGGGTTAATGGCTCCAGTCAGAATACTTTGTAATATTCCTCGTTTTTCTATTTTTCTTTTCTGATATGCTTCAACTATAACTTCTTCGTTGAATAATTCCGGATACAATGTTAAATAATTGAATAAATAGAGGCAAATTTGTTCATTGCAATTCTCTATAATAAATGCAGCATAGTTATCTGTAAGTTTTCCACTGTTAAATAAAATACTTA
>NZ_RQGD01000044.1 GCF_004770745.1 Leptospira ognonensis | reverse complement strand
TATAACGAACTAGGCTACACGACGTTGTCCGTAGCTGAGCCTCGCAGAGGCGTTAGCGTCGGCGCGACTTCTTGCGACGCAAGAAGCGTGACGGAGGACAATGTGCCTTTAGGCCGAGCGAGGGCCGGGGTCCCGAGCGTAGCGTGTCAGCCGCAGTTATGCGAAGTCAAAGATGAGAAGATAATGAAGTCTTCAACATCTTTGAAAAAGAGATAAGTCGAAATTTATTTAGGAAAGCATTTTTTGGAATCTTCAGATTTCTTTAAAGCATAGTTATATCCACCCATTATTTCTGCTTCTTCATATTGTTCATTTGTTAATCGCATAGCTGCAGGTTTCCAAGTTGTTAGATTTTTTTCATAGCAAATGTAATATAGTTCGCTCGCTTTAACTTCGATATTCAACATCTGAGTATTTTTAGATTCGATATCTCTGTTAGCAAATCCTACTTCCAATATATGTTTTCCAGGAAGAAGGTTAAAAGATTTCGTCATTGTACTCTGCGAATATCGATTATCAAAAATTTGAGACATAGACGGTTTGACCGAATTTACACTAAGAACGGCTAAACCAACTGGAACAACAATACGCGTTATTTTTGTTTTATCATCCTCACCATTTGAAAATTGTGTTCGTATTGAAAGAGCACTTGCGCAATTTAAAAGAGCCATTATTAGCCCGATAAATAGAATTTTTTTCATTATTAATCTCCTCCGGCAATCATTAATTTGAAATTAGATATTGCAAATTAAAATTACTTGCTTCGGAAGTTTTAGTTTATCTTTGATTTCGCATAACGAACTAGGCTACACGACGTTGTCCGTAGCTGAGACTCGAAGAGGCGTTAGCGTCGGCGCGTCTTCTTGCATCGCAAGAAGCGTGACGGAGGACAATGTGCCTTTAGGCCGAGCGAGGGCGCAAGTCCCGAGCGGAGCGTGTCAGCCGCAGTTATGCGACGTTATTCTTTTTGGTGATTTAATTATTTGGAACTAGATATTATATATCATACTAAGGCTTAATTGGCTATTCAAGATTAGGTAGCTGATCATTAGATTCAAAATCGTAAAACATACTCTCATTTTATTAATGTGTATCGATATTTCCTTTATCGAATGGTTGCAATTTTCCTCCGAAAAAAATTAGAAGAATCGGGCTTAAAAAATATAGTAATATTATAATTGGAGAAGTATAAACTAAAATTAGACCAATTATACCAGATATTAAAGGCGAAAAACCGATAAGATAGAAAATTATAAAAGGAATTATTGGATTAAGAACTAAATGTATGGTAGCCTTGATTCCTAGATTGTTAATTAAGTTAGTTTTAGAAAATATTTTCGTAGCAGTTATCGTAATAGTAGACAATGCGCTTAGCATCAATAAATACAAATAAAAAAAGAGAAATGAGAATATATTATCTATAATATAATGCTGTTTCATATTAAGTAGCTCTAGTATAAAAATTCCAAAAACATTATTTCCGTTTAGTAAAAATGCCAAGCTAGGTATGAAAAAAATAGTACACCATAGTAGATTGTAGAAAATAAAATACTTTAATGCTGCTAAGAATATAGCGAAAATGTTCATTTTTTTGATTTTGATGTAATTTTTTTAAACCAAAGGAAATTTCAAGATGAAATTGAATAATGTCGCATAACGAACTAGGCTACACGACGTTGTCCGTAGCTGAGCCTCGCAGAGGCGTTAGCGTCGGCGCGACTTCTTGCG
>NZ_RQGD01000022.1 GCF_004770745.1 Leptospira ognonensis | reverse complement strand
GAATTTATAATTGGGGACTTTATGATACCTCGAAAATTTGATTGGGGAAAAAATATTGTTAAATCTCGAATTAAATATTTAAGAGAGGCACATCCGAAGGATTCCGAAGATGTTTCCTTCTGGTACGCATTGTCTTTAACTTTTGATGAGAAAAATTTCTATCTTCAATATGGCTTTCCGCATTCCAAAATGGAAAAAATCGAGGAAATCCAATCAAAATTCCAGAGTCTTTTCCTAAGCATAATCAAACCTATTCTCTCATCTAAATGGAATCAACTAGCAGTTACGCTTCAAAAATCAGCATCAAAACATTTAGAATCTCCGTTTTCTCCCTTATTCGATAAGGCGGTATTTCTCGAATATGAAGTTCGAATCAATCAAACGATTCTTACCTGTCATGTGATTGTACCGAAAGCATTTATTGATTTTTTATGGACAGTCGATTTGGATGGGAAAGTCTCTGAAAGTTCGGAACCACTTTTACATTTTATTAATTTGAATCAAAAATGGATTGGGGAAAGATATCCGGAACCGTATCAGGTATACTTTCATACAAATGAGAATCGTAAGTATCCGATTCTACTTTTTGAATTTTTAAGCATCATTTGCCAGGCAGATATCATGCTAACCATCCAAAACTATTTTGTCGCAAATGGAATGAAAACGATCGACTTACAAAAATTATTTTTTTACTATAAATCTGATCCCGTAACTCATGAGAATAAGTTATTCCTTGACGAGGATTTTGATGAAATTTCTATCAAAAAATTATTGCCTCCTGGAATGAAAAACGAGTGGGATCTTTTTCCAGTTCATTGGGAAAATAGAACTGGCTTAATGTCCATTGCTTATCAATTTGATGAATTCATCGCGAAAAACCGCGAGATCATGCAGGAGTTATTCGACGCTTGCAAAAATGGGAAAATTGCATACACTTCTCAAACAAGGTATGTTTTATATTCAGAGTTTGAAAAATTATTATTAGAGGAGACACTTACTGAGCTTAAAAATATCAATATCGCAAACTTAGGATTGTTTCTGAAATTGAAAGAGGTGCCGAAGGCAAATGTACAGCAATTTTTTTATTCTTTCAAGAGTGATGATTTGGGCTTTGTATTTTTGGATTGGGAAAAGGAACTGTCAAAAATTCAATCTTTTGTAAGTAAAAAATTTTACGAAGAGGTATCTGAAGATTTAGCAGCAAAATCTTTAAAACTACAAAAACAAGTTTTGGATTTAAATTCTCTTCTTACAATAAAAAAGAAGTTTGTTTCTGAATTGATTTTATTGACCTCGGAAGAATATGTCTAAGGTGAGTTTGGAATGATTGACTAAGCCAACCATTCCACAGTTAAAACAAACTGATTTCGCTTATCGTGTTCCCTCGTTTTTAATTTCACTATGATTTTTATACAATCCAGTGGAAGTGAGAGAAGACGCTCTTACGTGTCCTGTATATTGGGTGTAAGTAGTGCTTCCGCTTACAATAGAAGATTGGCATTTGTTAAGACCACCAGCTCTGTTATAACCGCATGATGAGTGAAAAGCAACAGCATAGTCATCTTCACCAGGCAATATTGCAGAAGGTCCGAAAGCACCTTTGTAACCTGGCACATGATTGATCGAAATAGAAGCGGTGTTGTTATGATTAAAAGCACCTCGAGCAGTAGCTACGATCAATGATTTATCCATCGCATTCCCGCCAAATCCGAATGTAATGCCGCTAAGAGAAGAAGCAAGTTCGGAGCCACCAGAAGCAGCCGCAAGTGCTGTTACTTTTGTTAGGTTAAAGCCTTTTGAAGAGGCACTTCCGCCTAAGTTTGCTAACCAATATTCGATGGCATAACATCCTGCAGAATGGCATACAATTTTACATGAATTAGTGCCTTTGCAGTAATTTGTGAGTCCGGTAGTTACATTTGTCTGAGCACGCGCCGATCCGTACGTTCTCGGGTCTGTGGTGCCGTCGTAACCGACGAAAATTTTGGAACCAGAGACTGTATTGGCAGAAGTTCCCCAATAACCGTTTACATCGGTGGTTCCGACACCATTGTGATTTTTGTCAGATTTTCCATGGATGAAAACCGTGTAGGTTTGGGCACTGATGCTGGTAGCAAACAGTAGGGAAAGAATGAGCGTAACGATACTTTTCATATGTGTAGAATCCTTTTTCTTTTGAAACAATATACTAAAAAATGTGTCAAATATGTCAATAAAAAAACATAATTGTCAATTAAGTCAAAAGGTGGAATGGAGGCGGAATTTTTACGAATGGGTGGGAGAGGGTATAAAAGTTCAGGAAGGCAAAACCGGTTCTACCTAAAATATTAACTTCTGTTAGATCTATAGGAAGAAGAAAGGAACAAACAATCACTAAAAAATAAGAAGAAAGTATCACCTAACGATGCGAACGAAGATTTTTGAATTGACTCTCTTAAAAAAATCTAAAGTTAATAAATAAACGAGGGTATATGATCTCAAAACTTTTTTCTATGCTATTTATTTTTTTAGCCTTACATTGTGCCTCAACAAAAGAAGGTTCTGAGTCCGATGGAAAACTTATGGAATCCATCATTGAAAAGGCGCAATCAGAAGAGGGACAGAAAGCGATTCAAACAGTAAAGGAACAGGCGACAGACAAAGAAAATCAGGAAAAAGTTAAAGCGCTGATCTCGAAAGATAAGAAAAAGTAAACTCTTTAATCGATTCATATTTATTTGCAAAAAATTCATGTTTATAAATATGAACCTTCAATTTAGAATTCGAAAATTTTTTAAATAGGTCTAATGGCTGTATGGAAAAATTAACCTTTAGTACTCCAGGTATTTTGTTCCCAGCTATCTCCTTACTGATGTTAGCCTATACGAATCGTTTTTTAGGACTCGCATCTGTCTCCCGGCACCTCCTGGAAAAATATAGAGACTCTCGCGATGCAGTCACCTTGAGTCAAATCAAAACATTACGTCATAGAATCTCATTGATACGTGACGCACAAAGTCTTGGTATTTTAAGTCTTATCTTCTGTATGGGTTCCTTAGCATTTATCAGTCTAATCAATTCTATCGCTTGGATTTTATTTGGTAGTTCTATTCTGCTAATGATTACATCTCTACTCTATTCCTTTTGGGAAATCCATCTCTCCATTCGAGCTCTCGATATGGAGATTGAAGATGCTGTCGGAAAATAAACTTTAAAAATTCTTTGATCACTTTTAAAATTTATAATTCAGTATTTGACCTTCCTAAACAGGACTGGAACCAAACTTTAAATAATAAAAATATCTATCTTTCTTTAGAATATTTAGCGGCGTTAGAAGAAACTCTAAATGATACTATATCTTTTCATTACATACTTTTTTATAACAGAGATAAATCACCGGTTGGGGTTGCCATTACTCAAACGTTAAATTTTATCGACAAGGGTTATACCGACAATGAAGAAATTTGTAAAATTAGGAATAAAATAAAACGAAGGTTTGTTTCCGGCAACGGAACAAAGATACTTACTTGTGGGAATCCTTTTGCCTCCGGTGAAAATGGATTTTTTTTTGCAGATCATATTCCTCCAAAACAATACTATAAAGTTTTGAGAAAATCAATAGAGAGCATCAATAAGCTTGAGAAAAATTCTTCGGTAATTTTGTTTAAAGAATTTTGGAAGGATCTATCAACGGATCCTGATTTTTTAAGCAAAGGAAATTATACGAAATTTGAAATCGATGTAAACATGGTCATGCATGTTTCAGAAAAATGGAATTCGAGAAATGACTATTATGATGCCTTGAATACAAAATTTCGTAGCAAGGCTAAGAACGCGTATCATAAATCTCATGACCTTTTGGTGAAACAGTTAAGTGTAGATGATCTAGAGAGTGTAAAAACCGAATTGGATGATTTGTATAAGGCTGTTGTAAAGAAATCAAGTTTTGATTTTGGAACATTAAAAGCAGAATCGTTTATTAAATTAAAAGAGAAATTAATGGACCAGTTTGTGGTAAAAGGATACTTCTATAAAAATAAGTTAGTTGGGTTTAGTTCGGCTTTCTTATTTGATTCTATTCTGGATGCCAATTTTGTGGGAATCGATTATTCCTTAAACCATGAATTGGCGATATACCAGCGAATGTTATACGACTTCGTTGACGATGCCATTTTGAGAAAATGCAAAGAAATTAGATTTGGAAGGACTGCAGAAGAAATAAAAAGTTCTGTCGGTGCTTTGCCAAAAAGTATGATTCTCTATATAAAACATAAAAGTTCTTTTATGAACATTCTTTTAAAGTCGATTATTAGTAAAACCAAGCCAAGTAGTTATGATCTAAGAAAACCGTTCAAATCGGATAAGGGAAATTAAAATGGATTCAATCACACAAATAGTATTGGGTGCAGCAGCTGGAGAAGCAGTATTAGGAAAAAAAGTTGGCAATAAGGCTATGCTTTGGGGAGCCATTGCAGGTACAGTTCCGGATCTAGATGTGCTAGCAAAATTTTTCTTAGATGATGTAAGTATGAATGAATTTCATAGAAGTTTTTCCCATTCTATTTTATTTAGCATTATTTTTGCACCCATACTGGGACGATTGGCCTTTTATTTGCATAAAAAATTAGCAGTTTCGTGGAAAGATTGGAGTTGGCTCATGTTTTGGGCACTCTTCACTCATCCTTTGTTAGATGCGCACACAGCCTTTGGGACGCAGCTATTTTGGCCATTACCGTATAAGATTACTTACAACAATATCTTTATCGTCGATCCTTTGTATACTGTTCCTTTTATGGCTTTTCTAATACTTTCCATGACGAAAAAAAAGGAAGACCCCAGAAGGGCTTACTATAATCATTTGGGCATCATTGTGAGTTGCTCATATATGGTTTTGACGCTTGGATTCAAGGGTATCGCACATTTTCAGTTTCAGCAGGCCTTATCCGGCCAGAAATTAAACTTAGTTCAATTGGAAGTGAAACCAACTCCGCTCAATGCATTACTTTGGTGTGGTTATGTGGAAACATCAGATAATTTTATGTTAGGTTATTATTCTTTGCTCGCTCCAAGTAGACCGATTGAATTTTTTGTCTTTCCAAAAAAACATCTCCTTCTTGGAGATTGGAAGGAAGATCAGCTGATTAAGCGTTTGGTGTATTTGAGTAGAGGTTGGTATAATATAGAAGCTGATGGGAATAAAAAATACTTTTACGATTTACGATTTGGACAAATTGGTTTTAATTCTGATCCGACTTCATTTGTCTTTAAATACGAATTATATTTGGAGAATGGAATCTTAAAAGCAAAACAAGTTCAAAGAAGTTTTGATGGAATAGGCAAAGCATTTCGAGCCCTATTCCATCGCATCCTCTATAATGAATGAATTAAGTGAATTGGCAAATCACGCCGCCCATGAGAGCTAAGGTCAAGGTCCAATAACCAACGTGAATGGCAGTGTATTTCCATTCTCTTCGTTCGAAGAGTGCATTGATTCCAACAATAGGAAGAGCAAGGAAGATTCCACTGAGCGCTCCATGGAAAGCACCATGTTTAAATGTGCGAAAGTTTGTGCCATATTTGGACATAAAGTCTGCGACATAATTAAATAGCACCGAACCTTCTTCCTTTAGACCAGGTTCATTGATTAATATAGAATATATGTGGTTTTGATGAATTACGATTCCTGTCAGTGCCATGGCAAGAAACAGACTGAATACATAACATAACAAAAGAATTATCGGAAAATTTCCTTTTTTTAAGGATTCTTCTGTTAGGCCACTTGTTTTCATCCAGGCGTTGCCAAATGCCTTCGGATGGTAATAGATAAAACCTATCGTCAATGGGATAAGCGCAGTTAGTAAAATCACAATTGGGTTCATGCCCATAGTAGATAAGTCAGAAAAAGATGGTCAATCTTTTATCTAAAGGCATTGATAAACAAGCGGATACTAAAGATAAGCAACGCCATTCCACTGAGGCGCTGGATCAAAAGATGAGAATCAGATTTAAACCATTTACTAATTTGTTTGGCCAGAAATACCTTCGAAACGTCCATACATAAAATGGCAAGCAGCACTCCAGAGAGATACATGCTTTCATCGGTCAATGATCCATATTCAGTTTTCGAATAGACAGTCACCCCGATCCAAACCAAAAACACAAAAGGATTCACAAAATTAACCACAAAACCTTTTGCAAAAAAACCGAGCAGGCTTCCCTGGTATTGATTTCCTGGTTCCGTAAATCCTTGCCCTTTTCCCATTAAGGTTTTTAACCCGAGAATTAACAAAAGTATTGCGCCTAAAAGGCTAAGGATCATCTGAAAAGAACCCGAGACTTGAACAAAGGAACTCGCGAACCGGCATAAGAGTACACAGATCACATCACTAATAAAGATTCCGACGGCAACGTA
This sequence comes from Leptospira ognonensis, assembly GCF_004770745.1. Lineage (GTDB taxonomy): Bacteria > Spirochaetota > Leptospiria > Leptospirales > Leptospiraceae > Leptospira_A > Leptospira_A ognonensis. Next base: position 386,578 of record NZ_RQGD01000022.1, on the reverse strand, counting down.
TAATCCAGGTTTGCTTCCGTATCGAATCGAAATACTTATCAATTGGATGAATACTGGTCCGATAAAAACGATCATTCCAAGTCCGAGTAAAAACCCACTGAAAAACGGCATACTTGACTATAAAGAGTAGTGTATACCAAATCAAGAGAAAAGTTATTATTAAGAATACATTTTAATTAAATCATTAAATTCTTCTCTGGGCGCATGGAATTGATTCAAATTTGAGTTATCCTTCGGATAGCCTATACTAATTCCCATTACTACTTTTTCCTCACCTGGTAGCTCCAACACATCTTTAACTACTTCTGGAAAAGCCCCGAGTGCAGCCTGGGCACAAGTACCGAGGCCATGCTCTCTGGCTAATAGAAGTATACTTTGCACATAACAGCCGATATCAATTCCAACAAAAAAATTCAAATCAAAGGTAGTAGTAATAATAATACAAGTTGGTGCTCCGAAGAATCGAAAATTATTTAGCATAAACTCATCCCGTGCAGCTTTGTCTTTACGATCAATTCCAGCGACTCCATATACTTTCATCCCTAAATCAAACATTCGCTTCTTTGCCTTTGCGGGATAATTTTCTAACCATTCCGTTTCTGGTTTCGGTTGTGAGGATTGAGCTGCATTCACAAGACGTGACGAGAGCAGGTCTCTTGTTTTCCCAGAGACGACCTTTATTTGCCATGGTTGGGCATTCTTCCAGCTCGGAGATCTTAAGGATGAGGATAATAACTTATTCAATATCTCAGTTGGGATCGTTTGGTTTTGAAACTCCCTGATGCTATGACGCGTTTGCAATGCCTCTGAGATTGAATCTACTTTTTGATTTATTTTAACGAAATCTTCCATTTTAAGCCTCTAAAACATAATACATACCGACTGGTATGTATGTAAATAATAAAAATACCGACCGGTCTGTCTTTTGTCTTGAATTTTATCAATTTTCGGAGAGAATGAGTGCAAAGGGTTATATCAGAATGTCAGCAAAAATCCCCACCCGGATGCGCATTATTAACATTAGTAAGGAATTATTTTTAAGTCAGGGATATGGCGAAACCGGACTGAATCAAATTGTTTCGGAAGCTGATACGGTCAAAGCAAGTCTCTATCAACATTTTAAATCCAAAGAGGAACTGGGCAATGTCGTATTAAAGGAATATTCTAGAGAAAATCTGATTTTGTTATCAGAATTGATGCAAAAATATCCAAATCCAATCGATTTCGTTAAGGCATGGGTTCGAATTCTTAAAAGAGAAGCGAGAAGGTATCATTTGTATGGATGTCCTATGGCAAATTTTAGATCTCAAATATCAGAGTCTTCTCCTTCCATTTTAGCATCCATACAAGAAATTACGAAAACTACCATCTCGACCTTGGAAGAATATTTGGTACTTGCAAAAACGAAGGGATACATTCGAAATTCTTTAGACGTGAAACAAAATGCTCGATTTCTCTTTTTGAGTTACGAGGGCGCACTTCAGCTATGGCGTCTAACGGGCGATATTAAATCCCTAGATGAGTTTACCGAAGTAGTTAGTAAAATCATTGACTGATGAAGTGTAACCTTACTAGGATTGAATCAAATTTATGGCAGCACTCAAAGAGATATATTCAAAAGAATTTTTAGCTAATCTAATTATAGAATTTTCTAAGGCTTGTCCGAAACTCAATGAAGACCAATTTTATAAGGATATCATTGCTAAACCTTGGAAGCAGTTGGAGCTGAAGCAGAGAATTAGCCGCATATCAGACGTAATACTAAAATACCTTCCGGCTGACTTCGATGATAAAATAAAAATCATTCGAAAATTTATAAATAATTTAAATCAGGATGGCATTGAGGATTTTAATTTCCCCCATATATACTTACCTGAGATCATTCAAAAAAGCGGAATGGATCATTTTGAAGAAAGTATGAAAGCCTTGGAGTTCATTACCATTTTTACAAGTGCAGAATTTGCAATTCGACATTTTTATCTCGTCGAATTTGATTCCACGCTTAAGCAGATGATAAAATGGTCGAAACATCCTCATCCCATGGTCAGAAGACTTGCAAGTGAAGGAAGTCGGCCTTTATTGCCTTGGGGGATTGGAATCCCAAAAATAAAACAAAATCCAGAAGTTCATTTACCTATCCTAGAAAATCTATGGAACGACGAAAATGAAATCGTGAGACGAAGTGTTTCAAACCATCTAAATGATATTTCAAAATTGAAGAGCGATCTTACTTGGAATTTTACAAAAAATAAGCTTGGACATTCGGAAAAAACAGATAAGGACCTACGCCATGCTTTGCGGACCCTTTTAAAAAAAGGAAACAAAAAAGCACTCAGTGCTTTCTCATACCATACAAATTGGATCCCGAAATCTGCCGAAATGAAACTGCACTCTAACAAAGTAAGAGTGGGGGAGAGACTGCATTTTATGATCAGAATTCAAAATGGAAATTCAAAATCCGTAAAGCTGCGCCTTGAATATAAAATTTCTTTTTTACTAGCGAATGGAAAATCATTTAAAAAGGTTTTTCAACTCGGAGAAGTGTTGCTAGAACCGATGGTTATTTTTGAGAAATTAAAATCTCATTCCTTTGTTCCGATTACAACGAGAACTTATTATCCAGGTAAACACAGTGTCTGTTTGGTGATTAACGGAATCGAGTATGATTCGAAGGATTTTATTTTAAACAGTTAAAATGAATTATTTGCGGGCGAAGGGACTCGAACCCTCGCCAGAAGCTTGGAAGGCTGCTGTGCTACCGTTACACCACACCCGCAATTGGTAAATACATAGTTTTAAGACGGGTAACGGGGTCAATGATTTTTGGTTCCAGAAATGATTCGTTTTTTAGAATGGTGATAATGGCACTTCCAAAGGCAATTGAGGTCTATCGACAATTCTATCGGCGCATCAAATCATTTCAGGATATCGCATCACTTCTCCAATGGGATTCGGAAGTGATGATGCCAAAAAATGGTAGGGAATATCGATCTACCCAAATTGCAGACATAACCCAAATGGTCCATGATTGGTCGGTGAGTACAGAATACAAATCATCGATCGCCAATGCCAAAACAGAAATAAATTCTATTTCATCCAATGAAAAGCAGAAATGGGAACGAGAAATTTTTCTGGTCGAAGAAGAACTTGAGAAAGCAGAGAAACTCCCTTCAGATTTCGTTGCTGAGTTATCACAGACCACAAACTTAGCACACGGCGTTTGGGCAGAGGCTAAAAAAAATCAAAAGTTTTCTGACTTTGCGCCTATGCTTGAAAAAATAGTAGAGCTCTCTAAAAAACAAGCCGAGTTAATCGGTTACAAGACAGAGCCATATGATGTATTGTTAGATGGTTATGAAAAGGGAGCGAAAGCATCGGAAATCGATAGCTTGTTTAAGGATTTAAAAAAAGAGTTGGTGCCCATAGTAGAGTCGGCACCGTCTTTCCCTTCGCCCTTTAAAAATCCAGTCGCTATCGAAAAGCAGGAGAAACTCTGTAAAAGACTTCCACCGCTACTCGGTTTGTCATATGACACCTGTCGATTGGATACAAGCCATCATCCCTTCTCAACAACGCTCGGAAAAATGGATAAAAGAATCACCACCCGCTATTCTGAGTCAGATCCATTATCGTCCATATTTGGCGTGTTACATGAAACAGGACATTCATTATACGAATCTGGATTATCTATGATGGAGGAATGGCCAAGCCCTCTCACCGAATTTTGTTCTCTCGGTATACATGAATCACAGAGTAGGCTTTGGGAAAACCAAGTGGGTAGGTCAAGATCCTTTTGGGAGTTTATTTACCCGATAATGTTGTCTGATTTCGAGCTTTCCGAACAGGATCTGCCGTTTAATGATTTATATCGAAGCATCAACTCAACGCAAAGAAGTAAAATTAGAGTAGAGGCCGATCAGATAACGTATAACTTACATATTATATTGCGCTTTGAAATAGAAAGAGATCTGATCAATGGTAAAATAAAAGTTAATGATCTTCCAGGGTTATGGAATGCGAAGGTAAAAGAGTATCTCGGTCTTGATGTAAAAAATGATGCAGAAGGTGTTTTGCAAGATATCCATTGGTCCATGGGTGGATTTGGATATTTTCCAACATATACATTGGGGAATATTTTTTCATCGCAGCTTTTTTCTTCTTTTGAGAAAGCTCATGCAAATTATCGATCCGATTTCAAAACAAATGGGGATTTTTCTGCCCTCCTAAATTGGCTTAGGGAGGAAGTTCACTCAAAAGGAAGGACATTAGATGTGAACCAATTAATACAATCCGCAACCTTAGAAGAGCCAAATTCCAAGTATTTAATTTCTTATTTAAAAAAGAAAGCCCAAGAAGTAAGCAACATCAAATAAGGGGTAGCATATGTCAGGTGGAGAGCAAACATTAGAGAAAGTAGAACAATTATCATATTTTGATAATAGAGCTTTGTATTATTTGTGTAATGAAACACCGCCCAAAACACTTGCTCTTGCATTTTTGAAATTAAATGAAAAGATTAGCGGATCGATGCTTGGAGTTTTGGATGTGAATAGGAGAAAATTTGTTCATGAGCTTATGGCCATCCAAAAGGAGGCGAGTGAAGAAGAGAAAGTTGCCGCCGCAACAGGTCTGCTTCTCATTGCTGATGGGCTGATTTCGAGAAATTTAATTCAAAAAAAAGGTCAATTTTATTATGGTTCTTCGAAAGATTGAAACGTACCCAATCCTAAGAATATCCAACCTAACAAAAAGCTCGCGCCGCCAAACGGTGTGATCGCGCCAAATATTTTAATGCCCGAAATGGCCAATGTGTATAAACTGAACGAAAAAAGTAAAATTCCAATGATAAATGCAAAATAGGATAATTTTAGATACCGATTCATACCCTTTTGAATCGCAAGTATAACAACTAGAAGGCTAACAATTGTGTGATAAAAATGATACCTATTTCCTGTTTCAAAAATAGGCATTCTTTCCGGTCCAACAATTCCCTTCAGAGCGTGAGCACCAAAAGCACCAATTGCAACAGCAAGAAATCCAAATATGGCGGAAGTGAGCAAATAATTGGAATAGGATTGGTTCTTGACAGGATTCATAAATCACCTTTCTTTTTACTATGAGCGAAGAACTGGCAGGGAATAAATCAAAATTTATTAGAGTTTGGAAACAAATAGATGGAGAGGAAATTAAAAAACAACTTCTCTACATAGATGATTTATACGGCACTTGCGGAAATTGTAAGAAACTTGGATTAAATTACATTAAAGATAAAAAATGTCCCGAATGTGGTACACATTTTAAATACCTGGCAACCAAAATCACGAACCCTGCAGAAGTAGGAAAAATCCTCGCCCGTATTCAAAAAGAAAATTTAGATCTAACTCTGATTGAAAGAGAAGACTACGAAAGAGCAAACGCTCGTGATGCGGTGAAAGATCTGTTTAAATCTTAAAATCGAAAAGACCAGGAAAATTGTGCTGTTTTATTATGAGCAGCCGTGTCTTCCCAAGCATCAAATGCTCGGATCCCCCGAGATACTGCTAGCGCTGCAAAGATACCAACCGCATTTGGACTTTCCCAAACATTGCCGGCTCCTTTAACGTTAGCTAAATTGTCCCAAATGTTTTTTTTCGGAAGATTTTGTTCTGCATAGTAATATGTTCCACCCACAAGTATTAAGTCCGTGAGAAAATAAATTGCCATGCTCAAAATAGTATCACGGCCTGAATAAAGAGGAGAGTTCCAGGAATTATATCCGACAGATGCAATGGGTGAAATTAAATTTAAACCCTGCGTGACAAAATGATATTTTTCTGTTATGGGAACAGCCGCAACATGAGGCGCTTTGCGCAAAATCTCCTGTTCAAATATTTGTTTCCACATTTTTTCTTGTCCGATTCGAGGTGATTCGATGCGCAAAATGGAATCTGGGGAAGTTTTACTAACTTTTCCAATGTAAATATTGAAATCATAAGGGTTTGTCCATTGATTGCGGTAACGATAAACGAATCCTCTCGTCTTATCATCGCTATAGTAATCAGGATCCAGTTTATTAAGCAGAGCAGTAAGCTTTAAATTCAAATCTTCGGGAGACCCAAGAACTTCAATCGTTTCACCAGCAAATAGATTGGAATGAAAAAGGAACAATAATAATATTAGATAAGATGGGACTACTTTCAAAACATTAAGGTTCACAGACTTTCTCCACCCGCATACGCAACAAGTAATCCTAGAGAGTTGTATGTCGCATGACAAGCAATCGAAACCCAAATATTTTTATTTTTAATGTATAAATATCCGAAAAACATACCAACAATCGAAATCATAAATGGAACCGCAATGGTCGTTCCGATACCAAAATGCAAGTATCCGAAAATGATCGAAATGATCATAAGTCCTTCATTTGCTAAATCTTTATCGATAAAGATTTTTAATAAAAATCCACGAAAGAATAATTCTTCTATAATCCCTGTTATAATTCCAACACTATAGATAGACCAGGCAAGGAGGACTCCATTACCTTGAAGTTCCTTAAAAAGTTTGGCTGGAAAGAGTCCTGGATTGGCATCGATATTTAAGAGTTTTAAGATAACACCGAATAAAATGACAATGAAGAAGATTGTAAATCCATTCATGATTCCATTCAGAAGGATCGGTATCGACAGTTCATCGCTCATATCGGTTAAGTTAAGTTTTAATAATTTTTTCAAGATCAAATAGCCGAGTCCGATAAAGGAAACAAACCAAATCAGGGATTGAAAAAATAAAAGATAAGGCTTATCCTTGAGCATAATGTCATAAAAGTTTTCGAATACTTTTTCTGAGTTTTCCTTTAGCTCTGCTTGAAGGTCTTTTTCCAGAAGTTCTATCGCACTTCGTACCTTATTATAAGACTCGGTAAAGGATACACTGGGATTTGAGGCATCTTCGGATAACCCCTCCGTCAATTCTGGAGGCAGTCGGTCGTTTAGTACAACTGTGTAGACAAATTGATGGTAGAGGACCGAAAATACGAGATTTGCGATTAAAATGATACCTAACGAAAAAGTCGTCAGTTTAAAAATCTCAAAAAAACGAGATGGCATGTCCTTCCCATGGTCTCTTTTGGGGGAATATCGTCATCGTTTTTTTAATTGGTACCGACAATGAAAAAGTAGGCTCGCATTGAAACGACGCATTCTAATCCAATATCTTCTTTTCGCTTATTTCATCCCATCAGACAGGATTTTCGCAAATCCTAGCACTTTGGCGAATCTTGATTATTCCAATCCGATACTAAAAAGCCTAAGATCTGACGTAAAAGAAAATTTACGACTTTCTCGATCTAAACAAAGCGATGATAAATTGATCCCACTTCGTTACTTCCAATACACAGTGAAAAAGGATGATTCATTTTTCAAGATCATGGCGAGAACGGGAATGGACTTAGAAACTCTTTCCTCTGTCAATGAACTTAGCTCCCCGCATGATTTAGTAGAAGGAATGGTTCTAGAGATTCCAAATATGCGAGGCGTTTTTCATCCGGAGACTTCCGAAAATAGCCTAAAAAATAAACAATTATTAGCTGATAAGTACCGTCTTCCGAATGATAAATTGCAATATGATTCGGCAAGAGAGAAATGGTTCATCCCTGGGGTAGTTATGGGCAAAGTTGAGAAATCATTTTTCTATGGTTTTGGGTTTACTACTCCATTAAAGACAGTGCTAATGAGCTCGGCTTATGGAAATAGAATAGATCCGTTTACGAAAAAAACTACATTTCATGGCGGGATCGATCTGGCCGCCAAACACGGATCATCCGTACATGCATCACAAGATGGTATCGTTGAATTTGCGAGTACGAGCGGAGGATATGGAAAGTTAATCATCATAAAACATGCAATGGGTTATGAAACAAGGTATGGACATCTAGATACATTTCTCGTAAAATCTGGCGAACGGATAAAAAAAGGAGAAAAAATTGGAGAAGTGGGCATGACAGGTAGAACGACCGGTCCACATTTGCATTTCGAAGTTAGAAGAAATTCGAAACGCCAAAAACCATTTTTTCAGTCACATTTATAAAAAAGTTTTCCCAAACTAAATCTCTTTCCTTATCATTGGTTCATGGACTTTGAAATACCAGAATCAGTTGAATCGATCAGAAAGGACATTCGAGAGTTTATCTCAAAAGAAATCATTCCTCTCGAAAAATTTTATAATTATGAATTGGGCAGAATGCCTGAAGATGTGAACCAAAAAGCGCGCGTTAAAGTGAAGGCTGCTGGTTTTTGGACACCACACTTATCTAAATCAGAAGGTGGCCTTGGTCTTGATCAATTGGGCACTTGTATTATTTTTTCAGAAATCGGTCGCTCACCCATTGCACCTTATATGTTCAACTGCGATGCTCCTGATGAAGGAAATATGCATTTACTTGCACTCGCTGCTACTGAAAAACAAAAAGAACTGATACTACATCCGCTTTGCAGAGGCGAAATAAGAACGGGTTTTGCGATGACGGAGCCTTCACCAGGTGCAGGTTCAGACCCCACATCCTTGCAAACCAATGCAGAAAAAGTAGGAGATAAATACATTCTAAACGGTCGCAAATGGTACTGCACGGGCGCAAATGGAGCTAAGTACCTCATTGTGATGGCAAAGGTAAATGGAAGCTTTCGCAAAACAACAATGTTTCTTGTTCCTACAGAAGCGAAAGGTTATACGATGGTTCGTGAAATCGAACTTATGGGATCACACGGACCAGGTGGACACTGTGAACTTAATTTTGAAAATGTGGAAGTTCCCGAAGATATGGTTTTAGGAAGAGTTGCCGAAGGGTTTAGATTGTCACAGGAAAGATTAGGACCCGCCAGGTTAACTCATTGTATGCGATGGACTGGCATGGCGCGAAGGGCTTTGTCAATTGCGAGAGAATATGCAAAGGAAAGACAAGTGTTTTCAGCAAAAATTGCCGAACACCAAGGGATCCAATGGATGTTTGCTGAATGTGCGACTGCCATAGAGATGGGATTTTTATTAACATTAAAAGCTGGTTGGCTATTGCAAAACGGAAAAGATGCAAGGCAAGAAACCTCTATGGCAAAATGGAAAGTCAGTGAAGCTTTGTGTAACACCATTGATACCGCGATACAAATCTGTGGTGGCAAAGGTTATTCGCGAGATTTACCATTAGAATTATTTTACCGTGATGCACGAGCCGCACGAATCGCCGATGGTCCATCAGAAGTTCACAAAATGGTCATTGGAAGAAACTATCTTTCTCAAAAATGGGACATCTAAATGGATTTGAAAGAGTTAACCCCTAAACTTGAAAATCATTTGAGTTTACGCTGGGATTCGCCGGTATCCATTCAAGAAATTCATCATTTGAGTGGCGGTGCTTGCCAAGATAATTTCTCCATCAAAATGAAGTTAGATGAGAATGGAATGTCTTCAGAAAGAAATATTGTTTTACGCACCGATAAAGGAGCTTCTCTATTATCTTCACTATCGAAACGAGATGAATTTAAGGTAGCAGAGTTGGCATTTAGAGCAGGAGTTAAAACTCCCGAACCGATTCTTTTAGAAGAAAATGATTCTATTTTAGGGAGTCCATTTTACTTAATGGAAAAAATTTCAGGAAGGGCAACAGGAAGATATATTGTTAAAGATTCTGAACTAAATAATTATAGAAAAAATGGAATGGTGTCCGATCTCGCAAAGAATCTTGCTTTGTTACACACAGTTTCACAAGAATCAGTGAATGATTCCCTCTTAAAAGAGAAACTAAAAATCACGACAACATCAAGTTATGCGCTACAATGTATTAAAGATTTGGAAAAAACTTTGGACGAACTTCCAGAACCTCACCCTGCTATAGAAATGTCTCTCAACTGGCTTGCGAAAAACAAACCTGAAGTAGATGCTATTGTTCTCGTACATGGAGATTTTCGAACAGGAAATTTTATGATAACAAAGGATGGATTGCAAGGTATCCTTGACTATGAATTCGCGCACTGGGGTGATCGACATGAAGATATAGCTTGGTTGTGCATGAGAGACTGGCGTTTTGGAAAGTTAAATAAAGAAGTTGGTGGTTTTGGCGATCGCCCAGATTTTTATAAGGCATATGAAGACGTTTCAAAGATCAAAGTGGATTTCAAAAAAGTAACATACTGGGAAATTATGGGTAACATCCGTTGGGCGATTGGATCGGCGCAGCAGGCAGAAAGGCATCTATCAGGAAAAGATAAAGGCATTGAGCTTGCGGCAATTGGAAGGCGAACCGCAGAGATGGAATGGGAAGCAATGCGTCTCATAGAGGAAATGGAAAATGCAGTATAGACCAGAGTCGAAAGACATCTTACAAGCAATTCAAGATTTGCTTATGAAAGATATTTTGCCAAAAATGGAAGGTGATGATCTTTTATCCTACAAGACATTGGTAAGTTGGAATATGCTTGGAGTTTTGATACGTGAAGGGGAGAAAGAAGAGGAAAATCTTATGGAAGATTTTAAATCTTTCCTTAAAATTCCGTCCATCCAAAACCACATCACTTGTAAAGAGGAGGTTTTCCAATCTCTTTCAAAAAAAGAAAAATTCAAATTACTTCAAGATCTGAACCAAGAGTTAGCTCAGGGCCTTCGAATTTCTAAGAATTCTGACATTCATTCCGCAGAATGGAATCACATCAAATCGACTCTGAAAAATAATCTCGCGATTTCAAATCCTAGGTTTACCGTATAAATGTCTTACTTATATTTAGTCAGACATGGACAGGCAGATCGATTAGGAAAAGATTATGACAAACTAACAAAAATTGGTTGGAAACAAGCAAATGCTCTTGGCGAATACTTTCTCTCTCAGCGAATTGAGTTTGATTCTGTTTTGACCGGAACTCTAAATCGTCAAAAAGAAACGGCAATGGGAATCCTAGAAGCGTTTCGAAACGAAAAGTTTTGCATTCCTGATCCCATAGAATCAGAACTTTGGAATGAGTTTGATCCGCGCCTTTGGTTAGGTTTGGCGGCCAAAATTAGGCATGTTGATGACCACTTTTCGAATACCTATGAAAATTATAAGAATGCTTGGGAAGAGGGCAGTGAAAAAACTCGGGACTATTTTCAAATTCTCATTCAAAAAGTACTGCAAGATTGGGTGGAAGGAGTCTGGGACCCGGTAGAACCATATTCCTTCACAGAGTATGTGCTTAGAATCCAAACCGCATTGGATTCAATTCCAAATGATCTTAAGAGCACTCTAGTTGTCTCCTCGAGTACTCCTATAGCAATCGTTATGGGTCTTTCCTGTGGTTTAAAACCAAAAGAGTTTCCAGTTTTTATGAAATACATTTTGAACTCTTCACTGAGTATTTTTAAAAAGGAAGGTTATCTTTGGGAACCTGTCTCGTTTAATACTACAGGACACATAACAAATCCAGATGAACGAACGCTTGTATAACTATTGACCAATGGACTGGATGAATTTGGCTCTTGATTTTGCTTTTTGACCCCATCCATTGCGCGGAAAGTTTTTATATAGATGTTCGAAGGCGGCTTTTTCTTGTTCGACGGTTTTCGAAAAGTTGACTGTAATCTCCGGCTCGCCTTGAAATTTGAAATTAACTTTAATATTAAAAGTGCCCATAAAAACCACACTGCCTGGCTCTAAATTCAACCGAGTGGCTTCTATGGCTTTTTTATCAAAATCAATGTCAATTTTATCTGGCTGTTTGGTGGATCCTGATGCGGTATCTGATCCGCCACGGTTTAGTAAATGAACAGCATCATAGATTTCATATTGTCCATCTTTTAGATTTTGAAAATAGTAATAATGTTCAGAATTTTCGGAATATTCATAGGTAGAATCTCCTTTTCGAAGGGTTACTTTTTGTAGTCTTGGGTCGACAAATTCATCTAACAAGAGTTCATCCTTTACAAGGTTAACTTGCAAAATGATAAGTGAACTTGATTCGTTTTTTGGCCCAAACGAGGAACACTCGGGCAAAAGGAGCGATACCAGGAATAGGATTAGAGCCTTTCGCAGCAGAGAGTTGATTACATTCTGAATTTTCAAATTTCGATTCATCGCTTTTATTTTATCCCATCGGGTATTGAATTTTTTTCGATACCCGATTGATTTTATCTAATATATCTTCACTGAGTACGACGTCGCTTGCTTTTAATGATTCTTCCAGTTGAGCGACGGTATTGGCGCCGATGATGGTCGAGGCAACAAAATCATGTTGTTTGCTCCAGGCAACAGACATTACAGTTACACTCATCCCCGCCTCCTTGGCAATTTTTGTGAGCTCTTCTGTAGATGCTAGAGTTTGGTCGTTTAAGAAACGATTGGACATTTTTTTTTGTCTTTCTCCTTCTTTCATATATGAGACAAACCTTGCACCTTCTGGAGGTGTAGGTCCATTATACTTACCAGTTAACACTCCACCTGCGAGTGGAGAATAAGGAAGTAGGGAAACGCCTTCCTTCCTGCAGACTTGTGCAAGTTCATCTTCAAAGCGACGGTTTAAGATACTAAAATTATTTTGAATGGATTCATGTCGAATGAGGTTGTATTTATCACTGATCCAAAGGCTTTTCATAAGTCCGAAAGAGGTTTCATTGGAACAACCCGCATACCGAATTTTACCCTCATCTTTTAATTCTGTGAGAGCTTCCATGGTTTCATCATAAGCGAAATCATGATCAGGCCAGTGAGTCTGATATAAATCTATGGTTTCAATACCCAGTCGTCTTAAAGATCCTTCGACTGCTTTTCGAATATGGTATCGATCCAAGGATGTTTTTCCTTCTCGGATCGGTGGGCTAAACCATCCGTGTCCTGGGCCAGCAACTTTTGTAGCTATGAGGATGCCGTCTCTCGGTTTCGTTTGTAACCATTTCCCAAATATTTCTTCAGTTCTATGAACCCATGATTTTTTGGGCGGTACGGGATAGATTTCTGCTGTATCATAAAAATCGATACCGGCATCATAGGCTCGGTCTAAAATTCGAAAAGCTTCACTCTCATCGCATGAGGAACCAAAAGTCATGGTTCCCATACAAATTTCAGAAACGACCATTCCTGTTTTACCCAGTCTTCTTTTTTTCATAACAGTGATTACCTTTTGATTGAAAATGTGCGAAATTGGCTTTTTGGATCACCCCATTCGATGGCGTGGTCTGTTACTTTTGCTTTTGTGGGCCCTCTTTGCATGGCGCGGTATAAATCTTCTATGAAAAGTTTATCTCCTTCGACAACGGCTTCCACTTCTCCATTTGGCAGATTTTGGGTATACCCTTTCAATCTCATTTCCTGGGCTCTTTGCATAATATAGTATCTAAATCCCACACCTTGAACCGATCCCCTAACAACGATTCTAGCTTTGCTTTCTTCTGATTTACCCAAGTTCATTTACCCCTACTGTAAAATGATGTGATTATTTTTGTTTCTCGGCAATGTAATTTTCAATCCATTGGGAGAAAAGTGGTATAAACTGTTCATAGACTTTCTTTTTAAAATCTACGACAGCATCAATAGTTTCCGAAAGTTTCATGTACCTGACAGAAAGAAATTCGATTTCATGGTGCTCTAAGTCGCAATCCGTAATGGCTCCATCCCAAAAATAGAGGATCCATCTTTGCATTTGTCCGCGGTATTTCTGCAGGCTTTTATTTAAATGGAGGTTGTTTGGAAAATCGTAAGGAATCCAGTCCGGGTATTCACCAACGTAAATGGCATCTTTGATACCTAACTCTTCAAAGAGCTCTCGTTTGGCGGCGTCAATATAATCTTCGTTCTCGTCGATTCCGCCCTGCGGGAATTGCCAAGATCCAGGAAAGTGTACACGCTCTCCAACGATCACATCTCCCTTCGCATTGAATACTACCATCCCAACATTTTTTCGGTAGGGTTTATCGGTCATAAATTAGACTTTTCCGCTACATAAGAAAATCGCAAGAATTAACCTAAATTTTTCTTTCAGGACCTGAGGCGCTTCTCAGACTTGGATCGGGAGATCTTATCATGAAGGTCATTTTGGTTCGGCATGGCGAAGCGGAAGATCCAGCATTGGCGAAATCGGATCAGTCACGAACTCTGACTGAAAAAGGTGTTCGCGATATTCATAAAATCGGAAAATTCATCCATAACTCTCCACTTAAAGTGAGTCAGGTTTTCTATAGCCCGTATACTAGAACACGACGGACTGCGGAAATCTTATCTGAGGAAATTGAATTTAGTGGTCAGCCGATTTCTCAGCTTGAACTCGCCGCCGGAGCAAAGTGTTCTGATTTTTTATGTTGTTTGGAATCTTTAAAAAACTCCGATACTGTTTTGTTAGTTGGACATAACCCAGATATAACCATTTTTGCAGCCCAACTTCTTGGAAATACATCAGCCGCAGAGAATCTTATCTTTTTACCTGGCTCTACCATTGCGATCAATGTGGCGCGCGAGCGTTTCGCGAATGGCCAAATCATCTGGGCCTTGTCGCCAGATATGTTAGGTTAAGACGGCGTGATAAAAGTAGAGTGTACATTGTGAATGCAATATTCCCAGAAAGGCTTGCCATCAGAACATCCTCTGTAGAACTGTCTTACTGTATTTTCACGGGGTGTAGCGCAGCGGTAGCGCACTTGTCTGGGGGGCAAGGGGTCGCCAGTTCAAATCTGGTCACTCCGAGAGTAAGAAGAAAAAACTGGTAGGCAGTCTCAGGAACTACCCACCAGAGAAAAAATCAGGATGTGAGATGAATCCGTAAAGAGGGTTACTTTCCCTCTTTTTTTTGCTCTTTTTCTTTATTAAAGTAATTTACGACGTTATCTTTTAGCTCATCGAACCGAACGATTCCCCAAGCCACGCCCATTTTTACTTTTAAGGCACCGTCACTGGTGTCTTTTTCGCCTTGTTCCGAGAGTTTTTTGAAGTTTACTTCAAATTCACTCTTCTTTTCGTTCAGGTCAACGACCAGTTTTTCCCAAACTTCTTTGGAGGTTTTCACTGCACCGATGCCCGCATTCACGATTTCTTGTAATTTGTTTTCCACTTTGCTCATAGGAGAGTACTCCTTCTCTCTCCATTATTTTGCAGTGCACAAAAACAACAAGGAGAATTTATTTTTCTGGAGAGAAAGAGTAAAGAGTTTGGATTGTAGCCTATGCACCCAAAAAACCTACTTTTAGCGGTTCTCGCTACCCTTCTCCTCGTTTCCTGCGGATCTCCCCTAGAGAAAAAAGACCTCAAAACCTGTACCAAGATATCTGGTGTTCCTGGACCTGAGGATCTTGACCTGATTGAAATCGATAAAAAACCAACCTTGCTCATCTCCGTACATAACAGACGCAATATGGAGTCTATCGGTTGGATCTCTACATTGGATTTAAACATGCCTGTTGCGGATCAGAAACCAATTCCCATCCAAACGAAATACCCAGAAAATTTTAGACCGCATGGTATCAGTTTTGCGAAAGTCAACGGTAAGGATACTTTGGCAGTCATTTCACATACCCTAACTTCGGATAAACCACATACGATCGAGATTTTCGAACGAATAGGTTCAAATCAATGGACTCACACCAAAACTCTATCGGATCCATTATTAACAGGACCGAACGATATTTTTATGAATTCGAAAGGGGAAATCTTTGCTTCGAATGACAGAGGACCTGAAAACAAATTCATGCAGTATGTAAATATGATTTTCAAAAATGGTACGGCAGACATCGCCTACTACGATGGTAATAAGTTTGCGAACCTAAACCAAAAAGTTGTTTTGGGCAATGGTATTTTTTTAAGAGAAGAGAATGGAGATGAAATTCTGTACCGTTCGGTTTTCTCTGAAGCGGCGATTTCAGTATTCAAAATCATTAGAGAAAATGGAAACTTAAGTTTAGAATTTCGAAAGAAAATTGATTTAGGAAGTGGGCCAGATAACATCATGCCAGATGCAGAGGGCAATCTTTGGGTGGCCGCACATCCATCCACACTCAAGTTTTTAAAACATGCCTCAAGTAACCAAAATTTGGCGCCTAGTCAAGTTTATAAAATAGATGCTAAGACAAATGCCGTTGAACTTATTTATTCGAATGAGGGAAGTGAAATACCTGCTGCTAGTACGGGACTCGTGAGTGGGGATCGGATATATATCTCTCAGGTTTTTGAAGATTTTCTTTTGACTTGCTCAAAACCTTGAACGAGTGATTTACCCACGAATGCTGCGGCGATGGCATCCCAAGAATCGTCGTGGCCTTTCAGATCCTTGAATCCGAGGATCAACTTAATTGCTTGTCGCACTTCCTTTTTTGTCGCACTTCCATTTGCTGAAATACCTTTTTTGATTTGAGTGGCAGTCGGTTGGACAGCTGGAATCTTTTTTTCACCTAGACTGAGTAAGATGACACCTCTCGATTCTGAAACTCGCATTCCCGTCGTCACGTTTTTCAAAAAGAATAGTTCTTCGACCGAGCCAAAATTTGGTTGGTACTCAGTAAGGATCGAATCGAGCTCATTTTTGATTTGTAAAAGGTTGTCGGGGGAGGGTGTTTTGGGCAAAACTTCAATGGTTCCATAAGTAAGTAGCTCAGGCCGAGAGCGATTTGCCTCAGGAAAAGATAAAACTGCGTATCCGACACGGTGGGAGCCGGGGTCAATCCCTATGATTCTCATGAAAATTCCATTTCTCCTCTGAACTCTACTCTCCCATCGGCCAAAACGTCAATCTTAGTTGTCTAAAATGAAAATGACAGGGTACTTTCCATCCGTATTGTGGAAGAAAACATTCCCGCAGGACCGAAAACAACATGACCGCAACTGCAGTTAAACTCGAAAAATCATTAGCGCAAAAGGCTTTATCCGCCCAAGCATCCCTCCTTGGTGAAGTCACAAAACGTCTGGCCCAGAAAAATTCTGAAAATGGAAAAGTCTCTGTCAGCAAAATGGATAAAACCCAACACGTTTTCTACCAACTAGCATGGCTGACTGCCCAACAACGCGTGGCTGAAAATTTTATAGAATATGCTTGGAATGATGCCAAGGGAACGAGTGATCTAGAAAAGAAAATGGCTTTTTCTTTTGCTGGCGAAACCATCACCAACATTCGTTCTGAACTAGCAGCAAGACCTGCAGAATATGAACTCACCTATGCAGAAATTTTTTCAAAACTGTTCAATGATGAAATCAACGGTTATGTAGAATCTGCTGCCAAAATTGAAAACTATACAGAAATTACAGATAAGATTGTAGACCTAGGCCACTTTGGTGCCTATGGACTTTCTGAAGACCATGAAAATTTTCGCCAAATCTTCAAAGACTTTGCTGAAAACGTAGTCGTTCCGCAAGCAGAACATGTTCACAGACATGATGATTTGATCCCTATGGAAATCATTAATGGCTTAAAAGACATGGGTTGTTTTGGTCTGTGCATTCCAGAAAAATTTGGCGGCATCCAACCAGATGATCGTCCCGACAACATATCTATGTTAGTTGTGACAGAAGAGCTCTCTCGCGGTTCACTCGGTGCAGCAGGTTCACTCATCACAAGGCCAGAAATTATGGCTAAAGCGCTTCTCAAAGGTGGAACCGAAGAACAAAAAAACAAATGGTTACCACAACTCGCTGCAGGTGAGAAAATGGCAGGGATTATGGTAACAGAACCTAACTATGGTTCGGATGTTGCTGGAATTTCTGTGACCGCCAAAGAAGTGGAAGGTGGATTTGTAATCAATGGAGTAAAAACTTGGTGTACATTTGCAGGGTATGCTAACTTACTTCTCATACTTTGCCGAACCGAATCTGATCCAAGTTTAAAACATAGAGGTCTTTCGATTCTGCTTGCCGAAAAGCCTTCTTTCACGGGTCACGAATTCAATTTCAAACAAGAAGGTGGCGGTGTGATCCAAGGGAAAGCGATTGCTACTATCGGATATCGCGGTATGCATTCGTATGAAGTGTCTTTTGAGGACTATTTTGTTCCAAAAGAAAACTTACTCGGCGGTGACGCGGGTCGTGGAAAAGGTTTCTATTACCAAATGGAAGGTTTTGCTGGTGGAAGGATTCAAACAGCAGCCCGTGCCAATGGTGTCATGCAAGCAGCGCTGGAAGCGGCTCTTCGCTATGCACAAGAGAGAAAGGTTTTCTCAAAACCAATCTATGACTATACACTTACGAAATTCAAAATTGCGAAGATGGCCATGATCACACAAGCGACTCGCCAGTACACAAATTATGTGGCGACACTTCTCGATGACCACAAAGGCCAAATGGAAGCTACCCTTGTTAAGCTATACGCTTCAAAAATTGCAGAATGGGTCACTCGTGAAGCCATGCAAATCCATGGTGGTATGGGCTACGCAGAAGAGTATCCAGTCTCAAGATACTTTGTGGATGCTCGTGTATTCTCTATTTTTGAAGGTGCAGAGGAAGTAATGGCTCTAAGAGTGGTCGCGAAAGATTTATTAGACCAGGCACTGTCTGCCTAGTATCCTCTAAAGATTTCGTTTCAGGAAAAGCCCGGTCCATTTTGATCGGGCTTTTTGATTTAAGCTTCGATCAAAGTTTGGAGGATTGGTTTTTTCATCTTCATCACTTCCGCCATGACTCGAACGGCTCTCTCTTGGCTCGACAAGAGTGAAGGCAAAATACTCGGAACAATCTGCCTAGAGAAGCATTGAACTATCCATCACTTTCGGAGTCCGCCATGCGCCTTACTTTGTATCTTCTTCTCACTCTCAGTTTTGCCTTAACGGCAGCGGATTTAAAAAAAAATCAGCTCTCTTTTATTGGTGAGGATCATATCAATCTTCGAGAAAAACCAGATGTAAATTCTAACAAAGTCACCACTCTCAATCAGTTTGCAAAAGTGAAAATATTGGAGATAAATCCAAAAATTGTAACTATCAAAAAATGGAAAGGTAGATGGATCAAAGTACAGTCAGAGGATAAAACTGGTTTTGTTTTGGACTGCTTCTTAATGAAAAATCATGAATCCATTTCAGAAATTGCCGTTAGAGAATCGTATTGGGAAATCGGCTCCGGGACCTACCAAATTGGAAAGATGAGTCCAGATGGTGAGATCGATACGCAAGGCGTACTTAGTTTTTCCAAAGATTCCACGGAGAAAGTCTTATGGGGAACTGGTGAAGGAGAAAAATCTTGTTTTTATCAGCATATCTTCTCTGCAGGGAATAAAATTCTAATTCTTTGTGATAAATACAAAGAAGAGCCGGATCATAATGAGGATGGGGATAGGACGAATGTTCTTGTTTTACTTGAGAAAATCAATCAATCTTCCTTAAAAATTATTAATTTCGGATTTGACCTTTAAGTGCTTGTTAGTATATCGCAAAAGGCTAATGGTTTTTTTCATCGAAATGAAGAAATTATAACTTTTTGGATGACAACGCATCGTAAGGAGGTATAAAAAAGTATGAAAAAGTATTTCGTATATGGTATGAGTGCCTTCTATACTTTGGCTGGGATCAATCATTTCATTTCTCCCGAGTTTTATTTAGAAATGATGCCGGACTACCTTCCCTTCCATCAATTTCTAAATATAACAAGTGGTTTTACGGAAGTACTGTTGGGTTTGCTCCTTCTGGATAATCATTTACGTAAGACTGCCTGCTACGGTATCATACTTTTGCTTATCGCTGTATTTCCTGCGAATATTCATATGTTGCAAGAAGCCATAGAGGGAACTGATACTCGTTATCCGATCATTGCATTATGGGCACGCCTCCCGATTCAATTTGTGTTTATCTATTGGGCTTGGGCCGTAAAAGATTATCGATCAAACTCTGCGACTGATAAATAATCACTCGCAAGTTTTTAAAATATGACACAGGAAAACCCTTTCTTAAGATTTTCCAGAGTTCCTGAACCGGAACTGATGGAAGAGAAAGAACAAGTGGAGGCATACGCAAAAGCAAACTTCGAGGAAACTCACGATTCTATTGTCAGGAGCCTTTTGAATCACTTACCTCCAAGATTTATACCTGCATCGGTTCTTGATTTAGGAGCGGGACCAGGTGATATGACAGGAAGGCTATTAAATCAATTTCCAAACTCCCATTTGACGGCGCTTGACGGGTCCCTCTCCATGATCGCCCATAACAAATCCTATGTTTCTAAACTTCTACCGAATGCGTCGGTGGAATGGCTTTCAACCAAACTTCAAGAATTTATTCCTGTATCGTCTTACGAGCTTATATTCTCCAATTCGTTACTTCATCATCTCTCGGATCCTTTCGATTTTTGGTCTGCCATCCAGAGATCCTCTGATGAAAATTCTTTTCTATTCATCTGTGATCTATTGCGTCCTACGAGCTTTCAATTGGCAAAAAATTTAGTTGATGTATATGCAATGGGAGAAAACGAAATTCTTCGAAACGATTTCTATAATAGCTTACTCGCTAGCTATACGTTAGACGAGGTAGAAGCTATGTTACGTACACTCCGTCTTGATCATAAATTAAAATTAGACCAGATCACAGATAGACATTGGATTTGTTATAGCCGTCAATTGAATTAGCGGATGCTTTCCAATAGCCAGTCAGATACTAATTCTGGAATGGGCTCATTGCAATAGGAACACTGATTTGAATCCATTTCTGGATACGGTGCCCCACAATTTTTGCAAGAGACTTCACTAAAGCCAAGATTGGATGCTCGGGCTTGTTTTAACCTCAATTTAATATTGGTAACTCGGTTTTCGGCTAGTGCCTGGACTGATCTTGCCGCACTCCAGTGAATTGTAACTTCGGCGAGAAGTTCATTTTCTTGTTTCTCTAGCTTCTGGATTTCAGCGGCACCAACAACAGGTATATAAAATAACTCTTTTGTTTTACTTTGCTCAATAATGGTTTTGTTTAGTGTTTCTCTCCTGATAAAATCAGAATTGCCATTAGTCTTTGCATAAATCCATTTCCATAATAAAGCGGAAGCTCTATCCTCAACAATTTGAATTGAAGTAGGTAAACTCTGATGTTCTTTGGCAAAATTTTCTTCAGAGATGAATCGATCCGGATTCCATTCAACAATTTGCGTAATTTCAGATAAAACCCAATCCGATTCTCCCGAATTGAAAATGGATCCACAATATTGGCATCGATTCGTATTATGTTGATAAGGTGATTCAGCCCCGCAGGATGGACATCGATTGTGAATCAGGTCTTTTCCTGGTTCCGTTTTCGCCGTGATCTTGCGTGTAAAAGAATATACTTCTTCATAGCAACCAAGAGATGTTTGTTTGTAGATACTTTCGATTTGTTGTGGGGTAGAGCTGATGGGAACGGAAAAATCTTTTGCTACACATTTGAATTTTACATGCACCGTTGCGTATTCATTAAAATTGGAAATCGCTAGAATCTCCTGGCTCTGCACCTCAAATTCACGCATAAGATTTTGAATTCCATCTACCTCTTTAAGCAATTTAAGCTGGATTTGAAATCTTTGGAAAACGCCTGCAGAAATAAAATGCCTAGCAGGGTTCATGTCTCCATCTGACCAGGCCGTTACGATTCTTTCTGCAATGTATTTTGATTTATTATTAAAATCTTCCAGTGTAAAAGTTGGATCGTCTTTTTGAATCGAGAGAAGAAACTTCACTTGCTTTTCTTTTTCAGATTTCTTTCGCATTTTATTTTTATATAAGATGAGAGAAAACAAAAATGGAGTCAAAAATAGAAAACTGTTTATCAGCAGATAGCCAGTATTGGAACCGGCACCAGGTGCAATAAAAAAAGCACGTAGTGCAGCAATATAAGTATAAAAATAGTTAGGTGAAAAATAGCGGCTGTCAGTTTCAATCTGGATCATCGGGAAATATCCTGTAGGCAACGGATTTTCCCAATTCAAAAATATTTTATTTTTATCTTTTCCGATTTCTATCGGCAGGCTTAAAATTGGATCAAATGTAGAACAATAATGGCAATTGGAGATAAACATCTGAACAGATGTCGATTTTAAATCCAATTCTTCGGGAAATTCTAATTCCATAGAAAATGAACCCAATGTGTGGTTTTCATAACGAATTTGAAAGGGAAGGATTTGAATGATCTCTTTTTTGCCGTCAAAGGATGTTTTATGTTCACCTAATTTTGAATACGCTATATCGAAAGTATGATAATTTTTCCCCTCGAGTATCTGCCTTTTTGGTATTTGTATGATGTTCGCATAATGCAAAGTCCAAAATGATGAGGATAAGCTATCGCTGAGCCCATAAATAAATTGATAGGTTGGCGTTAAAAAAGAGAAATTGGACTGATATGAATAAGATAAGAAATAATTAGACTCAAATGACAAAGAGGGATTTCTTTCTATCTCCTTACCTTCATCAGGAATGAGGATGGTGCCAGAATGTTCATTCGAAGTATTGGTATTTATTCTTGAAGTTTGTTTGATATCGTAGTATTTGAGATTCTCCGAAGGAGTTTCTGCTCTCATTTCAAAATTGTTTCCCTCTTCCAAAAAACCTGTGATGATGAAGTCACGAAAATCTTTATTTATAGAGTTCGCATCTATTCTAATAGAATTATTTATTTTTTCACTTTTAATCTCTTCATAAACGTAATCAGAAATGGTAGTTTCGTATCGTTTTTGTTTGATCTCCAAATTTTTCCATTGAATATTTGGGTCCCAGGAAATCTCCATTTTTACATCGTTAGCTTCTAATGCTGTTCTCGTGATAGACCAATAGACTAGAGGAAAATTTCCTAGAAAATCGATGCCATTTTTAATATCATATTCAATTTCTAAGGGTAAGTCTTTTTCATTCGTTCCCTCACTCCAGATCAGGTAAATTTGATGGGGAAGATCCCCCCGAACGTATCCATCCGGAGAAACGGTTAGGTTTTCAATTTTCCATTCAAACAAGGGCGAAAATTTTGCTCTAACAATACCTACCTTTGCGGATTTTGCGATGACGATAAATTTTTCTTTGATATGTGCAGAACCATTTTCATTGAAATGGATATTTATTTCATAATTTTTAGTTTTAAAGTAAGAAGTTGGCTCCGGTGAAGAGGATGTATAACCAGAACTAGAACTAGAGCTTGAACTATGACTCGACCGAGAAGTAGAGCTTGAGGAATACGAGCTTCTATAGGATCCAGAACTCGAGCTAGAGGAACTTGAAGAAGATCTATACGACCCGCCCATACCTGGCCTAGCCGATAGATCGCTAACAGAGGTTAGGACTAAAAAGAGAAAAAGGAAACTATAAACTGCCCAAATATTTTTTTTCAACCTGATGTTTGTCCATTGGTGAGATTTGTAATTCGTTGGCCAATTCATTCAAGAATTCAACTTCCGAAGGATTTAAGTTTCCGTCACTTGCCACGATGCAAACAGCGTCTTCGTAGAAATTTAAGCAATATTGGTCATTTCCAATCACAGATTTTGCAACCGTTTTCATGGGAAGAGGGCTTTCAAAGGTTTCCGATAGAATGGCTAAAACTTCTTTTTTGCGATCACGATACTCACTCAGAAGGCAGTCTGGCTCAAACAGCACATTTACGAGATCAGCGACTAGCTCACCCTCTCCTTTTTTCAATTGCCCGTCAACGTTACATGCATAGGACCAAAGGCTCACCAAAATCTTTGCATATTCAACATGAAGGTCATGATCCAGCCCAAGATCGCTCTGCAATGAATCTGGGTGAGCATTTTTGTGGGCTTTTCCCTGTTTTAAATTATGAACAATTTTCTTAGCCATGGCAAACCCCGATACTAAAGACTAAAATAGAATGGGCAACTTCATTTTTGAAAACTTTTCTTAAAAATTACGAAAAAGAGGCTGAATTCGAACTTAGGCCAAGGATATTGGAATTAATCTTTATGACTAAAAAAATTCTAGTTACAAGTGCGCTGCCTTATGCGAATGGCTCTATCCATTTAGGACATATATTAGAAGCAGTCCAAACAGATATATGGGTGCGATTTCAAAAATTGATCGGTAATGAATGCCATTTTTTCTGTGCAGATGATACGCATGGCACTCCCATTATGATCGCGGCAAAGAAGCTAGGTAAATCTCCAGAAGACCTCATCCAAGAAGTTCAAAAAGAGCACTATCGAGATTTAACTGCCTTTCATGTTGCATATGACAATTATTATACGACAAATTCAGAAGAAAACAGAAAATATTCGGAAGAGATCTATCTCGAGTTAAAAAGCAAGGGACATATTGCTTCGCGAAATATTGAACAATCGTATTGTGAACATGATGCGATGTTTTTACCGGATCGATTTATCAAGGGGACTTGCCCAAAATGTGGTGCCAAAGACCAATATGGTGATTCTTGTGAAGTTTGTGGAAGCAGCTACTCCCCAAAAGATCTAAAAGATTCTTATTGTGCAATATGTTCCACCAAGCCTGTCTTAAAGGAATCAAAACATCTTTTTTTTAAGTTACAAGATTTCCAGACTCAATTGAAAACTTGGATGGAAGAGGGAAATCGCTTAAATGAAGGCGCTCAGAAAAAATTACAAGAGTGGTTTCATTCCGGATTACAAGAATGGGATATTAGTCGTGATGGACCTTACTTTGGTTTTGCGATCCCTGGAGAGGAAAATAAATACTTTTACGTTTGGTTAGATGCACCAATCGGTTATATGGCCTCATCAATGAATTATTTTAAAGATGAAAAAAAATTCAATGAGTACTGGCGGGATGGCAAAGGCGAAATCGTACATTTTGTTGGAAAGGATATCTTGTACTTTCATGGACTTTTTTGGCCTGCAATGCTCATGGGTGCGGGATATAAGACACCGGAGCAGTTAAATGTTCATGGATTTTTGACCGTCAATGGAGAAAAGATGTCAAAATCCAGAGGCACTTTCATCAATGCTTCTACTTTTATTAAGTATTTGGATCCAGAACATTTTCGTTTTTATCTAGCATGCAGATTGGGAAATGGAATGGAGGATGTGGATATTTCCTTTGATGACTTTGTTTCAAGAGTAAATTCCGATCTGATCGGGAACTTGGTCAATTTAGTCTCGAGAGTCTCAACTGGCATACTAGACAAATTAGAACGGCGACTAGGAAAACTATCCCCAGAAGGAAAGGAACTCGTAAGCGAACTTTTGTCTAGGAAAGATGAGATCTTAGATTCGTATCAATCACGAAACTATTCAAAGGTTATGCGAGAGATAACTTCCCTAGGTGATAAAGTAAATAAATACGTTAATGATTATGCACCTTGGGTGCTGATCAAAACGGATCCAGAAAAAGCCAGGGATGTCGTCACGACTTCTAGCAATTGTGCCAAAATACTATTCACATATTTAGCGCCCGTTATGCCGAGTTTGAGTGATGAGATCAAAAAACTTTATCAATTGGACAAACTGGATTTTGGAAATATAGGTGAATTTCTTGAAGATGTCACGCTTTCCAATTATGTGATGCTCTCGAAAAGGGTTGAGGAGAAAAATATCCAAGCGATGATTCAAGAGACAAAAGAAGCATTTGAAAAAGCGAATGCAGGAGTACCAAAGGTGGAAGTGAAAGAAATATCGGAATCAGGAACCATTACGATTGATGAATTAACGAAGGTTGAGTTAAGAGTCGGACTCATCGTCGAGGCGAATCTCGTAGAAGGGGCTGATAAACTTTTAAACGTCAAAGTTGATCTTGGTGAAAAAGGAATTAAGAATGTCTTTGCCGGAATCAAATCCGCATACTCTCCTGAAAAATTGCTCGGAAAAAAAGTAGTGGTCGTGTCTAATTTGAAGCCAAGGCAGATGAAATTTGGTCTTTCTGAAGCAATGCTACTTGCATCGGGTAAGGACGCTAGTTTATCCTTGTTTGTTCCAGATCGAGAGGCAAATCCAGGAGATCTTTTAAAATAAAAATTTATGCAAACTAAAACAGAAATTCTCCTGAGAGAGAAGGAAATTCAAGGGATAACTTATAGCCTCTATGGAAAAATC
This sequence comes from Leptospira ognonensis, assembly GCF_004770745.1. GTDB lineage: Bacteria > Spirochaetota > Leptospiria > Leptospirales > Leptospiraceae > Leptospira_A > Leptospira_A ognonensis. Next base: position 360,663 of record NZ_RQGD01000022.1, on the reverse strand, counting down.
TTTATAGCTGTTATTTCCACAATCATATCCTTTTTTATCGCGAATTCTCTGTTTGAGATACTATCTACAGTGATTGTAAATATTATATTAACAATCAGTTTGTATCTGCTACTACGGATATTAAGGAAGAATAAATTTGTTATGCCCATTGGTATACTTTGTGTTCTTATCGATGTGGCACTCATAACGATCCTTCCGTTTATCTATTATAATTCTGTGGGTGGTGATATGGTTCCTAGAACGTATCTCGTAAAAACCTATACCCATACTACCATTTATGGAATACTTCTCTTAAATGCGTTTACGATACAGCCGTTATATCCTCTGCTCTATGCCTTGGGTGTGGTTATTAGTCAATGCTCCATTTTACTTTATGCGATGGCAGACCCGCGATTTCAAAGTACAGAAAGTTTTAAGGAAGCACTCCTAGGAAATGCTGCCCATGTAAATAGTTATATATTGGGTATGGCCATAGTGGGAATTCTAGGTTTTTTCTTAGCTTATCTTACATTTTTAGTTAGAAAAACTGTTTTTAATGCAGTATCTAATGAGGTTAAGTCAAATCAGTTATCACGTTATTTTTCGCCTAATGTAGTCACCGAGATTGAGAAAGCAGACGATAGTTTTTTTACTTCCGGCGGTAAAGAGCAGAATGTTGCTGTACTATTTTGTGATATCGAAGGATTTACCCAGCTTTCAGAAGAGTTAGGTCCTGAAAAAACGATGGCCACATTATCGGATTACCATTCACGAATGTTAGATGTTGTCTTTGGTAACGGCGGGTCTTTAGATAAATTTATAGGAGATGGAATGTTAGTTACGTTTGGTACTCCTGTAGAATCTCCTTTGGATGCGGAAAATGCCATTCGTGCCGGCATTGCGATGCGCAAAAGTTTAAATGAATGGAATTTGGTGCGCAAAGAGGCTAAATTGAAACCGATCAAAGTTCGTATTGGTATCCATTATGGACCAGCTTACGTCGGCAATGTGGGTATCGCGACAAGGCTCGAATATACGGTGATAGGTGATACTGTCAATGCGGCGAGTCGAATTGAGTCTCTTGGCAAAGAGGTGAACAGATCTTTTCTGATTTCTCGCGAATTATTATCACGGGTTGCAAATCCAGACACCTTACTTGTGAAATTTGTTTCTTTAGGTAATTTTGCGCTTAGAGGAAAAACCAAAATGACAGAGATTGTAGCAGTAGAGGCAGTATAGTCTTATGATCACGATCGCAAATACGGATTCGATTGTCCTCATTGAAAGAAATCCGGATCATAAAATGAAAATCAATCTTCTTCAGCTCACTCACGAAGAGGCCAAGAATCGTTTAAAGCAGGCATGGCAAACGGAGGGAGAGAAGGTTTTTGTTGATTGCGATGAGGACGCCTTCCTCTTAGAAAACAGAACTCAAACATCATTCAATGACCTAACACTGCTTTGGGAAAACGGAAAAGATAATGTTAGCTCCGATTTAAAATCCAAAGTATTGGAAAAGGCACCAGATCTATTCCCGATGTTTGCCATGGATCGTTCTGGTACAGCTCTCATGCTTGCATGGGGTAGACCCGAGTCCATCACCCAAGCAATTGCATCGGGTAAAGGAACTTATTTCAGCCGATCCCGAAATAAAAAATGGGTGAAGGGCGAAGATTCAGGACACCTTCAGATTTTAGAAAGGATTTGGCTTTCGCTAAGCCCATTCTACATCGTTTATGAGACATATCAGATGGGAGCTGCTTGTCACACTGGGTATTATTCCTGTTTTTTTCGTCAAATTTCTGAGGATAAGGATCCTATTTTTCTATATAAAAACAAAATTGAGGAAATTAAGTGAATAAATACATTTTGATTGCGATAGGGGTCGTTTTTATTGCCATTATTTTTAATCGGTTTAGGTCAGCTATGTCAGTAGACGCAAATAAAATAAAGGACAAGATCCAACAAGGAGCACTTGTCGTGGACGTTCGAACTCCAGCCGAGTACCAAGCTGGTCATTTCCCTGGAGCCGTTAATATTCCTGTTGATCAGGTGGAAAAACGGTTGGGAGAATTTGGTGGTAAGGATAAATCGATAATCGTTTACTGTGCGTCAGGTGGAAGAAGTGGTAGTGCGAAATCTTATCTAGAATCCATCGGTTTTTCCGATGTCATCAACGCTGGTGGCCTTTCAAATATGCCGAAGTAAGCCACCAGAATTAGCTCATTAGCTTATTTTTTTACGTTTCATATACATAGCAAGACCTGTCATCGCTTCTTTTCTGATTTTATTTTGGATGGTAGGTAACCATCCTAGTAAACTTCCAACTGGTCCCATAGCCATCCCTGCCCATTTCCATAAGCTGAATCGGTCTTTATGTGTTTTGATCTTACCGTCTTGGAATGTAAATTCTGCATGAATTTTATTGTAAACCATCCTTCCCGTTTTACTGAAACTGTAATCAGCTTCCCAATCGGCAGAACCGTTCGTCTCATCTGCTTTTACATTGGAAAAACGAATGGATAGATTTTGACCGCGTTCGACTAACATCAGCCACATAGCGCCAACCTCCTTTCCCTTCAGATTTTGAAACACGGGATCAGAAAATTCCGCTTCAGGGTGGTAGGAACTTGCCATTGTGTTTCCGTCTTTGGATTGAAACGCGGTGTAAAATTTTGTGATTAATTCTTCATTCGGGTGCATAGTGGGATAATACTTTGTTGCCAAACTTTGGAATCTGCAAGAATAAAAAATATGAACAAATCATTAAAATTTTCCCTTGGTCTCTCTTTCCTTCTAATCTTTCTTGTTGGACTTTTTTTGGGCATAGGTTTGTTTCAGGAGGCAAGGTACACTAACAGCATTTCGGAGACTATGGAGGTCCCTGCTTCCAAAATCTGGAATTATTTGCTTAGCATTGAAGAAATGCCGAGCCGAAGGAAGGATGTCGTTAGAGTTGAAATCATCGAAAAGGATCTGAATCATATCCCGCTTGCCTGGAAGGAAATCACAGATATGGGCGGCTATATGCTTTTTAAAAGGGGAGCGACCATTCCTGACCAAAAGCTTGAGGTGATTCTATATGAATCCTCTTTTAAGATGCGCGGAACTTGGACGTATGAGATGGCTGAGAAAAATGGATTAACTACTGTTACGATCACGGAAGAATCAGAAATATTTAGCCCTTTGATTCGAGGTGCTTACTTTCTTGCAGGTCGTGATAGCACTTTACTGCAAGAAATGAGCATGTTAAGAAACCATTTTAAAGATCGAAATTAATTCTCTAGTTTAGTTTTAAAATCCAATCATCGATACCTTCACAAATCTTTCTGACGGTCTCACTATGAAAAATGATACCTAAATGCCCTTGCTCGTATTTCGTGATGACTTTGTTTTCAGATTTAAGCAGAGATAGATCTTCTAGAGATTCTTCCGGAACAATTTGATCGACAGTACCTACTACGCTATAGATAGGTAGTTTAAAGTTTTCGATGAAGTTCTTAGTATAATTAATCTTTCCATCGTTAGATAAGAAACTGCGATCATTTGAAATTTGACTCTGGAAAAACTGCATAATTACCGAAACCGATTCTTCGCAGAAGACGTCTTCCATCAGAAAATACCATTCAGGTGGAGTGATTTCTTTGTATCCAACAAAGTCTTTGATTGTCAAAACTCTCGTACCGATACTATAACTAAACGAGCGCAAGCTGGAATGAAAGTTTAAAAGAAATTTAAAAAATTTCTTTAGGTCAATAGTTTGAATCGTTGCCTGCATGGAGAAGGAAGCCATGCTAAAAATCATATCCGAAATCATCTTATGCGGCATGAGGCCGAAGCCTTTTTTTAGAGTGTCTAATCCAATAAAGTTCGATTTTAAACTAATATAGTTTGGTGATGTAATGGAAACAATGCCTGCCAAGTGGTCATCAGGATTTGGAAGATTGAACTCTTCTTTAATTTCTTTTATGATATCATAAGAGGATGCATAGAAGCGAGGGATCATCCCTCCCATACTGTGCCCTATGACAACAGTTTTTTCACTACGATAGTGCCACCTAATCCATCTTAGAACTTCTGGAAAGTCGTCTTGGATATAATTGTCTACAGTCCAGCCTTCTTTCTTACCGTTCCGTGGCATGGTTTGCAAGGACCTTCCTCGCATATCCATTAGGAATACTCGATAACCATACTTGAGAGCGAGTTCTTTACCTAACTTATCCATCACGGATCGTCGACAGAAAAAGCCTGGTATCAACAATAAATTCTTACCTGAGTTGTTTAATTTTTCTGGAGTAAAACTTTTTAAAGATACAGCATAACCTTCCGTAGTCGGAATGATAAATGATGCATCCATTCGATATTCAATATTGTACTGATGGGATTTAAAAATGATCGAAGTTACAGGTTCTTTTTGGTCTTTCGTAGTAGTATAAAATAGGTTTCTTGAATTAGAAACGGTATCTGCTTTCTCGATATTCTTTTGAGCGATATAAGGGTCTCTACCTTTTTCGGATTCCTTTCCAACAACAAAATCAATGACATCAAAGAGAGAGTATAACTGCAACATCAACGGTCGAATTTTATCTTCAGGAATCGGATCCTTCGTGATGCCCCATAAGATACCGATCGGAACATCGTTCACAAATAAGGGTAGTCCAACAGCATGGTTCATGGTTTCGGATAATAAAACCTTTCTCTCGGGATGAATCTCGGCTTCCTTCAGATTGATCATTTGGATTTCAGGGCGAAGGCCCTTATTGAAATCAATGATTGCTTGTTGGATGTAACGAGCGGAATCGTTTCTTGGATCGCTAAAAGGAATCGGCCGCGCTTTTACCATATATTCATCAATGCCAGGGATTTTTCGGCGCTCAGCGATCTCTCGGAGCTTGAAGTGAGTGGCTGTGGCCACAATTCGCATCTCATCTTGATCAATGACTTCAAAAATAGAAAAACTAAACACGGGCTCGTCATCGAAATGGACGAGGGAGACCATTTTATTTGTGAAGGACTGCCATAAGTTTTCGATGAACTGAAATACTGGTTTGGTGACCGGGAATATATATATCTTATCTGGGCTCACCATGAGCGCTTTGCTCGATTGCCTTGATGAGTTTTTGATCTGCCGGTCTTCCCAGTAGGGAATTTCTTCACTAGCCATTCAATGTCCTTTTAACAACTATATCTTATAGCCCTATTTTCGACTTTTCAGGAGGCTTGGAACTAAAAAATAAAGCTTATATGCAACAAACTGACTTTGAGCCCATTTCCCGTGTTTCCGTACCTTCCCTAGATTCTATTTTGGGCAAACCATTCCCCGTTCTTGATGATGGCTTTGTGCGACTTGTTGATTACATGGGTTCGGATGAGTCAATTGTTCAAGCAGCTCGCGTTTCGTACGGAAAAGGAACAAAAAAAGTCAACGAAGACAGAGGACTTGTTCGCTATCTGATGCGTCATAGGCATAGTACGCCTTTTGAGATGTGCGAGATTAAATTACACGTTCGAGTTCCCATGGATACTTGGCGTCAATGGATTCGACATAGGACAGCAAATGTCAATGAATACTCTACGCGTTACTCCGTTGCCATCGATTCGGCACAAACAACGAAGCCATCAGAATGGAGATTGCAATCTAAGGCAAATATGCAAGGTAGTAATGGATTTTTAGAAATTGAAAAGGGAAATCTTTTGACCCAAAAGGAATCCGACTTACAAGCATTAGCAAATAATATTTACCAGGAACGATTGGATCTGGGTGTTGCTAGAGAGCAGGCACGTAAAGATCTCCCACTTGCTACTTATACTGAGGCATATTGGAAAGTAGATTTGCACAATCTACTTCACTTCCTTGCATTACGTATGGATGACCATGCACAATTAGAGATCAGAAATTTCGCGACCATCATCGGCGATGAAATTGTTAGTAAATGGGTTCCTTACACATGGGAAGCCTTTCTGGATTATAGAGTGCAATCCGTTTTTCTCACACAGTACGATAAAAAGATAATTTCAGCGCTTAATCAAGGGGGCAAACAAGCTGCCATCGAATTAGCAAAGGAATTCGGCCTTCTTGACGAAACTGGATCAACAAACAAGAAGAGTAGGGAAAGAGACGAACTCGAAGGCAAACTAACAAATCTTGGATTTGCGATTCCTTGGACATAATTACAGCTTTTTTCGATGAAAAAATATCTTGATAAGAATGTTAGTACTAAGATAGGATAACACTTTATGAAGAACAAACAATTAACCATCTTTCTATTCATCGTAGCGATAATCTCGACAAGCATTTCCGCCAATGATTTCGCAGTTGCAGGCTATGTTAAAGGAAAAGTAAGCATTATGAGCGCTGACGATGCTTTGAAGCTTTGGAAAGCATTTAAAGTTAATGATATTCTTAAACCTGGAGATACTTTAAAGACAGGTAACGGATCAAAGGTGGATTTGATCTTTAAGGAAACAGAATTTAGAATCCAACCAAATACAACGTTTGCACTTAAAGAATGGGATACAAAAAAACAAATTTCAAAAGGATTCGTTGAAAATGGATCTGCTTGGTTCAAAGTAAAGGATTTCAAAAAAGGAAATTTTGAAATTTCCTCACCTACATCTACAGCTGGTGTTAGGGGAACTGCATTTGGTGTTTATTATGTGGCAAAAGAGAAAAAATCTTATACATGTGTCTGTGAAGGAAAAGTGGATGTCAATGGAACCATTTTCAGCAAGGGATCTGGTGCTGGCGTAACAGAAGGCATTTCCGATCTCGAGAAAAATGAATATAAAGATCTGATTACTAAAGATGGTGCGACCGTTGCTTTGCAGAAAAAAATGAAAGATGTTCCAATGCTTAGCAATTGCCTTTCCTGCCACAAACCAATAGGTTGGGAAGATGCAAATCGCATACCAGATGAAAAGTATGGAAAATAGTGTATAAAAAAAATCTTCTTCTCTTACTGTTTTTCACTACTTCTCTGTTAGTCGCAGAAGAAGTAGTCACAACAAAGAAAGACGAGCCCGATGCCCATTATGGATTAAAGATTGGTGCCATCGTCACTCCTACTTTTGGATATAGGGTGAGGGACAAAGCTTCTGGTCTTTCAGATACCACGCAGTCAGATAAGACCGGATTTTCCCTACCTTGGACCATGTTTCATATTACAAAAGAATGGGAGAACACCGGCATTAAAGTCGAATTTTGGGGAGAGGCTTTAAAGAGTAATGCTATCTCCGCAGATACGACGGCAGATGGCGGCACCAAATCAAATCCTTATACCTTTGCCATACGGCGCGCAAACATACAAAAAGTTTTGGAATTCGGAACTGTCAGCCACCGATTCACTTTCGGCATGCAGGAATTGCCTCATATGCATTCGGTATGGGGTGGCTACTATGACTGGCGTTATATGGAAAAATCGCCACTTGAATCTATGGGGTTTTCGGCGGATCCTGTTGATTTAGGTTTTTCTTACCTTTTAAAATGGAAATCTTTATCGGCACACCTAGCAGTTGTAAACGGAGAAGGTTATAAAAGTCTTCAGAATGCCAATGGGTCTGGCTACGATATGATAGCGAGAGTAAGTTGGGAGCAGCCTTGGACTGACACTCTTAAAACCGGGATTCATTTTCTAGCACGGTCTGGCAATGCCTTCGGTTATGCAGGTAATGATTGTTTTGAAGGAAAATCAAAATGCCTTCCTTCTGATAATAATGTGAATACGCAATTAAGAGGGGATATCCGCTTATCACAAAGCCAAACGTATGCGATTGAGAGCAATCTGCTTTGGCGCGAGTATGTGAATTTAGGATTGGGTGGTATTTTTAAGAAAAAATATGGTGGAAGTTACTCAGATGTAATGAATCCCACTCAGTTTCCAAAACAGATCAGCGAAACCACAGGACGCGGAGCTTATGCATGGCTCGGTCTAGGAACGAAGTTGATCCGATGGGTAATCCGAGGTGAAATCGGCAATGGTGGGCCGTCGCCAGGCGTCCAAACGACTGAGTCTAATGTGCAAGAACCTTGGGCAAGGCTTGCCGATATCAATACTTTGAAAATACCAGTATACTCTGATAAATCGTATTATGTTTCCAGACAAATTTACTGGGAATACTTCCTCTCCGATTCGACTCGATTTGGCCTAGGCTATATGGAGACGCGTTCTTATGATTCAAAAGGCGCTCCAAATAAAACCTACATCGACAATCTATCGACGGAAAGAACTGCAACAGAATATCAATCTCAGTTTTCGACGCCCACGGCTCCATTGATTTCTGAATATGGCAGATTGGAGCGTAACATTTTCCTAAAAGCGAATGTAATTTTTTAACATGTTTACGCAATTACAATCCTATATTGAAATGCAGGTTGGTGGATCAGCCTTTCATCCTTTTATCTTTCTTTTACTTGTACTAGGTGGTCTTTTAGCTTCCCTCCTTCCTTGCGTTTATCCTTTGTATCCCATAACGGCTGGTATTCTAAAGGCCAGAACAAATTCCGTAAAATGGCTACACCCAGTGGTGTATTACTTCGGACTGGCATTCATGTATTTATTGTTTGGTGTCATCGCTGGTTTTACGGGCGGAGTATTCAATACGGTTCTTAGATATCCAGAAACAAACATCGTCTTAGCATATATACTTTTCGTTTTAGCACTTTCAACGGCAGAGCTTTTGCATTTACCGATTTTTGGACAAAAATCAGCAAATGAGCAATCTTCGAGTCTATCTGGAAGTTTTTTTCTAGGTATGGGGGCAGGTTTATTGTCTTCCCCTTGTGTAGGGCCAGTTGTCGTATCGATTCTGCTACAGGTCATTGCGACTAGTGATGGAGTCATAGGTTTTTTCCCGATTCTTTCTACGGCGCTGAAGATGTTTGCCTTTGGTCTGGGTGTGGGATTGCCTTTTTTGGGAATTGGAGTCTTTGGGCTTTCGCTACCGAAATCAGGAAAATGGATGAGATACGTGCAAATTGTACTCTCATTGTTGATCTTATATTTTTCCTACAGTTATTTGGCAAAGGCAGGAGAATCGTTTGAATGGAGCGAGTTTACGAGCCTAAAACTATTTATCTTATGGCTAGCGCTCGTTGCAGTTTGTTTTTTCTATCAAGAACATTCCAGTTTTATTTCCATTCAAATGAAAAAGGCTCTTAGCCTTGCAACGATCGTTTTAATCGCAGTTATAATGACTTCAGTTCTTAAGACTGGAAATGATTTAACACTGGAACAGGCTAAACTCTCTGATGAAAGCGAACAAATTGGAAATTTAAAATGGTATAGAAACCAGGAATTCGTATTAAAAAAAGCTAAGTTAGACGGTAAGCCGATTTTTATAGATTTTTATGCAGATTGGTGCACCAATTGTAAAGAATTTCAAAAATTAACACTCAGTGATTCAAAATTAAACCAAACTCTCAAAGAGGAAGCGATCTTATGGAAGGTAGAAGATACAGATGCGATTTTTGATACTTTCGCAGCTGATAGTAGATATCCAGAATTAAAGATAGGTCTTCCGTTCTTTCTTGTTTTAGACAAAAATGGAGAACTTATTTTTAAGACAAATGACTATTTAGCCATTCAGGAAATGACCCGAGCAATCCAATCCGCAAAATAAGACATTTATCTCGGTAATCTCGAAACAACTTCTAAATATTCTTTTGCCATTTCCAAAATCACATCACCTGCGGGGCGAATGTTTTCAATTTGCGCGACGCCTTGACCAGCAGACCAGATATCTCGCCAACGTTTATACTCTTGTTCCATGGCTTGCTCCCCGCCGGCATAACCTTCGGCGATCTTACGCGTGCTATGTGACATGAGTTCAGGTGATTTTTCTACCGATTTCGCCAGCCAGTTTGCAGGTATTCCCGAAATTTTTTCGGTATAAATGATCTCTTCGGGCGACGAGTCAATTAGCATTTGTTTGTATTCATTTTGTGCTCTTGACTCATGAGTGGCGATCAACTTTGTTCCGATATAAACGGCATCCGCACCCAGCGCGAGAGCGGCCGCCATTTGCTGACCACCAGATATGGCACCAGCAGCAATAATGGGAAGACCTGTTTCTTTCTTCAGGTAAGGGATCAGTGCGAATGGATTGGTATTTCCAGCGTGCCCACCCGCACCTTGAGCTACTGCGATGAGAGCATCGGCACCAGACTTTGCGACGATGTTTGCATGTTTTAACGTGGTTACGTCGCAAAACAGGGTAGATCCGTTTGCTTTGATTTCTTTCGCAATGGTTCGAGGAGTACCTAAACTGGTGATTACGAGCTCCACTTTCATCTCCATTACGATCTCAAATTGTTTCGCCCAATTCGGGTTATGTTCTTTATGAAGAATGATATTGACTCCGATGGGTTTTTTTGTTTTCGATCGAATTTCTTTGAGTCCTTCTCGAAGCTGTTCCGGTGTCCTGTAATTTAACGAAGGAAAACAACCGATGCCACCTGCTTCGGAGACGGCGACGACGAGTTCTGGATAGGAAACGAGAAACATCGGTGCCGCAATGATTGGAAGATCAATGTTCAGCATTTCCGTAATTTTTGTTTTAATTTTCATAATATGTCGCCTAAGGATAGGAGGGTTTTGGTGTCATGTCGGGAATTTCCAGAGGGTATTTTCCTGAGCGAGGGATACAACTCATCGCAAACCCCTGTATGATGAAACATATGGCATCTTTTGTAACGCATTTTACCGATTTTTGATATTCTAAGGAGTCAATCTCCGTCGGTATCGAATAACATTGCATTTTGTCTTGGCTGATAATGTCCTTCGCTGAAGGGTTTTCTGGCGCTTGGGCAAAGAGGAAAACGGAATTAAGTAGGAAAGAAAAAAAGATTAGGAATCGAAACGATTTCATGTACATTGATCCTGCTTCTCTATCATGGTTTAAAAATTTGTTAGAAGTCAAACTTATTACAATGGAAAAAATAAGAAAGAAGCTGTGCGGAATTTGTATTCTAGCCATCCTAATTTTTTTCATAAACTGTAAGGAACGGGTTAGTAACGGCGATTCGATCTATTTAGAAAAAAGAGAATTTCTTTGGGTGCATAAAAATCAGAATATTGCACATCCGAAAAATCTCGCGCCAGAAGCATGGAATTCCTTTTCGGGAAATGCTCTAGGGTTGGTTCCGATCGCCGATCATGATCTTTGGATTCGATTTCCAGATGCGAAATTAACAAAATATGAAAATCCGGCCTTATACATTGAAATTGCTGTTGAAAAATTATTAATCTATCAAGGGCATAATTTAGTTTATACATTCAATCTGTCTGACTATGTTTTTCCGCATATAGTCCCGCTCCAAAAAGAAACAAAGGGGTATGTCTATATTAGGTGCAGATCAAATTATAAAGCATTCATCGGATTAGATAAAGAAGTAAAATTTTTAGAACATTCAGATGCACTCGTGGGTTTGTTCAGTGAAAATATTTGGCGATCATTTCTAACGCCGGTTATGTTTTTTCTCTCATTTCTTTTTTTTGGTATATATTTATTAAGAAAAGAAATTACCATTAACATATATTTCTCTTTGTTACTTTTTAGTTGCGCCATCATTGAGGGTATAAATGGTTTTATTGGATATGCATTGCGATCATATTCAGATTACATATCCTCCATTCAATACTTGAATTATCTTGTCTGTCCGTTATTACTTTTACTTTTTCTCGGTGAGGTGTTTCCAAGATTTTTTAGAAATTGTTTTAAGGTCTTATTTGTTCTAAATATTATTATTTATGGATTTTATTTGATAAAAAATTCTTCTCCAGAGTTATCTTATTTAAATACTGAACTCGATTTTTCGATTTGGATGATTCTCCAAGCATTTTTCATTTTGCTTTCATCCATTTATGTATTCATCCGAGATCAGTTTAAGTATAGTTTGATAACATTAGGATTGCTTTCGTTAGTAGTTGCCGGCGCACATGATATTCTTGTAGATATGGAACTTCTTCCCTATAGCTATCAAATCATTCACTTTGGACTATGGATTGGGGTCATTTCCTTCTCTCTTTTTGTTTTCAAATACTACCTTGAGATGGTTAGATCCATTGATTTGTATAATGAGCAATTGATTACGAAAAATAAGGAGTTGGAAAGATTGGTTGCCATTGATAAGGATTTAATGCTCGCTAAGGAATTGCAAAAATCACTACTATCTGAGCTTGAAAAAGGAGATACCAATTTAAACATTGTTAGCTTTAATAATAGTCTCCATTCGATAGGTGGGGATTATTTTGATTATGTTAATGATAGTATGGGCAATTGGGGTGTATTAATTTGTGATGTGGCTGGCCACGGAATTTCTTCGGCCGTTGTTGCGGCCATGTCGAAAATGGCTTTTACGGCAACCTCTCCCTATATCCAATATCCAGCGAAAGTTTTCAACTCTATGAATAGAAATCTTTTTGGCAAAAACCGAGGAATGTTCATCACCGCATCCTATCTATATATTGATACAGATACAAAGATTCTGTCTTATGTAAACGCGGGTCATCCTCATTTTTATGTTCTTCGTAAAAGTTCACCGATACTGCTTGATTTCATTACGAAAGGAAGGCCTCTGGGAATATTTGCGGATTCAGAATATAGCGTTGGTAAACTGAGTTTAGAAGAGGGTGATCGACTTTTTCTATTCACAGATGGGATTCCAGATTTAAACAACCCCACATTGGGTGCATTTGGTGAAGAACGGCTGAAACAAATTTTATGGGAGAATAGAACGGAGCCGTTTATGAACTTTCATAAAATTATACAAAAAGAATTATATAGTTATTCGAAAGGTTGGAAGTACCAAGACGATGACGTTTCTTACATTATGATCGAAATTAAATAAATCTTAGAGTTCTGGATTTAATATAAACCGTATAGGATTCCCGTTTTTTTCTTCTAGGGCATGAAGGTATTCGTTCGCTTCTTCTAATTTGTGTATTCCCGAAATTGATTTTGTGAGATCAATTTTGTGAGCGAGATACAGTTCGATTAACTCGGGGATGGCACGACTATCAGATCCGTAAGAACCTGTGATGCGGATTTGCCTTTCAATGAGAAAAAATGGCATAGGTATTTCGAGTTTGCTTCGACCTATTCCCACGAGTACGATCCTACCGCCTCGATTCATGGCGCGAATGCTACTTTCAATGTTTGTCATGAATCCAGAAAAGTCAGCAAGCAAATCGACACCTTTCGTTTTTTCTTTTAAAACCTTGCCGAGTTGCGTGTTCTTTTCCAGAAGAATGACTTCACTAGCTCCATACGAGAGCGCGTTTTCAAGAGAGCCTCGATCAATGTCCACAGCGATGATATGCCCTGCACCCAAGGCTTTGGCAATCGCGACACCATGTATGCCAAGCCCTCCGCACCCAATAATAACGACGGTTTCACCTGCTTTTAAGTTTCCTTGGTATTTAATCGCGTGATAGGGAGTGGAAACGGCGTCAGCGAGAATTGCGCCTTGGGCAAAGGGAATGGATTCAGGTAACAGATGTAAGTACCTGTCTTCTATGATCAAATATTCTGCAAATCCACCTCGTTGGTTGAAACCTAAGACTCCAATTTCTTCGCATAAATTTTCCCTACCAGATTGGCAGAAGGCACAATGACCACAGGATGTACCGGCACTAACGACAACCCGATCTCCCACCTTGAACTTTGTGACTCCTTCGCCTAATTCTTCGACGACACCCGAAGTCTCATGTCCAGGAACGCAAGGACTATAACTAGCTTTCATTTTCCCATGTAGAATTAGATGGATATCAGATCCACAGATGCCACAAGCTTTAACTTTTATTTTAACTTGTTTTGGTAAAACACTTGGCAAGGAAATATTTTCAATTTTTAACGAACGATCTCCGGAGTGAAGAACTGCTGCTTTCATTCTTTATAATCCTTCTAATTCATTTAGGAAATCTGATGGGGAGTGATCTTCTTCAGAAAGAAATTCTAAAGTTGTTTCAATGATATCTGATAAAAAATATTTTTGATTCTTATATGTTGCTAAAAATTCTTTTGTTTTAATTTTCTCATTATCAGTTAGGCGATTCTCAAGTGTTAATTTCGTTAATGCCATAACGCCGAAAGCTGATTTTAATTCGTCGTTATGCGCCGCAATTTCGAAAATTTCCTTGATGTCAAGTTCTGGAAAAGTCGGCAACATATCTGAGATTAATTCAAGGGCTCCAATTGGGATTGGTCGATCGAGGTTTTTTACATAGTTGACTAGGATTCGATAACTTTTGCTATCACCGACGTAAGAAAGCAGATAGATAAGACCACTTAGGATGGCCTTATGATAGCCCCAGCTCAACCTGCCTGAGTCTGCTTCTCTTACAAGTTGGTAGACTAAGGTCCAAGTATTTTTGTCTCCCTTGGATGCAAGTTTCATCATTTCTACAAGTCGCGTCTCCCAAATTGGTAAATCCATTTCCGATTTTAGAATTTCTATGGATTCGAGAGGTGATGAAGGTAGGGATTTGAGTGCGGTGGACATGGACTTTTAGACATAATCTTCGGAAAGGATACTACATTGTCTTTTCTTTTTTATCTTGTTAATGAATTCAAAACCTGACCGAAGATAGGGACACAGATGTTGAGAATTGCCTGTATTTTATTATTGTTAATGGTAGCTTTTACTGACTCGATACCAGATCAGGCAAGCTCAAAGGCCACTCAGCTGATTCGAGTCAGTTATGGTCTAAAAGACAATTTTGAATTCTTAAAAATCTTGAGTTCTACCATATCTAATCGTGGAAGTGCAGACCAGAAAAAGTACTTCAAACGATGTGTCCAGCATCATATAGAATCAGAAATATTACACCTTCAAATGGATCTAGGAAGATCCTACGCTGAACTACGAAGGACCCAAGGGCTCATGATACAGCTTTATATTTTGGTCTTAGATGAGGAGGTTAAGGAGCTCGACGAAGAACTTGGTCGACTGGCCCGCCTTGCGAATGGAAAAGAGAAAACGGAAACCAAACTTTATCTTCGCCTAGGGTACCGTGAAATTGCGGTTGCCAAACAAAGGTTAATGATTGGCAAAAATATTCGACCCTATCTATACTTAATGAAATTACAAGAGTTCTCCTTTGCTCTTAAATCTTTAAAGCAGGCTGAGAAATATATTGTAATGTTAGGTTTGCTTCATGATTCTATTGATGATTTCAATAAGGAAGTAAGAACCTTTGAAGGATTAGTATCAGAAATCCACCGAATCATCATCAATGACAGGGAAAAATACTTACGCTTTTTGTATGATAGCAATTTTGATTCCTTCTCCGAGGTCAGTTATTATGATGCTGTCTGGAAGCAGCCAGATTTACATGAATTGGCGATGGGCATACCTAATTTTGATCCAGCATATCAAAGAAATCCGGAAGAAGCAAAGCCTCCGAAACCAACGACGATAAAATAAGATACAGAATATATGACATTCATCTGGGAATTTCCTTTAACAGCCGGCTTCGCAATTTTTATGATTTTGCTTTTCCCTTTTATGCAGATTTTTTTTCCTTATGCGATTGATCGCTATTTCATAGCGACGCCCGGTGAATTTCAACCTATCAATTGGTTACTTAGCACTTTCTTTCATTCCACGTTTTCTCATTTATTCTCTAATATGTTTTATCTATTAATTCTAGGAAGAGTTGTTGAAAATCGTGTTGGAAAAGTTAGATGGTTGCTTTTCTATTTTATGGCTGGATTTCTATCGATCTTAGGCGATTGGGTAGTGAGAGGAATATTGCTCGGCGATACGACTCCCGTGGTCGGAGCAAGTGGAGCCATCTCCGGACTTGCTTGTGTTGCTGCACTTCTATCGCCTTTCAGATTTCCCATTGCAAAAAATAAAACCATTCCTTTCCCAGTTTTTTTATTCGCGTGGTTGAGCATCTATTCTGATATCACAAATTTATTTGCACGTGATTACATTGCTCATTGGGCACATCTAGGTGGCTTTTTTTCTGTTTTCATTACGGCTTATTTTTTAGACCAAAAGGAACGAAAAGAAATACAACTTGGATTTCTATTAAACCTTACATTTTTTACATTGACGATCATTCTTTTGTTTTTTATCAACAATAGATAGATGCAGATCAAATTTAAAGCACTCGATTATACCTCAGATGATTCTTTTGTTGAAGCCGACTACGAATATACTGGCAGTCTAGAGTCTGGTTGGGAGATCCTTAGAAATGAGAAGCCGTATCTCAAGGTAGGACCTGGCTATAAATTACTAAAAACAAAATCCTGCGGCGTCTGCTCCACAGATATCGACCGAAGATTCCTGCCTCACCCTTTGCCACAAATTATTGGTCACGAAGTGCTCGCAGAAAGCGTTGGAGAAGTACCGACAAAGCAGTACGTCATCGAAATCAACGATACATACGAAGCAAGAGGAGATCTCAAAAAAGACGCTTTTTGTGAAGAAGGAATACCTACGCACTCACCCGAAAGAAAGGTATTAGGAATCGATCGATTGCCAGGTGGCTTTGGTCCATATATTCTCGTGCCTCAAAACGCGGCCATCGAAACGGCAGGTACTTCTGAGAAGGTAGCCGTGCTGATGGAACCATTTGCAGCCGCCTTACAGGCGATTATTGCCTCCCCACCAAGAGATGGAGACTATGTGGCAGTTCTCGGCCCGAGAAGACTTGGAAGTTTGATACTTTCTGCTTTAAAAGCATACAGAAATTCCAGCCAAACTAATTTTCGCATAGCGGCTATCATTCGCCATGATCATTTGATATCGTTGGCCCAAAAAATGGGTGCTGATGAGATAGTTGATCTTAGAGAAGTTTCAGCTGAGTCTTTAAAACAGAAGTTTGATATAGTTTATGATACTACGAGTACCACTAGTGGTTTCGCATCGGCTCTCGATTTTGCAAAACGTGAAGTTCATTTAAAAACAACGAATGGCCAAGTTATGGGCGGACTGTCTCATCTTACAGAACTAGTTGTAGACGAATTATCATTATTACCGGCAACTCTTGAAAATTTGAAATTTCATTGGAACAAAGAAGATCGTCGAAACAAATCTATTTTTATTTTTCCAAGTGTCTACGCAAAATGGAAAGACAAGATTCCAAACGATATAGAAATTTTTACGGGAAGCTCTGATGAAGCGATCTCTATTCTCAATTCCGAAAAATTTGCCGGAAAAGTCCCAAGATTTGATTTGGTATTAGTTGGTTCTTCCGCCGAAGTAGGAGTGGCAATCAGACCAAAGCCAGGAGAAGAAACATCTTTGGTACGTCCGAGAAGCGCTATCTTAATCGATAGCGATTCTGAAAATGAATGGTCGCCAGAATCAAAATCAATACGGACTTTCTTTCATTCAGGAAAAATGATTCGTTCCTCTCGTTGTGGAGATTTTCATTATGCTCTTAAGTTGTTAAAAGAAAATCCAGAGGTGTCAAAATCTTTGGAAGAGAACATGGTATCACATACTTTTCCTTTTGCGAAACTAACAGACGCTTATGCAAAAGCGAAAGATCCATCTTCGGTAAAAGTCGTTGTCAATTTTGAATAAAACAAGAAATGAATATTAAAGAAATACAAACCTCTCTCGGTCCTTCGCTGATTCAAACTGGTGAGCATGTTTGGGAATTAGATTTATCAAATTTACGGATATTTTTTGGTCTCTCCATTTTGTCTAGATCGTTAGCTGAGGAAATTGGAAACCAATTACATCTCGTTCCTGGGGATGTTTCGTTTCTCTATAAAATAAATCCTAATATCAATCATGAACTGATAGATATGCATATTCATCATGTACAGGTGTATTCCAAAGCGGGAGTTTTGAGTGAATGGATATTATTCAGATCACAATTTGAAGATGATCTCCGCATCGTTTTGGGAACCTTTCAAAGACAGTCAATCGCTAGAAAATTACATCCAGAATTTTATGGCGAAGATGGGCGCTCGAATCCGTCCATTGCGTTACTGTTTCCATTTTATGAAATGGATAAAGAAACTGTCGTTAATTATCAAATTTTATTGGAAAGAGTACCGAGCAATGTTAATAGCGGTGATTTTTTCTTACGTATCACCATTGATTCTGCTGAAGGGTCCTCTCTAAACCTGGCAAATATCTTACATGAGAGAGTTGATGAAATAGGCCGAAGGACTTATATAGCAGGGCTTTCCAAAATTAGTGAGTCTCTTACCAATAGTATTTTGAGCGCGGCACAGAAAGGCGAAACTTTTTTCGAGGAAGAGAATCGACATTTTAGCAAAGTATTTGAGCAAATTGAAAAAACACCTTTTGGACGCCTCACGCATATTAACTTTTACTGGGAGGATCAGTTTCGCCAACTTTTAATCTCATCCAGTCCTGAAAATACACTTCCGTTGATGAAAAAATTAATTCTAATTTTGGAAGATACAGACATCGCAAACATCATCAAGGATGGAAATACCATTCTAGCAAAATTGGGAAGAGCAGAAGTCTATGTTGATTTATCTAGACTAGATAGAGTTTTAAATTTTAGTTTTAATAAAAAAAGAACTCAGATAGATTCCAGCTTTTATTTAAAACGGATGAGCTTACTGGAGCAGATCGCTGATGGAAAAAATCATAAATTGGATTTTAACGGCATCCATTTATTTTTGATTCACCATATTACTTCCGAAATCATTTCACTCATCGAAACCTTTCGTAGATTGAAAGCAAAAACTGTGGATGTCGCCTTCGTAAAGTACGGTGGAAATATACCTCCGATCTATCTAGATGTTTTGTTAGATATACCGACAGAACAGTTTTTTATGGCGGGTTTAGAGTTTAAACTTACTAAAAATAACAAACCATATTATGGCGTATCTCCTTTATATAGTGATTTTGGAAAGTATAAGAAATTTAAAGAAAAATTAGAAGAAAGTAAATTTGGTTTTTATGACGCGATGCGATACCTTGCTACATTCTTGTTTTTCCAAAAGTTGTTTCACCTTAAAAATCCATCCGATAAAATTTTGCTCATAGAAGATGGTGGTTACATTGCTCCGATTCTGAACCAAAGATGTTTGGAACAAAAGTCGCTGTTAGAATTCTGTGAAGAATTTTGGATAGATTGCCCGAGTGAGTATCAGTCGATTTCTTTGTTTCATTTTGTATCAGAAAGATTGATCGGAACCATTGAACATACTCGAAACGGATATGATCGGTTAGTGAAAGTAGGTGGTAACGAAAATAAATTGGCGTTACCGGCATTTACGATAGCGATTTCAGGTGAAAAAACAAAAGAAGAATCAAAAGAAGTCGCATTCTCGATATTAAATGCAGTGGAAAACACATTACACGGATTAGGTAAAGTGCTTTCGAAACGTAAGATTATTCTACTAGGTTCACATGGCAATATAGGTTCTTTCCTGCACAAGTATCTCATTGATGGTCGATTGCACGATTCAAATAAGAAAGTAACCTGCGTCGATTTGAAAATTGCCGCGAATGAAAGTTACATATACAAGAATTTTCAACAAATAAATCCGGAAGAATGGTACGGATCCGATATGGTCATAGGTGTGACTGGTGATAGTGTCATCAAACGCGATCAGTTCGAGGATTGGATTATAAACGGTAACAAGGTCCAATTATTTTTAGTATCTGGTTCGACGAAAACAGTAGAATTCGCAGATTTTAATGATTGGATGAATTCCTTAAATGGTTCTGAAAATCCGATGATTCAAAATATACCCGTAAAGCTCGAAATTGAGAGGATTCTCGATCCCCAAACACAAATGGATTTAGGTGGTAAGTACATTTTTAAATTTCTTAATCATGGCACTGAACAAGAAAAAACGATTTTTCTTTTGAGTGATGGTAGTCCTATAAACTTTCTTTTCTTTGGTGTTCCGACAGAATCCATGGATCCTATCATATCTCAATTAACAACGGCTTCTCTGGGAATGGTCAATCTTTTCCGGTCACAAAAACTACCTCGGCCAAAATTATACGCTGTCGATCATACCATAAACCAATGGGGTGAGCCATTGTGAGTAAACATGGTTTTTTCCAAATCACTCAAAAGCTCTTCCTTCGGGATGGTGACAAATTTTTAGTGATGCGAGATCGAAAGTCTGGGTTGGGTGATCTTCCGGGCGGACGTATGGATGAGGATGAGTTTTTTGAAGATTGGTATCTTAGCATCAAAAGGGAAATTCGTGAGGAATTAGGTGCAAATATAGAGATAGAAGTAAATCCTAAACCTTTTCTGATACATAAACACCGAGTCAATGAGGGCAACCATCCATGCGTGATCATTGGATATCATGCGAAATTGATTAAAGGGAAAATTGAGATGTCGGATGAGCATGATTTTATGGAGTGGGTTGATGTAAAAAAGTATGATCCAACTCCACTTTTCACAGAATATATGTTAGATGCAGTTAGGGTTTATTTAAAAGAATATGCATAATTTATATGTCCCTCCGATCAAAATAGTTTTCTTTTTATTTTTAATAATACTGACCGGTTTTTCAGCGAAATTTTTGCAGCAATCTGATGTGCCTTTGCCAAAATTTGAAATGAAAATCGTATCTGCGGAACCGATTCAAGAAACTGAGATAGTACGACCACCATTAACCTGGTCGAGTATTCCTATAAAAACAAATGGTTCAGATAGAAAGTATGGAAATATTGTTTCCATGCAAGTATTCTTACGAAGCGAAGATTTTGCAAAGGCAGAATGGTGGGCAGAGAGAATCGAAGAGCTCGTTAAGGCAGGAAAAGTAGCAAATATCTATGATCGCAAAACAATCATTATTTTTCCTGAACATATAGGCACTGGTTTGGTGCTTTTGGATGAGAAGGAAACGGTATTTGAGAGTGAAAACTGGAAAAGTGCGATGGATGTAATCGTAAAAAAATACGAAAGCGAAATCGCTCCTTTTATGGTGGCCTCTAAGAAGCCTGCCGCGAAATGGGAAGCTGTCTTTAGATATAAAAGCCAGAAAATGGCTGATGTTTATACCCAAACATTTTCAAAACTTGCGAAGGAAAATAATACTCCCATATTAGGAGGCTCGATCATACTGCCTTCCCCAAAAGTGGTTAAGGGAACTTTGGTCCTTGATCAAAACGGACCGCTATATAATGTTTCAATTCCTTTTTCTGCAGATGGTAAAGTGATGGATCCATTAATTCGCAAAACATTAGTAACCGAAGATGAAGCACTTCTTTTGGATGCTGGTGAGATTACGCAAGATAGGACTTGGATAGTTCCTGGTTGGAAAGTCGGCGTTTTCATTGGCCAGGAAGTTTTTAATTCGGCATTGTATGAACGTCTTAGAGGTAAACCTTTGGATGGGATTGTTTCACCTGCCGTGTCCTTCCCAAATCTCTCGAAAACAAATTTGAAAAGTTTTATAAATGATGATTCTTTCCTTTCGTTAAGTGAAAATGAAATTTGGGAAAAATTTGGATTAACAAAATTTATAAAAACTACGCGGGCAGTTGAATCCGTACAAGTATTCCTCCATGGTAATTTTTTTGAAGAAAGGACATCGGGTCGTACATATAACGTGCGTGATTTTGTGAATTTTGATTCAGTGGATTCGGATTCAGAACCAAGAATCTTAAATCTCTACTTTTAAATTTCTCTAATAATGAGACTTAATCGGTCAGGTTTTTTTGTACGCTTTTTAAAATCCGTTTGACACAAAGATTAAAAACAAAAAAGTTCTGAAGTGCTATGTCAAAGAAAGGTCTCCCTACAAACGAATTTTTCTTAAAATGTCCTCTGTATACGAAGGGATTGAAAGTATGCCCTAGTTCCAAGGATCGTTTGCAAGAGGAAGATGTTCAAAATTTAATGAATCACTGCATCACTGAAAAATATAAATCCTGCAGTTTCTATATCAATAAAAAAGAGCACGAACAAGCAGCTTAATCATCTGCTGCTTTTTTAACTTTTTTATAATACTCCCAAACCATATAATCTTCTTCTGAGAATACCAGATTATCGATGAGAAGCTCGCCAGATTTATTTTCGTAAATAATGCGATCTCCCGCAACGCCCCAAAATCTTTGCAAGAAAAACGGAAGGTGTTCTTTTTTGCCAAGTACTTTCCATTTCATAGGCTGAAGAGGATCATTTTGATTTCCTGAGACAAATTCATCCTTTCCGCTCAATTTCCAAGAAATGGCTTCTCGTGTAGAAATCGGAACGCCCCTAGAGAGCGAAGGGATCTTGTTAGGTGCATAGCTAATTTCCCGCAGATACAGGTCTCCGACTTTTCCGCCTATCGTATAAGCAATATTTCCATTATGATAAAGAACTCTCGGAAGAACGATGTCTTTGCTTAATAAAGAGATTTTCATCGTTTTCCATTGCAGGAAGTAAAGGTTATAGGCACCACCGGCTCCAGACCAGATCAGCCAATCTTCTCCTAGGCTTGCCAACTGCAGATTTGTTTTGAGTTTTGGAAATGGAGGGGCGATCTGATCTGCAGCGATCGCTTTTTTTGGTAACTTTGGATGTGTCGTTTTTTCTTCATAGAGATCATTCTCAAAAAAATATAAAATCTTATCACCTTTGCTTGTTATTCCCATTCCCGTTTTACAAGGTATGTGAACTGCTGATTCGTATTCTACAGTGATATTAAGTAACGAATAGGCGAAAATGGCACAGCCACCTTTCGTTTTAAGAGGATATTGTAGAATTGCATATTCGGCATTAGCCGAGATTTGAAAATTTTCAGGTCTAATTTTTAAATCTAAACTTTCTGATTTATCATTGATCAAATCTCTATAAAATATGGTTTTATTTTCAGTCCAAACAATACGTGTTCGATCTTCAGAAAGTTGAAGCAATCGTGGTTGGTTAGGTTTTGATTTTGATAAAATTTCCGATGAGTTTCTTTTTGCAGATAATCTTTCGCGTAATAAGGTAAGTGCTTTCTCGTATTTTTCTTTGACGATCAGTTCGTCAATCTCGCTAATCAGATTCTCATGCTCTGTCTTACAAGAAATTAGGAAAATCAGAAATAGGAATATTACTTTCACGTACCTTCCATCTCTACCAACGATTCTATGGTTGATATCTCTTTTTCAAAAAGATGTTTTGCCGTTTTGCCAACATTTTTCGTATCATAGTAAGCAAAAACTCCCGTAAGCATGGCACCTCCAAGCGGAATCCATCTTGAGAATTGTTTTTTTAAGATTTTATTTGTGATGACGATCCCTATCTTTTCTAATAGAGATTGAAATACTCTAACGGTTGTTGGGCGAATTAATATTTTTAAAGAGGACTCTTGGATGACCTTGCGGAACACTTGGGCACTTCCATGTTTAAAAATGCAATAAAGCAGGAGCTCCCGAGTCACATGAACTTCTTTTCCGAGTAGTGCAGCAATATCGATTACGAGCTGGCCTTGGATGCGGTAGATGAAGAGCAATTCTGGCATGATGCTGAGGAGTCCCAGAGGACCCGGCGGTAGAGAGCAGGAGCCACTGATCAGAGCGGTTTTGAAGCAGGCATTTTGAACCAATTGGTCTATGATTTCATCAGGAGCTTGGATCGGAGGCGCATACGGGCTTTTGTACTGCTCTAAGCCTGAAAAAAGGTCAATGAAACCCTGCAAATAGCCTTTGATTTGATGTGGAGACTCGTTTTCGTTCACCTTAACCACAAGCGGAAAGAGTTTTTAGTTTATCAAAAAGGGGCATTCTCAATCCTTTCCTTAGACATGCTAGACAGATTGAAAAAAATACAAGAAAAATACCTTCGCATCGAAGATGAGCTAGGTAAAGCAACTCAATCCGATCAACTAAAGAATCTCTCCAAGGAAAGATCGCGACTAACGCCTGTCTATACAAAAGCAAATGAATATTTAACCATCACCAGAGATATCGAAGATGCAAAGGGTATGCTTGGATCCGAGAGCGATCCTGAGATGCACAATATGCTCAAAAGTGAGATTGAAGAAGGCGAAAAGAGACTCGAGGAACTCTCGAAAGAGCTTGAAATCATGCTCCTCCCGCCAGATCCAAATTCCGGAAAAAGCATACTTGTTGAAATCCGTGCGGGGACAGGTGGGGAAGAGTCAGGACTCTTTTGTGCTGATCTCTTTCGCATGTACAATAAGTATGCTGATAAACTTGGCATGAAAGTAGAAATTATTGATATGAGTCCGACTGGAATTGGTGGTTATAAGGAAATTGTTTTTTCCTTAGATGATGAGAGAGCATACGATGTTTTTAAATTCGAATCAGGCACACATCGGGTACAGCGAATTCCCGCCACTGAGTCAGGAGGACGGATTCACACTTCCGCTGTAACGGTTGCAGTTCTCCCTGAGGTAGAAGAAAGAGAAATCGAAATTAAAGAAAGCGATTTACGTATCGACGTTTATCGTTCGTCAGGTGCTGGTGGACAGCACGTAAACACGACTGACTCCGCTGTTCGCATCACGCACATTCCTACTGGTATCGTTTCGGCCTCTCAGGAAGAAAGATCTCAAATTAAAAACAGAGATAAAGCAATGCGTATGCTTCGTGCCAGAATTGCCGACCAACTTGCTGAAACCGCCAAACTTAGCGCAGATGCTCTTAAGAAATCTCAGGTTGGTTCGGGAGACAGATCGGAACGTATTAGAACTTATAATTATCCGCAAGGTAGATGTACAGACCATCGAGTTGGTTATACGAGTCATAATTTGCCAGCACTTATGGAAGGCGATTTAGATGAACTGATGGATGCGCTCGTGCAAGATGACAGATCGAAACGTTTGGCGGAAGCAAAAGCCTAGTTTTTTTGCTTGCGGTGCTATGAAAAACACATTCTAATTTTCTTACTTGCTTGAGGTATCGCAAATGCGTAAATTTATTCTCACTTTCATTATTTTATTAACTTTCATTACAACAAATTGTAAGAAGGAAAAAAATAAAGATTTAGATCTTTTTTTATTTTTGCTCTTATATAATTATCTTTCGACTCCTTCATCCTCTGCTGCCTGTTCGTTGACAGGGATACCAAACGATCCTTTTTTCTCATTTCAATGGCATTTGTTAAATGACGGCTCAACTTCTGGCTCCGTCGTAGGTGAGGATATAAAAGCATCCTCTGCCTGGAATGCTGGTTGTAAAGGTACAGGTGTTAAGATAGTAACTGTTGACGACGGAATGGATATTACTCACGAAGATCTAAGCCAAAATTATGATAGTTCGCTGAATATTAATTTTGCTGGCACGAGCGAAAGTCTCTTTTTTAATACAGGCAGCTGTAGCTTGTCAGGTGCTGGCTGCCATGGAACATCAGTTTCTGGAATCATGTCGGGTCGTGATTCAAACAACGTTGGCATTTCGGGCGTGGCTCCTAGATCAAAAATTGGCGCCAGAAATGTTTTGGTCAACAGTACTGACTCAAATGCGAGCCGAGCGATGTCAGAAAACTCGACAAATGTATGGGTCTCTAATAATAGCTGGGGTGCCGCGGATGACACAGGAAAACTTGCTGCGAGTGGTTCGCTTTGGCAGTCGGGAATCTCTTCGGGTTTTCTCAGCGGAAGAAATGGTAAAGGTTCTATTTTCTTTTGGGCAGCAGGAAATGGAGGTACACTTCTTCAATCGTCCAACACGAGTGGAATAGTCTCCTCTGGAAAAGCTCCAAGAGATAATTCAAATCACGACGGACAGGCAAACTATCACAGAGCTTTTGCGGTTGCCGCTGTTGGAAATGACGGAAAGCGAGCAAGTTACTCAGAAGAAGGTGCAAACCTTCTCGTTTCGGCACCCTCGGAAGGGACCAGTGGAGTTGCCATAACAACGACGGATGTTTCTACTTCTGGCGGATACAATCGTACTGGGTCCTCTCCAAATTATGCAAACACGAACTACACTAATACGTTTAACGGGACATCAGCGGCCTCTCCCGTTGCGGCAGGGATCGGGGCACTCATATTAGAAAGAAATAATAGTCTTACGGCAAGAGATGTACGAGTCATTCTGGCAAGAGGATCTCGAAAAAATGACTCTTCCGATTCGGATTGGATCACAAACGGTGCTGGATTAAATTTTAATCATAAATACGGATTCGGTACGGTAGATGCAAGCCTTGCTCTTCCTCTGGCACAAAACTGGAGTTTACTCGGAACTGAAATTGTAACTTCATTTCTGACTGGACCTACTACCAATTCAAATATTCCGAACAATGATCAAACGGGAGCTTTGAATTCACTAACGGTTTCTAATTCGGGTATTGGTAAGATAGAGTTTGTCGAAGTTTCGATGACAGTGACAACGGGAGCTATAGACGACGCAGGTGATCTCTATGTGGAATTAATCTCTCCAGCTGGAACAAAGGCACGTCTAGCAGTTCCAAGAATTTGTACATCAAACAGTTCTATTACCTATTGCAACGATTTTACGGCATGGACTTTTGGTGCGACTATTTTCATGGACGAAAGTGCAGATGGAACTTGGCAACTTCGCGTAGCGGATGTTTGCAATAAGGCTACTTCAGGAAGCACCTCTGCCAGTTATACTTGTCTAGCGACAAATAGGTTTAGCGGAGACGGCTCAAGTTATACATTTACGACATCGAGGAATACATCCAATACGGCTCATACACTGAGTAGTTGGTCGATGCGGGTAAGAGGACGAGCAAATTGATTTTTGAAATATATAAGGAAAGGTTAAAAATTATGGAAAACGCGATTGGTAAAAATAAAATAATTAAAGATATGAACATGAGATCATTTTTTACACTACTTGCTGTAATTTTTTCGGCATGTATTTCTAAATCTACTTATTCACAGGATTTGCTTCCAGAGTCTCTTTATTATTATGAGGGAAATCAAAAGGTTTTATTGGAAATTGATCCTAGTTTAGTAGCTGAGTTTGGCGGTACGACTTCCGCAGGAGGCAGAAATCTTAATTCGCCACTTGTAAAAGCAGATGCGAATGCTAAACTAATCCGCTCGCATGGACAAATTAATATCTGGAAAACTAATGGTCAGGGAGGAGCCGTTGGAATTTCGAAATCACTCAATCAATCACAGAATCAAGGTTATTCTCCAATTTTTCGATCCTTAAAAGGATCCGCCAACCTTGCTCTCCCTGGCAACATCATCGTCGAACTTGAACGAGGCATCACAGAGAAACAAGCTGAGGTATTCTTTGGTTCAAAAGGACTTAGGATCTTCAAGAAACATGAGTTAGATGGAAGAAATTTTTATGAAGTGGAGACACCCGCAGGTGCTGCATCACTGAACATCGCGAATTCGTTATATGGTCAATCAGGTGTGATATCATCCTCTCCAAATTGGTGGCGAGAAGTTACCGCAAAGTAGTATTTAGTCTTTTTTCGTGTAGAAAAATAAAAGACGGAGCAGGTCCATTTTTTTAACGGGCTTAGTTAGGTAGGAATTACATCCTGCTTCAAAACTTTTAGAAATATCTTCTTTGGCGACGTTAGCTGTCAGTGCTATGATAGGAAGAGAATCTTTTGTTTTCGTGTGTTTTTTTAATTCACGTTCGCGGATGCGAAGGATCGCATCGTTTCCATCCATAATCGGCATTTGCATGTCCATCAATACAAGATCGTATTTCGTTTGCTCCGTTTTATCCAGGGCAATCTGACCATTTTCAGCAACATCGATTTCGATGGGATACTTTCTCAGAAACGATTGGACTAAAAAAACATTTTCCGGTGAATCTTCGGTGAGCAGGATTTTTAGTTTAGGGAAGTTTTCTGGTTCGGGCACTTCGATACCCTCCCAAGAAGTTACCATGAGATGAACATTGTCAATGTACGGAAGATAAGGAAGTTTGATGATAAATGTGGACCCCTTCGAAAGCTGACTGGTTAAGAAAATTCTTCCTCCCATAAGCTCTGTTAGTTTTTTACTTATGGCTAATCCTAGGCCAGTTCCACCAAACTGTCTAGTAGTGGAACTATCGACCTGAGTGAAGCTTTCAAATATTTTCTCCAACTTTTCAGGGGGAATTCCCATACCAGTATCTTTGACTTCAATCACCAATATTTCTTTATGATACTCTAGGTCAAAATCCTGGTATACGGAAACAGAAATGGAACCCTCTTGGGTAAACTTGATCGCGTTCCCGAGTAAATTGATCAGCACTTGTTGGATTCGGATCGGATCCCCATAAACAGAAGAAGAAAGATTAGGAGAAATCTCTGAGTCTAATCGAATCCCTTTATTTTTAGCTCGTAAAAAGAATAGAGATAATGTCTCATCGATCACATTGGTTAAAGAGAAGGGGTGGTTATCAATCTCAAGTTTACCGGCTTCAATTCTCGAGAAATCCAAGATATCATTGATGATATTGAATAAAGCTTTTCCTGAATTTCTCAGAACCTCAATGTATTCTCTTTGATCTTCCGTAAGTTTTGTTTCTTCCATCAACTCAGTCATACCGAGTATGGAATTCAGAGGAGTTCGGATCTCATGACTCATAGAGGCAAGAAAATCTGATTTAGCATTAGATGCTCTGATCGCCTCTTCCTTCGTCGTCGTCGCTAAGTTCATCTGTTCTCGGAGCATGTTTTCACGGATGACTTGCTGAGAGACATCGGAAATTTGAATCATACAAAGAGATTTGCCACTGTCATTGACAGGAATTGGAATGATATGTAAATATTGGTACATCCTTTTGTTTTCAACTTTAGCCTTGTTATTTTCATAAAGTGGAAATGGATAAGGATTTAAAGTATGTGTAAGGATGGAATACTGTTTTTCATCCAAACAGAAACGGATGGAATTTTCGATTCTTGTTTCTCTTAGGTCTGAGAAAACTTCGAAAAAATGTTTATTCTCCACGTCTGCTGGAGTTAGACTAGAATATCGGTAAAACCATAGATTGCATAAGCGTATGATTAAATCTGAATCAAGTATGAGGATACCTATACCAGACTTTTGTATGATGGTTTGTAGGTTTTGGAGCGTTAAGGCAGACAAAATACTAAAGATGTTCTAAGAGGACGCGAGACAATTGTTTGATGGTTTTAGACTCCAAGAGAAAAAAGATGTAACCTTTGATGTCCTTCCCCTTTAGATGGTAATCGATGTATGCCATAAGTATGGTATCAACATGTTCAACCTTTTGGTAGTCTTCCTTAAGTAAGTCTTCGTATTTTCCAATATGAAATTCCGGAATATCCGTTTCGATTTTATGCGCAGACATTTTTGCCAAATTTGAAAGAATCGAATTTAGAATGACATTTCCTATTTCACTTAGAGCATCTTTTTCAAACGTAGACACTTCATTGATGGCAACATAATCTTTCATCATCATCCGAACAATTTCGAGACTCGAGTCTTTATGAAAAAGAATAAATGCCGATCCTTTGCCTAACCCTCCGCTAAATTTTTGTTCAATGGTGCAGACTTCATTGCTTGTTAGTGCTTCAAGTTTGAGCGCTTCTTCAAGAGTTACAATCTTAAGACTCGGAACTGTCAGAAGAATTTCGTTAGAGATCATCTCGCTGAGTAATTTTGCAGCTCCCCCGAGACTGATATTAAACAATTCGTTTAAGGCATCTTCTTCTAGTTCGGTGAGCTTGGTCATATTACAAACCTCCAAGGAAAGGTAAAATTTTCTCGGGTGAAATGGGTTTCTCTATGAAAGTAATACCGATGCTTTCGGCCTGCTTTCGGATCGCATCTTGGATGTTTGCGGTAATGAGTAATACTTTCACTTTTGGAAATTGATTGCGAATCTCTGCGGCCAGATCTAGTCCAGAAAGAGTACCAGGCATATTTTGATCCAAGGTCACAAAATCCAAGGACTCTGCCGTTTTAAGATAGATAGCTGCTTTATCAGCCGTATCAAATTCGATGAATTCGATCAATGGTTTGGACTCCGCGATGATCTTTTTGATCATCAGACGAGTAACCGTACTATCATCAACAATGAGCACCTTTTTTGATGACATTTTGAATATCCTTTTTCATGGTAAAAATTGAACTAGTTCATATACTAATCCAAAATATGAATCTTATAAATGTTATCAGAATCCCAGAGGAAAGATCAACAGCATTTTTGTTTTTGCTCGTAATCTTATCCTTAGATCACTGTGCATCAATGGAAAAGACATGTGCAGATGGAGAATGCGAAAATGGAATGGGAGTTCAAGAGCTAGCAGATGGTTCGCGTTATTTAGGAAACTTTGATTCTTCTGAGAGAGAGGGATTAGGAAAAATCATTTACCAGAATCAAGATACCTTTGATGGAACATTCCAATCCAATCTAAAACAAGGTCATGGAATTTATAAATATGCAAACTTACATCGATTTGAAGGAAATTATGAAGACAATGTGCGAACAGGTCCTGGTAGGTATTACTATTCAGAAATAGAATATTTTGAGGGGGTATACGAGCAAGGTCTAAGAGTAGGTCAAGGAACTTACGTCTATCCTAATGGAGATAAATTCGAAGGACTTTACCGAGAGGGCAAACGAAATGGTCCAGGTAGATACATCTTTGCAGATAAAAATTATCTCGAGGGAATCTGGATTGAGAATTTATTAGAAGGTAAAGCCATCATTCGCAATCCCAAAGGGAAAATCATTCACGAGGGTTACTGGAAAAATAACAAATATCTAGGGATGGAAAATCCAGAAATAGAAAAACTAGATCAGATCGAAATTCCTAATACCCAATGATTCATAAATTTTTCTTGTCGCCTTAGATTTGTTAAGCGTATACATGTGCATGCCAGCTACATTATGATCAAGGAGATCTCTGACTTGTTCTGTTGCCCAATGTATACCTACATTTTCTGCATATAAGTCATCCTCAGCACGAGACAAAGATTTCAGAAGCTTAGCAGGGAACCTGGAGCCTAATGATAATTCGGCCATACGTGCCATACTTTTGCGCGATGTGATTGGCATGATCCCCGCGATGATCGGGACTTTAATGCCAGCGATTTCACATCTTTCGACAAAATCATAATAATCATGATTATCAAAAAAAAGTTGAGTGCAGATATAATCAGCACCTTGGTCGATTTTCCACTTCAGATATTCAATTTCTTTTAGTCGATTCGGTGTAGCAGGGTGACCTTCCGGGAAACCGGCGACGCCGATTCCCATGTTTGGAAAATGTTGTTTAATATAGGCAACGAGTTCGCCAGCATACTCAAAGCCATCTTCAAATTTTACGAAATCTTTCTGTCCTTTCGGAGGATCTCCTCGTAGAGCCATAATGTTATGTATCCCTGAGGTTTCGTATCGTTTTAAAATTTCACCAATTTCAGACTTTGTTGCTCCGACGCAAGTTAGATGACTAACAATAGTTAAACCAGTCTTCTGTTGTAACTTAACGACTAAATCATGGGTTAAGTCTCGTGTCGATCCACCTGCTCCGTATGTCACGCTGACGTAGGCAGGATTCAAAGAGGAGAGATCTTGAATGTTCTTGAATAGATCCTCAGAGGCTTCTTCATTCTTAGGAGGGAAAAATTCAAAGCTGATCGATGTTTTTTTACGATTGAGGACTTCAGAAATGTGCATGATGACAAGAATTCAAACTGGAATATTTTTCTCAAGTCCCTTGTTTGCCAAAAGCCACCCACGTGATGCTTTTGTTTTGACAGCAAGCCACATAAACAATCTCGGGAAAAGTGTCGGCAAGATGACGATGGAGAGCCTGACATAGCCCGGAACCATGACTTCTGCCTTATTTTTTTCGATGGCCTTTTTAACTGCCTTTGCCACGAGGATGGGTTCGATCACGGGGGTAAAAAGAGATGGTTTTACGCCATCTATCATTCTTGTTTTGACCATACTAGGGCAGATCCAGCTCACACCTAAATTTTTTTCATAATATTCCATCCGTAGGGCATTTGAAAATCCAACTATGGCATGTTTTGTTGCCGAGTACACAACCGTTCCCTCTGATCCAAATTTTCCAGCGATGCTTGCCAGGTTTACGATATGTGAAATCGGATGGGAAGTGAGTATGGGTAAGCTAGCATGCGTTAATTTGATGACTCCTAATACGTTGATTTGGACGGCTTTTTTCCAGACGCTAAAGTCCTGCTCTGAAAATGGACCAGAAGGTGCAATGCCTGCATTATTCACAAGAACTTGGAATGTGAGCTTTTCTGCTTTGATTTGTTTGATGAGCGATTCAATATGGTCTTCGCGTGAAAGATCACAAGCAAGACCGATAAATTTACAGCCGAGTGCTTTTGTGGAGTTTTCAGTCTCTCGCATCGATTCTTTGAGAACGTCAATACCGATGATTTGATCGGCCCCCGCCTTTGCGAGCTCCTTGCAGATGAGAGCGCCGATACCCATTCCCGCGCCCGTGACTAGAATGCTTTTCCCTTTTAGATCCATGATTTTAATTTACATCCTTTTTTTTGTTTCGTCAACAGTATTCGCATGAGTTTTGTCTCAGTATGCAATACCATCTATTAAATTTAGAAATGGGACACCATCTAGAAGAAATTCATTCTACGAATGAATGGATCAAAGATCCTAAAATAGTACCTGGTTCCTGGGTAGTAGCGGATAAACAAACAGCAGGAAAAGGAAGAGGTAAAAATGTATGGCAGGTATTAGGCGACGAATACCTAATTTTTTCTGGAAAGATGCAAATACCAGCTCCTGAAATTTCCCTGCCTTTGTTTTCCATTTTCTCTGCGGCAGCATTGCTTCGAACTTTTTTGTTTTATTTCCCAAACTTAGAAAATGAACTTTCAATCAAATGGCCAAATGATATTTACCGCGGAGAAAAAAAGATCGCTGGTATTCTCATTGAATCAGAAATCCAAGCAGGTATATGTACAATCATCATCGGCATTGGAATCAATGTTTTTGGAAAAAATATTCCTGCTGATTTAAAAGACCGCGTAACTTTTTTGTTAGATGATCCTCCATTAGAGGGATTGGTTGAGAGAATCACCCAAACTCTAATCGAAAATTTAAATTCGTATTTGATAAAAATAATCGATCCGAGTCAGATTCTGAACGAATTGATCTGGATCGAAGCACATTCCTTTTTGAAAAACAAGGCGATCGAAACAGAAACAGAAGGAAAAATCGTCAGAGGAAAAGTTTTGGGAATTGATGAAAACGGATTTCTCATAATTCTGACAGAGAAAGGTGAGAAGATAGATTTGATGGATACTTCACCAATATTTCGGGTAATCTGAATGAATGAAAAACCGCTTTTGCTTGTCGTTGATGTTGGAAACACAAATACCGTTTTCGGTATTTTTCAAGAAGGGGAGGATCAACCTGACTTTCACAAACGAACTGTAACGCGTAGAGACAGAACATCGGATGAGTTAGGACTCTTTCTAAAAGGGTTTCTCTCGCACGAAAAAGTGAATTCGGAAAGAATCAAAAGAGCTATTTATTCAAGTGTTGTACCGTCGCTAAATCCGATCGTCGAGCGAATGTTAGAAGATTGGTTTGAAGTCAATCCGCTAAGAGTTCATTATCAAATGAAGCTAAATTTCGGAATTACCTACCCTCGACCGTTTGAAATTGGTGCAGATCGACTCGTGAATGCTGCGTACTGTGCCAAGATGTTTCCAGGTAAAAAAGCCATTTTAGTGGATTTAGGAACCGCGACCACGTTTTGTGTGATCAATGAAAAACCTGAATATGTCGGTGGTGTGATTGCTCCAGGACTGAAAATTTCGATGGATGCTTTGACTCGAAATACAGCACAGCTACCCCCAGTTGTCTTCGGTGCTCCTGCAAAGGTAATGGGCGGATCAACAGTCGAATCGATCCAATCAGGTTTCTTTTATGGTTGGATTGGATTGCTAAAAGAAATAGTACGTGCCATTAAGGACGAGTTGCCAGGAGATTTTATAGTCATAGGTACAGGTGGTTTAGTCACTACCATACATGCTTCGCATAACAAAGTATTTGATGAAATAGATCCGATGCTTACTTTGAAAGGTCTAAAAATCCTCGCCGATTTAAACTCATAAACCTAGAAGTATCTTTCGATACTCCTCTCCAATCAGATTGTAACCAATTAGATTGGGGTGAATGGGATCCGTGATGGGGTATAAAGTTAAATTTTCAGATGCAGATGTAAAAACCAATTCAAGATCAGCCAATCTATAACGACCATTTGTTTTCACAAATTCTCGAATTGATGTGTTATTCGTTTGAATCGCTTCATGAAGACCCGTTTGATTGGTTTTGGGCACAGCAGTTAAGATTAAAAATGAATTCGAACGCTGTTCCAATCTTCGGATGATCTGAGAATAGCGGTTTAAAAAATCTCTAGATCCATTATAGCTGGCATCGTTCGTTCCGATTTCGACAATATATATGTCAGTCGCAATGGCTTCAGCAAGTGCCAAATCCTCCAACCACATAATTGTATCATAACCAGCCCGTGAAACATCGGTGATCGTATAGGAAGATGGTAATTTTTGGCGGAGATTGAAACTGTCAGACCACTGCGATAAGGAATCACCAACGATCGTCACGCGGACAGGAGGAGCATTTTGAGATAATAAGGTCAAAATAGAAAGGTCATCCTTTTTAGAATGGTAACAATTGGAGATAGCAAAAGGAATAACGAGAAAGAAACGAAGATAAACATTTATGATTTCCTTCATATCATTTCGGTTTTCGATATATAATCGTTTTGAATGCCAACCAATGTTGAGGCGGAACGGGGATTGTCCACTCCTCACGGATCCAGTCCTTGTCTGCATCTAGTAATTCTTTAATGGCTACATTGATTAAGTCTTCGTTGTAGAAAATAAACGCATCTTGCTCTGAGATGGTTTGTTTAAAAACTTCCGAAGGGATAGAGAGTTCACCAGGTATAAATTCCAGAATCTGTAGATTTGGATTTTGTGCTTTCAAATAAAAATAGGGATCAGGTATGGCTTGGATATAAATTTTATGAGAACTACCGATAGAAGTGTAAACTTTTTCAAAGTGTTCGTTCAATATTTGCTCTGAATTGTACTTTATATGATGGAGGTAGATAAAGTGAAGCCAACCTGCTAAGGAAATCAAAATCCCAAATAATGCAAGCCTAACTCCGATTACTTTTTGTTCGCTAATGATGGCCATACCGAGAGCAAAAGGGAATAAAAAGTGAATCACATACCATCCTTCAGAAGATGAATAAATGGAAAGAATCACACTCAGCATCCAGATCCAGTAAAGCACGTATCGTTTGGGCAGAGTCTCACCCTTTGTCCATCGTTGATACGATAAGAGCGAGATCAGAAAAACTTGAAAGGCAATGATGAAGATTCGTATTTTTGCATACGCGAATCCAAATATAAAAATTTTTAATTTCGTAATGAGATCAAAGGTGGAAAACAATGCTTTTTTTCTTTCCAATTGGGCTCCGAATTGGACTACAAAAAGTTCCCAATCTGGGTAGATGTAATAAATCCAACCTATGACGGGTATCCCAACCCCAATAAAGAAAGTGCACAAAGAACCCATTCGTCTCGGATTATCGTAAATGAGCAAATAGAGCGGTATGAGTCCAAGGGAGGCAGCAAAAGGATGGGTCATAACAGAACAACCGAAGAACAAGCCGGCCAAAATACTTTTGATGAGAAAATGTATGTTTGATGAGGCAAGTAGAAGGCTTGCGATAAAAAATAGAATCGTGGCACCTTCCATCCTTGCCGGTATGCCAAATCGAAAAAATAAAGGTTCCATAATCATAGTCGCAAAGGCAATAATGATCGAAACTTTATTAAACTTGAAACGAAATAACAAAATGACCAACAAAAATGCCGAAAGATAGATGGAAAAAAAGCTCAAGCACCTAACGGTTAATAATGTCTGAGGGAAAATCTTCAAGAATCCGGAAGACAAAAGTAAATATCCGGGAGTCATCCATAGAGTTTTTGATTCCATCCCAGGAATCAAACCGATCAGTACATCCGTACGAAGCGTACCAGTATTTGCTAATTGTTGCGAGGGCGAAAAAAATAGAACTTCGTCCGGCCAAGTAGGTGGAAAAGTTCTAGATTCGCTGAAAAAGAGGTAAAAAAAGAATAAGGAAAGTGTTAAAAAAGTGAGACGAAATGCATTCAGGGTGAAAGGTCTATTTCGATAGCGAAGCAACTGCTTCTTGTTCGGTTTCGAAAACCTCAAACAAATCCAGTAGCTCGACAACGTCAAAAACCTTCTTCACTGGCGGCGTGATACAGCAAAGTTTCAACTTTCTGCCTTGTTTGTCCAACTCGCGAACCATTCCTACGAAGATTCGAATGCCAGAGGATGAAATATATGATATGAGTTCCAAGTTGATGATGATATCACCAGTTCCGCTTTGCACATCTTCCGCCAATTTAGCTTCCACCTCGTCTGAGTGTGTGATGTCCAAACGGCCATTGAGATGAACCAACGTATGATTTCCAATTTTTTTGGTCTTAATTTCCAAAACGCGCCTACTTAGGGCAACTATCACTGAATTGTAATAAGATTCAAGAAATTTTTACGCTGCTTTTTCTTTCCAATTGGTAAAATTATGTCGCATCATCTCGTCAATTCTTCTGTAACAATGGGTGATCCTTTGTTTGGTCGATTTGATGGATCTATGACCAAGAAAGGTTTGGATTTCTGAGAGAGAGGCTCCTCTTTCGTGGAAAGAGATGGCAATGGATTCTCGGATGATGGGAATATTGATCTCTTTTTTTAGGAATTGGGAGGCTGCGTTTAGGATTTTTTGGATCGAACGTTCATTTCGCGAACAGCCGTGCCTTCCTCCGAATAAGGGAGAGTCCATGGATTGGTCCGAGCAGTGCCGATAGATCTCGAGCAAAAACTCGCGTTCGAGTCGAATTCTACGAAAATTGAGTCTCTTACCGCCCGTGAGAGTCAGCATACCGCTTTCAAAGTCAATGCATTTGATCTGAAAGTAGAGCAGATCAGGAATAGAGACACCCGTCGAAAGGAGAAATTTTACGATCAGATAATGGGTAAAATTTTTCTGTCGGAAATATTGGAGCAATTTCTTGAGTTCCTCATTGCCAAAAAGAGGCG
This sequence comes from Leptospira ognonensis, assembly GCF_004770745.1. Lineage (GTDB taxonomy): Bacteria > Spirochaetota > Leptospiria > Leptospirales > Leptospiraceae > Leptospira_A > Leptospira_A ognonensis. Next base: position 323,714 of record NZ_RQGD01000022.1, on the reverse strand, counting down.
ATGAAAAAAGGTCCAAATCAACCAAGAGCTCGCTTGTTTTCGAAGGAAAGGAAATTAAATTCTTATATTCTTTTAACATATATTTTTCTCAAAAATTATCGGAGGCTTACTTGCTCTAACGTTACGATATCAATGACAGTAGGATCAAATTTTGGGCTTTTTTACTTACAAATTGGAAAATAATTTCTGGAAATTCGCCTTTTTGCCCCTCTCGTTTTCTGCTTGCTTGGATTCCTTGATCCAACGAGAATTTCGGAAATAGAATTTTAGGAATGAAATCAGATGGACTCTTTAGAAATTAAATCGAATGATCCCGAACTACAATTAACGGCTGATGATCTAAAAAAAGTACAAGAGTTAACTGGCCAAATTAAACTGAATGATCCCAATGACATCATACAATATGGCTCATCCGTCCAAGCAAAGGTCTCTGAATTTGCAGATAAGGTGTTAGCGGAGATCAAAACGAAAGACTCTGGCTATGCAGGAGAGCTTTTAAACAACCTTCTCTTTCGCGTCAAAGATTTAAACCTAGACTCAGTCAGTGGCGAAGGCAGTGTCCTTTCCAAAATCCCTTTGATTGGAAGTTTGTTTGATGCTTCCAAACGCTTTCTTGCAAAGTTCGAGGATTTACATTCTCAAATTGAGAAGATCGTTGATGAATTGCATATGGCACGTACAAACCTCACAAAAGATATCACTCTTTTACAAAGCTTATACGAGAAAAATTTAGAGTATTTTAAAGAGATTCAGGTTTATATTGCTGCCGGCGATGAAAAGATCAAAGAACTAAGAGATAAAATCTTGCCGGAAATGCTCACCAAAGCACAGGCGCAAGGTGATACCATGGCCTCACAAAAATACCAGGATATGGTTCAGATGGTGGATCGATTTGAGAAAAAAATCCATGACCTAAAGCTAAGTAGAATACTTTCCCTGCAAACCGGACCTCAAATCCGATTGATCCAAAATGGAAACCAAGTATTAGTTGAGAAAATCCAGAGTTCTATTTTAAACACGATTCCACTTTGGAAGAATCAGATTGTGATCGCTTTGGGTCTTCTTCGCCAAAGGAAGGCACTTACCGCCCAACAAGAAGTTACGAAAACAACAAATGAATTGATTCAAAAGAATGCCGAGATGTTAAAAACGGGGACCGTTGAGATTGCCAAAGAATCAGAAAAGGGAATTGTTGAGATTGAAACGTTAAAAAAAGTAAATCAACAACTCATCGAAACCATTACTGAAACATTAAAAATTCAAGATGAGGGTAGACGAAAACGAAAAGAAGCCGAAGTTGAACTTGTTAAAATTGAATCTGATATCAAACAAAAATTATTGGAAGCAAAATAAAAATGGCAGATGCAGACGAAATTTTACCGGAAGAAAAGCAGTGGGCTCGCAGGGCTCATTTAAGTACCTTACTTACCTATCCCATGGCGCTCCTTCCTTTTCCCTTCTCGATGGAAGTTTTGGGAGCCATGGTTTTTCCTTTTGTAATTTGGCTATCTCGAAATAAATCTTCATACTCAGGCAAACAATCACTGGAAGCTATGTATTTACAGGCATTAGTTGCCTTTGGCTATGTCGGATTCGGGAATGCTTTTTCAGAGGATCGCATTCTTTTGGTCTTCTCTTATGTTTTCGTGGCTATCGCACATTTAATCATGCTTGGTTTTGGAATCTTTAAGACTACATTAGGTAAACCTCATCATTATCCGTTTAGTTTTTTTCCCCTACTATTTTCTAGCAGTGCGACGAAACAGAACTGGAACGAATTAAAGAAACAGTTTTCCGATAAAGTTGAGTTCAATGAGTATAAAACGTTTATGGATAAACTTGACTTGCAAAAAGGTGGTATTGAGAAGGAAGTAAAATTTCTATCCGATACAACGTTGTTAAATCTTGGAAATGAGTATTTACATTCATTAGGAGATCTCCGCCTTCGTCTCGCTGAGGAGCCCCTATCTTATAAAAAAGCAAAACAATATATGAATTACTTTCCTGAGACAACATTAAAGATTTTATCACAATACAATCTGGTCTCAAAGGATCCACAACTCGCGGCAGAAAACGAAAAAAGAAAAATCGAGCTAAATCAATTATTGCATGAAGTGATCAAAACAACAGAACAGGTCCGCGCCAAATTGAAAGCAGATGAAACGCTGAACTTGGATGTTGAGATAACGGCTATGAAAAAAAATATCGAGTTTGGTGGTTATTAGTGGATTCTGAACTGAAAAGTCGGTCTTATCATTTTTTAAACTATCTACCGCAAGTTGGCAATCTACTCATAGAAAAACACCTTACACCTAACTTAGAGGTATTAGAAAAAAGTCTATATAATTTAGTGACAGAAGCAGACTTGGCTGCCGAAAGGATGGTCATTGAAGAGATCGAGAAAAACTTTCCAAGTGATGGTTTCTTATCTGAAGAATTTGGCGAAAAGGCGGGAGTTTCGGGCTATCGTTGGATCATCGACCCCTTAGACGGAACCACAAACTATGCTCATGGTTTGCCTTTGTATGGTGTTTCTATCGGGCTCGAAGAAGAAGACACGAAACTTCCCGTACTGGGCATGGTCCTATTTCCAGAGCTCGGAACTCTTTATCATGCCATCAAGGGAGAGGGTGCTTTTCGAGATAAAACGAGGATTAGTGTTTCAAAGCGAATGTCTATGAAAGATTCTCTTTTCTGTACAGGCTTCCCCTATGATCGAAATAATTCTCTCGATGTCCTAATGACCTATTATAAATCCATCCTTTCCAAATCTCGAGGCATTAGGAGAACGGGAGCTGCGACGCTAGATCTTTGCTGGGTTGCAGACGGCAAATTTGATGGATACTATGAATTAGGACTCAAACCTTGGGATATGGCGGCGGCGGGACTGATTGTGCAAGAAGCTGGCGGACGTTTGACGACCATGGATGGCAATGATTTTAATTTATATACTCCTAGTCTCTTAGCAACGAACGGACACCTTCATGAATTTATGTTAAATGAATTTGAAGGTCAAATCAACCGAGTAGTTTATTAACAGTAGAAATTAATTTCCGAGAGACAACATTATAGGTGAAATTGGCTAAGACATACTTCCTGCCATTTTCACCTAGTCTGCGACGAAGTTGCGGTCTCTCGATTAAATATTCAAGACATCGTCGAAACGATATCTCATCCGAATAGTGAAGCCCACCTTGGCTTCTTAAATTATGCCCTCGCATAACATCTGATTTACCATTTACTAAAACCGGTATTCCAAAAGACCAAGCTTCCATCATGGCAATCGAAAAACTTTCAAATGGTGAGGGGTTGATGAGTATCGTTGCCCGCCTCAGCAAGCTTTCCTTTTCTTTTTCGGAGACGAATCCTTTCATTTGAATGGATTTTGGTACGTCCTTAGAATCAAGGTGGTTGCTACCGATGCATACCATTTCAAGCTCAGGAGCTTCGTACGTGCCCATCCATTGATCAAAATATTGAAACAACTCTATAAATCCTTTCGCAGCCTCCATACGACCAAGAGTCAGTATTCTAACTTTCTGATCCTGTTTCAGAGCGGTAACGATTTGCTCCTTCACATAGGTTCCGATTAAAACATGGTTAGGTGTAGCTCCGAAACGATTTTCGAAAACTGTCAGTTCTTCTGGCGCGTTAAAAGAATAGGTATAGGTAGTCAGAAATGTCCGCTGATAAATCGGCAGAGAGAGTGCTGGTTCATCATGAAAAGTTGGGATGATTAGCTTTCGAATTTTAACATTTGGAAGAAGTTTTACAATGGGATAATACAAATAACCAATGAAAATCGCAAGATCGAATCTGCTTTGTTCCTTTAAGAAATTCGAAACCAATTTAGGTGAATAAGGACCTTGTTCGATAATGAATTTATCTTCTTCTTTTTCCTGTATAGAATCTAAATTATTTAGAAGCTCATTTAAGGAATGGTTCATGGATTGGATGTTTCTATTTCTTTCAACCGCAAAGCGATTGACCGTTATGTCATTCCATATCTCTTTCCCTTCGGGAAGTTCATTTTTCCAAGTCAGGTAATCTCTCGCACAAGTTGTAAAAATTTCTACATGGAAATCATTCTTTAAGATTAAAGCATAGTCTAAAGCCAGCTTCTCTGCTCCACCAGCGATATCGGGAAAAAATCTCGGGATAATGATCGCAATTCTCTTTCGGTCTGTCATTTTGCTTCTAGATAATTCATCAAAGGCTCAATTGAAGTTGATTTCAGATAATGAGACAGCCTTTCCGTTTGGTGGTTAATTTGCGTTTCTTTGAGTATTGGAGTTGATTCTAATTTCAAAATCAGATCGACTAATACTTCGTAATTTTTTTCAGAAAATAGAAATCCGGATCCACCTAAAGTTTCAGCAATCGCTCCTGCCTTATAAGCGATGACAGGAAGTTGAAAATACATAGCTTCCATCAACGGAACACAGAATCCTTCATGTTCACTCATAGAAATAAAATAATTACTCTCCCTATAATATTTTGACAGAATTTCCTCGTTTACATAGGAAACGATTTCGACTTGGTTTTCGAGGTCGTATGATTTGATCATGAATTCTAATTCATCAAGATAAGACTGTTGATTTGGATTTGAAAATCCTATCAGTTTTAAATGAAAATTTTTATGAGTTTTTTCCTTCCAAATCTTTGCAAATTTTATAAGATCATTTTGTTTCTTGTTGGGTGCAATGCGACCAACAAATAAAAATTGAAGGTCCTTTTTGGTAATCGGGGATTTATTGTAAGACTCCCATTTTGAAAAATTTAGATTGAGAGGCATCAATTTTACATTTCGATACCCTAGTTCTGTCAGTTCTTGTTTATTAAAATCCGAAACTGCGAAATAGGCATCAAACTGATCCTTAATTTGATATAAGTCATTTCTTCCCTCAGTTAATAGATATGTAAATTTCAAATCATAGGGTTCAAAAAAATGGTTAGGCGTTACATTGTGATAAATTAGAATCTTTTTATTCTTAAATTTCAATATAAATGGTAATACATCCGAATGTATAGAATGATGATATACGATTACATCATCATTCTTTATATCTGCCTTATTAAATTTTGTTACATATGATCTATCTGGTTTATTTATATTTTCAGAATAGAGTTCACTCGTATAGCCTTCAGATTTTAATTTCTTTTTTAATTCCAGCATTTCTTGTGAAATGGCATCACCAAGCTGAAAGCCTGCGGAAAATTGTAAGATTCTACCTTTGCTCATTTTTGTCTCAGTAGGTAAGGGAGTACTTTTTGCCAAGGGTAATCATTATAGTATTTGAGACTCCTGAACTGTTCTTGTATCATTTTAGATTTTTTTGCTTCATCCATAATTTTTTCAGAAATCAGCTCTGCCAATAAATTGTACTCTTTTGTTTTGAAGAGAATGCCTGCTTGATTCATGGTTGACCTTGTGGCGCAGGCATCAAAAGCAAAAACCGGAATGCCAATACCGTATGCCTCTAATATGGGCAAACAAAAACCTTCATGTTCGCTCATTGAGACAAGTGCACTGGTATCTCGCATCGTATGGATAACCTCGTTGTCCGATAGGTTGGTTTTAAACAAAACTGAATCCGTTAATTCTAAATTTTCGACGAGTTGTTGCAATCTAGAAAAATAACCATCAAAGGCTCCAATAATGGACCCAATGCAATATAGTTTTGCAGATGGAAATTTACTCTTCCAGATCCAAAAAAAATTGATTAAATCTTCCCACTTCTTCTGCGGCGCATACCTTCCAACAAAACAGATGTTATTGTTTGCTCTAGTGATGGGCGGAAACTCCTCATATTTTTTGCATATCGGAATTACCCTTAAACTTCGGTAATCAAATGATTTAAGAATATAGGCATTGAATGGAGAATCGCACCAGGCAGCATCGCATGAAATAGATAGAGTGGCCAATTCTAGATAGGAGAGAGATTCAAATCTCCTCATTGCGGCGTAAATCTCAGGTGTCGTTGAATCTTTATAAAATGAAGATGGAGTTATATTATGAAATCTTAAAATTTTTTCTCCAGGAGCAGTTTGAAATTTATTAATGGGATAACCTTGCCCGCCATAATGAAGAATATGAATATCATTCGGTCTGAAACGAATAGAATCTTTTGTTGCATAAAATTCCGTATTTTCTATCTTCTTACCCGTTCTAGGGATGCGAGTGATAAAATTAGAGTGCCATCCTAAAGATAAAAATTCTTTGTGAAGACCAATCGCATCGTTGCCTACACCATCTGAGTCTTTTAGCTCATCTAAGTGTTGATATACGTTCATTCTAATTGATTTTGGTATACCGTAGTATTTTCATCGTTTCCTGATGAGTGAGATTTCGTTCCCGAGCAAAGCCCAATGGTTCTAAATAGGCAGGTAGTTTTTTCACATCCACTTTTGTAACTTCGATATCTTGAAAGGGAGAGGAATCTGCTGCATGATCACTTTGGATAGAAAAATATACATCATGTCCTTTAGTCATCCCAGAACTCAGTTCTATGAATAATTGATTTAAAAGGAAGGATGGAAATCGATTTAAAGGTATAAAAATCAGAACATCACTATTCGGTGGTAAAAAACTTCTTAGCGGGAAAAGAGAATTAACTTTTGAAATATGAGATGAAATTTTTGACTTAATGAAATTAACTTCTTCCTCAATATTACTGAATGCCTCAAAACGAATGTTAGCAATAGTCAGTTCTTTTAAAATGTATCCCCAAGTTGGCAATAGAACGGTCACTTGATTTTTTGATTTCAAATCTGCTATCGCATTATCCCAAAGATTGAGTTTTCCTGGCATATCAAAGTATTGAAATGTAGACCAACCAAAATCAATATTTTGATAATCAGGGCTAATATCTTTTTTCAAAAGATAGGTTGAATAAAATTTTTCTAATCGAATTTCAATTTTCTGAATTCTTTTCGTCAGTCGGATTAATTCGTGTAAGACGGAGAAAAAAGCTTTTATGCGATTTTCAGATAATTTTTTATCTACGAGTCCATAGAATTCTATGATACGAGTGAGCAGAAATTTGAAAGGTCCCTTGATGAACCAAAGTTTTGGATTCGTAAATTTTGGAGGTGAAATTCCTTTTTCGAAAAGAAAGGCTGTGCCCGCTGGGTCAAATTTACGAAAACCTTCAGGAGATTCTGGTTGAAATTCCATTTTTGAAATTCGTTCCCACTCCAGAGAGGAGGGAGGCGGAAGTACAATCTTAGATTCTATTTCTTGTATGATTTCCTGGACACTGAGCGCGGGATCTCTGATTTCCAAAAATGGGGATGGTTCAATTAAAGGTTCATTCTCCACGGATTTCTTTCTTTTGTTGAGAGGATTTGAAATTTTGAGAGGATGGCAAGAAAATCTTCTTATCTCTTTGGAAAATTCCTAATTTATGCAGAAATTTCGAGCGTTGGTAACAGGCGGGACAGGATTTGTCGGAAAATACTTAGTTTCCCTGCTAAATGAGAAGGGAAATTTTGAAATCGTCCTATTAAAATCGGACATTCGTGAAAAAGAGGCCATCAGTAGCGAAATTAAGTCCGTCAAACCGGACTTTCTCTTCCATCTGGCAGCCCAACCTTTTGTTCCAAAGGCTATGGAAGATCCATGGGATACGGAAGAAACAAACGTAAAGGGAACTCTGAATATATTGGAGAGCATACACCGATTGGCTCAGCCTGTAAAGATGGTGTATGTTTCCACAGCAGATGTGTATGGAAGGCAGGATTTCTCTACCTTACCGTATAACGAAAATCTAATACCAAATCCACTCAATCCTTATTCAGGGAGTAAACTAGCTGCAGAGTCCTATTGTAGGCAGTATGCAGCATACAACGATAAGTTAAGCATCGTAATTGCTAGGCCGTTCAATCATATCGGCGTTGGTCAAAGGCCAGAATTTGTAATCCCAAACTTTTGCAATCAGATCATCCAAGCAGAATTGACGGGATCTGATTTTATTAGCGTTGGAGATTTAAATCCGACACGTGATTTTTCAAACGTCAAAGATATCGTAAATGGATATTTAATTTTAGCAGAATATGGAAAAGCAGGAGAAATCTATAATCTTTGTTCTGGAAAAGAGGTTAGCATACGTTATCTTGTGGAAACCCTTATTCATCTATCAGGTAAAAATATTAAATGCAAAGTCGATCCAGCGAGAATTAGAAGCGCAGAGACAAGCCGAGTATTTGGTGATAATTTGAAGATGATTTCACTTGGTTGGAAACCTCAAATTTCGATTGAGGAAACTTTAAAAGAAATCTACTTCTCGATAAAAAAGAATTATTTATAAGACTCCACTTTGCATGAGCTTCTGGTAGATTCCCACTCACTGGAACTTACTAACAATTTGGAATTGATCCGGCCATTATTTCCTAATGCTTGTTCAACGAAAAGGATGCGATCTTCCGTTGGTGGATGGCTGCTTAATAATTTTAGTATATTGTCTCTAATCCTAATTGTGAGAGTTTGATTGCTTGTTTCCGTCGGAATCGATGTTTTATTTATATCTAAAGTAGTTTCATGATTTTGCATCCGTTTTAAGAACGTAAGCAGTCCTGAGGCATTGCGATTTGCATTTTTGAGGATGATCAAGGCATTTTGATCTGCTTCCTCTTCAAAATCACGTGAATACTTCAAAACAGCGATCGTACTTCCTATTTCCGTCAATGTCTCGAGAGTTTGAAAGTCGCCAAGTCCCGGACCTACGAGTAAGCTAATTAAAAAGGAAGTACCTAATGCTTTGATGAGACTTCGAACGTGATGCCTCCTTTCAACATGGGAGATTTCATGAGCTAGCACTCCTAAAATTTCGTCCTGACTGTTGCTTGCTTGCAATAAACCGCTGAAAAAGTAAATTTTACCACCGGCGAGGGAAATCGCATTTTCCTCATCTTCGTTAATCACTTGTACTTTGTATTTGATTTTGGAATTTTTGGGTACTAGCTCAGCTAGTGCGAGTGAAAAAAAATGTTCCATTTTTTTCGATTCACACAATTTGAAACTTGATCGAATATTTTTATCATAGTTTTCCCCAAGCGATTCGTCGATGGAAGCGGGAAGGAAGAGATAGATTTTTTGGAGAGCAAAAAAATAACTTCCAACTATTAAGAGTAAAAAGGAGAGACCGATTGCGATAATGGATATAGGACGGAGATTGCGAAAAAAGAGCGCAAGGGTTTGAAAAAAATTTTCACCGTGCTTATTTCGTATCCATATCTTTTCTATCGTAATTGCTTCCTTTTTATCACATAACAATTCTATTGTCGGACTTTCTCTTTTTTCATCACTTTGCAAAGTTATTTTTAAGCCATTGTGAATTTTTTCTACTTGGTAAAATGAGTCAAAAGGAAAGGTGAAAATTTGCTGTGCAATAGCTATCTGTAGAGTTTCATTTTTAATTTGTGCGATTCCCTTTTCAGGTATCGCACTCTTTCCATTGAAATAACGAACGTTATAATTTACAGGCTCCTGCATGGATTAGCCTAAAAATGAATCCAGCGCATTCGAGATCGCTTCGATCCCTTCAGTAGTCGCCGATGCTGTCGTATCTGTTTTTGCTTCTATGCTAGTAAAATCAACTTCTGCTTCTAAACTGATCGTCTCCAGAAATAATTTTGTCATTCGGACTACGACCCATGCGAAACCAAAACCAAAAGAAAAAATAATGATTATGTAAGATAGAGCAACATTACCGAAAATTTGAAGCCCTGTGATATCTGAATTAAATTTTTTGCCTTGGAAAGAGGTTCTGTCCCAAATAAAGTTTTGAAGATCGGCAATAAACCATGAAATATAAATTCCAAAAGTGATTATAGATAAGAATATACCTTTCAGATAGATGAAGAATAATTCCTGTCCATCCGCTTCAAAACCAAAATTTGTATTACCATATCTCGAATTTGCGATCAGATAAGATTCTTTTTCAGAATAGAACCAGGGATAATAGATTCCAAGTGTAAGTATTGTTAAAGTGATTCCTTTCAAATAAATTTTGGCAACTTCAAGCGCTTTTCCATCAAATCCAAATCTTAAATTTCTATACGCCATTCGTGAAGTTAAATATTTTCTTTTACCGACAACGATCAGTGGGATTAAGCAAAGAAATAAAACCAGATAAATGAGATATCCTACAATGATTGAAACGTAAGGAATGGGAACATAGGCGAGGAGTGTTCTTACCAGGTAGGTAACAAAAATAACAACGAAAAACAGACCTAATGCTTTTAGAAAACCTATAAATCTTTCTTTTCCTGTCCCGTGGAAAGAAAAACGCTCACCGGCCCATTCTAGGCTGGAGGCATTGTATTTCTGAACATTCGTTTTAGCCCAGAAAGAATAGATTCCTACTGTAACAATTGTAAGGAAAATGTTTTTAAGAAATATGAGAAACAGTTCCCCACCCGTACCGTGATAGATCAATCTTTTGTTATCCATATAACCTCCATTCAAAATTCTAATTTGCCAATTAAGACGAATTTTTGAGAAATCGTAAAGAATTTTCAAGGATTGCATTTGGGATTAATATTTCGTCAGTAATCAGCGGGAAACTGCCGTCTATATGATTAAGATGCAAAAAAAACAAAGCACAGAATCGTTACGCCTGACTTTTTTAATTTTACTTTTTTGCACTCTTGGCCTTGGTTCACAATCGTATACCGAACTTCCTCCAGGTGCCAATGATCTACAGGGACAGGATAAATCGGTACGGCAGCCGCCTGCTCGAAAAGATAAAAAAGGGTGTTGCAAAATTAAGTATCCAGCCGGTGGATATGATTTCTTCTTAGCTACTGAAGAAGCTTGTAGAAGCAGTCTATATTTTGATAGATTCTTAGGAGAGAACAATACATTATGCTTCCGGTGGGAAGAGGACTAGACCTCAAAAATTTAACTGAAGTAAAAGATCAGTTCTTCCAAACTCTAAATCGTTTCATACCTGTTTTTGAAGTTTCATTAGCACTCGCAGGCGGTGGCTGCAAAGCATTTTATGCACTTGGCGTTGGCAAGGTTTTACGAGATTGGGGCGTGCGATTCAACGAGGTCTCGGGTGTATCAGCGGGTGCTGCGATGGCTATGAGTGTGCTTTCGGAAAGCGAGGAAGCAACCGTTGAATATTTTGAAGAAATCACGAAACGCAATTCACGCAATTTTCATTTTTCGAATCTTCTACGGGGAGAGCCCACTTTCCCGCATGAGGAAATGTATCGCCGTGGGATTCGTTTCGGTATGCACTTCGATAAGATCCTCGCCTCTGGTGCGAAAGTGATCATTCATACTGTCCGAGCCCATCCTAAAGAAAATTCCTTAAAAAACAAATTTCGCTTAGCACGCCTTATCAGTGAGACAGGTCGCGCCTTTATTCAAGATGATCGAGATAAATCTGAAGGAAAGCCGGCAAGTCGAATGCCAGAAATCATGAAAAAGTGGAATATGGAAGACATTGATTTCACAGAAAAAGATTTTACGAATCCAGAAATCATTGAACAATTCATATTGAATTCATCTTCGATTCCTCCCATTGTAGATTTTCAGTCAGTTAATAACGAATATTATTTGGATGGGGGACTTACCAATAATCTAGTAATAGAGAAATTTTCTCCAAACGCCAAAATTATAGGAATCTATTACGAGCCATCCACGATCGTCGGGAAGGATCCAGATTTATTGAAGAGAACGTACCTAATCAAACCATCAAAAAAACTTACCATTTCTTCTTTTGATTACACGAATCCCGTTGGTGTTAGAGAAACGTTTGAGCTAGGAAAACGTGATGCTGAGGAACAGAAATCGGAAATTTTAGATTATTTGAGAAAAGATGTTAGCTCCTTCAATCCAGCTAAAAATTGATCCTCTGAAACAATAAGGCTCATAACCAGAATCAATCGTTCAGGTTTAAACCCATACCACTCACCGGGATGAGTATACACATTACAAGAATCTAGCACAAGTTCTGCTAATACCTCGGAGTTTTCAAACTTTAATGAGTTGAGTTCTATCAATCCATACCAACCTGCCTGAAACGAAATCCAATTTATATTTTCATTATCAGAAAAGATCTCGGATGCCGCGGCTAGATTGCGACGAATTCGATTTCTAATTTGATTTTGAATCATCGGAGACCATTTCAATAATTCTGGTAAGATGTTTTGTACCGGTTCGTTAACCGAGAGATATGTATCTGAGAGCAATTCAAGTCCTGCAAGCGCTCTTTCCTTAAAACTTAAGTTTCCATTTACATGTATCCAACCCAATTTCAATTGAGGGAGTGCGAGAAGTTTTGAGATTCCATTTAATATAAAGACAGGTGCCTCTGTCGAGGAAGGGTAAAAAAAATCTGATTCATCAAAAAAATAAGATGAAAATACTTCATCAATGATCAACGGGATTTGTGTTTCGAGAGACCATTGCATCCAAAGTGTCCAATCCGATTTTGATAAAAAACTTCCCGTGGGATTAGCGGGACTGACAATGATGACGGCTCTCGTCAGCTTTGATACTTTTGATTTCATAGACTCAAGGTTATACTGCCATTTACCTTTTTCCGCTTCGTATAACGGAAAATCTATTGCATTTATGTTTTCAAATTCTGTTAAAAAGCTAAAAAGTGGGTAACCAGGGGATGGAACTAAAACTTCATCTCCAGGATTTGTCAAGAGTTTGAAAAGAAAAGAGTAACTTTCGGAAGTACTTGCCGTTAACAAAAGATCTGCTGGATCTACTTTTACTTGTTTTGAATGGAAAAAATTTGAAATCGCTTTTCTAGCCTGGAGTTGACCTTTTGGATTTGGATTGTACGTTGATGTAGATTTTGAATCCAAGTTATGAGAAATGACTTCCATGGGAAATATGAGTCCCGATTGTATGGGGTTAGAATTGACCATATCAATGATATTGATTTTATCAGCTTCCTTTGATTTTCTAATCGTACTAAGCTGATTGTCTTCTTCACCTAATGCCATCTCTTGGAACCGATCCGAAAACTTAAATTGATCCATTTACTGCAATCTTTGATAGGAAAGGAGATTCGGAAATCATTTTAAGAATGAGAATTTTGGATTCTTTTTTGACCCATTGGTCAATGATGGTAGAATGGAAATTGCGAACCCTCACCCGGACCACCATCCTCTTCATACTGTCCAAAAAGAAAGAGCTATTATATTTATACTAGCGGCACTTCAGTTTTTACATATTTTAGATTTTGTAATTATGATGCCTCTGGGTCCTGTATTTATGGAAAGCTTCCATATCGGATCTGCACAATTTGGCTTTTTAGTTTCCGCCTACACATTTAGTGCGGGAATTTTCGGATTCATTGGAGCCTTTTTTTTAGATCGTTTTGACCGAAAACATGCTCTCCTGACGGTTTATGCAGGTTTTGCCTTAGGAACTCTGCTATGTGCTTTCGCGCCCACGTATAACACCTTTCTTACAGCCAGGATCATCGCTGGAGGATTTGGCGGAGTGATCGGAGCCCTCGTGCTATCCATCATTGGTGATATCATACCGATTTTTCGTCGAGGAGTGGCGACAGGCGTGGTGATGTCGGCATTTTCCGTAGCTTCGGTTATCGGAGTTCCAGCAGGGTTGTACTTTGCAAATCAATATGGTTGGCATTTTCCATTTCTAGCGCTTGCGATTCTAAGCTTTTTATTATTGCCGATCGCTGCAAAAGTTTTACCTCGGATCAGGATTCATTTAGACCAACGCATGGAAGGAGATAAAAAATGGGATGCCATCCGCTTAGTCTTTACTAGGAAATCGCATTACAGATCTTTTGCGTTTATGGTCGCACTTATGTTCGGAGGTTTTACGATCATCCCCTTCTTAAGTCCTTACCTCGTTTCGAATGTCGGATTGACCAAAGAGGAACTTCCATATATTTATTTTTTCGGTGGACTTTTCACATTCTTTACGAGTCGCATCATCGGTAAATTATCCGATAAGTATGGTAAATATCCCGTTTATGCTGTACTCGGAATTTTGTCAGTGATTCCTGTTTCTTTGATTACAAGTATTGGCAAAACATCTCTACCGTTAGTCGTCACACTGACGACGGTTTTTATGATTATCGTATCTGGGCGAATGGTTCCTGCCTTTGCTATGGTCACGTCGACTGTTGAGCCAAAAATCAGAGGCAGTTTTATGTCTATCAATTCCTCCATTCAACAGATAGCTTCAGGTGCTGCCTCTTTTATTTCAGGATTGATCTTAACTCAAGAAATGGATGGCACGTTAACAAATTTTGAATACGTTGGAATGCTTTCTGTTTTCAGCTTGTTGTTTAGTGTTTATCTTGCTTCTAAAATTAAAGTAGCCGAAGTAAAGTCTTTAGATTCAAAGTAAATCATTGCGGAGCCTTTTGAGAATATCGAGGCTTCCGTTTTTTAAGAAACTCAAGATTAGCTCCCGTTGTGAAGTAGTTATCATTTGTTTTTCTTGCATTTGATTTAAAATCTCGGATGCTGTACCGATTTCGAGCCCATTTAACTCGGAGTAAATGAATTGAATACTTAGGTCGATTCTGTTTTTTTCGGTGTATATTAATAGCTTTTCTGTTAATTCAAGGATTTGTTTTTGTCTTTTTATGAGCTCTTCCATCGTGGATAGGATCATAAAAATTTCAATATCGTCAGCAAAAAGTGAAATCATATGATCATAGATCTGCGGTGTTTGAATCGGAAGTTCATAGATTTCATCACCTAAGGCTCGATATAAGATGATTTCTTCTTCTGGAGTAAATCCGGTGAAATCTCTTAAATTTGAAACTATGTTTGAAGGAAGAATGATTAAAAATTGTGCGGCTAACTCAGCTTCCTTTGCTTCCCGAATGAAATAAACAATCGTATCACAGATCTTTTGAGAATTGATATAAGTCCAATACCTGTAACTTTTAACTTTAAAAATACTTTTATACCTTTTATCTCGAGGAGAACTGGCCATGATGTTTTTAAAGGATGTAAAATCAGATTTGAAAAGAGCCGCAAGAGTTCTCGGCGAAAAATTTTCAATAATATCTTTAACTGAGGCAGGGTCGTTGATATATAAAAAATAGGTTATAAGCTCTTTATTCTCCGCTGACTTATGGAAGAATTCTTCTAATACAGACGGATGGGCTTGTAGAAATGCAGAAACTCCCACACCAAATGTGACACGCTCTTGCAAGAAGAGGTCAAATTTTTTTTCAGCAATACACTCGAAGTTTTCTTTTTCCTTCCTTGTCTTCTTTGCAAGAGTATTCTTACAGTCGATGGGACAGGGTAGGTCTAAATTAACTCCAAATGTACAGGATTCCATTTAATTTGTATTAGTGGGGTTCTTGAAGTATTTCCCCACAATCCCTCATCTCTGGAGAGTATGGATTTCTTACTTCCTTATCTTTGGCGACCCAATATCTTTCAACCATTGGGCAGTAAAATTTCTGATATGCTCCGGGTAACTTTACTTCATTTTTAATCTCTGAAAGAATAATCGCAAATTTTGAAAGTTGATCATAAGAGAGTTCTAAATCATTTGGATTTTTAGGAATATTTTCCGTTAGTTGGGATTTCCAATCCTTAATTTTAGGATGTTCGGAGGCAGATAAGGCATTTACAGTCATTTGAATGCCTGCGACTTCTAACTTTGGAGTAGGCAGTAAAAGACCCTCATGAAGTTTTTGAGACTCTTCAAAAACATCGGTTAATAATTGAACATCTTTTTCGGAATATGGAATTTTTGCTGGCTCGCAGTTTGCAAAAAGAGAAAGTAAAATTAGGGAGAGAGTGAGAAAAACTTTCATTTTTTAATAAAAAATTAAATGGCAAAGCTTTGGAACCCATTTTTAACTCGATTGTTCGTAGAATTCCTATTGCTTTTTTCTCGACAAAGCCGCATTTTTGAGCATGATGACAGAAAAGTCCATCAAGGTATAGAAATAGCATGATCATCGTAGAAGGCATAGGCCACGTCAACATTCCAGTTTCCCAGCTAGAAGCTTCCATTGAGTTTTATCGGGAAATTTTTGATTTCGAGGTGGAAACTAAGAAAGAAACGGAAGCTATTCTGTCTTTGGATTCCTTTAAAATCCGTCTCGTTCAGACGGCGCCGAAGGATCAGTCGATGCCTGTCATTAGTTTTGTGATGGACGTGGATGATTTTACAGAAGCGATCTCTGAACTCGAAGAAAAGAATGTGAAAATCGTGAAGGGTCCGGAAGGAACCGAAAACGGTGAGAGCCTCACATTTTCTGATCCGAGTCAAAATTTAATCGAGATTTACTACGAAAACTAATTCGGGTTGATTTTTTTAAAAATCCCAATTAAAGTCCTCTTGGCATGCAATCGGCAACCCAAGAGGATCAATTAGAATTAGAGGCCATTCGAGATTTCAAAAAAGGCTACGTCTACTTTCTCACAAGCTTACAGACGCTCGTTGCGAGCTTCCTTCAATTTCTGACAGCTGGATCCATCTCCGAACAAAACAAGCGAGATTTACTTCCTTATCGAAAGGCTCTGGACCAAGAGCTGAATAAGAGCCAAAAACAAATCAAAGACATCATTTTTAACCTGGATGAAAAGCATATGTATCCAATGGTGAAAAAGGAATACTCGCGATACTTTCAGGGTGGTTATGCGGATGGTCCGCGCACAGAATTCGTCCAATTCAATTTGATCTTTGAAATGCTGCGAAATTTTGCCATGGAATCAAAAGAGAGTTGGTTAGAGATTAGAAAATCAATCACATCCGGGACCTTTCATGATCCAGTGTTCAGAGATGATTCTATCTTAAACTTCAGAATCATTCCTGCTTTAGAAAAAATTGACCAACTCAGCATTTTATTGAAACGAATGGCTTACGTTTTAGACATTGAAAATTATAAATCAGTCTTAGAAACAAGGAACACCAAACCGAAGTTTCGTGAAAATCTACAATATAAATTGTCTTCCGTTTTCACAGAAAACTTATACCAAGAAAATTTGGTAGCAAATACTGAATATGCTGGTCCTTTGCCTGGACTCGATGTGGATGAATCCATTATTTCAATGAGATCCGCGAAAAAAGAGCAGAGCGCTGAACCAAAACCAGCTGCCAAGATCGATAAAAAACCTCAGGATGGCATTATCAATTTCATCCAAGCTTACGGAAAGTATTCATGGAATTCAGATCAACATTACTTTTTTCGTTTTGAAATTGAAAAATATGTAAGTGAAAAGGCTTATTTCAATCAAACGATTAGCATGGATACCCATCTTGGAGCGGATGAACAAATGTTGCGCTCCGAGTTGATCAAATCACTCTCGAGCATCAAAAGAAAAAATAAAACAAGTGAAGAATACGAAACCGAATACTTGACTTTTTTAACAAATTTTTTTGATTTCATCGAAAATATCATCATTATGAATTTAGGGATTCCCAATCAATTGAAATGGGTTTTCCTTTTTCACATTGGCCCGTCCCATTTTTATATGATCGCTAAAAAGTTTTTAATGGAAGTGAATACAGGATATCTACATGTCCAATCTTTGGACGGTAAAAAGGTAACGCGTATCATTCCTGGAGAAGTCGTAAAGAAACACGTCGTCGATTATTGGAATAAAGTGATCTTGCCAAATGTGGGAGAAGAGAAAAACAATCTCGCATTATTAAAACGAATTACGGAAGTCGTGGCAGAAAAATATAAAGAAGCATCGGCGCGAGCAATGGCTGAATATGAAAAATTACCCGCAGAGGTTAAGTCAAGTAAGAGAATTGATGAACTTTTTAGGGAGAATATGAACCATTGGATGGGCGCCGCAAATATTATCGTTTTTAAACGATTTGTTAAAAATAAATCGATCTAAATTTTTAAAGTGCAGGTAGCCGATCCAGCTGTGACGTAAAATTGCGATGAGTACCCGTCAGGAAGTGGTATGGTAGGATCTCTCTGTAAAATGTAATCGGTTGCCACACAACTCCTGTTGAATAACCTAACAGTCACGATGCTATCGCAAGAGATCGTCAAATTGGCTGAACCAAAAATGACATCGGTTCGAAATGCTTTGGTTTCAATCCCAGAGTAGACGATGCCTTTGCTGTCTCCTTGTTTGATTTCTGTTTCGCTTCCATATTGTTTGCCTGTTGCATCATAACAATCGATGAAAAATTCGGTTCCCGCACAATTGATACCCGAGGCTGTTCCAGCAATACAAGAGCCCCCAGCTTTCGAGACTGTGATATACCCAGAATAAACTCCATCTGGAACGGAGGTGTACAGCTCCGTACCTAGATTCGCAGAGATCGCCGCTTGGGTTTCATTGAAACGAACGACCGTATCGATTCCGAAATTGGAACCCTTAATGACTACCTGCGTGGGCGGATAGACGCCATTATCGTTATTTTGCCTTGGGGTCCCGATTTGGGGTGTCACTGAGGAAATGATAGGAGGGCTTACCAAAAGAGCCGCAAGAGGGTCGTCGGCATTTCCTTTGGAACAGCCGATGGCTAAGACGGCAAGTCCGAGAACAGTAGAGTAAAGGAATCTTTTATTGATGTTCATGCGGCTACCCTTCCATTATCGGAATTTCTTTACACGATTTCATTTCAATTTTTACCATGAAAAAGAAATCCATGCCACTGATAAATTTCGTACTTAATCATGATTATGTCGCAACAATTCGTTTCCAGCGTCCTGAGGCAAAAAATGCAATCTCACGTGTTTTCCTGTCCGAGTTTTGGAAGGCCGTCCGCGAGGTAGCAGCATCCAAGGCACGAGTTCTGATGATCGTCGGCGAGGGGGATGCATTTTCAGCAGGTGCAGATTTGAAGGAGCGAATTGGCTGGAATGAGTCAGAAGTCGTAAAATTTCTAAACGACTTTAAAGATTGTCTCCACGATCTTGAAAATCTACCGATTCCATCCGTTGCATGCATCAATGGTTTTGCATTTGGGGGGGGACTCGAATTAGCGCTTGCCTGCGATTTGAGATTTGCTTCGGAAACCGCACTCGTGGGACTGACAGAAACAAAACTTGGGATCATTCCGGGGGCTGGTGGGACACAGCGCTTAACACAGCTTGTCGGTATGCAAATGGCAAAAGAGTGGATTTTTACTGCGAAAAAGATTCCGGCGAAACTAGGTTTAGAAAAGGGATTGTTCAATGATATTTTTTCTAAGGAAAATTTTGAAGGTTCCTGTTTGGCGGTTGTTCAGGACATTGCGGCCTCAGCTCCTCTCGCCGTTAGAGCAGCAAAAAAGGCGATCAATGTAGGCATAAGTTTGAGTTTAGAAAGCGGATTAGAGTGGGAGCGAATTTGTTATTTCGAAACCCTGCGTACGAAGGATAGAACGGAAGCCTTGGAAGCGTTCAAAGAAAAAAGAAAACCAAATTTTATTGGGGAGTGAATTGTGATCTTAACTGGAAAAGAAATATTAAAACGACTTGGGAATGATATTAAAATTGAGCCCTATGATGCAAAATTACTAAACCCTAATTCATACAACCTATGCCTTCACGAAGAATTATTAGTTTATACGAATTTTCCGTTAGACATGAAACAACCAAATCCAACTGAGAAGATAATCATTCCCAATGAAGGCTTTCTACTAGAACCAGGTAGACTTTATCTCGGTCGGACCATTGAATTCACCGAAACACATAATTTAGTTCCAATGTTAGAGGGAAGATCTTCCATCGGTCGATTAGGAATGTTTGTACATATCACAGCGGGTTTTGGCGATGTGGGATTTAAGGGATTTTGGACTTTAGAAATCCAAGTCATTCATCCATTGCGTGTCTATGCGGGTGTTCAAATTTGTCAGATTTTCTATCATACAGTAGAAGGTCAGATTGAAGAATATAAATCAGGAAAATACCAAGCGAATCAAGGTATCCAACCATCACTTCTTTATAAAGACTTTGAGTAACATTTGCCTGGTTCCTTAGAATCCAGGCAAATTCACTAAAGAAAAGATTATTTTTTTGTTTTAAAAGTACAATCCCATTTTGGCTCGTCTAAGTTAACGCCAGATAACTTAACCCAAGAGTTCGTTTTTCCGATGAAGGAAAGCGAACATAACGTACCCTTTAGATCCAACTTATTTCCACCATCAAGGGATGTAAATTTTCCACAATATGTCTTTCCATCACGTGGATTGTAAATCCGACCGTTTTTATATACGCCTTCACCGACGTAATCGAAGCCAGAGATAAATACCATACCAAGATTGGGACGAGTTCTCAGCCTTGGATCTTCGTTATTGTGATCCAAGTAAGGGGTACCAACAACACCTTTGTCTTTTTCTTTTTCTTGGTACGCATTGTCCTTGATACAAACCGTTTTTCCACAATACTTTTCCCCACACTTAAAAATCTCGATTACAGAATCTTTTTCTGGTGGTAAATAGCGACCAACCGCGACGTCTGCTTCTTGGGCAGACACTGACGTAGAGAGGCCAAACGCGAACAGTCCAATAGAGAATACATGTTTTAAATTCATACTCATCCTTTGCTCATCTTGAGTTTTGATTCACATATTCTATATGATTGGCAGAACTATGGCAAGCTGGTTTTATATGTTTTTTTAGTAGGATTAAAATATAATGTAGTCCTAAATGCTTGATCATTTTAGGCAGCCTGTTCATCTTAAAGGAATGATAAAGATTCCATTCTTCGGTAGAGATAAGTTAGCAAAATTTCTAAAGGAGAATCAATCTAAGATTGAGTACAAGCTATTAACCAACCAGCCTATCGAAGTTCAGAATTTTTCTGAGGTTGAAACTCTGTTTCGATTCCAAGGTCGCCTAAGAGAAAAGATCGTTCAATCAGCGGATGCGATTTCTGTCTCGATATTAGGTTCCACAGCGAGTTTGAAAAACATCCAAGACTTTCAGGGGGAGATTGTAGATTCACTCGCCCATTTTAGCGATATTTCTATGAATTTGGCAAGCAGCACCGAAGAGTTAGATGCTGTACTTCATAATGTTTCCGAACAGGTAACAGGGGCGATCGAAGCTTTCGATGAAACGGGTCGAAACACTCAGGATGTAATACTAAGTTTAAAAGAGACCGTAACTGCGGTATCGAAGGTTTCATCGCAGTCGAAAATGATCAAAGACGAGAATGAGAAAAACCAACAGGAATTCCTTGATTTGTTTAAAGACTTAGAGCAGATCAGTAATAACATAAATCTCGTTAAAGAAATCTCGGAAAAAACGAACCTTCTCGCTTTAAACGCATCTATTGAGGCAGCGCGAGCTGGAGACCAAGGTCGAGGATTTGCTGTTGTTGCGGATGGTGTTTCAAAACTTGCTGAAAACACGAAACTCGCAGTGAAAACCATCCAACAATCTGCAATTCAAATGAAAGCACGCTTCAGCAGCTGGCAAGATAATGCAATGAAACGAGTGAAAGCCATCAATGAGATCATCGATGAGATTGAAATCATCAACTTCTCTATTTCGGGCAACCAGAGTGAATCCTCTTATACCTATGAGAAAATTTTAGAGCTGATCAAACAGTTTCATGAGTTGAAGCAAAAATTAAAGGAGATTGGTAGTGCATCGGAAAACATTGCCAATGACTCGACGAGTATCTCCTACAAAGTACAAAACTTATCTGATAAAAGCATCTCAACCAAAAATGATTTTGAAATTATATTCGGTAAAATAAACGACACAGTGAAAATGATCACCAACCAAAATTCAGTTTGGTTATTAGAGTTCATTTTCGCAAGAAGAATGGATCACATCAACTGGGTTCAGGCAGTGGACAAGGCTATTGCGGCAAATGACGCGACTCAGCTACCTCAATTAAATCATAAACTTTGCAAAATGGGATTATGGTATTATCAAAGCGAAGTGATTGATCCGAAACAAGCCGAAATCCATAGAAGTTTGGAAATTCCGCATCACAAGCTTCATGCGGCCGCAATCGAAATAAAGAATGCCATCTTATCTAATGATAAAGACAAAATAAAAACGGAACGTCAAAACCTTCAGGCAATATTCCAGCAACTAGCTGGAATATTTGACGAATACCTAAGATTTTTGGAAAATAAATCCACCCAAGATTTCTACAATCATAGCAACTAGTTCATACTAGTTGCTTTATCGAGTAATTTTGATAGTTTGATCACGTTCTTGTTATCTGGATCAAGTGCCTGAGCACGTGTTACATAGGTTAAAGATCTATCTACATTACCCATAAGTCTGCTAACGTCGGCCAAGTTCACCAGATTCTGTAAATTTTCAGAGTCTAGTTTATGTGCCTGATGGGCTGCATCCAAAGCGGTCTGATAATTCCCGAGTTTCTTTTCGGACATGGCAAGGTAATACCAATATTCTGAAATATCGGGATTGTCTTTCAGGAATTCAGTAAGAACCTTCGCTGCTACACGATAATCCTTTCCTTTGTAACTAACCAATCCTAAAAACTTATTCATTTTTTGGTTCGTTGGGTCAGCTAGGAAGGCTTTGTACATGACGCTAATCGCTTGTTCAATTTCACCGTTTTGGTAATAGACTTTGGCCTCTTCAAAGGCACCAGCAGTCGTTAGCGAAGCATCCCAGTTGTCTTTAGGTGGATCAAAGACGTTATCTGAAGAAACGGTTTCTGGTTGGTATCTCTCTGGGGATATTGAGCTTCCCACTTTCTCTGATTTGAAAGTGATGCTGAGCATCGACATATCATCGGTGAGTTCTCCCAGTGTTTTCAGTAAATTCTCCGTTTCGTAAATATCGCCCTTTGCCTCTTCGACATATTTTAAGACTAAGAATTCATCTTCATTGATGGTTCGCACATCTTCATCAGGTGTTAAGTCAATATCATCTCTACCATCGGATGCTAGAATGAGCTGATCACCTGGCAATAATTGAAACGTTTGGACTTCGAAAGGATATTCAGAATCCAAACCGAGTTTTCGAAGTTTTAGTTCCTTTTCAATGAAGGAAGCTTTGCCATCACGATAAAGGATACTAAAAGGATGTTCCGCATTGAAGAACCAGATTTTACCTGTCTCGTCGTCAATGAGCATAACGGTGGCTGAGATCACCATCGTTCCGCTAAAGGTCTTAAAGACCATGTTCACTTCTTCGTATACATCTGTGAGCCATTCTTCTGGTGTTCGATTTAGAATGCGCTTGTTTCCTGCGGAACGAGCCATGATGGAATTCATGACTACACCCATGACGAGAGATCCACCAGCACCCTGCATGGATTTTCCCATAGCATCGCCATTCATAATCATCGTATAACGACGAAATTCTTCAGGCTTTCCTAGCTTAAGGTTCCCTGTGATACAGATATCCCCACCTAAATCGCCAGTCTTATTTCTAAACTCAAAAGTCTTTTTTTGGTGAACGAAAAAATCAGATTTGATATTTTCAGATTTGTTCGCGTTAAAAAATAGAGGCTTAGCGAGTAAGGATGTTAAGAAATAATCTCCATCTTGCTGAACTTTCAAGCGGTGGATTTCATCCATTTTTTCCTGAAGTTCTTTGGTTCTTTCTTTTACTTTTTCCTCAAGATTTTCTGCATAATCTTGCAACTCTCTTCTCGCATCGCGAATCGATGTTACCATGCCATTGAAAGATTCTGTAAGATAACCGATCTCATCATTTACTTGGATCGGTACTTCCACTTCCATGTTTCCCTGGTTAACCTTTTCAACGCCGGCAAGTAGACTGTAAAGTGGGTTTACCAATGTTGCCCGAAAGAAAAGTGGGAAAACTAATAATAATACAACAAGAACGATTGCAAGAATCACAAGTTCAAGCCTTGCAGATTTATGCATATACTCTCGATAATCCCGATAATTATATCCGACTTCTCGAATGGTCTTCTTTTTGCCGTCATATGCCATATAGGCTACGTAATGCGAAATGCCATCGAGGTCTTTTCTATAGTGGCGCGTAAGATCTGGTTTGAAATAGCGAAAAAATTTAAGGAATTCTAATCTAAGATCGCGTTGTGATATTTCTTTGCCATCCCATTTACATTCATTGATATGGTTGAGAATAGCGTCTTTGAAAGCACTTACGTTTTTAACTTTGTTGATGTATTCAACGCCATCTTCACAAAATTTATCAACGGCTATGTCAGATAATTTGTTCGTGTTGATGAAAGTATTTTTGTTCAGTTTATCGATTAAAAGGTTAACTGCTGATTTTAATTCAGCATTTTCTAAGTCAGGGTTTTCATCGAGAAATGCGAGTATCGAATTTTTATATCCCTCGAAAAAATATGCCGTCTTAGAAATTTTCTCTGTTAATAATTTTCTGAACCCATTTGACGGTAGTAAGGCGATCTCTGCATAAAGTTCCGTATTATATAAGTCAGCCTGAACGAGTTGTAGATCGAGATTGATATTGTCTGGGTATAAACTTTTTTTAATGGATTCTGTGGCACGATCATATTCCAGTATAAACAGAATATCTGGAGATTTTTCTCCTCCTTCGAGAGCACGTAGGGATTTTTGAATTGAATAATTATCGAATGCTGTTTCTTTCTCTTGGTCCACGAGAAAACTAAATGCCTGCATGATGATGAGAATCGTTACAAATGAGATGCCCACGATCTTAATCATGAAAGTGGTTCGTTCTTTACTGGTATTGATAAAGATGAGAGTGATGAGAAAAAAAGCTATCGTGAATAACAAAACAAGAGAAGTGAGGTATGTGGATCTTTCCATGGCACCATCACGACTCATAACGTTGGTTAAGTTAGGAACGATCGCTGCCACCAATTGAGCGATAACCATTAATAATAAGGCACGTCTTTTCCCCCTCGGCATCGAATAAAGACGTATTGAGGGAAGAATGATAAAGGTTAAAACCGAGTAGGCTAATATACAAAGGCTTAAAATTCTACTCGCGCGCTCTGCATTAAAATCCCAGTGATGGGCAGTGAAGTGATATTTTTTTTCGCTAATCCCTGTTTGGTAAAAAAACCATATAACTACAATGGTAGCTAAAGCATAAGTTACATATAAAATGATATCTGCAATTTTTTTACCTTCATTGTCAGGAAATCGGAATGAAAACTGACCTAAGTGAATGATCGCAAACAAAATTAACCCACCCGTCAACCATCTGTGGTAAGCTGCAATCGGATGATAATAGAAGGCTCCTAACAGATAACCAAATTGAAACAAAGCAAGAAACAAACAGCCCAAACCGAGGTGTTTTGTGGAGGCAGTTTTGTCCTTTAAGGTTAGGAAAAAAATTGAAAGTAGACCAATGAGGACCGTGACAATCAAACTTCCGAAAGTATAATAATTGGTTAATATGTGTTGGATGGATAGTGTGTGTTCACTCATAGTGGGGCTTCTAGAAAAGATGGTATTTCTGCAAAATCGTAACAATATTGCTATCTAAAGCAATACATTTTCCAATAAGTAAACAATTCGGAAATTTATTCCGAATTGTTTCTTACGATTCCAGGAAGATTCAAAGCAAAGCTATTTGCTCGGGATAAAACAATCGATCCCGTCGTATTTCATTTTCGTCTTTAGACTTTCTGCTTTTGTTCTGTCAGTGAAATCCCCAACTTGAACTACGAATTTTCCTTCGCGTGGATAAACAAAAACGATCTGGTTGTATTCAGATTTTAGAGTTTCTTTGTACTTATTTGCCCGTTCTTGCTCTTTAAAAACACCCACCTGAACGGTGTATCCTTTTGGATTTGCTCCGCTCACGGGAGGTTTTGCCGTGATGTTTCCTGGTTTGATGGGAGTCATTTTCTCAGGTTTTGCTGGAACATCATCCAATAAATCAGCATCATCTAACTCAGTATCCATGTCCTCTGCGACTTCGCCTTTTTTCAGAACACGAATCCCGACTTTCGTAATCCCCTTTTCCTTGAATTCTAAGACTTCTGCTGTTTTTTCAGAAACATCTACAATCCTCTCATCCACGAAGGGACCTCGATCGTTGATTCTAACGATCACTTCTTTATTGTTCTCAAGATTCTGAATTTTTACCATCGAGCCAATCGGTAGGGTACGATGAGCACCTGTTAATTTTGCTCTGTCAAACGGTTCCCCACTTGCCGTGGCTCTACCTTGAAATTTGATGCCATACCAGGAAGAAAGTCCCACTTCATCAAAGTTTCCTGATGAATTTGCTTTTTTTTCTGGTAAAGCAACTGGATCGATTGTCGCTTTTGACTTTGTATCCATATCATCGATCACGGATTTCGCGACTGCATCCTCTCGACTTTTTTGAGATCTTTCGAAGAAAATATCTTCAGGATCGCCGGATGCACTATAATCTCTCCTCGTTGCGTCTGTTGAGGAACAAGAAATCAACCATAGTATTGTTGAAAAGATAAGGAACTTTTGCATAATACTCCCCTTTCTATTGGAATCTTACTTTCTATTTCGGACGGTTTTTCAGTTTTCCTTTAGAATTTTCTTTCCTAAATGAATTTTGCTTTCGATACTTCAAGGGATGGCTATCCCAGAAACTCAGGCGCTATACAACGAAGCTGTTCGATTAGAGAAATCGGGAAAGCTCAAAGAAGCAAAAGAGACGTACCAAAAAATCATTGCCGAAGATACTTCCTTTCATCTCGCCTATCAAAATTTAGGTGCCATTGCTGCCAAGGGTGGAAATCATTCGGAAGCCATAGAATTTTTTTTACGTGCGATCAAACTATCGCCAGATTATAAAAATTATTATAACGTAGGCGTATCATTTTATCGCTTAAAAGAATACGAGAAGGCCATACAATTTTTAAAACAATCCTTACATTTGGATAAGAGATTTGTATTGGGTCACTTGCTTCTCGCCCAAATCTATCAAATCTTAGAGATTGATGAAAAAACAGAAATTTATCTGACAAATGTGATAAAGATTGATCCGAATCACAAATCGGCTTTAGGAGGGCTGGCTATGTATTATTACGAAAGGAATCGTTACCCAGAAAGTCTTAGAATGTTAGAGAGGTACTTGCTCTTATATCCAGGAAACTCTCAACTAAAAATAATCCAATCAGAAGTTCTAGCCAAACAAGGAAATTACAAAGCCTCCGCGAATATGTTAGTTGAGATGGCTAAAACAGATGCAGGATTTACGAACTTCAACCAAACTCTTGCGAATGCATGGCAGGAAGAAGACGAGATATCGAAAAAAAGTTTAGAAAGAATTCAAGGGACTGCCAAGAAAAAGCTTAAAGAATTTCAGACGAAATTAGAACTTTCGAGAGAAAGCCCAGAAGAATTTACCCCTCCAGAACCTCAGGAAGCACTGGATTTGAGTTTGCTCTATCTCTTCAACGGAAACCCAGAAAAAGCGATGCAATATTTAGTCTATGCCCAGAAGATGAAGGAAAACACGGACCCGACAGGCTCTTCTTGAAACAGAATTTTCTCTTACCCATCCTCCTATTTTTCGCGCATTGCACCTATCCAGTGAAAAACCAGGAGATCATCGAGACGGACAAAGGGTTTATTTTTCCGGCTCAAGATAGCCCTGTCTTCGCTTGCAATTCGCAAGGTATCAAAGCGGCCAAGCTAGGACAGATTGAAATAGCAGAAACTTCATTCGATGAATGTCTGCGAAAGAATCCGTCGCTTGTCATTTCTCATTTAAACCGATCACGTCTGTATTTTTTATTAGAAGAATATGAGACACTAAAAATCAAAATCGTGACGGAAGCGCCTAAGCCAGGATCTATTTTATATACGACGATCCTAGAAGATTTAAACAAATCCTTACGTTGGGAAGAAAGAGTCATCATCTTAGATGCACTTTCTAGAATCAAGGGCTGGGAATTATATAGCTTTGAAGAAATGGCTAAATACTATATGTCCCAAGGAAACCTGAGTTTTGCTGCAAGCTATTGGAATCAAATATTAGAAGTGAATCCGTTTCATGAGGAAGCGCTGTATGGAATGGTTGAGATACAGACAGAAATGGGGAAATGGCATACTGTTTTGGATTATGCGAAATCACTATCCGTTGCTGCGAAGAAGAATAAAGATTTTCACTTTTATTATATAAAGGCAAACTTTGAGCTGGGTCGCTATACTGAGGCACTTCGTTGGATCAACTTAGCAAATGCGAATGAGAAATCTCAAATTACATTTTTAGAGATATGGCGGGATTGTCTGTTACTTACCAAAGACAATCCGAACTGGGAACCGCTTTTGCCTTACTATCGCAAAATCAAAAGCCAAGGGTATACCATTCCCGACTCGATTTTTTTTCCCACTTTGGATGCTTCAAGTAAAGAGTTAAGAAAGGCGATTCGGTCAGGCAGACAATAGATCTAACTTTTGTAAAATCGCTTCCGCTTGCTTGACTTTTAAGACATTATGAGTGCGAATCCATGGTATTTTTTTCTGCAAAAGGAAGATTTCAGCCGCTAGAGTTGCAAATTCTCTCTCCAATGGTGGAATCCCACCTAACGCATTACTTAAAAACGATTTGCGAGAGACGCTAACCATCAGGCGGGGAAATTCGCAAAGAAGTTTATCAAGATTCTTTAAAACTGTAAAAGATACCTCTGGATCCTCACTGAGGAAAAAACCCATCCCTGGATCGAGGTAGATCCGTTGTTCCCGCACTCCCCAACTTTTTATTTCTTTTTGCCGATCGAGAAAAAAAGAACGAATTTGATCCATCACATTGGCAGGTGTCAAAGAGGAATTTTGTTTGGCGATTCCCTGTGTGTGTGAATGCATGACGACTAAAAAAACTGATTCCCGTTTGGCGAGCTCATCTTGCAAAAGTGATTTTGCATCTGGATGCGTGAATCCAGAGATATCGTTCAAACAATGAACACCGTATTCCAGACCTTTTTTTTGTACTGCTGGTCTAAAACTATCCAAACTGATCCGGATGTTTTGTTTGGAAAGGAAGGGAAGAATCGATCGTATACGGTTCCATTCTTCCTCCTCGGTAATTAGTTGCGCTTGTACATTGGAGGATTGGCCAGATATTTCGATCCAGTCGGAACCACTAGATAGAAGTTCGATGGCCTGTCTTTCTGCATTTTCGGGATTTAAAAAGGCTCCGCCGTCGGAAAAGGAATCTTCCGTCACATTTAAAATTCCAAAACATTCACTCATGAAAGAAGGATCCACTTTCAAGGATAAGCTGACAAATCCTTCTTTTTTTACCTTGGCAGAAAATTCCAAGAGGCCGATAGAAGGAAGGTAAAGGCAGATGAAAAAAGCACTCTTTTTATTCATGATATTTGGCATGGGCTTACGTTCTCAACCACTACCCAAGGTCGCAGACGTTCCCTTTTATGGCCCACTCAATACGCAAAATGTAGAATACAATCCTATCATTTCTCCCACCGGTCGTTATTTAGTCTTTCAATCCAATCGTCCCGGCGGGGAAGGGGGGATGGATATTTGGGTGAGTGAAAACACAAGTTATCCTGACCGGATGAAAACACCAGAGTGGGATGCCCCTAAAAATTTTCGTGAATTGAACACTCCGAATTTTGAAGGGATGTTTTCAGTATTATTCAATGA
Source organism: Leptospira ognonensis (assembly GCF_004770745.1). Classification (GTDB taxonomy): domain Bacteria; phylum Spirochaetota; class Leptospiria; order Leptospirales; family Leptospiraceae; genus Leptospira_A; species Leptospira_A ognonensis. The sequence goes on along the minus strand of NZ_RQGD01000022.1, from coordinate 294,257 downwards.
AGAAGAAAAACCTTATGAATTGTATTTTACCTCGTCTCGGTATGAAGATCCCCGTGATCGAAAAAAAAATCGAGATGGTTATGATGGTTTAAATATTTATTATACGAAAGTAAATCCGAGGACAGGACTTTGGTCTTTGCCTGTCCATCTGAATGAAATCAATTCCAATTTTGAAGATAAAATGCCTGCAATCTCGCCTGATGGTTGCAATATGGTATTTTCCTCGAATCGACCCGGGGGTAGAGGCGGTTATGATTTATGGATTTCAAAAAGGAATCCCATTACAAAATTAGAAGAAAAAGAAATAGAAAGGGATAAACCAGCTCTTAACTGTTCAGATGGTGTTTGGCAAAAACCGATCCCAATGGGAAGTATCATCAATTCTGCTAAAGATGAAATCAGTCCTTACTACCATTGGGACGGAAATAGAATTTATTTCAGTTCGAATCGAGATGATAAACACAATAAGTTTAGTTTTCATTTTTCCGAATTTGATGAAGCTACGAATCAATTTCTAAAACCTACATTACTCGGAACCCCATTTAACACAAAACAAGAACTAAGTGGAAATTCGACAGGCTTTCCATTTGATACTCCCGCGGATTATTCGACTTATAGTCTTTGGGAGGAGAGTGATAACGAAGGAATTTCTATCACTTTTGATGATCTTTGGTTCTATTTTGCCTCAAATCGACCTGGTGGGGAGGGACAATTTGACATTTATCGAACCCAAGTTCCTGAAGACCTAAGAAGGAGTTATGAATTTATTTTCCGTGGACTTGTACTTGATGGATCAGAAGCATTGATGATCGGAATTGACGCTACTTTAAAAATTTATGATGAGAAGAAACCGATTCAAATCATAACTTCCAAACGTATCGGTGGCGATCTAACAGGCGAAAATGAGGAAAATTTCAAAACCACGATCAAAACAGGAAAACTTTACCGTGTGGAGGTCAGTTCGCCAGGATTCCAACCTACTGAACTTTTGTTAGATTTGCGAGGCAATGTCGGTAAGAATAAAGAGCAATACTCACGCATTATCCTTCTTCCGATTCGACCGCTCAAGGATGAGAGACCAGATAAAACGATCAAAGGAATCAAGTTTGTTGTCAAAGATAAGAAGACAGATCTACTCATTCCCAATGCAGAGTTGATTTATTTTGACGATGTAACACGAAAAGGAAAAATGATTCCCTCTAAGGATAATGCTTTTATATTGAATTCTGTTCCTATGATCGGGTTTGAAATACTAGCGAAGGCAAAAGGATATAAAGAAGATACATTCATTTTTCCAGTCACCAAAATTCCTGAGTTAGAAGGAAAGGAAACAGTTCTATACTTAAGAAACTTAAACGATTATGATAGCCTATATAACACGATCATTTATTTTCCTTTTAATGAGAGAATTATAAGTGATGAGGATAAAAAGAAACTCGATTTACTTGCAGACTTCCTGATTCGAAACAAAAATGAAATCATCGAGATCGGTGGACATACTGATAATGTTGGCAATAAAGAGTATAACATCGCCCTCAGCGAAGATAGAGCCCTGGCGGTTTACCGATATCTTCGCGAAAAAGGTGTAGCCAAAGAGAAAATGAAAATTCAGGCTTATTATTATTCCCAACCAATGACGGAAAATGAGACGGAAGATGGTCGGGCAAAAAATCGAAGAGTTAATTTTAAGAAAATAGAGTGAAATGATTCAGCCCATTAAAACACATTTTCAAACGGATCGAAAATACGACCCTCTTGCCGCTGCGGGAAATCTTCCAGATTTTTTCAAATCAAGGATGAGCGCCGAGGGATTGTATCTAAAAGGTTTTGACTCTGAGGTAAAACTGAAATTTAAGGGAAATCGTCCTGACGGCTCGCATATTTTTGAAATGGAGGTCGCATTCGAAGTTCCCGGTAAATCCTTCGTAATCTATACAACACCTTCCTATCACGTTGAGCTTGAATATGAGCTCATCAGCCAGAAAGACAGCTTACTTTTAGGCAAACTGATCTCCCCGAAACAAACATCAATTACGAGATCCGAAGACAGAAATAGTAAAGTCTATGGCAATGTACTTGCATCAAATTTCCTAATTGCGAAAACAAATATCGATTTTTCAAAACTTACAGGAGTTAGTTCACAAGTAATTCTGACAGACATTCATCGAAATTTATTAAAGGATTATCCAAAATCAAAAGTTGTATTTCTCGCAAATACAGAACTCGGCGAAGAAGTGCAGTTGCTGAAGGAAGAGAAAAAACCAATTTATGTAATTAATGCTGATGCAATGGAATCAGTAAGTTCAAATGAGTTTTTCGATCTTAAAACATCATTTGAAGAGGATTTCATTCTAGAAGATAAGATTGCGGAATACAAAAGAAAGAAAATGGATTCTTTTATCATGTATCCGATCTTTATTCGAATGAATGATTTGCATTTTTTTGCCTATCTAACCATGGAACAGGAAAAATCACCTGTCCCCTATGAAGTATATGAGAAGTATAAAGAAGTTGAAGCGACATTCCAAGAACGAATCATGGATTCCAACACGCATGTTTTAGACATCAAACAAAATATTTTTAATGTATCCAGAGGCGGTCTGTCGATTGAGATTCGCGATCGTGAGATTTTTAAAGCGCTCAAAGTTAAACCGACTATGACTCTCGATGTAAATTTTAAAATGCAGGCTCCACTTCGGATGGCAGTGGAGCTAAAACATATGGAAGAAGTAAAAGATTATTTTGTCATAGGTTGTCAGATTGTTGGACTGAGTGGAGACAAAAAAGCAAAAGACATTTATTATAGTCTCATTACATTCTTTAGCTAAATATTCCTGGGCATTTGAGGCCTCATTTGAAAGAAAAAAAACTAACCACAGAAAATTATAAAGGGACTCGAGATTTTTTCCCTGCAGACATGAAAATTCGAAATTATCTATTTTCTGTCATGAAGAAAGTCGTAAGGTCTTATGGATATGAAGAGTATGACGGACCCATGATCGAATCTCTGGATCTTTACCGTGCTAAAACAGGCGAGGAAATTGTCGGGAAACAAATTTACAATTTTATTGATAAAGGCGGACGAGAAGTTGCCATACGTCCCGAGATGACTCCAACTGTTGCGCGTATGGTGGCAAGCAAACTACGTGATCTCCCTCGCCCCATTCGATGGTTTTCTATTCCTAATCTTTGGAGATATGAACAGCCTGGTCACGGAAGATTAAGGGAACATTGGCAGCTTAATGTCGATCTTTTTGGAGTAACTCATCATTACGCGGAATTAGAAATTCTATCTTTGGCATGTGATATATTATTTGCATTTGGAGCAAGCAGAGATAGCTTTCGAGTAAAAGTTTCTCATAGGGCCTTGTTAGATGAATTCTTTAAAGAAGGATTAGCTCTTAGATCCGACCAATCCCATGAAGTTTCTAAGATATTAGATAAAAAAAACAAAATCACCAATGAAGAGTATATCTCACTAGTAAATAAGACGATTCCGGAAAATCCTGGAGCTGTTGAGAAGATCAATCAATTTCTGATCTCGAAAATTTCGGACCTTTCGAATATCCCAGGATTAAAACAAGAAACCATTTCAACTTTGACTGATCTTTTTAAAGATTTAGAAAGTATAGGCCTAGGGGATATGGTCGACTTCGATCCTTCCGTAGTTCGTGGATTTGATTATTACACAGGATTTATATTTGAAATATTTGATACGAGTCCAGCCAATAAACGATCCTTATACGGTGGTGGTCGGTATGATAATTTAATCGGGTTATTTTCCAATGATGAACTTTCTGGAACTGGGTTTGGATTAGGAGACGTCACCTTACTAAACTTCTTGCAAACGCATAACTTGTTACCTAGTCTATCGAATGAAAATACTGTTTTTATACCGCTTTTAGATTCGGCTCATTTTTTATTATGTCAATCTATGGCGACCAAGCTTCGAAACGCTGGTATCGCAGTCGATTTATCCCTTACGAGCCAGAAAATGGGAAAACAATTATCTTATGCAGAAAAGAAAGGATACCGTTGGATTCTATTACAAGGCGAAGAAGAAATTGCTAAGAAAACAGTAAGTCTAAAGGACATGCTCAATCGAACACAAGAGGAGTCTTCATTCGAGAATGCTTTAGAAAAGATTTCAATAGAGCTAACGAAATGAAAACTATTTCCGAATATGATCAGGATGCCTCTCTTTGGATAAAAAAATACCTACATCACCCCACCTTATCTTGGTGGCTTTCGCGGATCAACCGGGGTGAAGCCTTTGCCTTAGTTTTGCTGCCACTTATGATCCTTAGCAACAAATATGCTCCTTTATATATATCATTGCCATTAGTCATGATTACTACTTTTATAACTGATAGATTTGTTTTATTTCTAAAAAAGTATTTCGCAAGAAAGAGACCTCTAATTAGTGTTATGGGAAAAACAGATAACAATCCTGATATGAAACATTCATTTCCATCAGCGCACAGTGCAAACTCTATGGTAGTAGGAACGCTTCTTGTTTTTGGATTTGGAGAAACACCTTTTTTTTTATTATTTAGTTTGTTTGCAGGTGTTGGACGATTGCTCACACTTCATCACTTCATTAGCGATATTGTAGGCGGTTGGATAATCGGATTTCTTATGGGTATGATGGGAATATTCGCGTTGAAATACTTTTATATTTACTTCCATTGATTTAAGGAAAAATAATGAAACTCATCGGGCAATTTTTAACTTTTTGTTTGGTTTATCTTTTTTACCTGCCATTTAAAATATTACCATATAAGCTTTGTTTGTCTTACGGAGTATTTCTAACAAGATTGATTTTTCCGTTGGCAAAAAAGCATCAAAAAATTGCTGCTGAGAATATAAAATTTGCATTTCCAGAAAAATCAGAAGAAGAAATTAGAGATTTGGTTAAAAAACATTTTGATCATCTTGGTCATCTTTTGGCACATACACTTTGGGCTCCGAGGATGACCCAAGAGTGGCTTGATAAGTATCTAATTTTAGATGCTGAAAGTTTGGCCATTGAAGATGAGACCAAGAGACAAGGTGTAGGTGTAGTGCTAATCTCTGGTCATCTTGGAACGTGGGAAATTCTAGTACAATTTCTGGGTATACGTATGAAAGGAGGAGGGATCTATAAAAAAGTTAGAAATCCTTTTGTAGATAAGCTACTTCATGATATGCGAGCAAAAAATGGTATTGTTCTTGTTCCCGTTGAAGAATCATCCCAAGTCATTAAAATGCTAAAGGCTGGATATTGGGTAGGTTTTGGATCCGATCAAAATGCTGGTCAGGCTGGTATCTTCGTGCCGTTTATGAACCGTCAAGCCTCCACTTTTGTAGGACCTGCTCTCATGGCATATTTAACGGGCGCAAAGATGTTGTATTATTCTGTATTGAGCGGTGAAGACGGCAAGGTGATTGTCCGAGTAAAGGACCTGGGATTTGTAGACAAAAAATTATATCCAACGAAGGAAGAGGTTCTAAGACACTACACTGAATTATGGACGCGTACTTTGGAGAGTGAAGTACGCAAATATCCTGAGCAGTATTTTTGGGTTCACAGACGTTGGAGAACCCAACCAAAAACAAATTAAGACAAAGTAGGTCTTAAATCAGGGCGAAAAAGCATCAACCCTGCGTTAAGAGTTTCATCCTAAAAGAGACAAGACTCCTTTATGGCGAATCGATCCAGCATCGGCAATTAGGCAGGTGTTGATAATCTCGTCTTCCATATTGATTTGAAACTGTTTTTCTTTATTCACAAACAGTTTTAGGAAATTCAAAATGTTTTTTGCATACATCTTGCTCGCATCCATCGGCTGTGTACTAGGAAGATTCGAGTTTCCAATCACAGTAACTCCATTATGCATTATGGTTTTATCATTTTGGGTTACTTCACAGTTCCCACCCATAACGGCCGCTAAATCAACGATAACGGAACCTTGACGCATTGATTCCACCATTTCTTTGGTAATCAAAACAGGAGCCTTTTTACCTGGAATGAGAGCCGTCGTAATGATGATGTCTGCCTTTTCGGCGAATTTGGCAATGGCCTCTTTTTGGCGACGTTTGTAGTCTTCAGATTGGTCCACCGCATAGCCTCCGCTGGTTGAAGCATCAGCTGCTCCTTCGACTTCTACGAATTTAGCACCCAAAGACATACATTGTTCTTTTACCTCTGGCCTCGTATCAAAAACATCTACTACGGCACCGAGTCTTCTGGATGTAGCAATGGCCTGCAATCCAGCAACACCAGCACCCAAAATGAGAACGCGAGCAGGTGTGATCGTACCTGCCGCAGTCGTTAACATTGGAAAAAAACGACTGTAATTAGAAGCTGCAAGTAAGACCGCTTTATAGCCAGAGACCGTTGCTTGTGAGCTCAGAACGTCCATAGATTGAGCACGAGTGATTCTTGGAATCATATCCATTGAAAAGATTTTAGCTCCATTCGTTGCGAGGTCTTTCATCTTTTGTGGAGTAGCAAGAGGTGCAAGAGTAGCAATATAACACTTATTATTTCCAATTTGTTTTGCAGATGCTGCATCTAACTCGTGTATAGATACAATGATATCAGAATTCGAGAGTATTTCATTGCGAGACGCAATCTTCGCTCCTGCTTTTTCATAATCTGCATCCGAGAAGTAAGCTCTTTCGCCTGCTTTTGATTCCAGAGAAACGGTAAATCCCAATTTACTGAGTGCATCAATGATATCCGGAGTAATCGAAACTCGATTCTCTGCTGAGGGTTCTTGAATGGCGCCAATTTTCATGTTTGTAAACTCTTTTTAAAATATTCGATTGTCTTTTTGATTCCTTCAACTAATGGAACCGTCGGTGTATATTCCAATTTAGCTCTCGCTAATGTTAGGTCGGGTTTTCTTCTTGTCGGATCATCTTGGGGTAAAGGCAGATAAATGATTTTTGATTTTGTACCAACTTCTTTGATTACAAGTTCTGCAAGTTCTTTTACAGTAAACTCTCCATCATTTCCTAAATTTACAGGACCGATGAAGTTATCAGTATTCATCATTTTTATAATACCATTTACTAAATCATCCACATAACAGAATGAACGAGTCTGCGATCCATCGCCATAAATGGTGATATCTTCACCTCGTATGGCCTGCACGATAAAATTGGTAACAACACGTCCGTCATCTGGGATCATTCGTGGTCCGTAGGTGTTGAAAATGCGAATCACTCTGATATCAACTTTGTTGGTGCGATGGTAATCAAAGCAAAGTGTTTCAGCAACACGTTTTCCTTCATCATAACAACTGCGAATGCCAATCGTATTTACATTTCCCCAATAGCTTTCCTTTTGGGGGTGTTCGAGAGGATTTCCATAAACTTCGCTTGTAGAGGCCTGTAAGATTCTGGCACCAACACGTTTGGCTAGCCCGAGCATATTGGTCATTCCGATCACATTTGTTTTGATGGTCTTAATCGGATTGCTCTGGTAGTGAACAGGAGAGGCCGGACAAGCCATATTATAAATTTGATCCACTTCGAGCTTGATCGGATCGGTGATGTCATGTCGGATGAGTTCAAATCTTGGATTGGAAAGGAGATGAGCGAGATTTTGCTTTCGACCAGTATGAAAATTGTCAAGGGCGATGACTTCATTTCCTTCGTTCAAAAGTCTTTCACATAAATGAGAACCGATAAAACCAGCCCCACCTGTGATCAGTATACGTTTTGCCATTAAGATTCTATATTTGCGAATCTACTTTCCTACGCAAATTAAAAAAAACCAATCCCTTCGGTTCAATTGTCTTTTGGAGGTAGATCAAAAAGTAAATTGGGAGGGATGACAACTCCACTTTCTGGGTCTACCCCCCGTTTTTCTAGCCACAACTTTGCCTCTGGTGAGAGATCTCCCGGAAATCTTTCGAAGGAATCCAATGCATTGGTAGCCGTGTGATCTTCCTCATGCCGATGTTCATGGAGTGATCCTTTCAAAAAGTAGTAAATGATCCCGATGCTGAGAAGGGACCATAGCGAGGCGATGAGGTATCCTAGAAATAGTACAGCGACAGGTGTTTCTTCTGCGTTCAAATCTTCAGGGGAAAGTCCAGACATCCAATAGGCAAGAATGCCTGCGTCTGTCTCAGGAAGCTTGTCTGCGAAATCTGAGAGATCGTAAATAGAATAGAGAGAAATACTCGTACCTAAAAAAACAAGTGCCAGAATCGAGATCGATTCACCTAACATACCCGTCACAAGAATCCCCAATCCCCAAAAAATTCCTGTAAAGTATGCAAGTTCACCTAACTTTGAATAAAGAACACTCACAGTAATGAGTAAAAGGCCAAAGAGAATAAGCGTCTGTCTGGCATTATGTCCAGAGAAACCACTTTTAAGCAGGAGTCCTCCGACGAGTGAAGAACCGATATAACCTGCGGAGACGACAAGAATAAAAGAGCCACGGAATGAGGCTGGTATCGCAATGGTTTCACCACCTTCATTGCCATGAAGTGCAATCCCCTTCACCATGCCTCCAGTAAATAAAGCAGCACTCGCGTGACAAATTTCATGAATGAGGACTACAAAATCTTTTAGATAGGAAGTAATCTGGTGGTCCCAAAAAGCAACAAGGCTAAGAATCAGGGAGAGAAAGATGGCGAATTTAAGTGGTTTATCCGACATGATCTCTTTTAGTATCGGCTAGTCCGAGGCAAAAGAAAGAGCGATAAATGTAATATCGTCAGTAACTTCCCGGTCTCCTCGAAATTGATTGATCGTATTCTCTAAAGCCATGGGTAAATCTTTAATCGGCATCTTTGCGTGTTTTTGCAAAAATGCAGTCAATAGCTCTTCTCCGAACAATTCATCATTTTCTCCGAAAGTTTCTGTGATTCCGTCCGAAAATAAAAAGAGTCTCGTGCCGGATGTCATTTTGAGTTCTTGCGCATGATAGTCTGTTTCCAATATACCCAAGACTCGTTGGGTTTTGGCATGGGTGAGAATCTGCCCATTTGGGTTCATTTGTAAAAGCGCTAAATGACCCGCGTTTATGAATCGAAAGGTCTTTTCGTTTGAATCTAAAACACCACCAAGTAAAGTCATAAATTCACTTCCCTTATACCGAGCTCGGAAGAATGAATTGATTTCTCGAAAAAGCCCTTCCAACGAAGTTCCATTGCGTAACTGTTCGCGCACGATCCCTTTAATCGCGCTGACTAGAAAACCAGTTCCAAGTCCATGACCCGCCACATCACCTAACAATATAATCATTTTTGTGGGAGAGATTGGTATGATATCTAAATAGTCCCCAGAAATGCCAACTGCTGGCCGATTCATATAGCCAAATTCAATCCCTTTAATTTCGCTTGGTGCAATGATTCGAAGTGTGTTATCTACGATTGTCGCTGTTTGGATGTCCCGTACGATTTTTCGCTTTTGAATTTCATCTTCTAGTAAGCTGTAATTTTCGATGAGCATTGCCGTGATTTTGACGACTTCATTTATGAATTTTAACTCTCCGATCGAAAAATAATTAGAATCTGCTTTCTCACCTAAAAGGATCATAGCTCTAATCATTTTACGATCTGAGGAGTGTCCGTAAGCGGGAAAGGCCAATTGCACATTTAATCCTTTTAGAAAATTATAAAGTGTCTCCCGAAGTCCGATTCCATATTCTAAATGGGATGTAACAGTCACTCGATCGTTACTTGCAAAAAAATTCCAAATTTCAGATTGAGAGGGGATTCGCATGAAATTGACATTTCGGAGATCTGTCCTTGCGAATTGATCACCTGGAATGAGGATTATTATATTAGAAACATTTAATGTTTCCATTACCGTCTTATTGATGGAAAGGATTGTCTTTCTCATCGATATAGGTTCTGTAATGAGTCTGGTAATTTTTTCAATACCATGACTTAATATGGGATTTTTTTCAAAAAACCAATAATCGATCCATTCCTTAATCTTAAGTTTTATAGGAATCATGTAACACGTTAAAATAAATAACAAGAGTATGTTTAAAAACCAGCGATCTTTGATATACGGTAGTGGGAGAAGATAGTCAACTGTCAGTGCTAATAATATGTAGGATAAAGAAGAAATCGTTACCAATAATAAAGTGATGAGTGTTGGCGTGAAGATTACAAATGAAGGGACAAAGGTATATCTGTATGTTCCATAGAAAAATCCAATGATAAAGAAGATGTAAGTGGAAAAGAAAAGCCATCGGGAAACATGAAACCAAGGTTGCCCGTTGAACAATATCATGGAAACTGGAACAGAGATATATAAGCAAAGCGCAATGAGTAAAGAGATTCTTTTATAAAGTGCATCACCTATGGGTTTAATTTTAATGATATCTTTCGTATTTAAAACGATATTGATAATTCCAAAAAAGAGATTTATCATATGACCCATGTTAGCAATTTGGTCAAGTATCTTTGAGTATGGATTTTCTTGGCTTGCAACGATCGCTATGACGAAGGCAATCAGAAATTGGGGAAGGAGCCACTTTGATGGAATTTCCTTTCCTCGCAAACGGAATATGAGGTGATAATTTAAGAAGGCACCAAAATAAATCGAGAAGAACAGCGGAAAAATCGAAATGGTATACGTTAGCAGGAAAATATTTGAAAATAAAATTACCGAAAAATTGAGGAAAAAAGAGAAGATCAGACCATCGCGCGTTGTGTAAAAGAAATAGACTGCTGTTAATAAACTAAAAAAAGCTAAAATTAAATCTAGATAGAATTTTTTTAAGATATCCAGTTTGAAAAATTCTATTAACTCATACTCTTTCGTTACCACGTTTCCAAATTCATCAATGATCCTTACGACCTTTTTCTGACCGACTCCTAAGGATTTTGATTCTGATAAGCTTAAAATATCCTCCTGAGCGATTTGTTTTCCCCAGATGTCATGATAAGATTCTCCGACATTTACAATTAGGCCTGAGGAATAATAAAAAAATGGGAGCCTAATAGATGTTTCCTGAATGCCTATGAAAGAGAAGAATATCAGCAAAAAAAATATAAAGGATGAAAAAATAGTAATCGATAATTCTCTCATTTTTTGTGATCCGTTATACTAAATCTTAGGATAGGCTGACCCGCATGAAGGACTAAAATTGCACCCCTATCTAATTGAATGCGATTTTTCCAACCTACACTCGCGAGTACTTCCTCATCGTTTGATTCTCTGATGATTTTAAACTGCCTTCCTTCTTGAATGAGATATAATTCGTTAAAATCAATTTTTCCAATGATAAGTTCATATTTATCTTTCCATTCCAGCTTTTGGAAGGTTGTATGAATGAGCTGTTTTATGTCAGCAAATCCTTTTAGGATTCGTAGTTGAGATTGAGAATAGACGACTCCCAAAATATAAGAAAGGATGATCCCAATATGATGGTAGGTTCGTCCTGCGTTAAGTACGACAAAATACCATGAGCCATCCTCTACTTGAAAAAATTCTACAAGGTTTCCATGAGTTCTAGGGTATGCATTGATTTTCCATCCTGGAAGTTCAGGAATGGTCCCTGTTTCTAATAGATCCTGTACTCGATTTGCATACTCAGCTTCCTTTCTGTATTTTTTATTTTCTGCAATGTGATAAGACAATATATGGTTATGTATCGTTACTGCCGATTGACCTGCTAACAAAGACAATGTGTTTGTTGCGTCAGCGTTTGGAATATTAGATACTGCCAAAAAACCAAACAATTTTTCTCGAAAGAGGAACGGATAGATAAAGTTTGCATGTAATTCCATAAAGTCGCTATTGATGTCGGGAGAATTAATCGCATCTGTTACAGAAGAACCTTCCTTTTTATTTTTTAGGTATTCTTTAAAATGTTGTTTAACGATGATTTGTTTTGTAGGACTTAGTTTTTTTTGGCGACCCCGAAAATAAGTATGAAAGTCAAAAGTTCCATCAGGCATTAGAATTGCAATGGTGCCTGAATGGCTTTCTGTTATTTTCACCATATCTGGAAAAACATGCTTGATTAGGGCATCTAAATTAAACTGCTTGATCGCCTGACGAAAAGATTCTGCATCCTCTGTTAAATACTCTGACAAAAATCTTATCCGTAACGACTTTGTTAGTCTCTCAACAAGTGGAAGATAAATTAAAATGGAAACAGCCGATACTAAAACAAAAGACATCTCTAAGCCGTATGTTAAGTCATCCGGAATTTGTTTTAAGATAAGATAATAAGTAAAAAAAACAAGAATGATATACGAGGTTCTAGACAATACTATTGTTAAAGATACTTTGAGTTGGTAACTCGAAGGTAATATTTTTTTAAAGAACAATGAAATCTGTTTCGAATTCATGTTGTATAATATGCGTTTTCTTTGATATAACCTTCAGTTAAATCGCAGCTCCAGAAAGTTTTACTTACATTACCAGCACCAAGCGAAACTTGAATGAAAATTTCTTCTTCTGATTTCAAATACGCGGCCAATTTGTCTTTTGTGACTTTGTCAGCTCCTTTGACCGCAATCCCGCCTAAATAGATTTGAAGTTGTTCATATGGAATAGGTTCATCAAAAACCTTTCCGATGGCCATGACAAAGCGACCCCAGTTCGGATCTGCTCCATAAATGGCAGTTTTTACAAGAGGAGAGTTTAAAATTGATTTGCCGATCTTGGTAGCTTGGCTTTCATCTCTTGCTTCCTGAATGGTACATTCTAATAATTTTGTGGCTCCTTCTCCGTCTCTGGCAATTTTCTTTGATAGATCAATCGCAATCGATTTTAAATTTTCGATGAAAAGGGAGTCAGGAATAGTGCCCGCATAACCAGAGCACATGAGAACTACCGTATCACTTGTTGAAGTATCCGAATCTATAGTAATACAATTATAGGAAACATTTACGACTTCCTTTAAGATTCCAGCTAGATCACCAGATTCTGGCAAAAAATCTGACATGATATAGGAAAGCATGGTCGCCATGTTAGGTTCTATCATACCGGCTCCCTTCGCAATACCATAGATAACTCCCGTTTGCGTGCCGTATTGGATTTCTCGATAAGAAATTTTTTTGCGAGTGTCCGTAGTCATAATCGCTTCAGCTACTACTTCTAAATTACCTTCCTTTAGGTATTCTTTCGCAGTCTTGCAAGCCTCTAGTAGTTTTTCTATAGGTAAGGGTACTCCAATGACGCCGGTTGAAGAAGGGAGAACATTCTTTGGATCGATGCCCAAAGATTTCGCAAGAGTCGTGCAAATATCTTTAGCATTTTGAATCCCCATTTCTCCTGTAGCAACATTTGCATTTTTTGAATTGATGACGATCGCCTGCAGCAGCCCATTGGAAATGTGTTCTCGTCCAACGATGATAGGAGCGCCTGGAAAATTATTTCGAGTGAAGACCGCTGCTGAATTACATACTTTGTCTGCATAAATAACTGAGAAATCGAGTGTATGATCTTTAATACCGATGTTTCGGCCGAAAGAATAGAAACCTTTAGGGTATTTCATAATGACATTACCAGTGTCATAAATTCAAAATAAATCGGCAACGATTAGTATCTATTTTTTTGGAAATTCGAAAGTGAAAATAGAACCTCTTTCACTATTTGGACTTACGCTGACTTCACCTGAATGCAATCGAGCAATGTGTTTCACGATGGATAGTCCAAGCCCAGTTCCTCCTTCCTTTCTAGAGCGATTCATATCCACTCGGAAAAATCGCTCAAAAATGCGCTCGGAATCCTCAGGCGATACTCCGATTCCTTGGTCAATGATTTGTAATATATATTTATCGATCTTTTCTTCTGCTCGAATTTTGATCTCCGAACCGTTCGGAGAATAGGCAGACGCATTGGAGATCAAATTGACGAGTACATGTTCAATCAAAACCATATCGGCTTCAAATTTTAATTTTGGATCAATTTCAATCTTTAAATTTTGCTCTTTACTCGAAAGAATGACTCCAACGGAATCGGTAACGTTTTTAACAAGTTCGAGAAGCAAGAAGCTTTTTGTTTGAATGATTGTTTGGTGATTTTCAAGTCGAGATATCGTCAACATATCTTCCACGATTCTAACTAATCTCTCCGTATTTCTTAGTATTGCATCTAGGAATTTTTTCTCATTGGAACCTGGTTCAAGTCGGAGTTTGTAATCCAGAGTTTCTGCATAACCTTTGATTGAAGTAATTGGAGTTTTTAATTCATGGGAAGCATTTTGAAAAAATTGTTCACGTATCAATTGGTTCTGTCTATCTTCTGTGATATCCAGTAGCACGCCTATGTGAAGGTGGATCATGTCGTTAGATTTGATAGGATAAATACGAGCATTATAAAAATGATTTCCTTCTTGAAATTCTGTCCTACCTTCAATTCCCTTTTTTAATTTGGATTCTATAAAACTTAGCAGTACTTTATTTTTGATTGAGGCTTTAATCTCACTAAATTGTGAATTCTCAGAAATAATGTTAGGTGGTATGTTTCGATTTAGAAATAAAAACTTTTTTTTTGTATCAATGGCAAAAACACCTTCTTTTAAATTCTGTAAAAGAGAGTTAAATTTTTCTTTTTCGACTGTCAGATCCAGGAATTGGTTCTTTAGTCGTTTTGCCATTTCATTGATGGAGACGGTTAGGTTCGCAAGTTCTAAAATTTCTGGAGAGGACAACTCGACTCCAAAATCACCGGCGTTTATTTCCTTCGTTTTCTTTTCGATCATCGAAAGCGGGTCGGTGACTTTGCGGGCGATCGTAAAGGAAACGTAAAATGTTCCAAAGATCGCGATGAGTACATAAACAAAAAGAAGTAGCGGGCGAAAACCAGGCGCGATTAAATCTAATGCAGCAATGACACCGATCGCAAGTATGATGAGGAATAAAAGTAAACCCCAGTTTAATAGAAGTAATGTGGAGAAAAAGCTACGCATCCCGGAATCGGTAACCGACTCCACGAATGGTTTCAAGTCTTTCCTTTTCGCTTAATAATTTATCTCTTAATCTTTTGATGTTTACATCCACAGTTCTGTCTGTGACAAAAACATCTTTTCCCCATATTCGATCGAGTAACTTATCACGTGAGAAAGCAACGCCAGGATTAGAAGTAAATAATTGTAAAATCTTATATTCTATGAGCGTAAGTTCTATTTCTTTTCCATCCACATACACTTTATGAGCTGTTGGATTGATTTGAATTTTACCTGTGGAGATGGGTGCAAGATTTTCATTGTAGGCTTGTTCTGCATTTCTTCGTGTAACAGTCCTTACTCTTGCGACCAATTCACGTATATTAAATGGTTTTTTTATATAATCATCTGCACCAAGTTCAAGACCCAACACTACGTCAGTTTCGCCTGTTTTCGCAGTAACCATCAAAATCGGAATGTGTGGGTATTTTTCTTTGATTCGTTTGCAGAGATCCATACCGCCAATGCCAGGTAACATAAGATCGAGTATGATGCCATCCGGAAGATTTTTCTCAAGACGCGGAAAAACTTCCATACCATTGTGGCAGACTTCTACTTGGAATCCCTCTTCCTCCAAATGAAATTGGATCAGCTCAGCGATATCTTCTTCATCATCTACTACAAGAATTTTCATGTTTCGCATCAAGTGTAGTGGATTCATGTTTCATTACGAATACAAATTGATTACAAATTTTCCCTTATGACGGTTCTGTCATATGTTCGATATCTTTAAGTGCCTGCCTTTGTCGGAGGAGTAAAAACCCCAGGAAGCCTAAAAATAATACCAAAGCCAAACCAAAAACCCAAAGCAAACTCTTCAGTCGTGCTTGTTCTTTTTCGATGGCTGAAACTTCCTCAAGATGAGAAATGAGAAAGTAAAAGTGATCGATCTTGGGATAAGATGCCTTCGCTTCTTGTCTCAGGGAAGTGATGAGTTCTTTGGTTTGTTCTTTTGAGAGTCCTTCCATAAAAGGGAGCGACTGGTCCAAATCCATATTGAGAAATTCTTTAGCAGATGGAAGTGCCACCGGTTCCGTGCTGTAAGCTGGAGCAAAAGAAAGGAAAAGTAAAATGACGAGAAGACGATTCAGACGAGTCAAACCTCAGTAAATCCAAGTTTCTCTTTCCACTCTTTTAGGAAAGGAATTCGTGCATTGATGATGAGAAATCCGAAAAGCAAACAGTAAAAACAGAAAAACAAACTAGAACTGATGATGATGGGCATCAAATTTGTAGTGAGATCAAAAAAATGATGAGCGAGAAATAAGGTGCCGAGAGGGATAAAAAACAAGGTCACAGAAAATAAAAATCCAGAGATCATATAATGGAAAGGTAAAAGTTGATTTAGAACTTTAAAAGTCACCATCGTTGGTCCAGGCTGATTTTTCATAAAAGGATCGGGACTTATAAAATAACTCTCTTTGTCTGAGGGGGCGTTACGTTTCATGATGCCACCATTTGCGAATCAATTCTTTGCCTCTAGAGATATGACTTTTGATCGTGTTCAGTTTGATGTCCATATCACTCGATATCTCTTTCAAACTCATATTTTCAAAATAATGTAAGATGATGGGTTTGCGATAAACTGCAGGTAATCTTGAGATCAGAGATCGTAACAGATTTCCATCTTCTTCTTTTACGAGTTGGTCAATAAATCCTTGGCTTACATCCGTTTTGGATTTTGTGCCATGCGTTTCTTCGAGTGTCTCATGTTCAGGTTTCTTTTTTTTGAAATGTTTTGAGATTTCGTTCCGAGCAATCTGATAGATCCAGGTAGAAATCTGCGCCTCTCCACGAAAGGTACTCAGCGATTCGTATGCCTTCAAAAAGACTTCCTGAGTAAAATCCTCTGCCTCATCCTTTGTCGGGAATGCCTTTCTCGCTTGAGAAAACACCATGCCTTGGTAACGCCTCATCAAGGTTTCAAAGCCTTGTACGTTTCCCGCTAGAACTTCTTGGATGCAGTTCCAGTCTTCTTCGTTACAAACCCTAGTCTGTAAGCTTACTTGCTTAGTTTGTAGTAGGTCAAAAGACCGAGTCCAATTGCGAATGGGATCAACCCTCCAAGTACTGCCAAGGAAACTCCCATGACGAGTATAAATACTAAGGATAAGGCAAATCCTGTGAATGTCAACAAAAGACCAAGGAAAAAGGAATAAGCTCTCAGGTCGAAGGACCAAGGTTTGTACTGCCCCGAGGCAATGAGGGCCATTTTTTGTCTGTGTAGCCAAAGGAATAGAAAGAACAGAAGTGTAGTCCCAAAAATGATCCCAATGTTTGGCACAAGATACAGGATGATCTTGTTCGCGGATTGGTCTTCCTGGTTAGCGAGAATTTGCTCGAGAAGTTGAATCAACCTCTCAAATTGTTCTGGTTTCATTTAGATCACCTCTGGTTCTATGAGTTGGGAAGCATATGATTCTAAAAGTTGTAAGCCCTCTGGCCTGTCACATTGGAAAATATGGATGCCGGCACTTTGGCTTTCATTTTCGGCTGTAGGAGATTTGATGCTTCGTAGTGATCCATAAAAAGTATAGTTTAAGCCATTGATCGTGATTTGGAAGGAAGTCGGGGTGCCAACGGGACGATTTTCAAGTAAGCTCGCATTTGGTAAATAAATTCCAATCCCACGCCCATCCTGGCTCAAGTCCCGAATCATACATTGTGATCCAACCACCTCCCAGTCTTTCGCATAGGAAAATTCCAAATGAAAAACATATTCTTCTGCTTGTTTCTCTAAGAAAGCTAACAAAGGAGAGATCCCTTGTTTACCGTCGATCTCGTTTTGTAAGGCGGCATTTCCTAGATCAGGAAGATTGCTGATAATTTCAAAATAACCGAGTAAAATTTTCTCATTTGAAAATACGGGAAAGATCAAAACAGATTTAATATTATTTACAAGAAGATTGTCGAGATACGAGCGAACGTACATTTCATTCAATTTTTTTGGAGAAAAAAAACCTCTTTCTGTGTAGAAATTACCACGATTCGAGTCACGTAAGTAATACGGAGAAGGAGTGCTACTCAATGCTTCCATAAGAGGAGTATCCGCTGCATAATAAAAGCCGATATTGACTCTCTTTATGAAATAACCGAAATTGGTGAGGATCTGTTCCAAGTGGACTTGCCATTGGTTGAGAGCCTGGTTGATGATAGAAGTCTTTCCATATACCGATATAATGGTACTAATATCGATTTTGGCTGCTACTTGAAATTGATTTGCATAGATATCTTCGATGGCCTTTCGTTTCGCAGAACGTTCGAGAGGTTCAATCAAAATTTCCATGACCTGAAATAAATCCTCTTGGTAAGGGTTTACTTGTTTGATGCGGATTTCGACACGGTTTTCCTTGAGAACACAACTAAGGCTAGCTGGCCTTGTTGTCAGTGTGGTCTCTGGGACAATTTCTAAGTAGACTGACTTAATGATATCATTGACCAGATTTGGATTCTTGATTTGAAATTTTTGTTTCGTTTTCGGATCGATGAGTGTGGTATTGTTCAGCTTTGCTACGATGCCAAAAACGGTTCTTTGGTCAGTCAGTCTGTATTTTTTCATGTCTAAAAAGTATGCTTCGTAAAATCATTTTCATGGTCATTGTTTTTCCATCCTTTTTCCCTATTTGGGGCGAAAAACCAAAATACCAATACTTCGGAAAAGCGTATGATTTAAAGACAGGTACATTCATTTATTCTGATAATCACCAAGAATTTTTCCGAGAGGGAAAACACTCCCACTCCGAGATCAGCTATAAGGATGCAAAGGGAGTTGAATTCGGCAAAAAACACATTGAATTTTTTCCGAACACCAACCTACCAACCTTTCGTACCGACGACTTTCGAGATGGCTATCTGGAGGGTGCTGAAGTCAAAGGAAAGTCGGTCAAAGTTTTTTTCCGAAGGAAGTTGGAAGATCCCATAAGTGAGAAAACCTTAGCACCTCGACAACCAGCTGTTATGGATGGAGGATTTGATTATTTTGTCAGAGAGAATTGGGAAAGATTAGCGAACGGTGAGCGAATGGCCTTTCGTTTTCTTGCACCTGTCCAATTGGATGACTACGCCTTTGCGGTGGAAAAGATAAAGGAAGATCTTTGGAAAGGGAGATCCGCCTTATTCTTAAGATTAGAGATTGATAATTTTGTTTTGAAACGAATTGTAAATCCCTTTCTACTAGTATATGATGTTAAGACAAAGCGAATCTTACAATTTGACGGCCTTTCCAACATCAATGATGAAAAGGGCAAGAGTTTAAAAGTGAGAATTGTCTACGATTATCCAAAGGAAATTCTGTTAGATTGACTCAGAGAGAATATGCACAGTTTTTTAAAGATCCTCATGTTTGGAAGGAAGACCTTGTAGCCGTTGGAGGCGACTTCAGTCCAGACCGTTTGTTGTACGCCTACTCCCATGGAATCTTTCCTTGGTCAGAGAATCCGATCCACTGGTATTCTCTCGACCCCAGGGCGATCTTTGATCTACAAAATGTTCATTTCTCAAGGACCATACTCCGTAAAATCCGAAGGAACCAGTTTCGCATCTCCTACAACGAAGCATTTAAAGCCGTGATGCAAGGATGTGCGTATCGCGAAAAAGACAGCACATGGATCACACCAGGTTTTTTCAAAGGATACCAAAATTTACACCGTCTTGGTTACGCACATAGCGTGGAAGCATGGAATGAAAAAAATGAACTAGTAGGAGGAGTCTATGGAGTCGCTCTTGGGAAATTTTTTGCAGGCGAATCGATGTTCGCCTATGAATCGGATGCGGGAAAAATCACTCTCTATCATTTATTTGAAAAACTGAAAGCATCAAATTTTTCTCTTTTCGATACACAACAGTTGAACCATGTCACTTGGTCCCTTGGTGCTTATGAAATCCCTAAATCTTCTTACCTCCAACGCTTAGAGACTGCCGTTGGCAATCTGGAACCTTGGATCATTCCACCGTGATCTGACCCAATTGGTTGAGTTCGATCGTCCAAGCAGCCTGAATCTTCCCGTACAACTGTGACAATTCCTCTTTATGGTTTTTAAAACTAGAGAATGGGGAAATCGTTTTATGCTCTGCCAGAATGGCTTTCGCCTTCTCAGTCGACAAGGCGGTCCGAAAGATTTCAAATTCTTGGATGCCAACGTCCGGATGATTCTCGCCTTTCACATAAAGTGGCTTTGTTAAACTGAGTCTTATCTCCTTGATTGGCAAGTTTGAAATGGCAGCCGCTAACTGCGCCGTGTACATCGCCTGGGTTCGGATTAAATTTTCTGCATATTCCTTTTGGGAATCGAAGGTGAGTGCCGTGGTGCCGCCATAAGAGGCTCGAAGCACCCATAGTTTCGAAGTATCCGCTGGTTCTAGCTTCCATTCCTTCAATAAATGGGGAAAAATAAGGGGTAATACTTTCGAGACCGCCGAATTCAGGTCAAGTGACGTGTCATTTTGTACCTTTAGAATTTCAGTTTCCGGAGGATTTTCTTTGCACTCAACGGAAGCGAATAACAGAGAGAGTAAGATCGATGTATAAAAGATTTTTAGAATCATTCTCTCTTACTTCGATTTAGGTATGCGTCCGACTAGCATCTGTCCGTACATCATCCAATCGGATACGAATGAGTAGAATGGATACTGAAATGTGGCAGGACGATTATGCTGGATTAGGAGATGTCCGATCCACGCAAAAAAATAACCAGACACGAGCGCTGCAAGTAAGCTAATCCACGATCCACTACTCATGAATCCCAGAAGGAAACCTAGTGCGAGAGAGGTTCCAATGAAATGCAAGGCTCGGTTCAGTGGATGGCTGTGCTCTGTTAGATAAAACGGATAGAACTCCATTAGGGATTTATACTGTTGTTTTGATGCGATTGGTTTGGTCATTGGATGTTCCTGATGGTACAGCATTAGCTTACTTGAAAAAAAGGATCTGCCAAGTAAAATTTATATGAATTATGTTCTGTTTTAAGCTAAGGATGGACATCATGTTGATAAAATAAAATTGAGTTGCACGTTAGAGGGTACTACCTAATCTGCATTAACATTTAAAAATCTAACAAGAAACATTCTAACTTGCGAGAACAGGGGTAAAAATGAAACCAAAGTCTATCAAATCCGATGAGTTAACGAAGATTTTTTCTAGCCTTAAAAAAGGTGAAGAATCTTCGATCGGAAGTTATTTGATTAAGGGAGTTCGACTTCAGATCAGCAAATTCAATCTTTCTGGTGCGGAGCGAGTTCAGTTACTTTACAAACGAAGAAGGGCCCAAGGTCTTTGCATCGTTTGTGGTGCAAAAGTGACGAAAAAAAATGTTGCGACTGGCAACTTGTATCGACTCTGTGAAACTCACAGAAAAAAAATTGATAAAAGCGAATAAACAGATCTTCTAATATAGCATTATCGGCTGGGAACTTTTCCGGCCGAGGATGTCTTCCTAAAATCACGTAATTAATTTTCTAGCCTCAATTTCCTTGTAGATTCTCTCTTTTTCTTCATCAGAATACCGACTCCAATTCCCAATTTCTTCTAAAGTACGTGCACAGCCGGCACATAGCCCTGAATCCGGATCCATCATACAAACTTTTATGCAGGGTGTTTTTCGTGACATAGGAGCGAAAATAGTAAATTTTTATAAATTTTCCTAAGCATGTTTTGAATTCCGTCGATCCTTCATTTGTGGGAATGGGAAAAACTTAATGTTGGATTGGGTAGAATCACTTAGAAGCCTATTTACTAATGAAATAGACTGTTACAAACGCCTCTTAGAATTGGAAGGCAAAAAAAGAGAGGCCATTCATGGTGCCGACGGGAAATCCCTAGAATCTTGTGTAAAAGAAAGCTACCACATTATGGTGGAAGCTTCCGAACTCGAAAGGATTCGCATGAGGACCATTGAAGACGTCTATGCAAAAGAGAAATTCGATAAGGAAGAGAATGCGGTCACCCTTACGAATTTTTTGAACCAGATGGATAGAGATTCTAATTACAAATTGAAGGGCTTTGCCCAAGAACTGAAGTCTGTCGTTCAAAATTTGAAAGAAGCAATCATGATCAATGAAAAACTTCTAAGAACGAGAAAGGACTTTTTACAAACCACGATTGATGCCTTGCGAGAGCATGCACGTGAAAAAGTTTATACTTCCAATCAGCAACCCATTCGGCGAGGGCAGGGCCAGAAGAGCGCGGTCATTTTGAACGCAACTGCCTAGGAGAAAGATTATGGGATCCACATTTCAAGGTATAGAAATAGGAAAAAGAGGGCTCTCTGCTCACCAGCAAGCCATTCAAACAACTGGTCATAATATATCTAATGCAGATAACAAACATTATGCTCGACAAAGAGTTGTAATGAACAGTATGGATCCGATCTATGAACCGGCTCTTAATCGAGCTGAAGTTGCAGGACAAATTGGACAGGGTGTGAAAGTCGCAGAAATCGAGAGAGTGCGAGATAATTTTATCGATGATCGCATCATCGAATCCTCCTCACTCAAAGATTATTGGGGAAAGAAAAATGATTATCTATATCAGGTAGAGACAGTTTTCAATGAGCCTTCCGGAACAACGTTGCGCACCCTCATGGACAACTTCTGGTCTGCGTGGGAAGACTTGTCAAATTATCCAGAAGAAACCGCACACAGAGCCGTCGTCCAAGAAAAAGCAGAAGGTCTTGGTAGTAGAATGGAAGATGTGTTTAAGAAGTTAACACAACTCCGTGACCAGGCAAATCGCGAGATTGAATCCAAAGTCAATCATCTGAATACAATTGCAGAAAATATAAAATCTTTAAATGAAAAAATAACAAAGTCACAAGCATTAGGTGACAATCCTAATGATTTGTTAGACAGAAGGGATGAGCTCTTACAAGAACTTGCTGGAATGGTCGATATTACTATCGGTAGAAGTGATGAAGATGAACTTATGGTTTTCATTGGCCAACAGATTCTCGTGCAAGGTCAAAAAGTTCATAAGATAGATCTTGTTGGAAATCCAGCCAATGATGGCCTACTTGATATGAAATGGCAAGAGACAGGAAATCCTGTTTTACTCCGTAAAGGAAGCATCCAAGCATTATATGAAGTTCGTGACAATATTCTCGTTGAGAAGATCAACCAAGTGGATGCACTTGCGATCAATGCCATGGACATTATCAACGAAATTCACAAGGATGGATTTGGACTCAATGGTAAAACGAATCTAACTTTTTTTGAAGAAAGAACTTTGGCGACAAACACCTTTGGTGAAATTGATACGGATGGCGATGGTATCAACGATAAGACTTCGGTCTTTCGAGTTACAGGTAGAACTTCGATTGATCCGGATCGTCCTATCGGAATCAGTGGAACACTTAGATTTTTAAAACCAACACCTCGCGGTGAAGAGGAAGTTCTTGTTCCTTATTCAAAAGATGATACTTTAAATGCTGTCATCAAAAGGATCAATCGCTCTGAAACCGGAGTGGTTGCCTATATGTCACATGACAACCAACTCGCATTAAAGGCGACTACGAGCAAAGTGGATAAAAAGGAAAACTTTATGATCCGCCATTTGGAAGACTCAGGCGAATTGCTCGTCGGTTTAACTGGTGTTTTGTCTGCTAGTGGTTCTGCCGGTTCCTTTGATTATAGAAAACTTGGAGAATTAAATAAATTCCAAGCAAACTCACAGGATGTCACTCTGACTCCGATGTATCATCCTTCTGCTTTTTTCAAAATGTCTGCAGAAGTAAAAAATAACCCGGCAAATATCGCGGCAGGGCGAGGTAAAGATGTCGGTGGAACAGGTGATTATAATACGCCACACGGTCATAAAGATGGAACAAACGCACTATTGATTGCTGCGGCACTTCGCGAAAAGCCTGTGATGTTTGACTACTCGAAGACTACAGACGATTTTTATAACTCACTGATTTCAAAAATTGGAACGGAGGCTCGCGAAGCAAGCCAAGAGTATACGACTCAATCTGAGCTAATGACTGAACTTGAAAACATGCGTCAATCCGTGATGGGTGTAAACTTAGATGAAGAAATGGCAAACATGGTTCAGTTCCAACAGTCTTATAATGCTGCTGCTAGAATGATCTCTACCATGAATGACATGTTAGATACAATAATAAATAGGTTAGGTGGTTAATTATGATTCGTATCACTAATATGATGCAGAACAATTCCTTGGTGCGAAATTTAAATCGTCACCAAATCGCCTTGGATGAAACACAAAATCAATTGGGTACAGGACTAAAAATCAGAAAGCCTTCTGATGACCCGAGTGCTGCGACCAACCAGATGTATTTTCGATCTAGATTGAATGAACTTGCTCAGTACGATGAAAATATTGCAGACGGATACCAGAGACTCCAACAAGTAGATGGTGTTTTGGACAAAATGGGTGAAATATTTCAAAGAGTTCGAGTGCTCACGGTTCAAGCGGGAAATGGTATTTATCAAGGTGATAAAGGATTTGAACTTGAGGTTGCTGTAGGTAAAGAAATTGACCAGCACCTTCGAGCTATTGTGGATCTGGCAAATGCACGTGATGCAACGGGACAACCATTGTTTGGTGGGTATGTAACAGAGAGACCTCCCTTTGAACCGATAGAATCCAAGATTAAAGGACTACAAGGTCTAGAATTAAAAAACCAATATGTTGGCGTAGAGTATCGTGGTGATATCGGAGAACAACTCCGGGAAATCGAAAAGGGTGAATACATCCCCGTAACTATTCCTGGTAACAAGGTTTTTTGGGGCACAAATGTAAGCGTAACGAGTAAGGTAGATAACTCTGCCTACCAAGCAACCTCAGACCAAATATTCAAAATAGATAATGTAGAGATTCATATTTCTGTTGGTGATACCATAGATGACGTGATTGATAAAATCAATAATTCACCTTTGGAAGTCAAAGCATCGAAACTTGCTCAAGACAATATCTCAATATCTTCGACGGCTCCTCATCAAATTTGGATGGAAGATGTCGGTGGCGGTACTGTACTAAAAGATATTGGACTCATCGAGCCTTCCGCGAGTGAGCCACCGAATAACTATTCAAAATCGGCAACGGTTACCGGACTCTCCGTTTTCGATGTGTTGATTCAGTTACGGAATGATTTGATCCAAAAAGACCAGGAGAGGATTGGCGGTCGAGATTTGGGAGATCTAGATCTTGCCTTAGAGAACATTTTGCGCCATAGATCGACGGTGGGTGCGAGAATGAATCGAATGGAAGAACATGAAGATCGTGTTTCATACGATAAAATGTATATGACGGAGCTTCTTGCGAAAAACGAAGGCATAGATTTCCCAGAGACAATTATGAATTTGAAATGGTTAGAAACAATTCATAGTTATGCTCTCAATGTTGGGTCCAAGATAATCAAGCCAACTCTAATGGATTTTCTACGATAATAGATAGGATTTAAAATGCCAGTTACTTTACATACAAAGCCATTTGGAACAATCGAAGTAGACGAAAGACAGATCCTTCATTTTTCACAAGGATTATTAGGATTCGAAAAGTATACCGAGTATGCTCTGATTGAGGAAAATGCAGAAAGTCCCTTCAAATGGCTTCAATCGACAAAAGAATCTGGGCTTGCCTTCATTTTGATCCAACCAGAATTGTTTTTAACGGATTATCGGCCTCTTGTTTCTGATGAAGAGTTAAAAGAAATTGGTTTAGAAAGTTGGAAAGACGGAATTATCTTTCTAATTGTGACGATACCTCATGACAATCCGCGGGGAATGACAGCCAACCTCCAAGGTCCTGTTATCATCAATGCAAAGTCCGGAAGCGGTAAACAACTGATTTCACGCGATGAAAACCACCATATCCGCAAGCGTATTGTTGAAAACATGGAAGAAACAACTTCCCAAAAGGTTTAATTCGTGTTAGTTCTCGCAAGAAGAAGCAATCAGTCGATAATCATAGGTGATGATATTGAAATCGTTATCGTTGATATTAAAGGCGACCAAGTTAAAATAGGTGTAAAGGCTCCAAAAAATGTTTCCGTTCATAGAGCGGAAGTATACAAAGAGATCCAAGAAGAAAATAAAAAGGCCGCAGGAACCAACATCAAACCAGAAGATTTAGGTAAGCTTGGTGATATCTTTAAGAAAAAAAATCCTTAACCATAGCGTTTAGAAGATGAAACGAAAATTTTTGATCTGGTTCTTACCTCTTATCGTTGTTACCTTACAGCGATTATTCGGTCTTACATTTCGAATTGTTGAACTAGGCAAAGAGCCATATTCAAATTTAGTAAATCAAAAACTACCTCTCATTTTGTCTATTTGGCATACCAATGTCCTCTACTCTCCTTACTTTCATCGAGGTAAAAATGTAGCTGTTTTGATCTCTGAATCTAAAGATGGAGACTACATAAACCAAGTAGTTTTACGATTCGGAAATCAGAGCATTCGAGGAAGTTCTTCGAAAGGCGGGTCCAAAGCATTAAAGGCCATGATTGCACATTTAAAAAAAGGATTATCCGTTGCTTTTACGCCGGATGGTCCACGCGGGCCAGCTCTCATTGTCCAACAAGGATTGATTGCTGCCGCTCAAGTGACTCAGGCACCCATAGTCCCATTTCATTATGAATGCACAAGGCAATGGATACTGGAAAAAGCATGGGATAAACATAGGATACCAAAACCCTTTACAACGGCCGTAATTTCTTATGGCGAACCCATCTATATTTCGCGGGCTCTAACTGAAAATGATTTTGAGAAAGAACGCCTTCGCGTTGAGGAGGCGATGCTTGCCAATCGTTCTCGTGCGATTGCAGAGGTTGAACGACTCACTTCAAAATATTCATAAAATTTGATTGTCGAAAACATTTTATCTGTCCCAAATTGGACATGGCAAATTTATTTCCTAATGACGTTATCATAACCACCGAAAAATCAAAATATAAGACTACCATTAGTGCCGGTAAACATACCTTTATCGCTGATGAACCTGAAGACTTAGGGGGAGGGGATTTAGGACCCATGCCGACTCAGCTTCTTGCCGCATCTCTTGGATCTTGCACTAGCATCACCTTGCGCATGTATGCTGACAGAAAAGAAATCGCATTGGAAAGCATAGAAGTGCATGTGAATATTGATAAACTCTCTGCAGATGAAAATAAGTTTACACGCAAACTCAAGCTATCAGGAAATCTGTCGGAGGCTGAGCGGGAAAGACTTTTGCAAGTAGCAAATGCCTGTCCTGTTCATAAGATTCTATCCGGAAAAATATCTATAGATACCGTTTTGGATTGAATGATTCTAACGGACTGCTATTACGTTAGGGCATTATCGAAAAGTTTTCCTAAAGTTCTTCCCAAAGCTGGATGGCTGTAACGGAATTTCCATTCCACTCGATTTTGGTATGAAAGTGTTTCCCGCGTTTAATACGAGGAACCTTGGCACCATTGATATAGAAAGTTCCGCCTGTGTACACCAAGGACTCTCTTTCCTTCTTTATCGCGGGTATGTAATGGTGCATATGCCCTGAAAGCACTGCTGGAACTTTTTTACCTTTTTCTTTTGCGTATTCGATAGCAGCCGTTAGATCCTCGTCTCCAAAATCACCACCATTCGCTAAAAAATCAGCACCATAGATGGATGTTCTTTCGGAACCGAGCCCCTTGGGACCGTTATGTGATAGAAAAAAAATATTTTCTTGTTTGGTGGAATCAATCAACTTTTTCAATTTATTGATTGAATCTTCCATATTTGACACAAGATAATTTTTATTTAAATTTCTCTCAAAACTAAAGCCATTTCCCATCGCGTGAGGCCTACAAACGATAAGAGCCAAGTCTTTCTCTTCGGAGAGAACGGCTGTGCTATATCCCATGATGGGAATCGGGCGAATTGATTGGGCGAATGCTTTCATTCTACCCGCATAACCGATACTACCTGCACGTTTCAGTAATCCTTGGTTTAAAACTTCTCCTAGAATTCCAGGTAAGCTTGTTCCATCCCAATTCCCGGGAATCAAAAAGGCTTTTTTGGTGAGACCAGAAAGATTAAACTTTGGTAATAGAGAGCCTGTAAATCGGATACGACCAAGATCTCCGGTAAAAAAAAGTGCATCGTAATCAGAGGCATTAAAGTACTCTGTATCTTTTCGATTCCAAAAACCGTGAATATCTCCAATGAGTGCAAACTTCATTTTATTTTCTAAGGTCCTTTAAAGAATTTCGGAGTAGGGATTCATACTTACCGCCTACTCGAATGAAGGCGACAGGCTTTCCTAACGGAGCTTCTTGATCAATCTCCGAATTTCCTTTGTAGATTTTTCCAGTCCAAATTTGTTCCCAGTCACCAGAAGGTAGATACACTTCTACTTCCTCAGCGCCCGATTTTGTAATAGGTGCAACGAGCAGGTCATCTCCTAAGAAGAATTGGTATTTCTGTTTGAGTAAACGAGTATCAGTTGGCTCAACTAGGTAATTATGCCGAACGACAGGAATGCCCGTTTTGCTCGCTTCTAATACGAGCTCTTTAAGGTAATCTTTTAAAGCAAAATGTAACTTTCCAATTTTGGCAAAGAGTTTGACTGTTTCTTCATCGGATTGGGAACTGATGCCTTGTTTGTTTGTATATTGGTATACCTGCCAATTTTTTAGAGGCCGATTTCCTTCATGGGTTCTAAAAACAGGAGTAAAAGCAGAAAGCTCGGCCCATCGAAGAAGTAGCTCTTTTGTTCGATGGTAGTTTTTTAAGGGATTGGATATGGTCGTATAACCACCAATATCGCTATGATTTAGCGCATAACCACTGATACCTGAGCTCGTTAGCCCGAGAATCGCTGAAGGCAGTCCATCATTCTTCCCAAAACTAACCATCTGGTCTCCCTCCCAAAAAAGAGTCGAATGCGCATTCGAGTAGGAATAACCAGCACGAGTGAAAAATATAATCTTTCCTTCTTTTCCTGCCTCTTTGATTGCCTCTCTGTTGATTCGAGCCCAATCGACTGGATACTGATTGTGGTAAACCTTCGCATCAATACCAGAGTGCATTTTTGCATCGTAAGGTAGCCATTCTCCAAAATCGGCCATCCAACCCGACAATCCTACATCGATTAAATTTTTCTTTATGATCTCCTTTGTCCATTTAACGGCTGCTGGATTGGTGAGATCGATTAAGTATGCAGGAAAACCAACAGTTTGGATGAGATAATCTTCCCCTTTTGCATTCTTGATTAAATATCCTTTAGCTCTAGCTTCTACTAGAAGCGAATTTGTGAAATCATCTCCGGGTTTTTTAGGATCTGTATCCGCTAGAAAGGAATTGATATAGCCTAATACTTGGATGTTCTTGGCATTCATATCTTTTACAAATTTTTTAAAATCAGGATATAAGGTTTCATCGGCATACCAGCGCCATTTTAATTGGTCACCAAAATTAGTAACACGACGACCACACCAGTCTTGGATCCAGAGTGCAGTGATGGGATTTCCGGCAGCTTTCGCTTGTTCAATGACAGAGTTAACCTTTTCGGTTCCTCCTTGAACACCTAACCATGTACCATATGACCAATCAGGTAGTGGGGCAAACCTTCCTGATTTTTTAGTATAGGCTTCCACTAGTTCTTTTGGATTTTTACCAAGCCAGATTGAAGCTTTCAAACCGCCTTGCAAATTTGTGTCCCAAAATTCGACGACGACCGAGTCGCTGGAAGATAGGTCAAATTTGGAATAACCACTATTATCAAAAAATACAGATCGATTTTTAGAAGTTATATAATGCGGGATAGGAGCATAGGTCGTATATTCATTGCCACCTGCACCAGCTAACAGATTGGCACCGGCAGTGATCGGCTGGTCTCCTCGACCAATCCCTTGCTCTTCTGTAAATAGAAACGGGGTTTTTCCTTTGAATTCTTGGTTGGAGAACTGTTCACCGAAACCAAAAAACTTCTCATCATGGGAACTTGCATATTTGAGCCAGATGCGATTTAAGGTTTTGTCACTGAGTTCAATTTTGAATTCGATTTCTTTTTCTGAAATGGGTTTGATATTAAATTTAAATTCGGTGCTGCACTTTTTACCCGAGAGTGTTCCTAAAATTTCGAATTGTCCATTGGCGACCCCTATCCTGGTGATCGTTTGGTGATTACAAGTTCTTTGCCTTTCGTCTTTGATGGCAAAAGAAGCCATCCGGTAACGAACAGAAGCATTGGCCTCCCCAGCCTGTACGAAACTTTCAGTCGTAGGAAGGGAAAGGAATAAATTTCCCGATTTCGCATCCGCTACTTGAATCAAAGTATCGGTAGTTTCCAGAATTAGAGAACCTAAGTTTAGTTTTGTGGGTTTTTCTACTGTGAATTTAAGTTGTCCGCTCGCACAGGAGAGGAAAAGGGAAAGAAGGGAGTACAAAAAAAAACGAATCAACATGACTGATTCGTTCTCCTTTCTAAAAATCCGTAAATCTTTTTTTAGACTTTCTTTCTATCAACTCCACCTACACGCGGAGGTGCCGCTGCAACAGCTTTCTGTCCAAAAATGGAAACTGCTTGTTTTGGAAGGCTGGATTTTCTCCATTCAAACCAAGAACCTTGGTACGTATTGACATCAATATATCCTGTTTCCCGCAACATCAAAGCAAGCAAACAAGACCTCGCGCCATTATAATCATAAATAACCGTGGGTCTTTCCGGCATAAAAGGAAACCCATTCAATCTTTTTTTGAAAACTGACCTGTCTATGAGATTCGCTTCGGCATCATAAAGATTCCTCCAGTCCCATAAGAAAGCACCTGGAAGTCTCCCACAAAGCGTACCTTCCTCTGGTGAAGTTAAACGCGGGAGGCGACCTTCATACTCTTCAATGGTTCTAGCATCAAAGATTTGTAATTTAGTAAGATTTTTTTCCATGAAAGCTTTATCGACCACGCTTTCAATTGGCTTCGATTTGTCCGCAGGCTCAAACTCCATTTTGAGTTTGCCTGGACGTTTCGTCCCATCCGTAGGCCATTTACGAGCAAGTACAAAGCTTTCTGCAAAGCCCATGGCACGCAAAAGATAGACCATCCGAGAAGAGAACATTCCCATGCCCTCATCAAATACGATGACTCGATTTTTTTTGGATTTTTGGATCTCACCAAGAACTGCTTGCATCGGCCCGCAAAGTTTTTTATGAGATTCGGGATCTGATCCAAAAGCTTTCTTGATGAATGGAAAGTAATAGGCACCTTCCAATGTTTCCTGCTCATATGCGGACTGTGATCGACAGTCGATTAAAAAGTCACCCGCATCTACTTCGTTTTTAAGAAAGCTCCAGTTCAAAAATATCTCCTCATCGGTACAATACTTTCACCCCCTCTCTTTTTTGGAAGCCTGAAAACCAAAAAAAGCAAAACCATTTCAAATAGAGACATAATGAGTTAAGAATTCAATCAGGACATTTCAATTCTAAGGGTATCAAAAACCGATATTAAAGAAGACGAGTCGCAGAATGGAACCATTGAAACTAAAATTATCCCTAACATTACTCCTTTTGTTCTATGGTTTGACTCCCGGTCCCATACTTAGCAAGTCAACCTTGCCATTGTTACATGAAGTATTGGGAGACAGAAACGCCAGCAAAGGTTCTCAGCAAGATATGATTCATAAATATCGATCTGTCAATTTACCTTTGAGTGATGCTTCGAATTGCCATCTGCAGAAAACGAGAGCCATTTCAACCGTGTTTTATTATGGGATCAATTGCGATGGAAATCTTCGAGAAGGTCTGATATTTTTTTCTAGAGAAAGAAGGAAAGATACGATCCAGGATGGTTTTTTTCGCTTACTTGGTGTGGAACGTATCGGTAAACGAGACTATATAAAAATATCTTTAAACCAAAGTGAATCTAAAAGTTTGGATAACGGTGGTTATGCAAGTGATATTGAATTTAACTATCTGAAAAAGCCTCCTTCGAGATTAAAAGTGGAAAAGCAAGAAAAAATTGCCAGGGATCATTTATCAAACGCTAACCTAACCTATTTTCGCACCATTGCTTTTGACGAAAATAGAAGAAAGGAAGCTCCAAGTGGTTTGGAAATATTTTTTGATGCGTCTTGTCCTTTAAAATTTAAAGAAATCGATGAAAGTTTTTATTGGGATAATACCATTTCCTTTGTATTTGAGATTTCCTGCGTGAAAAATTCACCGTATGCAATTCTACGGGTACCTGGAAATAAACGAAATAAACTTATGGCTTCTAATCATGAAGCAAAAACACCCGAAAAAGGGGATTCATTTTTAGCCAAAATCAAGCTAAGAAAAATAACAAACGAACAGGCGTATTGGGAAGATTTTAAGATATATTATGAATAATTTATTACTAAAAATAATTTTAGCTGCATGTGCACTTACTTGCTCTACTTTGTTTTCTCAATCAAGCGAGGAAGCACCGACATGGAATATTTTTCAGACAGTAGTACAGGTTCGTAACGATAGTTACATTTCAGAAAATAAAATCCAGCCTTGGATGAAAAAAAATCTTAGTACTGGATTAGGTTCAGGTGTTGTGATTGGAAAGAATTTGATCTTAACCAATGCACATGTGGTTATGGATGCTAGTCGAATTACAGTTCGTTTGAATGGCAGCCAATTGGATTATGCTGCTCGGGTTTTATTTTTGGGATTTGATTGTGATTTAGCGCTTCTTGAAGTAACCGATAACGAATTTTCTGAAAAAACAAATGTCATTTCCTTGGCAGATTCCATGCCAGTACTTGGATCGGAACTTTTAGTCTTAGGTTTTCCAAACGGTCAAGATAACCTAACCGTGGAAAAGGGATCGATTCTACGCTATGAAAAAAGTAGATATAGCTTCTCTGGTTTAGATTTTAGAAATGTGATTAAGATTAATGCCAATATTCAACCAGGAAATTCTGGCGGACCAGCCATTCAGAACGGCAAAGTCATTGGTGTTACTTTTCAAATCTCAAAAACAGGTAAGGATGTGGCCTATCTGATCCCAGTAGATATCGTCCGACACTTTCTAAAGGATATCCGTGATGGTAAATATGAAGGATTTCCAAATCTCGGTTTTACTTTTCAGAGCGGAGCGCCTGTTAGCTTGAAATTGGGTATGCGAATTCCAGGCGAGGAGAAGGGTGTATTCATCAATCGAATCTATCCAAATTCCTCATTTTCAAAGATTTTAAAAGAAAAAGATTTTTTGGTATCGATAGACAATTTGCCAATCTCCGTCGAGGGTGAGGTTTCCATTGGTAAACAAAAAGAGTCAATCGTTGACTATATTGAAAATAAACAAATGGGCGAAACGATCGCCATCGAAGTCTACCGTTCCGGTAAAAAATACCAGGGGGAGACAAATCTCCAGAAAAATTTTGCCTTAGATCTCTACCGAGAGACCGCAGATGATTATTTATTGGCAGCCGGGTTTGTGTTCCAACCGATTTCCCGATCTTTTTTTAACAGCGATGATGGTGATTTAGATAGTTCTATAAAGTATCATTATAGTTATTTCATACAAGATCTTTTATACCGATACACGAATCGCGATGTAGTCCTTAGTTTTATTTTTGATGATCCAGAAATTTTAAAGTATAAAAAATATAAATATAAAGTCGTGGAATCTATCAACGGAATGGTGCCGAAAGATTTAGAAGATCTTAAAAGAATCTGGCAATCTCATGAAAAAGATTTTGTAATTTTGCGATTTCGTGGGATGGAATTACCCATTGTGCTTGCTTCAGAATCCATAAATCAAATCAATGTGCGGGTGAAAAAGAGATATGGTGCCAATAATGAAAAGTAAAATGATTCTTTTTATCTTCGTTTTTTTTCTGATTCAGAATCTATTGTACGCATATGAAATAGAAAATTCTAATTCAGTCGATATTCAAGTAAGCTTTCAAAAAATCAGCCATCAAAATCCATGGTTAGTCGGTGAACCCTTTTCCAAAAAAGGTAAAGCCATACATCTAGGCAAAGGTCAATTTTTTACGGTCACTCTTGCCGCTCAAAAACCGCTTCTTGCTGAAATGGATTCTTATGATTACTCTGTTCCAAAATTAAAAATTACAGCATACGATCCAGAAACGGGGTTTACTTTATTACAAGCTATCGATACGGATCGACTTTCAAAGCAAGTTTTTATAGATGAAAAGTCAGTTCAGAAATCTTGTCGTTCAGGGAAAACAAGATATGTCTCGCTTCCGTTCTCAAAAACACCGCTCAAAGCATTCCTTTTGGAAAAAAAAGAATCAGACGAGCCTAATTTTTCCTTTCAGAATTCCGTCGTATGTGGAATCACCTATCAAGACTTACTGATCCCAACAGAATACATTCGATTTTTCTTAAATGGAAACGGCTATTTCAGGAGCTTCCCTCATCCTGGTTGGATGTACGATGTTCAATTGACACCATCTGAGCGTGCGTACTACTCAAGGGATATCGGCCGCGGAATCTTGGTAACAGATTCTTTTCCTGGCATTGGTCCCGCCTACAGTCTGTTTCCTGGCGATCTTGTGATTGGTATCAATGGAGTAACGCTACAAAATTTAAAAGACTGGGACAAGTATGATCGCGTGATGGATCTAATTCTGCGTGATGCTAAAGGTCAGCTTAAGAAGGCCGGAGCAAAAACAAATTTGATCGTTTATCGAAATCACCAGAAACTTCTTGTGAGCTATCCGCTTGGTGTATATAAAACCGATCACTTCCTGATACCGGAGCAGGCACCGAATCGAAATCCTGTCTATTTGATTGTCGGAGGATTCTTTTTTACCGAGCTCACGGGCTCCTACATCAAGGAATTTGGTTCAGAATACCGAGTCAAATCTGAAAAAAAATTAGTATATCTAACCGATTTTTATCAGAAAAAAACCCATCCGATTCGCGAACGAATTGTCATCTTAAGTAGAGTTTTTCCGTTAGATGGAAATGTCGGATACCAAGACTTCCAAGATTTAATTTTAGAAACAGTGAACGGAGCGCGAATTACTTCCCTTGAACAATTAAAAACAAAAATGGATAGGGAAGATACAAATAGTTTCGCCTTTGAGTTTTCTGGGGGTAAAATTGCAATTTTTTCAAGAAGGGACATTGTCGATTTAAAGACGGAGCTTCAAAACATATATAAAATTGATCGAATTCAAAATTTAGAGGAATAATTTTGACATAAGACTCAATTTTTTATGAAAATCCTATTTGTAGACGACGAAGAGAACATTCGGGACTTGTTCGAAGAATATTTTAAAAGCGAATTTGACGTCATTCTTGCAGATAATGGTCAAACTGCACTTGAAATTGCAAGTTCGCAAAATTTTGATTTAATTATTTCGGATATCAGCTTGCCAAAGTTAAATGGCGTTCAATTTATCAAAAAACTCCGATTCGAAGGAAATCTTACACCTTTTATTGTCATTACTGGAGACAGTGATATCCAACTTGCTATCGACGTTTTTCGTCTCGGTGCTGTCGATTTTTTTCTGAAACCATTCCGCATGGAAGCTCTGCGTGTAAGGATACAAAAGTACGAGAATGCAGAGTTGGATATGGCAGTCCTCTTTAAGAATAATGAGGTGGCCTTCCAAAATTCCGAACTAAATATTGAGATTCATCCAAAAATCAAAAATATCAACAAATATGTAGCACTCATCATTCAGCATATTCAATCTAATCCTCACGTAAAAGATGACGATTTATTATCCATTAAGGTTGTTTTGTATGAACTCCTAGCAAATGCAATAGAGCATGGAACCGCTGGTATCAGTTATAAGGAAAAGCAGTTAATCTTAGAATCAAATAATGATTATTTTGATGTAGTTGATAATCTTTGTAAGAAGAATGAGCGTAAGATTTTGATTTATTTTAGGATTGATGATAAAGGTATCGTGATTAAAATTACGGATCAAGGTAAGGGATTTGATTTACACGATATTCCGAGTCCGATCGATGACCCTCGGGGAAACTTACTGAATGGTAGGGGAATTTTTCTTGTTAGGATGAATATAGATACGATATCTTATAATCAATCTGGTAATGAAGTCACAGTCACAAAATCTTGGTCTTCCGTTCATTAAAACTGAAAGCCAGCAGAAATATAAACACGAATAAACTCTTTTTGTTTTTCCAACTCAGAGAAAGGTTCTGATATATAAGTAATTTTCTGATTAGAATCTACTTTTGCATAGCAGAAGGATGCCGAGGTAAATCCGTTTAGAGAATTTTCAAATTTTTGAGTCAGTTTCAGAATGAATTCTGTGCCATTTCCCATTTCAGAACTGGAACGATTTAGATAAAGATCTCCGCGTAAATTTGTAAAAAGGTTCATTCCCCATTGTAAACCAAACATCCGCATGCCTTTATTTTCAAAACCAGGTTTTCCTTTTTCGGAAAATTCGTAAAAGATTCTATCATTTGGAAAATAGACAGATTGGTAAAGTAAGAAAGACGAATACCCACCTAAGACCCTTGGCTCAGCAAGTGGAGCCGCAAAACCGTTGCTATTGGAATCGGTTCGGTTTGTATTATCCTTTGAAGTATAAAGACCTCCAATGCTCCAAAAAAAATTAGAGTATAACCCGTGGATAGCTGTATAGGCAAGCGTGGCATTTGTCGCGATGGAATTTTCAGTCCAAGGTGCAGACTTAATTTTCCTCTCACCTATCACTCGAATGATAGCGAGATCAATATTTGCCTCATTCCAAAATTTCATGGATCTAAATTCCAGTCCAGTATAGGAAAAGGAACCGTATTGATTCGTCGATTCAAAGTTCGAAGATTGTTTCGCAATGTTTGGTTCATCATACCGATAAAAATAAAACTGAAGGTTTTCCCAAAATAAAATCTCCTGAGAACGCAAAGCGATGCCAACAAGTTCTTTCCGTTTATGATTCCAAGCGCTGGGCTTTAAAGATTCTTCATCGGGTTTAAAGTTTAGAGACTGGATGGAAATGCTCAGGCTTTCATTCGATTTTATTTGGAATTGACCAAAATTGGCCATACCATTGAAAAGAAAACCAAAACCATCGAGTCGTTGCCAACCTCGACCACCCTCTAAGGACAGTTTCAATGGATGTAAATTCATCGCATAACTGACAATACCTTCGGCATCCCAGACACTGGTTCTTTCCCGATCATAAACTCTGGACTCTCGAGATTGCAGACGAGGTCCAAGGGAAAAGGAAACTGTTTGAATTCCCGATTTATAAATTAAATTTACCTCAGAATTTCCTGATCCAGAAAACGTATACTTTCCTGCTTCATCCTTATCTGTCCCGCCTTTCTGAGATCGAAAGTTCCCCCCCGTAAAAATCTGATAAAAGGAATAGAAACCCGGAGCGTAATCTTTGGAAAATGCGTCGGTACGAGTTTTCGTCGTTACCTTTACTCTCCCCCAATCATTTTGAGCTGCAAAATCATCAAATGTATAAGCGGCATAAGATTCAGCGATCAACTCTGTGGAAAAAGTCCAAAGAAGTAGGCCAAATACTCCGATCTTAAGAGAGAAAATGAAAATGCTTGCGCGATATAAATATCTTGGACTTCTCATTTTTCCCCTTGTGATTCTTTTTCTATCCTGGCTGGAAGCTGACACTCGTTTTTCAAGAGATTTAAGCGGATTTTTTCCTTCCGATCTCTTGAGCAAAAAAGAAAGGGTTCTTTACTTCCTTGGAAATGAGGATAAAGAAAATAAACTATCACAGAGGCAGAAAAAAGATCTAGCTAGTGCCATTGTTCGCTCAGCGCAACGCCTACCTTTACCCGACGGAACTTTGTTAGGTGGATTTAGTCCGAACATTGAACTATTCTTGTATACTTGGGCGAAAAACAGGACAAACTTTTCTGCCTTTGCTTCAAAATCTAACAGAATCGGAATTCTCGGATTATCTCCTGAGAAAATCAAATTATTGGAATCAAAGGCAGGTGCAACGATAGATCGAAATTTTGATATATATAATTTTAATATTCAGTATAAGATTGCTCTGATATTATATAAAGAATTATTATCTTCTGGATTGAACGCAAAAGACGCATATTATGCCTTGTTTGACATACCATCTAACTCTAACGATTGGGAAAGATTAGAAACATTTTATGCTGAACTTCACAAAAAAGTCATTCCAGAAAATTGAAAATCACTTTCTGAAAAATGCCATAAAATATCCTACCAAAATCAACCATGAGACGATCTGACCAAGAAACATGGATATAGCAGCACCGTTGGCTCCGTTGTCAGGAATGATGAGATAATCAAACATAGCACCAAAAAGTAATCTCAGTAGAGCTAATCCTGCTAACATTCTTGGCTGTCCTAATGCGAATAATGCGGTGCCTAGAGGTGCAAAAACTAATTGTAACAAAAAATTTGGATATAGTATTTTAAAAACTGAAATCGAGTTTGAGTATTTGGCACCAAATAATAAATTTAGAATAGGTTCGGCAAGTAAAATCCCTGGCAGGAGACAAAGGGCAATCAAGGCACCTAGCATCACTGCCTTTTTTAAAAAAACAGGAAACTCATCAGAATCAGCAAGCCTAGAAAGCTTAGGATAAATGATTGAGTTAAAAGTAGCTAATATGATGACAAATCCACTAAACAGTTGCAATGCGGTACCGTAATCTGCGACGGCTTCAGGACTGTGGTACTGATTTAGAAAGAAAACTTCTAGACGATCTGAAAGTATCGCGAATATGGAAGCCGTAAATGCCCAAAGATTGAAAAGGATTAATTTCTTTT
This sequence comes from Leptospira ognonensis, assembly GCF_004770745.1. Lineage (GTDB taxonomy): Bacteria > Spirochaetota > Leptospiria > Leptospirales > Leptospiraceae > Leptospira_A > Leptospira_A ognonensis. The sequence goes on along the minus strand of NZ_RQGD01000022.1, from coordinate 255,649 downwards.
CGCTCTCCCTTACTTCTTTCGCGGGAGCAGACCATGTGATCTCTTTTCCACCAAAAAAGAAAAAAAACAAAAACAAAATGAAAATTGGCGAAATGGCAAAAATGGTTAAGATATCCAGATAGGTAAGTGGATGAATGGATGTTTCGGCAATGAAATAAAGAATCGTAAGTCGAAGGATATTAGGAAGCGGGTTCCAAAGTGACAAGGCTATATATTTTCTGTAAGAAATAAATAGACTTTCAAAATAAGATATAAAGGAGACGATAATTCCACCAAACAATAATACTACGAGAACAAGATAGTTTTCAAGCGTCAAAGCAAAAGATATCAGAGCAAGGATCGCGAGAGCTAAAAAGGAATAAAACTTGATTCGAAGAGATGCTCTTAGTATGGCTCCTGGATCTTCTCCTTTATCAGCAAGCGGAGAGATGTATTTGATGAGAGCATTTGGAAGTCCAAATTCGGCGATCGCAAGCACAACAGGCAGTAAACTCAAATAGAATTGAAATTTTCCATTTTCTGTTTTACTAATGAGGTTAACGGAGTAAATCATGAAGGCTAGGTTCATGATAGAGGAAAATGCCTTAGAAACACTGACGAAAAAAGAGTTTTTTAAAACTCCTTCACGTCTCAGTTCTGCCTTTAAGAGAGTGAATACGTTTTTAATTCTCTTCATCTTTCACTTTCAAAAGAAATTTTCCACCAGCTATACTTTGCAATACGACAGGAAAGAGAAAGACCAAACAAAAACTAATCAAAAAATATCTCATGTATCTGAGAAATAAATCCTCTTTCCATATGCTATTCTTTAAGAATTGTGATGGCAATAAATAAAATACAACGATGATCACTGTCAGGACAGCTAAGCGAATAAGGATCCCGAGATAATCAATTTTTCCATTCGTAAAAGGCAATCCCCAGTCTAAAAAATGTTCTTTAGAAAATTTTGGATAAAATAACAATCCCATCCAAAAGCCAGCTAAGGCTCCGGCAGATGTCATAGCACTGGAAAGACTAAAAAAATGTTCACTTGAGGCAGAATTTGAATCTAGCAAAATAATAGATAGTGTGAGAAGCATCCCGATTAGTGAGAGCGTACGATGCTTGTCAGTTTGGAAAAAGTAATGTTTGAGTTTCTTTTGATCTAAATGGCGAATTAAAAATAAAATGATCATTAGGTGAATGACGCCCAGAACACATCCTAAAATCACATCACCCAAAAAGTGTAATCCTAGATACATTCTTGAAAAAGGCGTAAAGATGATGATACAAAAACTCATTGCACGAAACCAAATGTTCCTTATGCGATATGCTAATAATCCCCAAACGACAACGGCTACATAAGAATGTCCAGAAGGCAGACCGAAAGCTTTTTCTTCAAAATCTGGTGGATAGGGGTAGGGACGGGGACTTTCGAAAAAGAACTTTGCAAGCGCGATGATGATACCAGCAGTGAGAAGACCGATGGATAACTCGAGGGCGAGTTTTGGTCGAAACATTGTATAGGTTAGAGAGATGAGGATTAAAAAAAATAGGGTACCACCCAGATAATGGCAGATCAGAGACAGAATCTGGAGCAGGCTTCCAAGTTCACCGTCCATCCCATGCAAAGATTGGAGGGTTTCGAGAGAAAATAGGATCGAATCGGAAAGAAAAGGAGTCACTTGCATAGGATTTTCCTTCTAGAGTGAAAATCCAACTTGATTTCATAAAGTTTTATTTTCATATAAGAGCTGTTCTTATGGATGAAAAACAAATTCCGAGTTTAGAGAGCTTATTTGTCATTCCGCGGGAAGTTCCTAAAACGATATTGCGGAACCTACTAGAATTAATCTACGATGTAAAAGTCACTGGATCAAAATTCATTCCGGAAACTGGCGGTGCTCTCATCATTTCCAACCACACTGACTACCTGGATGTCCCTGTCCAAGGGACCTACACAGATAGGAAAATCGTCTATTTAGGGAAATACGAGCTCTTTCACCCTCAGGAAGACATCCTCAAATACATCAATCATCCAAATTCTCCCTTCCATTTCCCCCCTCTCAGTTTTACTAAGCCCTTAGTGGAAGCGGGTCTTGCTTCCTTGGGAGGAATTGTGAAGGCAAACCTTCTCAGTTGGGGCGGAACTCCCATCATCCGAAACGCGGCGAGTGATTCGGAAATGGACAAACGAGCTGCGATGGATTATTATGTGCAACTCGAGGATTATATGGTTGGCCTCATGAAATCTGGCGAAGTCCTTTCCATTTATCCAGAAGGAACACGCTCTGACTCGGGAGAAATGGGGCATTTCAAAGCAATGGCGGCAAAGCTTGCGATTCGAGCAAATGTGCCGATCATACCATCAGGCATTTCTGGTGCCGGAAATATGTCCAAGCCCATTGCATTTTTAACGGGAGCCGCGTTTAAGACCAAAATTCGTTATAATATTGGCAAACCGATCCTACCTTCCGAATTTCCAATAGGTCCTGAGAAAAAGGCAGCGAAAGAACTTACGGATATGATGGAAAAGCGTGTCAGGGAGCTCATCCACGCACCTGAGTCTGATTAACGAATCGAACTTCCGTAAGTTCTAAAAGTACTGATGAGAAGTTTCAATTTGCAATTGAATCTTCTCATTTCTTTTGAGATACCTGTTCTTGTATGACACAGGAACTCTCTCCCTATACTCCCAAAAACAAAATTCGCTTTGTAACTGCCGCCTCGCTCTTTGACGGGCATGATGCTTCTATCAATATTATGCGAAGGATTCTGCAGCAGAGTGGAGTGGAAGTGATCCACCTCGGGCATAATAGAAGCGTAAAAGAAATCGTAGAATGTGCCATTCAAGAAGACGTGCAAGGGATCGCGCTCACAAGTTACCAAGGCGGTCACGTTGAATATTTTAAATATATGATCGATTTATTAAAGGAATATGGATCGCCACATATACGAGTGTTTGGTGGCGGAGGGGGAACCATACTTCCTTCGGAAATTTTGGATCTACATAATTACGGTGTTACACATATTTACTCTCCTGATGAAGGAAGAACCTTGGGCCTGCAAGGTATGATCAATGATGTGGTTCAAAAATCTGATCATCTCACGCCGCTTTCCTTCAACGGAGATTTGCATTCACATGTAATGAAACGAAATCCCTTGGCGCTCGGTCAAGCAATCACGCAAATGGAGTTTTCCTTATTAAAAGATTCTGCCTCCTTATCTATAAAATTGGAATTTCCTCCTTCACTCAAGACCATTCCAGTCCTTGGAATTACGGGAACGGGAGGTGCCGGTAAATCCTCGTTAACCGACGAACTCGTGAGACGGTTTCTAGCTGACTTTCCAGAAAAAAATATAGCCATTCTTTCCGTGGACCCATCTAAACGAAAAACGGGCGGGGCACTGCTAGGCGATAGGATTAGAATGAATTCTATTTTCGATAAACGTGTGTATATGCGATCCTTTGCAACACGTGAAGCAAATATCGCGTTGAATCGAAGCGTAAAAGGTGCGATCCAAATATTAAAATCTGCAGGATTTGATTTGATCATTGTGGAAACAGCTGGAATAGGACAAAGTGATTCCGAAATCACCGAGGTTGCAGATACATCTTTGTACGTTATGACGCCTGAATATGGTGCAGCCACTCAGTTAGAAAAAATTGATATGATCGACTATGCCGATTTTATTGCGATCAACAAATTTGATAAGCCTGGTGCACTCGACTCTCTACGTGATGTTAAAAAACAATACCAACGTTCCCGTCAATTATTTGATAAATCGTTAGAGGAAATGCCAGTCTTTGGAACCATAGCCTCTCAATTTCAAGACTCTGGGACCGATGAATTGTACATTCATCTCATTGGTCAAGTGATTGAAAAAGCAAAATTGGATTGGAAATCCAACTATCAAAATCTTAAATCGAAAAATCAAATCTCAGTCGTGCTACCTCCTGACCGAGTCCGTTACCTTGCAGAAATCAAGGAAGAAATCGAGAGAAACACGCAATTGGTCGAAAAGCAAGCTCAGATCGCGAGAGGCGCCTATCAAATCAAAGGTGCCATCGACATTCTCGCCAAGAACGGCAAAAATACAAAAGACTTAGAGAACGAATTTCAAAATCTTTGGAATCTACTAAATTCGGAATCAAAAAACCACATAGAAGAGTGGAAATCACGAATCGATTCTTTTAAAAAAGAGCACTATAGTTATTTTGTCCGCGGCAAAGAGATTAAAGTAGAAAACTTTACGGAATCACTCAGCCATATTAAAATTCCAAAAATCGCTACACCACGTTTTGTGGATTGGGGTGATATCATCCGTTGGTCAGGCCAAGAAAATTTTCCAGGCTTCTTTCCGTTCACCGCAGGGGTATTTCCATTTAAGCGTAGTGGTGAGGACCCCACGAGAATGTTTGCGGGAGAGGGCGGCCCTGAGAGGACAAATCGTAGATTTCATTATTTAAGTGCGAATATGCCCGCCAAACGTCTGTCTACTGCTTTTGACTCTGTAACTCTTTATGGAGAGGATCCAGACCTCAGACCAGACATCTTCGGCAAAATCGGAAATTCTGGAGTAAATGTTGCCACCCTCGATGATGCAAAAAAACTCTATTCCGGGTTTGATCTCTGCGATCCCGCTACCTCCGTTTCTATGACCATTAATGGTCCGGCACCTATGGTACTCGCATTTTTTCTGAATGCTGCGATTGATCAGACCTGTGAGAAATATATCAAAGAACAAGGATTAGATGATCCGATTCAAAAACAGATAGATAAAATCTATCGCGAGAGAGGCCAAAATCGTCCAAAATTTGATGGAGAGTTGCCTAAAGGAAACACCGCACTCGGGCTCGAATTACTTGGCGTCACGGGGGATGAGGTTCTGCCAAAAGAAGTCTATGAAAAAATAAAGAAAGATGCCCTAGCGAAAGTTAGAGGAACGGTTCAGGCAGACATACTTAAAGAAGACCAAGCTCAAAATACCTGCATTTTTTCAACAGAATTTGCTCTAAAGATGATGGGAGATATCCAAAGTTATTTTATCGAACAAAATGTCCGTAACTTCTACTCCGTCTCTATCAGTGGTTACCATATAGCGGAAGCAGGTGCAAATCCTATCACACAGGTAGCCTTTACGCTTTCCAATGGATTTACTTATGTTGAATACTATTTAAGTCGTGGGATGAAAATCGATGATTTTGCTCCTAACCTATCTTTCTTTTTTTCTAATGGGATTGATCCCGAATATTCGGTGATTGGGCGAGTTGCCAGACGAATTTGGGCAAAGGCCATGAAGTATAAGTATGCGGCAAATGATCGTTCGCAAATGTTAAAGTATCATATCCAAACTTCAGGAAGATCCCTTCACGCGCAAGAAATTGACTTTAATGATATCCGCACCACACTCCAAGCTCTATACGCAATCTATGATAATTGCAATTCTCTCCACACAAATGCCTATGACGAAGCGATTACGACACCAACGGAGGAATCTGTAAGGCGGGCTGTAGCCATCCAACTGATTATCAATCGAGAGTTAGGTCTAACAAAGAATGAGAATCCATTGCAAGGCGCCTTTATTATTGAGGAACTCACTGATCTCGTTGAACAAGCGATATTAGAAGAGTTTCATCGAATCAGCGAAAGAGGTGGTGTCCTTGGAGCCATGGAGCGCATGTACCAAAGGAATAAAATTCAAGAAGAGTCACTGTATTATGAAACATTAAAGCATACAGGTGAATATCCCATCATCGGTGTCAATACATACTTGAATCAAAATGGTTCACCCACAATCATTCCTGCCGAAGTGATTCGTTCCACAGATGAGGAAAAAACCAAACAGATTACGAGTTTAAATGAGTTTAAAAAGCGCAATCAAGACAAGATTTCTTCCGCGCTGGGAAGATTAAAGGACTGCGCGCGCAATAAGAATAATGTATTTACGGAGCTTCTAGAAACGGTGAAGGTGGCTTCTCTTGGTCAGATTTCGCAAGCCTTATATGAAGTTGGTGGCCAATATCGTAGAAATATGTAATCAGAAGGTTTAAAATGATTTCTTGGGAATTGCTAAAAAAACATAAACTGGGCATACCACTACTTTGGGACATTGCTATGGTTTTCATTGTTCTTGGAAACCTAAGTCTCATCATGTTTGATTTAACGTATCTTTGGCTACGTCCCTTTTACTTTGAAAACTTCCCAAAGATTCTAGAAATTTACGATGAGCCCATTCTTGGGATTGAACCTCATCGGACTACACAAGCTTATACTGGTTATATTGATGACCTAGTTTATTTGACAAAACTAAGAGATGCAGATTTTAGAGAGAGCCAAAGGAAAAAAACAAGAGAAGAAATCTATTCTGTTCTGCAAAATCTAAAGACGGTTGTTCAAAGTGAGAAATTTGATCGGTTGTACACAGAATTTGAGCAAAGCTTAAACATTGCCGATGCGGATTTGCGGCGAATTAAAATCGAAAGTATATTATTTCAATTGAATGATTTTTTTAGTGTACTTGAAGAAACCGACGATATCAATGATTTGATCGAACTTTCGGAGAAATATAGTTTTATCAATCGGTTGAGTTTACCTGGTAAGGAAGCCGCAGAGATTCAGAAAATCCTCATTGGTATGGATAAGAAGATGCTTGAAATTGTTGAGACCAATCCTTTTGCAATGTCGGGACAAAATGAGAACTTTTCAAGCATCCAAGAGAGAATTAAGGCCGAATACCAGGCTCATAAAACCAAAGCGAGGGATATAAAGGTTAGGCAGGAGCTTGATGCATACTTAAATCGAGATCGCATCCCCTCAACAGTTGTAGCCTTTTCCTGGTTTTGGAGGGATTCAAATCGATCCATTGAAGATAAGGTGGCTTTTTTTAATAACAATCTGCGCATTTATTTTGATTTAAATTACTATCGTGCGATCGCACCCGATGGAAAACCTGTAAATCATTATCTATTGTTAGATGCACCTTTCCTTGCGTTTTTCTTAACTGAATTTGCAATCAGCTGGTTTTTAGCAATTAGGAAAAAATCTTACATTGCCTGGTTTCTATATCCCGTATATCATTGGTATGATGTTTTAGGTTTGATTCCGATCGTTGAATTTAGATTCTTTCGATTGGTGCGTGTATATAAAATCTATCTATTGCTTCAGACAAATCAGTTTACAAGAATATTGGGAAACGACTTAATCAGTCGATCAATTCGGTATTATAGCAATATCATTAAGGAAGAAATTTCTGATCTAGTCACCATACAGATATTAACGGAAGCACAGAATGAAGTAAAATCAGGAAATTCATTGGATCAATTTGTCGGCGCCATTGATCAGAATCGAAGTGAATTGAAAAAAGTTGTTATCAAAAATTTAGTAAAATCAGCACAAAATGAAAATTTGAAGGCCCTGATCCAAAATCTTGTCACGGAAGTTGCTGAAAGCAGTGCAAATCATCTAAAACCCATTTCCTTACTTCCAAAAGAATTTCAGATCAATCTGACAAAACAAATAAGTCTTGGGATCTACCAGGCTGTGTCCAGGTCAGCTGCTGCACTTTCTCAAGATCCGATGGGTCAGAAATCTATCGAAAAATTGATCGATTATATGATCGATGAGATGATTTTATTCGCGCAAGATCCCGACATGATCAAGTTAAATACTAACATCTCCGTTGCCTTAATTGAAAATATGAAGAAAGGCATCGCGGAAAAAAAATGGATTAAGGCCGATATCGAAACGAGCTAATTCATTTCGTAGGTGGCGGACCTCCTGATTGTACTTTTTTAATATAATCAGGAGCTTTTTTTGTACTCTCCAGTTTTAGGCTACGGGAGGCAATGCGATTGCCTGTATTTTGGACCCCAAAGCTGATCGTATCACTGCCACTTCCATTCCAAAAGAACCAAACACTATCAATTTCCCAGACACCATCCTCGCTTAGTACAGCTGCATCTTGTTTCGGATTTCCCGCCGTAAAAGGAATATAGGAAGTATTGATCACACCAAATAACTGTTCCGATTGTGGATCGTGGGGAAACCATTGGTTTTTTGAAGCATCATAGATTTCGAGAATGGAGTGAGGGAGTGCTGGTGCTGGATCTGCCCACGGTCCGATTCCGTACAAACCTCGGACAGGTATTTTGAGTGCACGTAACATGCCAATGGCGATATAAGTAAAATACCCACAATCACCTGTTCCTTGGTCTAGCCATTCTTTCACGGAATCTCCGCTGACTCTTTCTCCATAAGTGTAATGCGACCTAAGATAAGAAAGGGCCAAGTCTGCTTTTTCTCCAAGAGTTCGTCCATTCGCAGTGATTTGATTTACTTTTGCGATAAATTCAGGGTCTTCCAATGCAAACAGACCATCTCGATTTTCACTTGCCCAAGCATAGTTTTCGTCTCCTGCTCTTGCTGCTTTTAATTTGGCGGGTCGCGAAGTCATGCTCTTGAGATTTTGTTCTACTTTGAATTTCAATTGAATGGTCTCTGGCCATTCCTCGCTCTGTGATTTTTCAATTTCAAAAAACTGATTGCCTCGCTTTGCAATACGAGTCGTTTTCAAATTCGCAAGGTCGGAAGTAAGTTCTGCAGAAATCAGTTTTTGGTAAGGCCTATCGATCGGGATTGTCAGCCGTAATTTATTTCCATCTTTTATGTTCCAGGAAGAGAGTAACTTTGTAAGTTGTACATTCCAATCTATAGAGATGATTTTCGGTGATAGTTGGTCGCGGATCCATGAACCTTCTGGTGCATATTGTAACGCTTTGTTCGTATCACCTTTAGAAAAATAGAGCCAAGCCAAGTTTTCGGTAAACCAAGTTGACGGAATTTTGTTTAAGCTTCTAAGATTTGCCTGAGCCTTTAAATTTCGAGAAATGGCCTCATCCAATTTCCGTAAATTTTCTAAACAAACAATGGTTTCTTTGAAAGGAAGTTCATCTGCTTCGGAATTGAGGTCCCATGATTTTTCTAAATAAGGTAACGCTGCCTCGGGATTCTGCAGATAAGATTTTAGCGTATAACCAACCATAAATGGTCTAGACCAAACATTTGGTTCTAGAGAATTTGCTTTATAAAATAAATCCAATGCTTCCTTCGGCTTATTTTTGTTATATAGAAGGTCGATCCCTTGGTTGTAAAATTCAGCTCCGCTTTGAGAGAAAACGGTAGCAGGTATCAATAGTAGAGGAAAGATAAAAAGGAGGATTTGTTTTCGAATCATAAGGATCTCCACATATTTTATGAGAGGCATTTGCTGATAGCTTATCGATTTTATATGCTTGAGATAAAGATTTCAATCAAAAATATCTGAAATTCGTTCTAGTTTAAGTTTTGACAGATTCATATTTCCTAAATGTTGTGAAATCCATGAAAATAGATTGGAACCAAATGGAATCAGTAGTTCTTCTGATACGCGCTGGGCGCATTGCCGTTGAACTCTTGGAAAAGGAGATTGTACCTTTAGCGATTTCTGTTCCACAGCTGAGCATTGTGATCAGTCTTTATGAATGGGGGGAGATGACTGCCTCGAGACTTTGTGAAATTACGATGCGAGATAAAGCAAATATCAGCAGTCTTTTAAAGAAGCTTGAGACAGCAGGCTTGGTTCAGATGAAAAAAAATACTTCGGATGCTCGCAGTTCTTTTCTCTCATTGACAGCAAAGGGTAAAAATACGGCAGAATTAGGTTTGAAAGCAGAAGCCAAGGTATCGAAACAACTTCAGAAAATGTCAAACAAACACCCCTTTCCCAAAGAATTCCTCGTCGAAATGATTCAAAAAAACAGCCATTCTTAAGTGAAAAAAGATTCAAAAAAATTGGTAAAAACGAATTGACTTCATATAGTTAGTATGCAAACTAACTATATGATTAAATCTAGGAGTTTAACATGATCAATCAAATTCTAATATTACTAACAATGGTGGTATTCGGAGTTGCGGTCTCAGGCCTTGCAGCCAGTGACGAATCCGAAATCAAAGATAAGGTAGCACAATTCCTAAAGGCAGGCGATGAGCAGGATCCAAATAGTTTGGAAGCGATATTGCATCCTGAATATCGCATCACAGTTGCCTTTCCAGGTGAGAAAAAAGTAACCATTTTGACAAAAGAAACCTACATGCAAATGCTGAGGGATAAAAAATTAGGTGGGCATAAACGAAGTTTAAAATTTGAAGACGTTTCCATTAAGGGAAACGTGGCAGTGGTTCGTACGCAGTTGCAAAGCGATGTTATGAAATTTTTTACATTTTTCTCATTCATCAATGTGGGTGATGGTTGGAAGATGATCAATGATTTGCCATATGCTGAAAAATTAAACTGAAAAAGTATCGAACAGATACAACGGTTTGATTTCATTAGTTCTTAAGTGAGCAAACCATCGAAATCAAACCAACGATTTTTACCAAAAGGTTTATCAATAATCTATGAGGATAGAGATATTCTGGTCATCGATAAACCTGCAGGATTACTCACTATGTCGACCGATTCAGAAAAGTCGAAAACCGCTTACGCTTCATTGACCGATTACGTGAAAAAGGGAAGCATCCGATCTCCACATAGAATTTTCATTGTACACAGGTTAGATCGTGATACATCCGGGTTACTGATCTTTGCAAAAACAGAAATAGCCAAATCGAAATTGCAAGAATCCTGGGATCAGACGTCAAAAAAATATATTGCTGTAACACATGGTAAATGGAAGGAAAAATCTGGTAGGATAGACTCTTATCTCACGGAAAATAAAGCTCAAGTTGTTTACTCCGTCAAAGATCCAGCTCTCGGCAAACTTTCAGTTACGGATTATAAAATCCTCAAGGAAACGGAAAAATATTCATTAGTAGAAATTGATCTTCTCACGGGTCGAAAAAATCAAATTCGAGTTCATTTTGCGGAAGCCAAACATCCAATTGTTGGTGATACAAAATATGGTGATGCTACAAAAAAATACCAGAGAATGGCGCTACATGCTTTTTCGATCAAATTCAATCATCCGTTTTCAGGTAAAGAAATGTATTTTGAAAGCCCCATCCCTCCCTTTTTGACAGGACTTGTGGGTGGTCTTTAAACTTTACTCTGACGTATCCACTGTTAGATGGCTGTATTTATCGGGAACATCTGCCTTGAGATAATGCTCTATCAAGATATCAATATCTGCTTCAGTTCTCAATTTGAACCATATTCCCTCGGGATAAGACACCTGTATCGGACCGAGTTCGCATCGGTCTAAACAGCCTGATCTTTGTACCCTAAACTTATAAGGAAGGCCAGCTTTCGCGGCCTTTTGTTTGAAAATTTTAATCAATTCTGGTGAACCTTGATTTCCACATGACACCCGTTCTCCGGGAGCCCTTTGGTTGTCACAAATGAAAATATGTTTCTCGTAGAATCGTTTTTCTGACATGTTTCTTTAGGAAACGTAATCTTCCATGGGAATGCAGGAACACATGAGATTTCTGTCACCGTAAACATTATCAACTCGCCCCACACTTGGCCAAAATTTGCGGGAACGGATCCAAGTCAGAGGGTAAGCCGCTCGCTCTCTAGAGTAGCTGTGTTTCCACTCATCAGCAATCACCATCTCTGCGGTATGAGGTGCATTTTTTAGAGGATTGTCCACTTTATCGAGAACTCCCGTTTCAATGTCTTTGATCTCTTTTGCAATCGAAAGCATGGCATCAATAAATCGGTCTAACTCTTCTTTGGATTCTGATTCTGTTGGTTCAATCATCAAAGTGCCTGGCACCGGGAAGGACATGGTTGGAGAATGAAAACCATAATCCATCAACCTTTTTGCTATATCTTCCACTTCGACACCAGAATCCTTTTTGAATCCCCGCATATCAATGATGCATTCATGAGCAACTAATCCTTTATTACCTTTATAAAGCACAGGAAAGGCAGGAGAAAGTTTTGTTGCCACATAGTTTGCATTAAGAATGGCAAGTTTGGTCGCATGCTGTAAACCCTCAAAACCTAACATCGCTATATACGCCCAAGAAATGACAGTAATGGAAGCTGATCCCCAAGGGGCTGAAGTGACAGCACCTTGTCCATTATTGGAACCATTTTCAATCATACTATGGCCAGGTAAAAATGGAGCAAGGTGTTCTGCGACACCAATGGGACCAACTCCAGGTCCACCACCACCATGAGGGATACAAAACGTTTTGTGCAAGTTTAGGTGACAAACATCAGCGCCAATGTCTGCGGGTCTCGTGAGACCTACTTGCGCATTCATATTGGCTCCATCCATGTACACTTGGCCACCATTTTCATGGATGATAGAGCAGATCTCTTGAATGGATTCTTCGAAAACCCCATGTGTAGAAGGGTATGTAACCATAAGAGCACCGAGGTCTTTTTTATGTTCGATTGCTTTTTTCTTTAGGTCTGCGACATCAATGTTTCCATTTTCATCACAGGCAACGACAACTACTTGAAAACCTGCCATCACGGCTGATGCAGGGTTTGTTCCATGCGCAGATACGGGAATCAAACAAACATTTCTGTGGTTGTCATTTCGACTTTGGTGGTAGCTTCTAATTGCAAGCAGACCAGCATATTCTCCCTGAGAACCAGCATTTGGTTGTAAGGAAACTTCTGCAAATCCCGTAATTTCACAGAGCCATTTCTCCAATTGACCAAAGAGTGTTCGATAACCTTCGGTTTGTGATTCGGGAACAAACGGATGGAGAGTTGAGAGCTCAGGCCAAGTTACAGGATACATTTCCGTGGAGGCATTTAACTTCATCGTACAGGATCCGAGTGCAATCATAGAAGTAGTTAAGGAAAGGTCTTTTGCTTCTAATCTACGAATGTAACGTAACATTTCTGTTTCCGTATGATAACTGTTAAATACTGGATGAGTTAAATATCCAGACTTTCGTACAAGTGATTCCGGAATGGCCCATTCGTCTTTTTTTGACAACTCTTCGATTGAAAAATGGAGAGCTTTGTTTTCGTTGAAAACTTGAAGGATGTCTTGGATGTCTGAGAGAGTCGTAGTCTCATCCAAAGAAACACTGATCATATGCTGAGAAACAGAACGTAGGTTGATTTCTTTTTCTTCCGCAAAATGAATGATTTCTGAGGATGTAACTTTCGTGAGTTCCACACGAATCGTATCAAAGTAGGGCTTCGATACAACTTTGAAACCAAGTTTTTCAAGACCAGTTGCAAGAAGAGTCGTCATATGATGGACTCTTGATGCGATTTGTTTTAATCCTTCAGGACCATGATAAATCGCATACATAGAAGATAAAACCGCGAGCAAAACTTGCGCAGTACAGATATTAGACGTCGCTTTGTCCCGGCGGATATGTTGCTCTCGCGTTTGAAGGGCTAACCGATATCCTGGTTTTCCTTGAGAATCTTTGGAAACACCGATAAGTCTTCCTGGCATATTGCGTTTAAATTCTTCTTTTGTTGCAAAATAACCAGCGTGAGGACCGCCAAAGCCAAGTGGTAGACCAAATCTTTGAGTATTGCCAACAACAACATCAGCATTCATTTCACCTGGTGGTTTTAATATGGTGAGCGCTAAAATATCAGCAGCGACAATGGCTTTTGCACCAACACTATGTAGGCTTTTTATGAAATCAGTATAATCAAAAATCGTTCCATCTGTAGACGGGTACTGTACGATGGCTCCAAAAAAATCAGAAGAGGGCACCATCTTTTTAAAAGATCCAACGACTATGTTGATACCTAGAGGAATGGCACGAGTACGTATGACATCTAATGTTTGATGGTGGATGGATTGCGATACAAAGAAGGACTTTCCTTGCGCATCGTCTTTCATTGCAAAGAGCATGGACATGGCTTCCGCTGCCGCAGTTCCTTCATCGAGTAACGAAGCGTTTGCGATTTCCATACCCGTCAAATCTGTGATCATGGTTTGGAAATTGATGAGCGCTTCCATTCTCCCTTGGGCAATCTCGGCCTGGTAAGGAGTGTATGCTGTATACCAACCAGGATTTTCCAGAATGTTTCTTTGGATGACGGGTGGCGTGATGCAAGCATTGTACCCAAGTCCTAAATAAGACCGAAACATCTTGTTTTTTGAAACGATCTTTTTTAGAGCTTTTTGAAGCGCATACTCGCCAAGAGGTTCTGTTAGTTCTAACGTTTTTTTGAGACGGATATTTTTAGGAACAGCATCATCAATGAGCGAATCCAAATTTTGATAACCAATGGCACTTAGCATCTCTTGGGTGCGATGATCATCAGACCCAACGTGTCTTCTTAAAAATGTATCGCTAGGTAAAAAGGCGGAGGGAATGGATTTGGATTCTGATTTCACTGACTGCTCCGAAACTTAATCTAATTTGGAAACGTATTCTTTATACTGAGAGGCATTTAAAAGGGAGCTGAGCTCCGCTGCATTGACACCTTTCAGCTTAACCATCCAAGTTGTGAATGGCTCAGTATTCACATTTGCTGGATTTGATGATAAAGATCCATTTGTTTCAACAACCTCACCAGAGATAGGTGAATATAAATCTTCAGCGGCCTTAACTGATTCAATGGTTCCAAGGCTGTCTTTCTGGTTGATTTTTTTGCCAACTTTTGGTAAGTCGATGAATACGATATCACCGAGAGCATTTTGTGCGAAATCAGTAATGCCTACGAGAGCCGTATCGCCTTCCATTTTTACCCATTCGTGCTTTTCTGTGTAGTAATAGCCTTCTAATGCTTTCGTTTCTGCCATGTTAATTCTCCGTTTAATTTATTTTGAAGTATTGTTTCTCACGCTTCCCTTAACAAAGGGAGCAGTTTCGACGATCGCTTGTTTTTTCGCACCACGAATTTCAACAAGTATCTCGGTTTGGTTCTTAGTGAATGGAAATTCTAACATTGCCATCCCGAGAGATTCCTTGCGACTAGGGGAATGAGTCCCTGAAGTTGTTTTACCGATTTCTTTCCCGTCTAGAGAAAAGATGGGAAAATTTTCCCTAAGAACACCAGGTTCTTTTAAAATAATACCAACGACTTTTTTTGCAGGATTATTTTTTTTCTCCTTTTGGATGCGATCGTATGCAAAATAAGGAATATTTTTTTCTTTAACGATAAATCCAATCCCTGATTCAACGGGAGACCACTCGTCATTGAGTTCATGTCCATACAATGGATACTTTGCTTCTAAGCGCAATGTATCTCTCGCTCCTAGTCCAACGGGAACCAAACCGAAAGACTTACCCACTTCCAGTAAATCCTTCCAGAGTTTTAGACCGAGGGGAATGGAAGTGTAGATTTCAAATCCATCTTCGCCTGTGTAACCTGTGCGTGATAGGATGATGGTCTCACCATCAATCTTGAATTCCATGAAATGATAATACAATAGTGAATTTAATTCACGACCTAGATACGTTTCTAGTATCGCGTTGGCATTGGGACCTTGGAGCGCCAATTGGTGGTAGTCTGCACTTTTGTCCTCAACCTTGCATGTACCACTTGCATATTTTTGTAAATGTTTCGCGACAGCAGGGTAATTTGAGGCATTTGAACAGATCATATATTTTGTGTCAGAAAATTTATAAACAGTGATGTCATCGACAAGACCGCCGTTTTCATTAAGGACCGCATTGTATTGCACTTGGCCGTCATGCATACTTGCGATGACATTGCAGGTGGTTTTTTCCAATAAAGAAAGGATGTCTTCTTCCGATCCCGTGATAAATATTTCTCCCATATGAGAAACATCAAAGAGCCCAGCGTGGGATCGCGTAGCTAAATGTTCTTGGATGATGCCTGTGTATTGTACTGGCATGTCCCAACCACCAAAAGGAACCATTTTGGCTCCTAAATCTCTATGCATTTGATTGAGTGGAGTGATTTTTAATTCCAATTCATTCTCTCTTCGCTTCTTGTGTTTTTTTTAAGCGTCTCAAGTACCATGGAAAAATCTTTTCTTGGCAATGGAATTCGATTTTTTTATAAAAAATGATGAAGAGAGAAGTATATAGAGTCGTGAAACCTGGATCCATTTCAGGTTTAGTCCGTAGAGAAGAAGAACTTAAGCCACCAAACGAAGACGAAGTAACTGTCCATATACGGGCAATTGGCTTAAATTTTGCCGATGTATTTTCCATCTTTGGCTTGTATTCAGCAACTCCGAAGGAATCTTTCATACCAGGACTTGAGTATGCAGGAGAAGTCATCGCAGTTGGTAAGAAGGTAAAAAATTATAAAGAGGGAGATAAAATTTATGGAACCACAAGGTTTGGTGCCTATGTTACACATCTCAACATCCATACAGATACTATTTTTCCTTTGCCTAATGATTGGTCCTTTGCAGAGGGTGCGGCCTTTCCTGTACAAGCATTGACTGCTTATTATGCACTGATTCCACTCGGAAACATTCAAAAATCACAAACGATATTGATTCATAGTGCCGCTGGTGGTGTAGGTCTTCTTGCAAATCAAATCGCAAAAAAATGGAATGCACATACAATCGGAATGATTGGCAGTGAATCTAAGATTCCCATATTAAAAAATGCTGGATATGATGATTATATTCTACGATCGGCATCATTTAAGAAAGATTTGGAACACATCTTACAAGGAAAACGTTTAGATTTGGTACTCGAATGCACGGGCGGTCATTATTTTTATGACAGTTACGAAGCCTTATCTCCCATGGGAAGGCTCATCACCTATGGTAGTGCAGTATTTACGCCTACATCTTCTAAAAGAAATTGGTTACGAATCGCTTATCAGTATCTAATCAGACCGAAAATTGATCCTCTTGCGATGATTTCAGAAAATAAATCCGTCATGGGATTCAATTTGATATGGTTGTGGAATGAAATTGAGACGTTAAAAAAACATTTTGATGCACTTCGCGACTTAAACTTAAGTCCACAAGTGATTGGTGATACGTTTTCATTCGAAAATTTGATCGATGGAGTAGAAAAATTTCAAAAAGGAAATACATTTGGTAAGATTATCATCAATGTTCCGTAGAATGTGTATTAGCAGGGAAAAAAAATAAAATAAATTCCTGTAAAAAATAAAATTTCTTTACATTAAAATTGATATGAATTAATTATGTCGTATCAATCAACTTGAATGCGCCAAGGATTTGAGTTGATTGAAATTAAAGATAAGGACGATCACAATGGTTGCTAAAAAGAAAGCCGCAAAAAAGAAAGCCGCTAAGAAAAAGGCCGCAAAGAAAAAAGCTAAGAAATAACCTTAGCAAGTTTCTTCCTCCGATTCTGTCGGAGTAAGATTGTGTGAACCCGCAAGACCTGCGGGTTTTTTCATTTTAAGGCACGCGGTTACGCGATTGCCCTAGTAAAACCCCTTCTACTACTTGAAAATCCTGTTTTTTTTTCATAATTGGGCCTTTCAATGCCTATAAATTGAAAATGATCCTTCTTATTGATGGAATGGAAGAGCGATTTTAGTAATGAATCTATGTTAGGATGAGCAGCATTCTTATAAACTTTCCGAGAAGCATCCTTTCCCCATATCTCTAAATGGTCCGAATCCGGTAATTTTAAGATGAGAGAAGGCAAATCATAACGTTTCATTAGGATATGGCAAGTATCTTCGAAACCAACTTCGGTGATGCTCGTATGATCAAAAAAGGTTAATAGATATAAAATAGAGGCAGATTCTACTTTTCCACTATCATCAGATACTTTTTGTATCCCATCGAGTGCTAAATACCGTAATCTTTTTGATTGGAGCCATAGTTTATGGTCTTCATGGCGCTTCAGATTCACTTCTTCGGAAAATCTTTTTTGGAAAACGGTCGCGAGGAAAAAACCAGTGGAATCATTTCTTTCCGCGAAGATTCGTTCCAATTCAAATGGTTCGAACTCTAAGTTAAAGTATTTATTGTATGTTTCTGCCATATCACTTTTAGTAACGGACAGAATCTATGTTTTAATCGTACTTTTTATTCCTACAAATTTAGAATTCTAACATTCTACGCTCGGAATCATGATAAAAGGTAAAGCCTTCTTTGCGCCAGGTCTCCCAAAACTTATGTGAGCCTTCTCTCATAAAACAAATGCGTTCTTCTGTCGAAATCGGAGTGAGAATGAGAAAATTGACTCTCTTTCCATTTTCTGAAACGAGTCCATGAAGTTGTGGTACATCTTGATTGCGACTGGAGTCTAGTTCATCCGTGATGTTATTGAAAACAAACCAATTGAAATCTAAGTACAATTGGTCTGGATCCTTTCGTGGATTTTGTATCGTATGAGAATGTCCAAACCAGATGCCAGTATTCCAAGGAAATTTGATCATCTCTCCAAGCGCATGTTGCACCCATTGTTCCGTATGGTCTTCTTCATTTGGATTTAATTTTACTGCGAGCACAAGTTCGATGCGTGCAAAGTCTTCAAATTGTTTGTGATATAACTCTACACTCGGTTGGTTTTGCACACTCATGCCAATGGTTGAAAACACTTTGATTCCAGGATATTCTTCTGGATAAAAGGAGGCAATGCCCAAGGAAGGATACGTTCCTCCATCTGCAGACCAATATTGGTAATGTTTACCAAGCTTTTGTTCTAAGAAACCTAAACGAAGAGTCTGTGCCTTTTTCCAATGATCTTTTTCAGCAGTGGCCTCCCAAAATTTGCGGGAAAGTTTGACTCTCTCAGCTATGACACCATGATCGGAATCGCCTAAGGGAGAAGCTGTGATCGCAGACTCTTTCGCTTCCTTTGCATACCCTTGTATGCCTTTGATACCAGACCAAGGAGGGAGATATGCATAAAGTTCATCGCCAACAAAGAGAGCGACGGCATCACCTTCTTCTGCCCAAATAAAATGAATTTCATCTTCTGTGAGGGAAGGCATTGCCTTGGGATTGTAAACTTCTGATTCGATGAGGATCGGAGCAAGACCAGTTTGAAAGTCGTCTGGATTTCTTTCTTTAGGTGCATCGATCAGATTTCGTATCCATAAAGATTTCATCTTCCATTCGGGATTGTTATGAGATTGAAGGTAGAGATAGATCGTCCGGCCATCATCTTCAAGAAAAGCGGTGAAAGAACCGTAAGGATTTGCCTCTTGGTAGAGAACCTTGGGGGTATTTGGGTTCATTAAAATTTATGAGGGACGTTTCGTTTTTTATAGATAGAAAGGAGACGTTCGATTTCTTCATCCATACCTTTTTCAAAATAAATATCGGGAAAATAGGAAGAGGCATTCCGAAGTCCAATCAACTCAGGTTCATTCCATTTGCGAAAGCCCTTGAGGGAGTTCCAGACTTCATCTGTGATGGGTAAGGATTGTTTCTTTGAATCAAGAAAGGTTTGAACCGCGCGTGTTGGAGTCATTCTTCCGTATATACTTTGCGATGTTTCATTCCCTTCCAACAAAAAATTTCGCTTTCTAAGTGATTTATTTTCAAAAAATAGCAAGAATCGGGTTTTGCATTTCAAATCTGTCTTTATACTAGAGATCATGAAAGAAGAGGAAAAAGACAATTTCAAACGTATCGCGGAGTCGATTCAATATTTACGAAACCACTTTCAATCTCAGCCAAACCTAGATGAGGTTGCAAGCAGGTTGAACTTAAGTCCCTTTCATTTTCAAAGGTTATTTACAGAATGGGCCGGCGTGAGTCCTAAAAAATTTTTACAATACACTACACTTGCCTATGCGAAGGAAAGGTTAAAAAAAGCGAATACTTCTCTTTTCGATGCCGCGTTCGATGCAGGACTCTCAGGTACTAGCAGATTGCATGATTTGTTTGTCAATATCGAAGGTATGACACCTGGGGAATATAAGAATGGTGGAGAGGAGCTAATCATCGAATACAGCTTAACAGAAAGTCCTTTTGGGAATCTTGTATGTGCGTCCACTCAGAAAGGAATTTGTCATCTAACGTTTTCAGATGATGAGACTGATTCCTTACGAAATATGATGGACATATTCCCGAATGCAAAATTTAGACAGGCTACGAGTCTCTTTCAAGAAAATGCCTTAAAGATTTTTCAGAAAGATTGGTCCGATATAGGTGAGATCAAATTGCATTTGAAAGGAACTCCTTTTCAGATCAAAGTTTGGGAAGCACTTCTAAAAATTCCTTCAGGAGAGCTGACCACTTATGGCTCGATTGCCAAAAGCATGCACCATCCAAAAGCGGCACGCGCCGTAGGTTCCGCGATAGGTGATAATCCTGTTGCTTACTTGATTCCCTGTCACCGGGTCATCCAATCATCTGGTGCTTTCGGTCAGTACCATTGGGGCAGCGAAAGAAAAGTGGCAATGATCGGTTGGGAAGCCTCACAGTTACAACTGGTCTAACTTTGCCTCTATTTCCGTCTGATCCAAAAACCAACCTACTTCCTTATGATGGAATTGTGAACGATTATGGTTTCATTCTCTCTCCCTTAGAAGCAGATAATTTTTTCGAGGCTATCTTATCGGAAACCGCCTGGAAGAGCGATGAGGCAGTTATTTTCGGCAAGCACATCATCACGAAACGTAAGGTCGCATGGTATGGAGATGGAGAGTACATCTATCATTATTCTGGAACCAGGAAACACTCTCTTCCTTGGACAAATTCCCTACTGGCACTCAAGGATCTCGTTGAGAAGAAAATGGATTTAACGTTTAACTCCTGCTTATTGAATTTATACCATTCCGGAGAGGAGGGGATGGCTTGGCATGCCGATGATGAAAAATCACTTGGAAAGAACACCACCATTGCCTCCGT
The DNA here is from genome assembly GCF_004770745.1 of Leptospira ognonensis. Taxonomy (GTDB): domain Bacteria; phylum Spirochaetota; class Leptospiria; order Leptospirales; family Leptospiraceae; genus Leptospira_A; species Leptospira_A ognonensis. Next base: position 234,969 of record NZ_RQGD01000022.1, on the reverse strand, counting down.
GAGTTTAGGAGCCGAAAGAAAGTTTTCCTTTCGTCATAAAAAAACAAGAGAAACGGTTTCTCTTGTTTTGGCTCATGGAAGTTTACTCGTGATGAAAGGTGATACTCAATCCAATTGGCAGCATTGCCTTCCAAAATCCGCGAAGATAAAACACCCAAGGATCAATCTAACCTTTCGGCGTTTTTTGGAAGACACGTAAATTCTTAAGGAGCTGCGGTGCTTCTAAAAGCAATCGTCATCGAACCTAATTTAGTGGTAGTTATATCCGTATCCGAACCACTCGTCATCTCCGTGAACAAAGAATCAACGGATGCGATGGTGGGATACAATGTGCCACCTGTATTAAAGGAGTTTGTATCCGAGGTGACACCATCCGCAACAAAGTATTTTGTAGAATCAGTGGCACTTGGGTTACTATTCGTATTAAAATACGCATTGTTTGTCGTATTGGAAGTTGTGCATAAGGTGGCCGCTATCGCATTGTCATTGAAACCCCATTTCGCTGTCGAATAGTACGGGGAGACATTTTTCGTGATGAAGGCGATCGCATAATAATCCGCGTTGCCACCTGAGCATGTGGTTGAAGTAACAGGAACGGCCGCCGCTTTGTAGCTAACGGTTCCAGCAGTTGCATTTGCAGTGACTTTAATCCTTGCTGCTTGGATGGTTCCTGCGGATTCCAGTGGTCCATTCCAAGAACATACCATGGTTCCGTTTGCTGAACCACCGACCATAGAACACTCAATCTGTTTATTGGCAGTATTCAAATTCGTATCAAATTTGTTAGGTTGCCAAATGGCCAAGACTCCGCTTCCGGTCGATTTATCCGTTGCGCTATCAAAATACAACTCTAACGCTTTTGTGGCAGTTGAACCTGAACCTGACCAAATCTCAAAACTAGATTTATAAGTTTTGGCTCCAAGTGAAGCACTCGTAACGGAGCCATTAAAATTTGGAGTGTAACGAAACGTGTAGTTTCCGCTAACAGCCGTAACTGTGCTCGTTTGACTTAAGATATTTGAGCTAGCCAAATTTACTAAAATGGAGTCGATTCCTTTGACGATATCTTTGGTGAACTTGGCGATATCTCGAACTCCATCCCAATTGGAGCTAGCTGCAAATATGGGCTTCACACTTCCCATACTAACATCAATGACTAAGTCTTTCTTTGAATGGATGGAATACTGACGTGTCATTTCTTTCCAAGTTAAATCGAAAGAGAGCCCGAAAAAAATAACAAACGCGAAGATGATATATACTTTTTTCATGATCCTCTCCTTATTTCGCGACACCGTCAGGTATCGTGATAAAAAAACCTGTAGATTCAGTGGTGGTGTTTCTGTTTAGTAGGAAAAGTAAGAACAGACCACCATTATTATCCTTTTCCTCTTTTTTACAGGTTAGCGTAAGTAAGGTAGAAAGTAAGATCAGCCCGATGAGTAACCCTGGTGCGATCTTTTGAAAAATAACTCTTTTAATATTAAGAAGAAACTGCATATCTTTGAACTCTCCTGAACACAGAAAAGATCATCGCCAAGAATGGGTTCGTCAAGCCGATTTATGGAAATTTATTGATTGTAGGCTTTGAAAAATGTAGTTAAATTTACTCGGATTTGTTCCCATTCTAGCGAACGGATCATCATGATTTCAAATCCTTAACATCTTCCTTTGCTTTCTTTTTCTTAATTGTACGGTGATTTTCTTCCACTCTGTATTTGATGATTTTTAGGAGCAGATCAGTAGGCAGTGGTTCGTTAAGAGGAAATTGGATGGAACCTTTTCCTTGTTTGTACAGGGACAATTCATCCGAAAATTTGACATTTGCTGATGGAGTTGCATACAAGCCGATGTGACTTTCATATCCGGCGAAGTAAAGGAGGGGTTTACCATGAGTTTTATAAGCTGGCATGCCATAAGAGATGCTCTCCACCACTTCCTTTGCATTTTTAAGAATCAAAGCTCTAACCTTCTTTAAGCGAGACCTGGTTTTTTGGGGAAAGGATTCAATATAACTCTCCACTGTGATCACTTTTTTCATTTCAGATTTCATATTCACATTCCTCAGGAATCGGTGGAGATAAACACATAACAAAAATCAATCTAAATCGGGTTCAAATTGAGTTGTTTCAAAATTTCAATATTCTCTTGGAAACGTGCTTTCTCTACTTTTGATTTGCCAATGCCGATGATTTCTAAGCCTAACAGGAGTTCCCCTTTTTGGTTTAGCTTTGACCATGCGACTTTGGCAAACAAACGAAAGGGAGTTTGCATTTTGAAAACAATATCTAATCCGAATCCCTTCTGCTTCGGAAGTGTTTCTGTTAACTTTGGATGATTGACAACCATCTTTAGTCCTGTAGACGATACGTCCAATACGGGAAATTTATCCTCGGTTTTGATGAGATTGGCATCTTTGATCCTTTCGATCATTTCCTCCATTTTAGTCTGGATGGCATTGATTAAATCTTCAGTGATCGTCTTTGTTTTGCTTTTCACATGGACGTATCCAATCGGAATGTGTTCTTCCAATTCATTGATGTAAATGATCGGCAAAATGAGCATGGAAAGGATCTGACTGTCTCTATATTTTTTTATCTCATTGGCTATCTGGTCGTCTATGAGTTCATCATAATTGATAAATTGCGGATCGGACATTTGATAGGAATCTTCGGAAAGAGTGTCACGGAGTAGCAATGGCCGCATCTCTTTCTTGACGATCTCTAACTCTCGATCTAAATTTTCTCCAAAGATCTGAATGGAAACAGAATCCTCCTTTTCAAAGAGGGCTTGTATTTTTTTTTCATATTCTTCGAAATTGACTCTCACAAGCGTAGGAATATTAAACATATTTGCTTCGATGATTGTTTTAGAACTGATTATATTTGTAACTTTTATAAATCCTTCTTCACTTACAGGAACTCTAGGAGCACTGCGATCTTTTTTTGCAATACCTACTTCTCCTACTCTGACTTCAATTTTATTCTCACTGAGAATGGAAACCACGTTGCAATCAATTTCAACGTATCTGGCTAAGACGGCACTCATTTTAAACGATCTAATTTTTTCGAAATCCCAACCAGAAGAAAGTTTTAATATAATGGTATCATCATTGACAGTTACGATTTGTGCAGTTGCGAGAATTCCCTTCTCGTTAATGTTTAGCTCTTTTTCAAAGAGATAATTAGTTAAGATATGTTTTTTTTGTTTAGGATCAGAGACATGCTCCATCACTCGATTTTTCTTTTCCATATTCGTAACCCTTCAATAGTTTAAAAGACGAAGGTTTTAGTTAAAAACCATCACATATATTTAACAGTCTCATTGACGAAATGAACAAGGTTCTCTCACTTTTGAGGAAAGGGAACCTTACTCTCCCGTACATTCCACAAACTTGGTCTATGTCAACATTTGGAAGAAATCATTTCCTTTGTCATCAACGACGATAAATGCGGGAAAGTTTTCTACGTCAATGGCCCAAATGGCTTCCATCCCGAGTTCAGCGTAGTCTAACACCTCAACCTTTTTTATATTTTCTTTCGCAAGTAGCGCTGCAGGCCCTCCGATGGAACCGAGATAAAATCCACCATTCGTTTTACAGCTGTCAGTTACAATTTTCGAACGATTTCCTTTCGCAAGAGTGATCATCGAATACCCCTTCGCTTGGAAAAGTGGAACGTAACTATCCATCCTACCTGCGGTAGTCGGTCCGAAAGAACCGGAAGGCATTCCCTCCGGCGTTTTCGCAGGACCTGCATAATAAATCGGATGATTTTTAAAATAATCAGGTAAAGGCTCACCTTTATCTAACTTTTCTTTAAGTTTTGCATGAGCGCTGTCTCGTGCTACAACCAATCGACCAGATAACATAACTCTTGTTTTGACAGGATATTTTGTTAGAATACCTAGAATGTCTTTCATCGGTTGGTTTAAATCAATATGAACTGCCTCAGTGCCATCGTCCTTTTCTTTAACTGTCGGAAGGTAGCGAGCTGGATCGTATTCGAGTTCCTCGATAAAGATTCCGTCTTTTGTAATCTTAGCTTTTAAGTTTCTATCAGCGCTGCAGCTGAGACCGAGACCAACCGGACAAGATGCACCGTGTCTTGGTAATCTGATGATTCTAAAATCATGTGCTAAATACTTACCGCCAAACTGTGCACCAATTCCCGACTTTTGAGCTGCCTTTAACATCTTCTCCTCCAGCTCTAGATCTCGGAAGGCTACTCCTTCCTTATTACCTTTGGTAGGTAAATGGTCTAAGTAGCCTGCCGATGCTAGTTTCACAGTCTTTAGGTTAGCTTCGGCAGATGTTCCGCCAATAACTACCGCTATGTGATATGGAGGGCAGGCGGAAGTGCCAAGACCTGCTACTTTTTCGGAGATAAATTTTTCAAGGGAAGCGGGGTTTAAGAGGGCCTTTGTCTCTTGGTAAAGGTAGGTTTTATTTGCCGATCCACCGCCTTTTGCCAAGAAGAGAAAACTGTATTTATTGCCGGGAGTGGAGTAGATATCCACTTGAGCTGGTAAGTTCGAACCAGAATTGATTTCTTCATACATGCTTAAGGGGACAACTTGCGAATAACGCAAATTACGTTCTACATATGTATTATAAATGCCTCGAGAAAGCGCTTCGGCATCATCACTGCCCGTGATCACATATTCCCCCTTTTTTGCCACGACAATGCCCGTACCAGTGTCTTGGCAGGATGGCAACTGTTTGTCAGAGGCAATCACGGCATTTTTAAGTAAGGCCATAGCAACGAATCGATCGTTTTTGGTAGCCTCAGGATCATCTAAAATATTTCTTACTTTTTGTAAGTGGCCTGGCCTGAGATAAAAGGCAATGTCTTCCATCGCTCTTTGTGCGAGAAAGGTTAGTCCCTCTGGTTCCACTTTTAGGATTTCTTTGTCACCGAAAGGGACTGTGCTGACAAAATCTTTTGTGAGAAGTTTGTACGGAGTGGTATCTTCACCCAAGGGGAATGGATCAGTATAAAAGAATTCTGGCATAGAAACCTCAAGGAATATGAGTCTACACTATGAAGGAATCTCCTGATCGTAAATGCATTTTTTTGGTAGGAGTCGATTTCGCCTCTCTGGAAGAGAGATAGAAAGACGGGGCCCGCCAAGAGCAAACCCCATCAAAATTGGCCTTAGAAGATGACCGCAAGCGTTTCGTTGATAGCAGATCCCGAAACTGTACCTGTGATGGTAATCGTGTACTTTCCAGAAAGAGTTCCAGATGCGGAACTGTAATCAGAAAGACCTGTAAATTTTAAATCTTTCAGAGTCACATTGCTCGCAGTTTTACCACCTTGCGTGATGGTGAGGCCTGCTGTGGAATTTGAAGTCGAAGTAAATGTTCCTGAAATGGAATAGCTTGTGGAACTACTATATTTTAATAGAGTATTGCTATCTGTCGTGTAGCTTAGTGTTCCAGCGATGGTTGCTTGGTTATACGTAGCATCGAAGTCTGCATAATAAGCTTGGTAAACAGAACATTCTGGTTTCGTAGAGGTGAAGATGGAAGTTCCACTGTATTTTTTTAATAAGGCAATGGCTTTGTAGATATCTGAATAAAGTGTCCCAAAATTAGTAAAGGTAACATCCGCAGAAGTTTTAGTCTGTGAAGTTAAGCCTGTGGTTCCCGTTGAAGTTCCACTGAATTTTGTCTTATAGCTTCCGTTTGTAAAGGCAGCTGTACCTTGGTCAACCTTGCTTGCAGTAGTATAAGTAGTAACTTTACAAGAAGTGGATCCACTTGTTAAAGCTGTAATGTCCGTCTCCCCTTTTGAGTAAGTGGCACCTTTCACAGTTCCGCTGAATGTGTAGGAAGTAAAACCATCGGAATCCGTCGTAGAAGAACTCCAAGCTGTGAGTCTTTTTTCGGCGTTAGCTTTTGCGGCCTGGCTTTTAGCAAATTCTACTTTCTTTTTCAACATGGTGACAACGGCATCCTTTGCTTTTTGAGAGTCTTTGCCATAACGTAATACGGAATTGATGGCGAACATCTCCTCTCGATCCATGGCATTTTTATCCTTCATGGTAAACGAAGAAGTATTCGTTGTCGTTGTGACACTGGAAGAGATACCAGAGATGGCAGAGGAAACAGAAGTGGACTGTCCAACTGGTGTTGTGACATCACTCGTTTGGGTTGCCGCCGTAGAGCTATTTGTGAGTAGGAATAATAATCCCAGTTGGCCCGTTTTATCGTCCTTTTCTTTTTTGCAATTTGTGATTGTGATCATAGCAATGAGTAGAATGCTTAAGATTTTGGTTTTCATTTTTTTCTCCTGTCGATTAGTGAATTCTGTTTTAGAATAAGTTGCAATATTTTTTTCTAACGCGTGTCATCATTCTGCAGAATCTTAATATTCTTTTTTTTTGAAGTGAACGAGGTTTTTTTTTCATGAAGGCAATAAATTTAATTTTTATAATAATTCTAACGCTTGAAAGTTGTCATAAATCGGATGACACCAACTCAACATCTCCATTAGCTGCGTATCTGCAAGCACGTGTTATATCTATCTCGTTAGAACCGAAAACACCAGGAAATGCCTGGATTGGATCCGGGTTTTTTGTTTCAAGAGATGGCCACATCCTAACGACGGCTCATGTATTGCAGGGACAGAAAAAAGTTTATGTCTCATATAAAAACCTCACCGCTACCTTAATCGAAAAGGATGTGGCGATCGATCTGGCTCTTTTGAAATTGGAAAATGATTCGGATGAGGTACCGTTTTTAGATGTCTTTCCTGGGAAGGAGGCCGACTACGGCGACACCGTCTATTCTATGGGAACTCCGTTTGGCGAAGAGGAATCTTTTTTCATCTCTCATGTTTCGAAACCAAATGTACTTGGTGGTGATCCTACCGAACCGAATCGAACTTACATTCAGTTAGATCGCATATTTTTTCCTGGGTTTTCTGGTGCTCCCCTGATCAATGCGAAACGGGAATTGGTCGGAGTGGCAAGATACCAGATTGCCTTAAGTGAAACCAAACATTCTGGGCTCGGTTATGCGATCCAAGCGGAAGCAGTCGAGAATTTCCTTAAGACACATTTGGAGAAATGAAGTGATCGCTAGCTGCATTTCTACAATCGTTCTCTGGGGTTACTCGAATTTGTTTTAGTAAGAGGACTAAATTCGATGCGGAAAATATAAATTTTTGGTAGGATGACATACTAGAAAACAAATCTCAAAATTGATAAACTTTCCCATCTTTGTGTTTCCAGGTAAGATTCCCCTTCGGCCATTCTGTCACCTCATGTCCGTCGTATAAATAAACAATTGTTTGGTTTTGGAAAAAGGTGGCCTTGTAGCTTGCTCCTCGAATCGTATACGTGCCATCTTTAAACAAATAAATTTGTTCTTTTCTGGGTGTTGTAAATTGTCCTTCCAATTTACCCTCGATGGATTTTGTATCTAAGGCGAAGGCTTTTCTTAAATTAGGCCGAGAATTTGGATCATCGAGGTGCGGAAGTTCACTATCTTCATTGAGATAATTTAAACTGTAGATATCAATTGCCCAGTCTTTGAGGGTATCTCCCATAAATTCAGCCATTTCTGGTACTTTTTTATATTTTGATAAATCTTTATATACTGCTTTTAATATTTGCTCTGGTGATTTTGATGTTAGATTACGAAAGATCACATCTTCCTTTTCTCCTAAACAAGATTTTGACCAAATATCGAGTACTGCCTTTTCTCCGTAATTCTCAGCGATGTATCTAAAAGTTTGCCCTCCCAAAAGATAGGGGTCTTCTTTTGTTAGCTGGGGTTCTTTTCCTGGTAAAACATATTTTTCAAAAAAGAGTATCCGATCATTTCCTCTTTTTTTGCTGCTACCGATGTAACCCAAATATTCCGCCATCCCTTCATTAAACCATGCTGAGAATTGTTGTTCTGGTAATTTTTGATCTCTGCGTAAAATGGCACATTGGACTTGCTGTAGATGGTGGCCCCATTCGTGGTAAAGCATGTGGGTATGATGGACTGCTTTTGATTTTTCTCTAACATCTTTTTCATTTCCAACATAACCAACGATTGGCGATAAACTGCAAAAACTGATTCCGAAAATGCCACCTCGACCACCTGCACAATCGGCGTTTTGTAAATTGATAAAATTTCTAAACGGACTCGCATTTTTAAAGAAAACGACAGGTATTTGTTTGGAAGTGGTATATCCCGTTTTTTCGATGTAATCTTCAAACCGACTGTAGGCATTTCCTTCTAAAAAGGCATCTATCCAAGCTTCATGTTCTGGCTCGTGGTAAAAGTGAAATCGTCCTGATTTCTTTACCCGACTCGTGAAAAGGTTTTCCGGAAATAATTGAAAGAACCATCTGTCTTGAAAGTTCTCATAAAAATAAAAGTTGGTTTGGAATGCCTTATGGTAGTATTGGGAAAGACTTGATCCATTCGGGTCGGTAAATCGGAAGTTCTTGGGAAGTCCGTTACCGTTCTCACCATTGGTATGAAAGGTATGATTCTCTTTTGTGACAATCCAATTCGAAGGATTCCAAAAGGTCAGCTCTCTACCGTCTTTAAATGTCCACTTGTAGGTTCTTTCTTTCCATTTATAAACGGCGCCACCATCAGGTCCCGTTGTCGCTCCTTCAGGAAAGCCAGAAAAATCTAATTCAATATTTGCATTCGATGGAAATTTCTGGTTCTGAAGTTGATCATAGGATTGTGGAACTTTCGAAACGGGAAATTCAAAATCCAAATCTCCAGACTGATTCTTAAGAGGAACGGGTAGTAAAGAAGTAACGGATAGTAGAAAGATAGAAATCAGGAGCAAGAAGGGATATCGTGAGATTGGCATGGAACTTACCTACGGATGGGTATTGGATTCCGTTTCATAGAAATTGACAAACATTTTTTTGATTTTGGAGTCGTTCGAAAACGATCCACACTTTTCGTAGGTTCAGATGAGCCTCAGACATGCAGATGATTTTCAAATGATAAAAAATGCCCACTTTCTTTCTGACTGAAATGAGAATGTTGTTTTTCATTTTAGGAAAGGCTACAAAGATTGTGATTCTTAGATTTATTGAACTATGACACCGATCAAGATCCACAAACTGAATGACTTAGAGATAGAAATAACTCGAACCTTCGATGTGCCGAGAAAATTGGTTTTCGATTGTTTCACAAAACCAGAATTATTGAAACACTGGATGATTGGTCCGAGTGGATGGACCTTCCAAGAATGTAAAGTCGACCTTCGCGTTCGCGGTAAGTTTCGTTTTGTTTGGCAGAATGAAGAAGGTATGAAAATGGGAGTTTCTGGTGTTTATAAAGAGGTGCTAGCACCAGAAAAGCTTGTAAATACGGAATTGGTGGAAGCTGGTCCGACGGCAAATGAAACAATGAGTACACTGATTCTGGAAGAGAAAAATGGAAAAACATTAATGAAAAACTCAGTTAAGTATCCATCCAAGGATGTTCGAGACGCAGCTTTGGGAAGTCATTTAGAAGAGGGTATGGCCATAAGTTATGATCGGCTCGAGACCCTCTGCCTAAAGCTTAATCGTTAATCATTTTAATAAATACGAACCCACGAATCACGAGACAACATCCATCAATGAAGTAGAGTATGAGAGAGTAAAAAAAATCCAACTAAGAGGAAACTTTGTGCGATTAAATAAGTAATCCATGGAACCTGGTATTCCCAAACAGGGTGCCTTTCTCCATGTATCGTCGTCTCTCCCATAATGGCATCTGAGGCCAAAAAGAAAACTCCACCTAACATAAGATAAATCCAATAGCCGCCATAAAGCAGATACGCATTTACAGTCAGAGATACAAAAAAGCACAAAATCAAACCGTATATAAAAGCGGCGATCATGATTGGTTTTGGTCTTTTAGGATTGTAAACTCGGAAATAAAATATTACCCCAGGTAAAATAACAAAGCCTGCAGAGATCAGATAAGGAACGATTCCGACATACAGAATGGAAATTGGGACCAACTGAAAAAAAGCGGAGAGATAAAAAAATTGGGCCATAATAAAACCGACAATGCCGCCGATGATCGGATCCTCATTATTTTTCTGTGCGATTGGAAATTGTAAATTGAACCAATCGCCTATGAACGAGAAGGCGACTGCGAAAACCGGGGCTAAAAATACCGATCGACCTAGATAAAACAAGAGAAGTGCAAAGATTAAAATTTGAAAAGAAAATCCAAGATAGACTCCTCTGATTAACTCCAGGCGTGCTTTTGCCGAAGGAATGGCTCGAATCGTAAACCAATGGATTAAAAAGGCACTAAAAACGGCAAAGGGAATAGAGATTAATATCGCATAATATGTCATTTTACACACCGGATCAAATAGGCATTGTTTGGGCTACTTTTTCCAAAGACTCCATTTTCAGAATTGAAAGTATAGTACAATTCGTTTGCAAATTGGTTTGTGGCGAGCGAAGAATCTAACTTGTGATAGACACCATCGGCAATTCTTGTAGAAGTCCAAAATAAATTTTTAGATTCCCCCCACTTTCGCGTGAGACCACTTTCATAAGCAAATTTCATCTCCATATCGGTAGGCAATCTGAAACCAATAGAATTGCATTTCTTATCAGCAGATTCAAAATTTTTAGGTTCGAACACATCTGACCAGGTAAGTATTTGCAGATCAAAAAAATATTCCTCATTTGCCCCCGATAACCACAACAGAGGAAGTCCTAAACCTAGGGGAGAAAGAAGAATCGTGAACCAATTTACCTTTCTATCTAATTCAACTTTCTTAAGAAGGACGTCATCCTTTCTAAATGTTACCAAATGTTTTTCGCCTATGAAATTATTAAGCTCTATCGTAACGGGTGTAATGCCCTTGGATTTGCCTTGCAGAATCACTTCGACTCCATTCGGGTTGGTGACGATCTTGGAGGTCGTGCTACAGAAAAGGTGGAAGAGAGATAAGAATAGAAGGAGGAACATCTTTGGTTTCATCGCTTTCAGCCTCTAAGAAATTTGTATCTGCATCACTTGGAAAAGCAAGGCAAATTGGTTAAAAATCTAATTCACTAGCGATTTATCACTCTTTCGAATACGAGCTAAGTAGGACCTTTTCCTTCCAGAAACCGCAGAAAATCTTCCTAAGAAAAAATAATCTGTAGTTGATTCGCCCATTCGATAGACTTCGGAATTGAAAGTAGGGGAAAAGTCAGTTAGCTGAAGCGTATCGGATAGAACGGCAGCAAAATTGCTTTTGGTCTGCGAACGAACACTATTAAACGTACCCATAAAAAATAGTTCGGAAGAGTTCGCATAAACGTAGTTCACTCTTTGACCGGAGGCAGGTAGAATGTTAAGTGAATGCGTAATGGGGTTGAAGTTATCGATATCGTAAATACCTAAACAGCATCCAGTACTACCTCCAGGTGCCGAATTGTTATCAAATCCGATAATTAGTCGTCCATTTGACTCCACAAGACTGTAAGCGCTACCAATCGCAGTGCCAGATGGTGATTGTAATAGATTGCCATTTGATTCGTTTACCACCGCAAAACGGTTGATAGCAGTTGAGCCATTGATCTGCGTAAAATCCCCTCCTAAGACCAACTTACCATTCGAGAGTTTTATGAAATCTTTAATACTGAAGTTAGTATTTGGATTCAGACCAAAAGTTAGTTGATTATTTTCTGGATTTAATGTCACTATATGATTGATTGATGTCCCATTGACCGTCGCATAGCCGCCAGTAATTAATATGTTATTATCGAAGTTCGAAATTCGATAGACGTTATTTGTATATCCCGAAATCGAAATCGATAGGTTGCTGAGAGATGGTGTCGACTTGATATCAAACGAAGCAAATCGAGTCCTCGTCTGACCACCAATTGCAGTGAAAGCTCCTCCGATATAAAGTTGATCCTGATAGATGTGCATTGCTTGAATGACTTCTATACCTCCTGGATGCGTAAAACTAGGATTCCAATCTGTAGGTTGGCCCGTCGTTAAATCCATTTCAGCTAGGTAGCTTCTCGCCTTACCTTGTAATGTCGGAAACGAGCCGCCAACAAGATAATTACCGTTGGAAAATTTCAAGATATCTCCGTAATCCTGTTGGTTGGGTCCTCCGATGTTGGCATTCCAAGAAACGAGAGTATCGTTTGTTGGGTCAATGCTCGCGACATACGGAATGGATGTATCTAAAATGGAAGTAAAACTTCCGATCAAAAAGATTTTATTATCTACCTCGCGAACCATAGTGACAAGGCCGGATAAAATTTTAAAGTCTTTGGTTAAATCACTTCCGGTCGTTGGATCAAAAGTGATAAGGCTTTGTCTCGGAGTGGAAAAATTACCTGCCACATAAAGTTTGTTATTTGAAATATATACAGATCGGACAGTGGAATCAAGTTGAGTATTGCCCCAGATAAAAGATCCTGAATTGCCAATTTTAGCCAGATAATTGGCAGTATTGCTCGATATCGTGGTAAAACTGCCGCCCACATAGAGATTTGTTCCCTCAAGGAAGATAGATTGAACCGTACCATCGGGATCTCCCAATGCATTCACAACGGTACCTGTTGTCAAATTGATCCGAGCAAGATTTGACAAAGTAGATCCTCCGATTTGGCTAAACTGCCCACCAACATAGAGATCCGTGTTGTCAGTTTGTATATCGTTAACTTCACCACCAGTGATGACTGGATTCCAACTGGTATCCAGAGCACCTGAGCTGGGGTTAACGGCTGCAAGATGAGTTCTGGTATCGGATCCAGTTGTGGCAAAGGTTCCAGAAAAGACCCCACCAAGATACAATTTTCCATTGTGGAGAAGAAGAGTCCTGACATCAGCACCGGAATCCGCCATATTGACATTAAAAGTCGTATCGATAGAACAATCTGCTTTGATTTTGGCAATGGCTCGTCTTGGGATTCCAAAGATATGATTAAAGGTCCCAGCAACGAAAGCATTTCCATTGCCATCGCTGAGGATGCGATTGACATTCCCGTCGATTTCAAAGTAGGGACAAGAGGTCTGAGGAAGAAGTACTTGGTCGCTTCCATTTAACATGGCTAAGGAACCAGTGTTTGGTCCGATGTAGTCAAAAACACCGCCGACATAGGCCTTGGTTCCATTGATTTTAATATCTCGTACTAAACCAGCACCTGCATTGATAGAAAAAAATCCCCAAAGCGGAACTCGAATTTCAGATGATGAATTTGGAGCCGACTCACTCGCAACCGAAGGATCTATATTTGCAGCAAAAAAAGGTGGGTAACAGCCAGCGGATCGAATCTGTAAGTATTGAACGAGAAGAGATATTTTTAGAAAATCTAAGGATGTTGGATCACAATCTTTTCGTAAATTTAACGGTTTACAGAATGAAAAGAAACTGATGAAGATGAGTGAAAATACGTAAAATTTTTTATTAAAATGATAAGCGATCATTTTAATAGTCATCGTTTTTGATGACTGAAAATTTGCGAGCACGTAAAAATTTAATCCGTGCCCGCATAACATAAAAAGTGAAACTTTTTAAACTGCGTTGACGACTAGATCTCCGCCTGCCTTCACTTCTCCCGCTTCGTTTTTTGCTTCCACAAGAACGGTTACTGTTTTTTTACCATCTTTTTCGAATTTCTTTTTTATGGTTCCCACTACAGTAAGTTTCTCTCCGAGTTTTGTCATTGCTTTGAAAGTGACTCCAAAATAGGCAATGTCCTTTTGCTCCGCCCATGACGTGCACAAACGACCAACTTGAGCCATCACATACATACCATGAGAGATCGTTCCCTCGAGACCCGCTTTCCTTGCAAAATCAGGGTCATTGTGAATAGGATTGAAGTCTCCAGATGCACCCGCATAACGAACTAGATGCGCATGAGTGATGGGATCTATCTCCAACGGAGTGAGAGATTGTCCTACTTCTACTTGATCAAAATTGATTTTAGCCATAGTAATTGTTCTCCTGTTAATCCTTACGAATGAAAATCGCCATCTCGGCTGAGAGAATAGGATCATTTGCTGCATCGTAGATTGTAGTTTTAAATGTAACAATCTCAGCTCTTCCTACTTTCACGTCTGAAATTTCGGACTGCGCAGATACCTTTCCTGGATACAAAACTTTATGGTAGGTGTATTCCTCTTTTAAGTGCAAGATTTTGGAAAGATCGATCCCAAGCTCAGCCATATCATTCCAAATTTTCGGGTATCCCCAAAACATAATGACCGTCGGAAACGTAGGTGGTGCAGGAATGTCCGTATAACCAGCCTTTTTCGCTTCTTCTAAGTCAAAATAGATGGGGTTTTTTTCATGGATCGCTAAACAAAATTCTTTAATTTTGCCTCGTTCCACAGTAAATTCAAATCGATCTAGTTTTTTACCAACTATCTCTTTGCTAATCGCCATTGGCTATGTTCTCCTTAATGTTTGTCTATCCATGTCACTAATTCTTTAAATACGTTCGCACGATCTTTCGGAAGTTCGTTCATGGTTTCATGATACAATCCGTCATATAATTTCAAAGTTTTGTCAATCGAGGCAACTCGCTCAAATGCATCAGAGCTCCCAGTAGCTAAAGCGATCTTATCTTCTTTTCCATGAAACATGTAAATCGGTATTTTGATGTTAGCTGCAGTATTCAAAGCTAACTCGTAGCAGTTGAGTAAAAAATCACCAAGGTAGGAAGAGATGTTTCCATGCACAAGAGGATCATTCACATACGCCTCCACAACATTTTTATCATGAGATAAAAAATTAACATCAAGGCCTGCCGGAACTGTAAGTGTTGGCAAAACATTTGCTAAAAATCCACCGATTCCTTTTTTTACTTCCATCATTAGGTCAGTTTGTACTTTGATCGCTAGTCCGCTCGTGATCAGAGCATCAATGTCCTCTTGGTGGTTGTCGATGCCGGTATATAGAAAGGAAATCACGGCACCCATGGAGTGTCCCAAAAGAGTGATTTTTTTGACGCCCTCTCGTTGTTTTGCGATCCCGATGAGCTGATTTAGATCGGCAAAAAAATCAGATACATGTCCTACAACACCCCTTCTACCGTCCGAGCGTCCGTGTCCACGCGCATCTAAAAGATAAATTACGAATTCTTTGTTTGAAAAGGAATCAATGAGGTTAGAATAACGACCGCTATGTTCGCCGAAACCATGATGTACAATGAGCACACGCTTGGCACCCGACATAGGGCGGTAGATCTGATAAAAAATTTTACCGCCATCTTTATTTACGAATGTAGATTCCTCACGGGTAAACGTATTCGGCCATATGCTCATAGAATGCTAAAATGACTGGGAGAAACGGAAAAAGAAACAACTTTTCCTTCCAAATTTTGGTTTCAAGGCCAGTCAGTGGAATCTATAGACAATTTTTCCCTCTTCATTTGTTATATCCAATAGAGGACAAAATTTGCGCATGATTATGTCATTTTTAAAAAACAGATATATGCTTTTGTTCGGGATTGGATTGGCGTTTTGTACCTCTTGCATCGCCCCCGTGCAACAAAGTTGGATTGAACTAGCTAGTTTTCTGAGAAACCAAAGTACAAGAACTGCTATTACCTCAACCGGAAAAGTATTTGTGACCGTGAGCGGACTGGAAGGATCAGGTCTTGCCTTAACGCTCAATGATTCGGAAAATTTAAATGTCAATTCGAATGGAGAGGTTTTTTTCGATACTCTCATCGCACAAGGTGCGACTTACGCTGTCGTAGTAAAAACGCAGCCGACAAATCCCACTCAGTCCTGCTCCGTTTCGGGCGGAACAGGAACATTGGTATCGGGAGATATCAAATCAATAGTTGTCAATTGCAGTACCACAAGATACACCTTAGGTGGTTCCATCTCGGGTTTACTCGGGACAGGTCTCGTTTTGACAAACAACGGCACAGACACTCTCTCCCTCTCTTCTGATGGATCCTTTGCATTTACCACCACATACAATGTAGGAGCAACGTATTCTGTTGTTGTCACGACTTCACCCATCCATCCAACACAAACTTGCTCGGTTACGAACGGAAGCGGAAGCTTTACTTCTGCAAACAATATTTCCAATCTTAGTATTTCCTGTACTACCACAGGACGTGCGATTCGCGTGAACGTTTCCGGAATCGCTTCTGGAAATTTAACCCTATCAAATAACAATTCTGATTCATTAACGGTTACTTCGAATGGAAGCTTTGTGTTTCCAACGGATGTGGCCATCGGAAGCGGTTATTCTGTTACAGTCACATCCTCTCCCTCTTCTCATGTATGTGCTCTCAGCTCTGCGACAGGTACCATTTCCACCTCTGATGCGACGGTCACAGTGAATTGTTTTAGTTTACTTGCTCAAACGCCTGCTAATTTCTCAGTTTTAAATACAAACCAATCGATAGTCTTTCGATTTTCTGCAGCTGTTACAAATACGAGTTGTACCTTTGGAACTGGAAATTTAACAACAGGTGGAACGGCATCATTCTCCGTAAGCACCACGAATTTGACAAATGATACACTCACACTTTCTACAAGTACTACTTGGAATCCGGCATCTGTCTCGCATACATTTACTTGTACGAGCGCCGCAGGCAATTCGTTAGCCTCTGGCTCGATTGCTGTTCGTTATACGATTCCATCTAGTACGAAGTATGTGAGCACCGCTTCAGGAAGTGATGCCAATCCTGGCACAGCAGCTTCCCCGTACGCCACAATTCAGTATGCGATTGGGGCTATGAATCCTTGCGGTACTCCTCCGTGTGTCATATTGGTCGAGGATGGAACATACGAGACGACCACAAATATTACTGTATATAATAACGTGTCATTATACGGTGGTTATACGCCTGGCACCTCGTTTGCAACGCGCAATTCTTCGGCAAGGCAGACGATCATTCAAAAATCTACGCCTACAGATTGTGGCGGTGCTTTGTTTAGTGGACCTAATCCTTGTCCTACATTACGCATTGATCCTGCTGTTACGAATGCGACGTATGTCGATGGCTTTAAAATCATAGGAGCCACCGATTCGAATGAAACGGTTGCAGTATCCGTAATCACGGGAAAGGTCATCCTATCGAATAATACACTTCAGGGTGGGACGGGCAATAAAGCAGCAGGCTTATTTCTAAGTAATTTTGGTGGCAGTAACACAAGTGATACGACAATGGGAGCGATACTAAGTAACACGATCACTGGCGGAAGCTGCACTCCTGTATCCTGCGAAACCTATGGAGTCTTTTATTTCAGCTCGACTGGCGGATTATTTCCCTTCCTACAAAGCAATACGATCACTGGCGGAACCTGCAGTTCGCTCTCTTGCAAGAGCTATGGGTTTTATCTCGTAACGGCGTCCTCACCTGATTTAACTTTAATTAGATACAATACAATCAACGGAGGAACACTTTCTTCTTCTCTTTCAGGATCCGAGAGTGTAGGTCTGCACATAAATAATAACTCTGTGGCAGGAAAAATATATGGAAATTCCATAAGTGCGGGAACTGCGGAGACGTCGGTTGGTGTTTCGTTAGGAGTAGCCATGGGTTCCTTTGCTCTCGGGGACAATTCCCTCAAATCAGGTAATACTGTATACGGTGGCGTTGGTGGACTGTTTTCGTATGGTGTTCGGATGCCCGCAGGCGGAAGCGTCTTCTCCAATTCTATCCATGGCGGCAATGTTACCTCTTCGAGTTCGGCGACAACACGAGGAATTTATTCAGCAAGTGGGGTAGTATCGATCAATAACAATCGGATTTATGGTGGAAACGCGACGGCGACGGGCTCTTCTGCTTCATTTTCATATGGACTAGATATTTCATCTCCAAGTGCTACCTCAATCGTCGATGGAAATCATATTTCAGCCGGAAATAGTAGAAATAATGGAACGAGTAATTCCTTTACCTTCGGTGCTTATTTTAATAGTGTTTCTTCTTCTCTCAATATTTACAATAATATGATAGATGGCGGAACGTGTTCTCTTGCCAACTCCACGTATACTTGCAGGTCGCTCGGCCTGGCACTCAACCAGAACACTTTTGCAACCAATATATTTTATAATACGATCTACTCTGGTGTGGCAGAAGATATTTCCATACCGTTATATTTTCTGGGAACCAGCTCACAAAATGCAAATGTCCAAAACAACATTCTATACACGGAAGTTGGAGCAAGCACTCGCCATTGTTTGTTGCATGACGGACTGACAGAGGCTACCAATCTAACGAGTTTAAAGGGAAATGTATTTTATGGTTGTCCCACTTTAGTCAAATATCCATCGACAACGGCTGATAATATCTGTTCGGGAGGAGTTGTGAGCGATGGCGCTTGTGGCACGTCCTCTATCTCCACCATATCAACCTTAAATGTCTATGTAGACCCTCGGCAGAGTGTTACGACCACCACCTATAGCATGAAATTTCGCAACTATTCCTCTAGTTCTCCTTGTACGGCCACACGGATACTCAACACTCTCGGTTCACCTGCGTATGATATTTTCAATGCAGCTCGTCCAGGTTCGGTAACGGGTATCAGCGCAGGAGCGATCGAGTATGATGGCACTTGCCAGTAAAAATTAGTTTTTTATTCTAGTCTTAGATGCTTTGTCTTTCTCGATACTTTCGATTCAACCTTGTCTTATTTTTCCTCGCTGCTTTATTATTTCAATGTGGTGAAAGAAATAAATTTACAGGGATATCTTATGATCTAACGCGAGAGTTGAAGAAAGCTTCCACGAAGGTTTCAGGCATGCCTGAAGTCTCCGATCCTCTTACGTATCACTGGAAAAAAAATCCGGGCAGGCAAAGCGAACTTCCCATTGGAAGAAAATGGGAGAATACACAAATCACATTTAATACAGACAAAAACTTGTTTGTAAATCATTCTCTAGATTCTTTATATTTATCGCCAAATGCTAGTTATGAATTTGAGATTGCTTCGGGTAGCTATCAATTTGAGGCTCTAATAGGTTTTCTCAATCAGAATCAAAACAAACGAAATGCCAATGGGGTTTTGATCATAGAGTCAAACCAGAAGGTCCTCATGGAGAGGGAGATTAAGGATACAGATGTTGAGGTCTGGAATGAATTTCATCTGCGGTTGCAAATTGAAAAAAATCTTAAAATCACTTGGAAAAGTAAGGACGATCATTTATTTTTAGCAGAACCACTGTTAATGCAAAATAATTTTGAAAAGAAACCAAATATCATTTTGATTGTCCTAGATTCTGCTCGGAAAGACTTTTTTGGAAGTTATGGATTTCCGTATCCGATCACACCAAATATGGATCAGCTAGCCAAAGAATCCGTAGTTTTCGAAAATCCATTTTCGAATGGAAATTGGACGAAACCATCGATGATGTCTTTTTTCCATTCAGAATACTCTTCCAATTTAGGGCTTGGTAACTCTTGGTTCACGACAAAGCCGTACCAGCGAAAAGTATACTACGGCAAAAAAAGAGAGAACCTGGTTTCTATTCTTAGAGATAGGGGTTACTATACAAAGTCGATTATGAATAATGTATTCTTTTTAGATTATACGACTGTAGGAATTGATTTAGGTTTTCACAATTCCTTTCAAGTCGGGATGGATATCTTTGACACAGAGGCATTGACCAAACACGCTTTGGACTTTGTGGAGGAGAAAAAAGATATTCCATTTTTTTTGCATTTTAATTTGAATACACCCCATGCTTCTTATTCGCCCCCGCCAGAAGATATGAACTATGTGAAAAAAATTATACCAGCGGAAGCATTCTATAAGTTTGAATCACCTGTTCAGCGTTATATTGGTGAAATGGTTTATACAGATAGAGAGATTGGAAAATTAATCGAAAAGTTAAAAGCTTTAGATCTTTATGACAATTCCATGATCATCATTACAGGGGACCATGGAGAATTATTCAGTCCACATCATGATTATAGCTATCATTTCATTATGAAAACAAGATTTGGGCATGGGGAAACACATTACGATGAAGAGATTAACGTTCCATACTTTATCAAACTACCTTCTCCCTTAAAAGCGGTGCGTAACAAAATCGATGGGCAATCCTCCTTACTTTCGATTCTTCCCACAGTGCTTGGACTCATTGGTCTTGATTCAGAAGCATTTTCCTTCAAGGGAGTCGATTACTCGGTGTGCATTCTTTCGTCTGAACCTTGTCCGAAAGAAGATAAGATTTATACAGAAGGACGAATGTCTGAATCTGTGAGAACGGAAGCTTACAAATACATTCGCAGATACCCTGGTTTTACGACTGTTAGAAGAACATTTGATGGTGAGCCGCATCAGATGCAAGAAGAGCTCTATGACTTAAAAAAAGATCCAGAAGAAAAAGTAAATCTCTCCATTTTAGCAGAAGGTTCAAACTTACTTGCGAGAGCTCGCATTGATTTTGAAAACGGTAATTTTCTTACACGGAATCGAATCCATCTTCGGCTCCCACCTTGTCCGACGAGCAAATGCAGAGATAACGGGAGTCTAGCGCTACAAGGTTCTTTTTATCAATGGCAAACATCGTCTACCGTAAGTATACAGTCAAGTTCTGCAAAATCTCTGATCTTCGAAATGGAAACGGGAGTAGAACCCGTGGAAATTATGTTTCATACGGTAAATCCAGAGATGGAAGGAAGTTTTCGTTTTTCCCGCGATGGGTTACCTGTTTCCTACAGGCTCGGGAAATGGGGCATTGAAACAGCGTTCAGCAATCCTAGCCAGACAAGAGAGTTTATACTTTCGGAGAAAAATCCAATGGGTTGGATGACATCAGACATACCTTGGGTCTATAATGATGGAGCCTTTAGTGGTACTACGGAATCTAGCATCCAAAAGGAGATGGGCAAGGAAGTAAAAAAAATTCTTGAAACATGGGGATACATTCATGAATAAAAAAAGGTAGAAAACGATAGTATCCTTTTCAATCTGATCTACACACCGACTATGAAATCAACTTTCATTCCTCCCGCATTTGAACTTCCTGTTGCTCTAACACTAGATTTTAGTTTTCCTTTACTTTCCAAATTATTATTCAATCTCGATAGTGTAGAAATTGCGCGCGAGGATCTAAAGTATCTTCGAGAGTTTCGCAATAAACGATTATTATATTTATCAAACCATCCTTCCGAAGTAGAACCGATTATCGCGTATCATGTGGCAAATCAAATGGGAACTAGATTCCACTTTATGGCCTCAAGAAATATATTCAATTGGGGATTTGGACTCGTTGGCGAATTGATTAAACGAGTAGGTGCCTTTTCTATTTTGACAGGTAGCGCCGATCGCGATGCGATTAAAATGTCTCGAAAGATTTTATCTTCTTCTGATGGTAAACTAGTCCTCTATCCCGAGGGTATGATGTCAGGTGAAAATGATAATCTTGTGTCTTTTATGCCAGGTGTTGCTCAGGTCGCCTATGGTGGTTTAGAAGACGCTTTAAAAAAAGATCCCTCTGCACAGTTGATGGTACTGCCTACGGCAGTTAAATATATCATTTCAGGATCAAAGGATTCTATCCTTCGTAAGGTGGAAGAATCTCTCCAGAGAATTGAGCGAAAATTGAAACTATATCCTGGTGGAAGGACATTGCTGAGACGTTTTTTGACGGTAGGAAGAGTTTTGTTGGAAGAAACCGAATTTGAATTAGGTGTTCCAAAGGCTGATATCGATGGAAAGGATTTTGATTATCGTCTAGGTCGAGCTCGCCATACCGCTTTAAACCAAGCAGCATCCATCTTAAACGTAAAATTTAAAGATACGGATCACGCCATAGAAAAGATCCGACAACTATTCACGGCTATCGATAGCTTGGAAGCAGGGTCTCCCTTACCAACAACTCCGAAAGAGCTCTCGCCACAAAATATCAGAAGAGCAAAACAGCTCGTTGATACAGCTTATACCTTCCTCATCACAAAACCAAGAAATCTAATCCAATACCCTTCTGCCGAAAGATTGTTCGAATGGATCTGTAGTTTTGAAAGGCATGTTTTTGGGAAAAGCGAAGACAGAGCAAGAAAAGCCCAAGTTCTCATAGGCACTGCCTTTTCTATTGAACCATACCATCAGATTTTTCTCTCCAATAAACGAGAGGGCATCGTAGCCTTGATGTCTGAGATCAGAAAACAAATGGAGATTCTAGTCGAAAGAGGCAAAAATTTAACTGAGCCCGTTGTCGCTCCCTACTCGGTCGGACTCGATATCAATATCGGCTAATCGAGTACAAGCGTGATTTCAACGCGTCTGTTTTTTGCACGGTTTTCATCTGTATCATTGGGTGCTACGGGAATCGCATCGCCATAACCTTTAAACGAAATTTTGGATTCTTCCATTTTATGTATATCAACTAACTCATGTAATACAGATTTTGCTCTCTCCTCAGATAGTTTTTGATTGTATTCCTTTCTTCCAGTACTATCTGTATGGCCAGAAACCCTGATTTCACGACCAGGATATTTTTTGAGAATTTCGGAAATCTTTTTGATCGCGGATTCTGCTTCGGTTTTTAACTTCGAATCGTTAAAATCAAATAAAATGGAATCCAATGAAAAAATCACTCCATCCTCCGAGGTCCTTACTGAAACTGGTGATTCGGTCGCCTGGTTTAACTTAAGTGGATTTGGTTTTGAGAAATCATCTACAATTAGATCCTTTAACACATCTTCGGTGATTTTTTCTTTTTCGACTGTATTTAGACTTTTACGTGACTGGTAAATCCCCTGGATATCATAACTTGCTTCCTGTACTGTTCCATCTTGTAAGATAAATGTATACGAGAGCTTAACCTCCTTAAATTCTGGAAGTCCTTTCTCCGCATTGAAGTAGACAATCCCTCGAGCGAAGCCAAATATTTTATTTGGAGAATTTGCATTTCTTTTACTTTTATCAGTTTTGTTGAAATAGATAGGATATGTGTAACTGATCTTATCTGCGAAACCCGTTTGATTTTGAAATTGCCATTTAGCCTTGCCCAGATAACTGTATTCAGGTTCCACATCAATTTTGATCCGTTCGCCGGAGAAATCGAAAGACTCCTCTGCTGGTAATTTCCATGTATCTCCGACGAGCACGGGCGAATCAGGAAAAGTTGGGAAACTTCTCAAATTGGGCATGATGTATTGATCTGCTACTTCGTATTTTCCATTTCTTAAGATTTTAAAATCCGATTCGAAATTTTTGTCTTTTTGAAATGGTCCAGTCGTTTTGCCAAATCGTATGTAGGTATCAAAAAATGCCGAAACTTGACAGCCAACGGAATCGCACTTTGTCGTTTTTAAAAGGATTCTGTTTCTGTCCTCCCGGGAAACACTTCTGGTTCCGACTCGGAAATTCACATCATGGTATTCATTGAGTTCCAATACTTGCTTTTCTTCCCATTTCCATTGCAATTTGACTGGCTCTATACCCTCTGCTCGGGACGGAAAGGAGAGAAGAAAGAGGATTCCGATTACGATTGTTCTCACACCTTAAGCATCGGGGTCACGGGAAAAAAATAAACGTACGAATCGAAAAATAATTACGTTTTTTACGATTGACGGATGCTTTTGCATGATTCATCCCCTTCCTAGTCATGAAAAAACGGTTATTGCTATTTTACATTTTGATTACAATGGGAATTTCTAATTGTAAGGAAAAACAGACGTTGACGATTGCTGGTTCCGAGACCATGAATGCGATGATGCGTTATCTCGGATCGGAGTATCAAAATACGAATTCTGATATCCTTGTAAAAGTAGAAGGTGGCGGGTCCGAACAAGGGATCGACCTTCTTAGAAAAGGTGTTATCGATATTGCCGTTTCCTCTCGTGATCTCACACAAAGTGAAACGGATGATTTGCGCAAAACGGGCAATTTGGATAAAGTAAGAATTGCTTATGACGGCGTGGCTATCGTTGTGAATCGAAATCATTTTCTCGGAAAAATCCATCTCACACAAATATCAGATATATTTTCTGGAACCATTAAGAACTGGAAAGAGTTAGGTGGTCCTGACCAGCCCATACAAATTGTTGCTCGCAATGAAAAATCAGGAACACTCGATTATTTTGAAAACCATATCCTTCGCCAAAAAGATTTAGGTGCAGTTGCATATGAAAAAAAATCGAAAGCGAAACATTTCCTCTGATGCAAAGATCGTGAAGGACAATGCGGAAATGGCCAACTTCCTTGAATCCAATCCGCATGCGATCGGCTTTATGGGAATGGGGAGTGCGACAGTTGATCATAAGGATAAAATCAAAGCCCTTGAATATGCACGGACTCCAAAAGACGAATATGTGACACCATCTGCGCGAAATGTTTTTGATCGAAAATATAAATTAGCAAGGGAACTTTTCGCAATCTATAAAACCGACCAAGGTGATAAGATTGATGCCTTCATTACTTATCTTACGAGTGAAAAGGGACAAGAGTTAATCTTAAAATCCGGTTATTTGCGGGCAAGTCTACCTGAGGTAGAAGTCTCCTCCGAGGCTAGGTAAGAGAAGCTGGCATAAGTTTAAACACGGTGGCCGGTGTGCCAACACCTTTAAGCCGTGCAGATAGTCTTTCGGACTGGAATCCTGATTTGATCACTTCTGCCTGGGTCCCGGGAGCATTCCAAACGGATTCTGAGATCCAAATCTCTCCTGAACTGGCAAGTCCTTGGACTCGCGCAGCGATGTTGATTGATTGGCCAAAGTAATCAAGTCTCTCATCATTAACGACCGCTAAAGCAGATCCTTCATTTAAGCCTACCTTCAAACCGATTTCATACCCTTCATTCTTCCATGCAAGGTTCATCCCTTCAATTTTTTTAAGCATCTCTAAGGATGCTAGTAGTCCTTCTATGGGAGTTGAGAACGTAGCCATAATGGCATCTCCCATCGTTTTTACGATTGCTCCTTTATATTCTCTGACCGTGTCTGTAAGGAGTTGGAAGTGTTCTTGGACGAGCCTGTAAGCAAGGATATCGCCGGCTTGGTCGTACATTTCTGTAGAACCTCTAAGGTCTGTGAACATGATCGTGAGCGACTTTACATTTAGATTGAGATCTGGGGAAAGTTTATGGATTCTAAATAATTCTCTAAACGACTGATTGTTTAAGAGCATTTTTGCCGTGAGAAATGGTGTGATCTTTGTAGGAAATTTTTTATAAATTGACTGCAGAATTTCTGAGTTAGGTGTTAAAGCTTGAATGCCTGCAATTGCATGAGATCGATTTTGAACCGTAATATGATACTTGCCTGGTTTTAAGCTTTTTTCACTCGGCAGAAAACCAGAATCCAAAAGGTCTACGTAAATATGAGAGTCGATGGGTTCTGCATTTTTATCTGCCTTAAAGAAGGCGGCAGCATTTCTATTGATGGAGACGATCTGTAATATCTCTCCCATATCTTCACCTAATACGAGGTCAATATCAAATTCAAACTTTTCATCTGGTTTTAAAACAGCGAATTTTCGAATCGTCTTACGTATCCAAGAAATGAGTTGTTCCGATTTTACATAATTTTTTGAAAAATAGTAGTCATAGTATTCTTCTAAGGAAGCAAAAGGGTCTACATTGTTTTCATAGAGGGAAGGGTGCAATTCAAAAGAAACTTCCACTTGGTCATCAAGTAGGGTCGGAACTACAAAATTACAAACGACACAATGGAAATCTTTACTTTGGATTTGGTCCAA
Organism: Leptospira ognonensis; assembly: GCF_004770745.1. Lineage (GTDB taxonomy): Bacteria > Spirochaetota > Leptospiria > Leptospirales > Leptospiraceae > Leptospira_A > Leptospira_A ognonensis. The sequence continues at coordinate 209,369 of NZ_RQGD01000022.1, read as the reverse complement.
TTTGTAATGGGTATGAACGATTCCTCCGCAAAGCGGGCAAAGTAAATTATAAGCAAAATCAAACAGTCCTACTTTAGTGGCATGGACAAAAAAGTCTACCGTTTCATCCTCACCTAAGTCGTGTTTTGCTGCAAAGGCCAATGGATTGATCCGAGTGAGATTTAAATCCTCCGAGTTTCTAATTACGCCTTCTGCCTTTTTTAGAACCTCTTCTTTTAGTATGGGAAAGGTGCTGAGATTACCAAATTTTTGATTAAATATTGCTTCTTTCATTCTAGATCCTTAGCTTCGAATTTGGCCACGTAAGGAAGATTTCTATATTTTCCAGCATAGTCTAAGCCATAGCCTACTAAAAATTCATCTTGAATGACAAATCCGGGATAATCCACTTTTAAGTTTGGATTTGCCTTTTCTTTCTTCCAAAAGAGTGCCGCAATCTTTAATTCCTTTGGATTCTGTTTGAGTAAGTCATTCACAAGAAATTCTAAAGTTTTACCTGTATCAACAATATCTTCCACAATCAATATGGATTTTTTCTCTATGGAGTTCTTTAATAATTTAGTATATTCGATGGTTCCTGTAGAAGATGTTCCGTCTCCATAAGAGGAGGCACCTATGAAATCAATTTCATGAGGAATGGCAATAGACCTGCAAAGATCAGCGGTAAAAATGAAGCCACCATTCAGAACTCCGATGAGAAGCAAATCTTGGCCTAAAAAGTCTCTGGAAATCTCGCGACCCAGTTCGTCCACCCGGGTGTGTATGCGTTCCTCTGAAAATAATGCTTTCATTCCTTACCAATTTTTCCTGGAATCCAGAAGACTTTGAGCCGAGCGGTGCCCCATGCTAGTTCTTTCCAATTTTCACCTGCGAATGTTAGACCCATGAAACCTGCGGTTGGGAATTTTTGTATTCGGCTTGGCTCCGTATTTCCAAAGAGCAGTCCATTGGCAAACTCTTCGAGACCTGGGTTATGACCGACGATCATGGCAGAGTGAATGTTGTTTGGAATCCCGTGGCAGAGAAAAAGCAAATCTTCACCTCCAGCTTCGTAAATCGATCCATTGCTTTCTGGTCTTGGCAACCGGAGAAATTCCTTTCTAAGGGAAGCATATGTTTTTTCCGCGCGGGTGGCAGGGGAGACGAAGGCAGCATCGATATCTAACTGGTAATCAAGTAAATAGGACCTGAGCGCCTTGACTTGTTTTCTTCCTCTTTCTGAAAGACCTCGTTTTTCATCGGAAAGATAAGGTTCGTCCCATTCTGATTTGGCATGTCGAAGTAAATAGATATGTTTCATATATAGTGATTCTAAATCACCATCGAGGAAGCAGGATGACTATTAAACTACTTTTGCATTTCTTTCTGGTATTTTGAGATCAATTCGTTATTATTTTTACAAGAAAACTTTGTTCGCATCTGGTTGAGGTGGTATTCTACTGTTTTTCTCGATTTGTTGATTTGATCGGCAATTTCGTTTTGAGAAAGGCCTTGGATGAGAAGTTGTAAAATTTCGATTTGAAAGGATGAAAAGGGAAGCACCACGGAGCTGATTCCGTCAGAGACAAAATAATCTCCATTTAAAATCGTCTCGATAACAGTGGGTAGTTGAGAGATAGGATCTGATTTGAGTATGTAACCATCTGCTTTTGCTTTCATAGCATTTTCGACATACATCTGTCCCGAGTGAAGGGTAAACATAGCAACTTTTGTAGTTGGGTATTTTGCTTTTACTTCTCTAAGAACATCAAGTCCGCTGCCGTCCGGAAGATCCACGTCTAGTAACAAAAACTGAACTTCCGTTTCACTCAGAAATTTTTTAATTTCTGTGCAAGTTCGGAACTCTCCCAATACTTGAAAGAAAGGCTTCGTTTTGAGGACGGAGATGATGCCTTCGGTTACGACAGAATGATCTTCTAAGATTGCAATTTTTATAGGTTCCACGTGAGCTACTTCAACAGATTTGAATTTCAACATAACCAAAAGTTAAACCATTGCAAAGCTATTTTTGCACTCGCCGTTCTACTCTTAACATTTTCTTGTGCACAAAAAAAATCAGTACCAGTAGGCGAAGCGGGAATCCTAGATGCACAGAATTGGTTCATCTCGAAGTCAAATCTAGAGCTGAGAGGAGAGTGGCGTTTTTTCTGGAAACAGCTTCTCAATCCAAATGAAGTAGACCCAGAAAATGGATACTTACAACCCGCAGGTAAACATTGGACGTCTTTAAAGAAAGACGGAAATAATCTACCTAGTTTTGGTTATGGCACATACCGTCTTGATGTCATATTGCCAGAATCACATGAGGCATTGGCACTAGCTGTGCCTGTGATTCATACAGCCTATCGACTTTACATTGATGGGGAGTTAAAGTACGAAAATGGAATCGTATCTGAATACGAAATGGTGCACAGACCTTCTTATCATACGAAAATTTTTCCCATTCAGAGTTACAAGAAACGGTTAAGAATCCAATTAGAAGTTTCAAATTATACCCATAAAATAGCGGGGATGAAAGAGTACATAACTCTAGGGAGAATCGATAAAATCTATTCAGCCGGTGCAGAGAGCTATATTATCAATTGGTTGATCATTTTAATTCTCGGCATTTTGGCATTTTATCATTTTTCAATTTATGGTTTGAGAAAATCGGAGGCAGCCTCCTTCCATCTAGGATTTCTTTATATTGGAATCATCCTTATGCTTCTTACTCTCTCTCAAGGGCGAATATTATTTAATATTTTTCCTGATGAGTGGTGCACTTTATTGATTCGAATCTCGAAAATTGGACTTCCTATAAGTATCTATAACGGTAGTCAGGTTTTATATCTTTTGTTTTTAAACCAAAGATTTAAACCAATCATATCTTTCACAAAAGTATATTGTTTAATATATATTTTAGTGTGCTTATTCACGCCGGTGTCTTATTTAGGAGCGCTTTCATATCCATTTGAGTTTGGTGTCATATTCTTTTTCATTCTTGGGGGAATATTTACCGTGAGGGCTGTGATCGAACAAAAGAAAGACAGTTTACTTTATCTATTTAGTTTAACGTTAATCTGTTTGGGTGCGATTCTTGATATACTATATAATGGAAATTATCTAAATATTAAGATTACACTTGGGTATTATAATGTGATTTTTTTTCTTGTTCCCCAATCCTATATCCTGACTCGGTCCATTGTCGAGATATTTAAGTCTGAAGAAAAAATCTCCCGTCAGCTCATCAAAAATAATGAAGAGTTGGAAAACAAAGTACAGGAGCGAACAAAAGAATTATTAAAAGCAAACAGGTGGAAAGCGAGTTTCGTCTCCCTAATGTCGCATGATTTAAGATCCCCGCTTATTGGCGTAAACCAAATCCTCGACGTATTGCAGTTTAAATTTGCGACGATGCCTGATGGCGAAAAACTTAAATTTATCTCCTTATGCAAAGACGGATTAAATAATTCTCTAAGAATGCTCAAATCTTTACTCGATGTCAGTCGATTCGATTCAGACGGAATTAAATTACAGCAGAGTCTGTTTTCACTCAAAGAACTACTTACGGATGTGTTAAACTTTATTAAGCCTATCGCAACGATTAAAGAAATCCAATTGAACATGGTCGTCGAGAACGATAGTTACATCATTGGCGATCGGGCATTACTTGAGGAAGTGTTCATCAATATTCTCACAAATGCAGTAAAATTTTCCTATCCAAAGACAAGTGTTGACATCTTGGAGAATACTAAAGGTGATTGGGTCGCGATAGAAATTCGAGATTCTGGTATAGGAATGGAAGAAGATGTTATATCTAGAATCATGGGTGAGAAAACAACCAAGAGTAGGGCTGGCACAAATGGTGAACTTGGAAGTGGGCTTGGATTAAAACTTTGTATCAATATCTTAGATGCTCATTTTAGCAAACTTAGAATAAGAAGTGAGTTAGGCAAAGGTTCTATATTTCAAATTCAGTTTTCCAGACATCTAAAATCTGTGCTTCTGGTTGACGACTCAGATACGTATCGTTCCCGTTTGGCGGAAGAATTGAGACGTAAAAAATGGATTGTAATTGAGGCAGCAAACGGGGAAGAGGCTTTAAATCATCTAGCACGCATTAAGCCAACTTTGATCGTCACTGATAAGGAAATGCCAGTTATGGATGGAATTTCTTTTTTGCATGAATGGGAAGCCATGAGAGGAGATCTGAAAATTCCTGTCGTGTTGATTAGTTCTGACATTTCATTATCGGAAGATCAGTCGTTTTTAAAGGAGGAGGGTTTGGATGATATGGTGGATATGTATCTATCCAAAATTCTATCTATTGAACGTTTGGTGGAAAAAATCTCGACTGTCAAGAGTCCCTAGACTCAAATAAAAGTAATTCTTTCAAAGTGATTTTTAATATGAAGTGCATGTGCCTGATCATATTCTTCTTTATTTAAGTTTCCATATGCAAAATGAGGCTTCAGATCTTCAGATTTTTTAGTTTCAAAATAAGCGATAGCTTCCAAAAGTTCTTTATGTCCGGTTGAAAATGGAATTTGGAGATCAAGCTTTTCCGATCCGGGAATCGGTTCTTCCAGACCATGTCTCATCTTTCCGCGTAGAGAGAAGACGGCAAAGGCCGCGCTTCCAATCGTACTTCTGAATAGAGTAGATTTCATATCAGGGTAGCCATTGATTGAATATTGAATGCTTTGGGCACAATGTGAAAAAACAGTTCCCAAACTCCAAGTTCCATCGATCGCTAAATTTTTTTCTGCCTCTCTTAGTTTTGTTAAAACTTGAGATAACTCTTTCAATGACTTGGCATTCTCTAATTCATTCGAAAAATTATCTTTTGACATATTGTTTTCCTGCGACCTTAGAAGTGATGGAAGAAAGACAAACGATGTTAAGGATATAAATTTTCTTAAAAACGTTTGCCTTTTCATGCTATTTACCTTTTAAAACTACGGGTTTGCTGCTCGACCCTCTAACTTTCATGTTTAGGAATTCTACCGCGATAGAAAAAGCCATAGCAAAATAGATATATCCTTTTGGTATATGCATCTCCATCCCTTCGCCAACGAGTGCTAGTCCGATCAATATTAGAAAGCTAAGAGCGAGAATTTTGATTGTAGGATGTCTATCGACAAAGTCGGAAATTCCTCCGCTTGCCAGTAACATAAATCCTACTGACAAGACAACTGCGGTGATCATGATTAGTAAATTATCTGTCATACCTACGGCAGTGATAACAGAATCTAAGGAAAAGACAATGTCCAGAATCATGATCTGAATGATCACATTCGTAAATGTAACCTTCTTTTTTTCACTCTCTGAGGATTCTGCTTCCCCTTCCAATTTATGATGGATTTCTGTCGTGGATTTCCCGATTAGAAAGAGTCCTCCGACAATCAAAATCAAGTCCCGTCCACTGATCGCGTGTCCAAGGATTGTGAAGAAAGGCTCTGTTAATTTCATGATCAGGGAAAGTGAAAAAAGTAACATAATTCTCGTTAGCATGGCAAGAATAAGACCTACCTGGCGGGCACTTTTCTGCTGGTTTTTGGCAAGACGTGACGAGAGAATGGAAATGAATATTATATTATCGATACCGAGTACGATCTCTAAGCCAGTGAGCGTAATGAGGGCAGCCCAAACGGTAGGGTCTGAGAATAGTTCTATCATGGAAGTTCCTTTGAACCATAGCATCCAAAAGAAATTGATAAAAATCTACAAAAAAAAATACACCTACTTGGAAATACGCATTAGCAACCAATCGGAACAGACAATGTTTTCGATCCCGGTCCTTCCAAAAAGTTGATTTTGACCAGGTACAGCAATCCCCCATTTGAAAGCATTCGGTAGAAGGGATGGATGTGATTTGTCCCAATTTAAATTATGCACCCAAGGGTAATAAATGCCTTCCGGTGTAAAAGGGACAAGTTGTAATTTGGCGTCACTAAACGCGCGCAAGTATTTAGTTGGCCAATATGTCGCGGCGCCGGGTGAAATTCCCCATTGCGAAAGCGTTTCTATGGCACAGCTAATTCTTTGCTCCTGCAAATTTTTACCAGAATTGATCTTTGCCTGAATTGATTCGGAGGTCCAATAACGATGCGAAACAAAGATTAGCCCTATCAGGAAAATGTAGGAAATTAGCTTCATCATTTTTGGTTTTGCTTGTAGTTGAAAAAAGAATAAAGAGACGCAAGATAGAGGTAAAAAATAAAAATAACGTGCATTTGGTTCAATTTTGCTAATCATAACGAAAATTAAGCTTAATAAAAATCCAAACGGTAAGATCAAAAATTTTAGCTGATTTCTGTATTTTAGGCTCTGAAAAATTGTTAAGAAAAATAAAATCGCGAATAGTGGGAGGAGGAAATCGTTCCCTGGCAAATTTTTTGACAAACTAAAAAGTTGACCAAAAAAATCTCCTGGATTTTGGGATAAGGAGGTATAGGCATCTTTTAAGGATTCCTTTAAGGGAAATTGTTTGGGAAGATAGGAGCCGATACCCGTTTGTCTTTGAAAATATAGAAATATATAATAAAAAGAGGCTCCAGACGCAACAGCAGTTAGGATTTTGTTTGGTCGTATGCGTTCGCTAACCAAACAAACAAGGGTTAGTGGTAAAAATGAATGTACCAAAAACCAAAGTTCAGAGTAAACCGAGAGTGCGAAAACAAAGCCCAATAAGAGAGAACGTCTATACGATAATGTCTCCTTAAATTTAAGGATATTTAAAGAAACTCCAAGTAATAAAAATTCGGTTCCATGAAAGGAAGGTAGAAAAAATTGACCCCAGCTTTGAGGGAACATCTCTCCGATCCTGAGAAAGAGTAAAGCTGCGACAAGTCCAACGCTCCTCGAATGGCCTAATGCTCTAAGCAGAAAAATTACGGAAAAAAAACAGAAAAATGCAAATCCAAAGTGGATCAAGTAAATGTTACTAGTGAATTTGGAAAGGATATAGATGACGATCAAATCAGGAAACAAACAATGTGAAGGTGGAGTAACCCAGCCATTCACTAAAGTGTGAGAGAGATTGAAATCCTTAACAAACAAATAAGGATAAAGGGCATCACTGTTTGTCACTTCACCAAAGTGATAGTAATAAATGGCATCAAAGGAAGGTTGTAAAAACCAAAATAATAGCGCCAGAAATAGAAGTCGTAAGAGTAACATCATTGTTGAAGGATCACCCAAGGTGTTTCATTCAGGCATTGAAGATCAACAGCAAATCTTTTTACGAATTTGAAAAATTGGCAGATTTGAAAAAAAGGTTCCAAAAAAATTCAGTGGACAATCCATCATTTTGGCAGATGAATCAATTATTGATTTTGAAAAAGGGCGAGAGGGATACGTTCCTAAAGGCATGACAAAAACTGACGAATTATTACTTGAAAGAGAATACGAGGGACTTCGTATCTCCTTCTTATTAAAGATATTTTTTTTCCTCACAATGCTAGGAGGAAGTTTTTCTCCGGAAGCCAATCATTTTGAAAGAATGTATGCCAGTCTTACATTCTTTTTTGTCATCACTATGATTTGTCTTTTTCTTTTTCTAATCCGACAAAAGAAGTTACTTACTTTAGTCGGAACCTTAAGTGCCTTACTGGATGGACTGTCATTAACGATCTTAGTCATTATCTGGTACTTGGCGGTAGGCGGCACTTCCGTTACTCCAGCCTTCCTGTTGAAGTCTTCGATTTATACATTCAGTGTCGGCTTGATGATTCTGAATAGTTTTGCCTTAAAACCGATTTACCCAGCAATTGTTGGCATCGTATTTACAATCGGCCAAATAGGCTTTTTTGTGTTTGCTGTTTCCATTGCGGGAGATATGAATACGAAGACGTTTAATGAACATGTTCTTTCGGATAAGGTTAGTTATTTTCTTTACTTTGTAGTACATGTTGCTATCCCTTTTTTTTTTGGAAGTATGGCGCTTACCTTTCTTACTTGGATCGCACGAACAACCGTTAGAAAAGCGGTGAGTCTAGAAAAAGATAAAGCACAAATGCAGCGTTATTTTTCACCAGGTATCGCCGACAAGATAACGGCAGCAGATGATAATTTCTTTCAGCCTGGCGGAACAAGGTCGAAAGTGGCAGTCATGTTTTGTGATATTCGAGGCTTTACAAAATTGAGCGAGTCACTTTCGCCAGAAGAAGTTGTCGAATTATTATCTCGTTACCATTCTCGAATGGTAGAGGTGTTGTTTAAGTTTAATGGAACTCTTGATAAATATATTGGAGATGCGATCATGGCCACATTTGGAACACCCACCACAACATCCCTTGATGCTGAAAATGCATTATCTGCAGCCTTAAATATGCGTACAGCTTTGAAAGAGTTTAACGCCGAACAGAACAAAGCCGGAAAAGCAGAATTAACTCATGGAATTGCTATCAACTACGGGGAAGTCATTGTCGGAAATATAGGAACTCGCGAACGTTTAGAATACACAGTCATCGGAGACACGGTCAATGTAGCAAGTCGGATGGAATCTCTCTGTAAGGAATATGGAGCTGATATCTTAATTTCAGAAAGTTTAAGAGCAAATATCATGTCTGAATACAACTTTGTTTCTTTAGGAGAGATCCATCTAAGAGGTAAAGACAATCCTGTAAATATATATCAAGTTCTATAAATATAATCAGAGGAGTATTACCTTACAACCGTTACGCTACAGGAAGCATGGTGCACAACCCGATCGGAAACACTTCCCACTAAAAATCTTCCGATGACTCCATGACCTCGACTTCCCATGACGATCATATCAACCTTTTCTGACTCGGAGACATTGATGATTTCTTCCGCAGGGTAACCTTCCACAACGACCCTTCTCCAGTTGACTTGGGTACTCTCTAAGGCTGGATGCACTTTTTCAAATCTTTGTTCTGATATCCATTTGACTCGGTCTTTTCCTGCAGGAGCCGCATCATAATAACCAGGAAGAGGTCCAAAATCTTCAATTACCTCTAGGACAATGCACTCTGCTTTACTCGCTTGTGCAATGGCGAGTGCCATCTCGAGTGCGCGCTTGGAACTTTCTGATCCATCTACGGGAACTAAAACTTTGCGTATCAATTTTTCCATGTTAAATCTAATCTAACTCATCTGGTAAAGAAATCAATAGCTTTTACATTTTCTCGCAAACGTTTTAAATCTTTCCGGTAGTTCCAATTCGATATCTATGACTTTACCTTCTTGGAATGGGTGTGGAAATTGAATGCTCCGTGCAAATAGTAACATACCATATTGGGCATATTCCTTGGCGGATTTAGAATATAAACTATCTCCAACCACAGGGCATCCAATTTTTTGTAGGTGAACACGAATTTGGTGCGTTCTTCCTGTTTCGATCTCTACGGAAAGAAAAGAAAACTTTCTACCAGTTTGTGTTTGAATGATCTCTTCGGTTTTGTAATGTGTAATGGCATCACGTCCATCTTCCCTCACACACATTTTAATCCTTTCCACCGGGTTTCGACCGATAGGCATACGAATCGTTGCTTGTGCTTCGACGGGAGATTGTAAAACCCATGCATTGTATTGTTTTTTCACTTTCCGGTCTTGGAACATTTTTGAAAGAGCTGCATGTGCTCTGTCCGACTTGGCGATCACGAGTGCCCCCTCCGTCGGTTTGTCCAATCGATGGACAATGCCCGGCCTACGTTCGCCACCAACGCTGGAGAGTTGTTTGAATTGATAGAGAAGCCCATTGACGAGGGAAGGTTGGTCATCTCCTGGCCCACTATGACAAGCAATGCCTGGTTTCTTGTGGATGACCATAAATTCCTCCTCATCATAAAGAATGGGGATATCCATAGGGATGGGATCGAGGCGGGAGGCTGGTCTCGGTGGTATCAGAATCGAAAAGGTTTCCCCAGGTGTGACACGGTATCCGTTTTTCTGAATGGACTTGCCCGTAGCAATGTCTGTGACAAATCCAGAATCAATCCATTTTTGGACGGTAGAGCGAGAAAGATCATCGCCAGCATTTTCTTTTAGGAAAACATCTAGCCTGGAATCCGTGTAATCTTCAGAAACGGTGACATTTATTTGCATTTTCGGTTGTTATCTAGTGAAAAGAACTAAACTATGGACAGTATAAGGTAGGTCAACTGATGAAAAAAGCAATTCTTTCGAATCTCGCAATCATCGCTGGTATTTCTCTCATAATCGTAAATTGTTCTTCTACAGAACCAAAAACGGAACCAGCTCCAGAAACTACATCCACTACTACTACTGATACGGTCGCTAACCGGGACATGAGTTTAGTTATGTTGGATGAAATCAACACAGCTCTTAAAGATTACCGCTATCCAGACGGTGCTCGTAAGAGAGGTTTTGCATACAAGCAAGCCGACATCCAAAAGGAAGATTTTAATACTTGGGCAAAAGATAACGTTGCTTATATTAAAGAAGCTTTGAACAAACTTCCGGCTGAATATGCTCTCCAAATCATCGGACATGCTGATGCATCTGGTCCAGAAGAAGCTGAGGGCGGAAAAAAAGGAAATAGCTATTACTCACAAATTCGTTCTGATGCTGTAAAAGATGCTCTCGTAAAACAAGGCATTCCTGCAGACAGAATTGTAACAAAAGCTGCTGGTTCTTCTGCACCTATTTCTGGATTTTCAGAAACAGATGCGATCAATAGACGAGTGACTTTTCAAGTTGTAGCAAAATAATAAAAATCTTTTGTTTCGACTAAGATTTGTTAAAAAGCCCACAATCTTTGTGGGTTTTTTTTTAATTATTTCTCTTCTGAATTGTAAAAGCCTTCTTGTTCGCAAAGACTATCAAGGAGCAAAAGATGCTTGGGCAGACACAAATCCAGAATTGGCTTTTGAGAGATTTCCATCAGGAGAATCTGGGCAATTTATTACAACATTGGAAAAGGCACATATCGGTTTCTTAAAGGATAAGTTTGATTATTCCGATCTAGCAGAATTGGCGGAAACTAGCAAAGAGCGGCTTAGGTTTAGTGCTTCTAGGGAATTAAGATCGTTTTTTTATTTAGAAACTGGTGAAGGATATTATGCGTCCGAAGCAGAAATCATTTATATGCATATCCTTCTTGGTTTGTATTTTGCTCGAGATAAACAATTTGAAAAAGCCGCGATTGAGGCTCGTTACGCGGGCAATTTATTGTCAGGCGAATGGAGTGCCGAAGGTCAGTTTGATGACCCTACTTTGCGTGTACTTTTAGCCAGTCTCTGGTTGTCTTGCGGCAACTGGGAGGAAGCAAGAGTTGATTTTAAGAAAGCATCCATCCTTGCCCCAGAAAACAAAAATTTACGTTCTCTTTCGAATATGAAAGTGGCTCCTGCTGGATTTACACTTATTTTTGGCGGACCCGGTGCAGAGCCAGTAATTAAAACAAAGCCTAACCTGAATTAACAACATATTCATGGAATCAGAGGCATTTAACGAGAGATAATTCCATACATGAGCTAATCGAGGATTCAAAATACTTTCAGAGAATGTCGGCATCGGCTCTTAAAGAAGGAGCGAAAGGTGGAGTAAAAATTACTGCGATAATAGTAGCAAGCTCACTTATTATCGCCGCAGGAGGAGGATTAACGTATCTCGGGGTTACCAATAATATAAATGAGCTAGGGGCGATTGGATTAGCGATCATGGTCTTTGGTTTAGTAAAAGGCGCGGAATGGAGTAAAGTCGCAATCGAAGGGACAGCCAAAAATATCAAAGAAGACTTAGATACATCTAAAGAATATCGTTATGTTCGTTTTTTACCAGAATACATTTGGATTACGCCCTCTCATACAAAGAGAATAGATATTCCGATTAGCAATAGTAAGGCGAAGTCGATTCGTATCGTGAAACCTTTTGGAAAAATACCGATCCAGTATGGATTTTTCTCAGACACTGATAAATAAAGTTTAAAGTCCATATCCTTCGACGGTGCTTATTTTTAAAAACTTTGATTGTTCCATCCATTCTACTCTGGTGGAATCCAATTTGATTAATCTTAATGTTACCACAATATACTGAATCTTTTTACCACTCTCGTAATTTACTAAATCATTTAACTCGCCTTTTAATGCATGCGATGGAGATTTAAATTTTCCGATGGCGACTCTGGTTTCACCATTTACCATACCTGTTTGACCAAAACTGACTTCTTTACTGGAATTTTCACGAAGTCTCGTGTCTACAAACGGGACATTTCTTTTGACAAGTCCCGTTGAGATTTCATTGCTGATGAGATCGGTATCAATGTGTTCCGAGGTATTGTTCTTAAATCGTTCCCATTCGAAATAACCGTTTTTGATTTCTGTAAAATAATGATTTGAGAGTGAGTTAACCATACTCTCGGAAGTCTCTCTGACTTCTTTGACTCCCCATTGTTTTGTTCCTTGTACGTGACTCGGATCTGCATAGGTGACCGACCGGCATCCTGAGGTAAAGAAAATCGAAATAAGGATAAGGATATTGACGCGGACAAAAAGCTTCATAGCATTAGTTTAGATTCTATGGATTTAAAAATCGAGCATTTTCCTTTCAGTTCTTTGCTCAGTTCGTTTTTAGATGTTCTAGCACTTCCTATCTTAAACATTTTAAAAACCACCGGAAGACTCTCATGGTTATATCTATTGAGTGCACTTGTGCTTGGTTTTTTAACTATCTTACTCTCTCTTTGGAAAAACAAACAATTAACCATGAGCAATGTGCTTCGCGAATCTTTTGATTTCGCGCATTGGAAACATCCTTCTTCTATTACTGATTATGTGTATTATTTTGTAGAAACAATTCTATATACATCATTTCTATCTTACTTTGTTATCACTTCCTTATCAGTTTCCATCCTTACATTTTCAACTTTACAATCCTTAGTGGGAACATTCAATCTGGGTTCCACGGTATGGATTCAGATAATCTATACGTTTATCTTTCTATGTGCCTATGACTTTAGTCGCTTTTATATCCATCGTCTGGAACATAAATATAAAGTTCTTTGGGAATTTCATAAATTCCATCACTCGGCAAAGACTCTGAATCCCTTCACCGTTTACCGGATCCATCCAATAGAGAGCCTCCTTTTAAATACACTGAGTGGGATCAGCACTGGTATTGTAACAGGAGTTTTCGTTTTGTTCTTTCCCGGGATCACCATGTACACCTTAGCGGGAGTCAACTTTGGACTCTTTTTATTTCATCTGTATAGCAACCTTCGACATACTCATGTTTGGTTGAATTTTCCAAAGACATTGAGTTATATTTTGCTAAGTCCAGCTCAACACCAAATCCATCACAGCATTGGTCCAAAGCACCTTGATAAAAATTTAGGCGCTATTTTTGGATTTTGGGATTATTTTTATGGGACCTTATATATTCCCACAGCAAAAGAAGAACTCATTTTTGGTCTGGCAGAGGATGAAAACGGAAAAGATTTTACCAATCTCTTTAGGATTTTCTATATGCCGTTTCTAAAAGTAATGAGGAAGTTAAAAAATAGAACCTAATATGGATTTTTGCATTTCAGAATTAAATACATCGGTTTTTAAATTTATAACTCAAAACTTACACCAAAATTGATTTGTCGAAATGGCCCTGGCTGGATTCCGATCGGTAGTCTTCCCGAGACATACTCTCTGTCTTGAAGGTTTTTTCCAGTCACAAAAATAGACCATTTTTTGACAGGATCTTTATAACCGAGAGAAGCATTGACGAGACCCACGGCAGGGATGATCCCTCTGTTTCCATCTGTACTCTCGTTTGGTGAGTTGGTGAGATCAGAATATTGACGATCAACGTACTGGTATTCACCTCGGATGTAATAACCATTTCGATGACTGGCCCCAAGAGAAGCAGTATAGACATTCATTGGCACGTAGGGTAGTTGGTTCCCGTTTGTATCGTTATTCATCAAATGTCCTTTCTCATCCAAGGTAAATGCTGGACGATTTACAAGTTGAGTGGTGCCATCAGCATTTGTCACGTATGGAAACGGTGTATAAGTGAGCGATTTTGCATTTGTATACGTGTAAATTAAATCTAATGGAACATTCCACGACCATCCAAAAAATTTACCAAAATCGAAGGTAACTGTATTTTCACTTCCACGGTGAATCGACTTACCACTGTTTACTGGCCTGGTTCCCACATCACCGCCGATCTCATTTGTATTGATGATTTGATCCCTAAAATACATCACATACCCGACTACTTCTGCATAAAGATAGTTTGTCAGATCGCCACGAAGTCCTGTTTCATAATTGATGGATGTTTCTGCTTTGAGACGGTAGTCTGTTCCCGTAGGACTGACAGCTGTTCCGTAGGTGGGAGGAGAAAATCCCCTATGGACTCCTGTGAACCATGTAAAGGTATCGGTTAAATCGTACGTAGTTCCAATACCTGGCAGGAGAATTTTCGTATAACTTTCGTTTCCCTGGTTCACAAACAAGATATCGCCCGTTTTTGTCGCTAATCGATTTGTTACATCTTGGTTAGTCGCATATCTACGTTTGTTATATACGCCTTGCTCGATCCATTCGTATCTAACGCCAGGGATGATTTTAAATTTTTCCGTGAGACTGATTCGATCTTGTGCGTAAATCGAGTATGCCTTTGCATTTCGGTCTTGTTGGCTATACGGGAAGCCGTCTTTTAAATTTGGATACGGAACCGACTCTGTACTCACCCTGTTCTTCTCAAGATGTGCTCGTATACCAGCATCAACCTCGTGTTTGAGTTCGCCAGTTTTAAACTCGGTCTCTAGTTTAACATCGATACCAGTCGTAGCAAAATTTTGGTTCCTTAACGGAGTTGAGTTTCGCATATAAATGACATCGCCTGGCCGAACTCCGATGATTCCTGGGCTAAATGTCGCAAAGTTATCGCTAGGTGGTTGAGCTGGTTCTCCGAATGTATTTAAGTTATTGTACGCAAAGTCTTGTCGTTGCCAATTCCTAACAGCGTTGTTTGTATAGATTCTTGTTATGAGCCTTGTGTTTTCCGAAATTGTATACTCGTGTCCGATGACTGCAGAGTTTCGGTTCAGATACTTTCTATCATAAGCCGCAGGATTGATTCGGGGGTTTTTCCAAAACAAACCTTGGGAGAGGCCCAAGTAAGTTGATTGTGCATCTTGTACTTGATACCCCAGCTTAAAGGTAACAGAGTGTTTTTCATTGATCTCATGGATGATTTTTACGGATACGTCATCTAACTTAAAACCCTGGTAATCCCTGAAACCATCACCTTGTTTGTGTAAGTAGGAAACATCGATTCCGGTTTTACCAAACATTCCGCCATATTGTGCAAAGTTTGACATATATCCGTTCTCGCCACCGATGCTCTTGTTCGAGAAAGTAGGCGTCGCGGGTGGGCGTCGTGTGACAAAATTGACGATCCCGCCGATGGTTGATGGTCCGAAAAGGATTGAACCGGAACCTTTGATGATTTCGACTCTCTGCATCCGGTCAATTTGTGGCGCATAATAACTTTCGGGTTGGCCATACGGGCTAAGAGATGTTAGAATTCCATCTTCGAGGATCAAAGTTTTACGAGATTCTTCGTTACTGACTCCTCTAAAACCAATGTTTGGTGTTAAACCGGCGGCATCTTGGAAGCGTATGGAGGCTCCAGGAACTCTTCGTAAGATTTCCATCGCATCTACTGGCTGTGTTTCCTCTAAGAATTTTTTTGACACTACGGTTGCCGAACCAGGAATTTTTTTGAGTGAGTCTTTGTTGCTACCTATGACATTGATCTGGCCTTTCGTGGAAGAATAATCCTCAAACTTTTCAATTTTCTTTTTCTCTTCTTCCGTAAGTGGTTTGGTTTCCTGATTTTTTTTCGGTTCCTGGGAGGAGAGAGCCAGTGGAAACAGAAAGAGAAGGAAAGCAATTTGCAAATTTAGCTTCAGTATCATTGCCTAATCTCCGTCCCCAGTAACGGTACTCGTTCCTGTACCCGAAAGTGCAGATAAATCTGTAGTTAAGGTAATTCTTAAAGCTCGTATGGCTTCATAAGCATCGCGAATTTTTGAAAGATCATTCGAAGTGAGAGATATACGGAGGTTAGATACCTGTTTTGATTTTGAGATAGCTTCTTCTATCTGGAAAATAATCTTACGATCTAGTATAGGATTTGTAGCGCGAACGTAGTCGGATATCCCGGCCCCTCCATTTCCTGTATAAAAAACTTGGAGCGAAACTAAATTTGCAACAAGCCCATCCATCGAAGCATCCGCATAACGAGATTCAATTGCTGAGGCGCGAATTGTTCCACCAGAGGCGATATTGAGTCCTGATGGGTAGCCGAGTTTTTTATCGACTAAATTATTGAGAACAGTCACCATTTGAGTGATAAGAGAATCTAGTGCTAGTTTTTTAGTTTCAAAGAAGCTACTGCCCAGTCCTGCGGAGGTGAGCTCTTTTAAAAAATTTCCACCAGTTTCAGACCAAGCGTTCTTTAATGATCCTGCATTTGTTGCGTAATCTGAAATTAAGGAAACAAGGAATGATAACCTGCGTCCCGTTAAGTTATTGCAAATCGAAATCAGACTCGAATTTCCTGTTCCATCGTCAAATAAAAGATACTCAATGGCAGGCAAACCCTTTGCCAGTTTGTTGAGTGAGGCAATGTTAGATGTATTTATAGTCGTTGAACCTACGATAAACTCATTGATAGCCGAGGTATCAGCGGGATTAGAGAGATAGGAAGTTGGCCAAGGATCAATGGTTTCATAATACCCACCTTGCACAGCTGGCCCAAACTGTACAATTTCAATGCTCTTAAGTTTTGTAAAGTTGACTTTCCAAAGGTCTTGTAAATTTTGCAAAGCGGTCGTATTAGCACAGTTTTGAGAGTAGCTATCGGCAGCGGTTTTAAAGGTAGTTGCTTCATTTGAGAGAGAAGTGTAACCTGCAAGAATGACGTTGTTTCCTAAGTTTGAAAAAATAGCCGTTGTATCATAGGTTCGTGATGTTGTGTACAACGATCCATTGAGCAGGGATTCTAATGTAATCTCTGTACGATTACGAGTACAGTTTCCTATAGTTAAAAAAACAAAAGATAAACCTATTAATAAAATATTAAAAGAATTTATCTTTATGGTAATAGAAATTAATTTCACTTTTGAAATTACGGATTAGTAATTTTTCTGATTTTGTTATCACCCGCGCAGCTAACATAGATAACCTTGTTCGTGCTGTCATAAGTAATTCCTCTTGGATCGTTAAAGGAGGCAGCTGTTCCGGATCCGTCTGCACTACCGGCAACACCGTTCCCCGCAACCGTGGTTACTACTCCTGCGGGAGTAATTTTTCGTATAGAATGATTGCTTGAATCAGAAACATAGACATTATTAGAACTATCAATGGTCAGTGCATATGGTTTGTTAAATCTTGCAGCGGTTCCCGTTCCGTCTACATTTCCTGCCGTTCCCGCTGACGAACCAGCAAAAGTGGTTACATCACCAGCGGTAGAGATTTTTCGGATGACATGATTTAAATTGTCAGCAACAAAAACATTGCCAGAGCTATCCGCTGTGATTCCCTTAGGGTTATAGAATCTCGCATCGGTGCTTTGTCCATTGATAAAACCAGAAGTACCTGCTGATGAACCTGCATAAAGTGTTACGTTGGCAGCAGTATCTGAAATTTTACGTATCTGGTTATTGTCCACGTCTGCCACATAGAACGTGTTAGATGAGCCACAGAAAATCCCTTCAGGTTCAAAAAAACGAGCCGTTGTGCCTGCGCCATTTGTTGTTCCAGAAACTGCGTTTCCCCCTGCATAAATGGAGGCGGAACCTGCTGATGTGATGCGAATGATATTATGGTTTTTGGTATTATTTACGAACACATTGCCAGATGCATCCACACAGATTCCCTCTGGATTGTTGAGTGGGTAACTTGCGAGTCCATTCGTATCCAAAAATACGGTCACCTCGGTTTCTTTGGTAATTTTCTTAATTTGTTTGTTGGTCGTGTCTGCCACATAAAGTGTTCCGTCAGCAGAATTGACTCCTATGGCCTCGGGTTTACTAAATCCTGAGACAGAAAGAGTCGTTACCACAGAAGTAGTACCACTTGCCAAAGCAATGGCGGCTAGCAGAGAAACTTGGTCGTTTTTCTCTTGTGGTTGGCACTCGATAAGTAAAATGATTAGGAAAAGAGACAAGATTTTGGATTTTGTAGGGAGTTGGTGAGCCATGGTGTTCCGCATTTTTATATTCTTTCTAAAGATGAGATTGATTCTCATTTCAAGTCTTTTTTAGAAGGCTCACTTGTCAAATTTTATTAAGAAAAAATACTTTCAAAACAAAGGTAAAAACAACTATGCGAAGGTAAAATTCGTGAGATAACCTTCTACAGACTTTGCAGGGATCGGAACACTAAAAAAATAACCCTGGCCTCGATCGACACCAATGTCTGCGAGTATCCCTGCTATCTCTTTCGTCTCGATCCCTTCGGCGACTACACTTAACGATATATTATGCGCCAGTGCAACAACGGACTCAATGATGGTTCTAGATTCTCGCTTGTCGGATAGATTTAAAACAAAACTTCTATCGATTTTTAATTCATCAAACGGTGCATTCACAAGTTGTTCTAAAGAAGAGTACCCAGTACCGAAATCATCTATCGAGAGACTAAAGCCTTTCATAGAAAGCCTTGTTAAAATTTCGAGGCAACGAGGATTGTTGCCAATTTTTCCTGTCTCGATGAGTTCAATCATAATGAATTTTGGATTGATCTCATATTTTTTTGCTAGATGTTCAATTTGTTCGGGAAGACTCGTATCAAGCAGATCAAGTATACTTATGTTAATGGAAATACTTTTCTCATATCCTTTTTTCTTCAGTCCACCTAAGAAGGATATGGCTTCTGAGATCACAAACATTGTCATTTCCGTCATGAGGCCTAGCTTTTCGATAATTGGTAAAAATTGATCTGGAAACAAGAGTCCGAATTTTGGATGGTTGATTCGGATTAGAGATTCAAAACCACTCACTTCCTTTTTTTTTAAATCAAGCTGAGGTTGGTAATAGAGTTGGAAATATTTTTCGGAAAACGCTTCTTTAAAAAATTCGATTGTAAATTCATCTGCAGGAATGGCAATTTTTTTAACTTTGTCTGGGATTTCATTAAACTTCCGAATCAATTCAAATAAAGTATTGATGGAAAAAGGTTTGGTGATCGTGCCCAAAATATTTAATCCGTATGCTTTTGCAACTTGTTCAGCGCTTGCTAACACTTGTTTGCTATGGCCACTCACCAATACGATGTGAGATTTTGAACTTTTTTCTCCCAAATAACGTAGGATTTCAACACCGTCCATTTCGGGCATAAATAAATCAAGTATGATCAAATCGATATCATCTTTATAAATCTTTTGAATGTCTGCTGATTGCACGATCTTCTGAATCGAAATGAAGCCTATTTCTTCTAAAATGGGTTCAATGATATCGATAATATCAATGTCATCATCAATGATGATTGCTTTATTAAATTTTATCATATAATTTTTCCCAAACTTTTTGTTCAAACTCTTTGATGCGGTACGGTTTTTCGATGAAAGTAAAACTTCGAAGATCTGCGGATTCCTTTTCATGCAAATGGCCTGGAAATCCAGATGATAATATGATCTTTAATTGCGGATAGTTTGTTTGGACAAATTTTGCTAGAGCTATCCCGTTAGTCTCACCAGGCATAATGATATCAGTGATGATCAGATCTATTTTATGTATTCTCAGTTGTTCCATTGCCTCCAGGCTACTGGCGGCAGTGAAAATCTGATAGCCAAGATCTGTTAAAATATAAGCAGCAATTTTTAGCATAGGAAGTTCGTCATCAACCAATAAGACCGTAAAGTTTTTGTTTTTTGTGTTATCTCGAGCGTCCTCTTTTTCTATGACTTTCTTCTCATTAGAAGATAACATATCCTCTGTTAAAGGAAAAAATAATTTAAAACATGTTCCTTTTCCGAGTTCTGAATAAACTTTGATAAAACCATCGGATTGTTTCATGAAACCGTAAGTGAGAGATAGCCCAAGACCTGTGCCTTTGTCTTTTGCCTTCGTTGTGAAAAAGGGTTCAAAAATTTTCTCCTTAATCTCTTCTGGAATGCCTGAACCAGTATCTAGAATGGTCAACTCCGCAAAGAGTTTTTCATTTTCACTGGGTATGTTATTTTCTGGATCAAAAAATTTATTGGATCTTTCCGTTCGTAGTGTAAGTGTTCCCGCATGATCCATCGCGTCTCGAGCATTGATGGCTAAATTTAAGATTACATTTTGGAGTTCATTTTTATCTAAACTAACGAGCAAAGGCTCGGCAGAAGTTTCAACTTGGATTTCAATTTCCTTCCCGATTACCCTCGCTAACATTTCTTCATTATCCCTAATCACTTCATTTAAATCAAAAATTTGAGGAGAGAAGGCTTGTTTCCTAGCGAAGGATAATAATTTTTTTGTTAGCTGAGAGCCGCGATCAACTGCTCGCAAGGAAGCATCGATCTTACTTCTCACTTTCAAATCCTCAATCGGAATTTTCCTAGCAATTAGTTCTAAATTTCCCATAAGAATGGCTAAGATATTATTAAAATCATGTGCAATGCCACCGGAGATTTGGCCGAGAGCTTCCAGTTTTTGAGATTGTTTTAAATGCGATTCCATCGACTTTTTGTAAGTGATGTCTTTCACAATACCTGTAAAAAATTTTTCACCTTCAAACATCCATTCTGATACAGATAGATCGATGGGAAATACTTCTCCGTTCTTTTTTAATGCAGAGATTTCTCTTCCTTTTCCTATGATTTTTTTGATCCCTGTGGAATGGTAGTTGGATAGATAGGTATCATGTTCTTCTCGAAAGGGAGTAGGCATTAAAATTTTAATATTTTTACCGGTAAGTTCTCTCAATCCATAGCCAAACATGTTTACCGTTGACTCGTTTGCCATACGGATATTTCCTTCGATATCAATGATAATGACGGAATCGACAATATGTTCTAATATCGTTTTGAACTTTGCTTCATTTTCGATTAAACCAAACTCGGCCAGTTTTCGTTTTGTGATATTTTCGTGAGCTACCACGATTCTTACAGGACCATCCCCTTTAAATTTCGTGATTCTGGCGACAAACCAGCGTTTTTCTATGGGACTATGGCATTGGTATTCAAGAGAAAAATCTTCCAACTTTCCATCCATTACATCTTGCAGACTCTTTAAAAACGATTCCGATTCTTCAGCGAACGGTCCTTCTGTGGAAGAGCAGATTTCAATATAATTCATTCCAATAGAATAATTGGCAGAATGCAATTGATTGGTATCGGCAAAATCTTTCCAAGCCTGATTGACGTAGATGACCCTACTTTCCTCGTCTAATATTGCGATATGCGCGCTGAGTGCATCTAAGGTTGCTCGGGAAAGATGTTCTGCTTTATGTTGGGCAATTTCAGATAATTTTTCTACTGAGATATCCGTAACCAAAGCAATGAAGCCGATCACGATGCCGTTTCTAAGGTCAGGAATGTATTGGGCGAGAGTATATCCAATCTTTCCATTTGGTTTGACAATCGTTCTCTCAAAAGTTTGAGGAATGCCTAAAAGAACTTGTTTTATATATGATTCATTCTTTTGGAACAGAACCTCTCCTAAAACTTCCTCGATTCCCACTCCGATGATTTCATCTGGATTTTTTCCAAACCAATCGATATAAGCTTTATTGGCAAACCGACATTTTAATTCCACCGTCCAGTAGCCTAACATACTAGGTAAAATATCCGTTAAGGTGCGAATAAAAATTTCAGCTGCTTCCTTAGATTGATTTAGAGTAAAGTTATCAAGTGCATAGCCGATATCTGCTGCCATCTCATTCAGAAGATTTTTTATATCGTCATCATATGCATTTCTCTCGGAAGAAAAAACCAAAAGTACACCGATGACTCTACCTCCTTCTACTAATGGAACTCCTGCGACAGACGACCACTGGTACGTCTTGGAATGTTCGCGCCAATCGGAAAAGCTTGGATCAGCACTCATATCTTGGCAAAAAAAACCTTCCTGATTTCTGATACTATTCCCAATAGTACCAAGACCAAACGGATGTTGTAACTGATTTGTGAGCGTAATTTCTTTCAACCATTCTGAGCCCTTGCCTGAATGTGCTTTCGGTTCGATTCTCCCTGTGAATTCATCTATGATTCCGATCCAGGCAGTGGTCATTTCACCATTCGTTACCAAGTTTTGACAGATTTGGTCAAAAAGATCCTGTCTTGTCTTACTATGAACAATCGCTTGATTGCAATGAGTGAGCGCAGTATATGCATGATTTAATCGAGTGATCTTTTTTTCGGCTAACTTGTTTATGGTGATATCTCGGGAAACTACTATAAATTTGGGTTCTTCGCCATCCGAGTCTTTTTTTCGAACCACAGACAGCTCAAACCACCTTGGTCCCGCGGGGACTTCTAATTCGATTTGATGACCGATCGAACTGCCAGAGGTTGATGCCTCTAAGATTGCTTTCATCCCCGTTTCTGCGGCCGCTTTGGGCAATACATCGGAGATATTCTTTCCTAAAATTTCATCGGGCGAAATATACAAGAGATCATTTCGCGGTGTGTGAAAATCGTAATAGGTTCCACTGAGGCCGACTTCAAAAATAAGATCGGGCAACGCATCTAGTGTTGCTGAAAGTTTATGATTGATTTGATTTTTTTCTTTTATTGCGGTGGATAGTTTTAATGCCATTTTGATGGCTGCTTCGATGACAAAACTTCCTGAACCTTTGATGACATAACCGTAGTTTGGAATCGAATCCGTTTTTTCGACAAATTCCTTTTCTGAATGGGATGAGACAAAGATAATCGGTATTTCCTGAGTTTTTAAGACTTGGATAGCTGTTTCTGTTCCATCAATCCCTTCACCTAAATCAATATCCATGAGTATCAAATCGACGTCAGTAGCATGGGTTTTACAGTATTCTACCGCCGATTCGCCATCGTGAAAATGAAGGACAACATAACCTTCGTTCTCTAAACTTCTTTTTTGTTGAAGTGCGATGATCTCCTCATCCTCGACGAGTAGGATTCGTATTAATTTGTTTTTCATTTGCTTTCTTCATTGATAGAAAGATGCATGGGTTTCTTTCTAAAAGAGATTATACTGAATGATACTTTGCATTACAATTATAATCAAATCTATTTGTCAAAAGACAGAAAAGAAATCACATAATAAGAGTTAATCTATTTGTTGGAATTGTTTTTAATTTGGGATTTAGACTAGTAGTCTAAACTAAAAAAAAAGAAAGCTGGAAATTTGAGTATACAAAGTTAGAAAAATATGATAAAGGTTAGTTTAAATTTTCATCGCTTTAATCACACAGATTATTTTTTAACGCAGGCAAAATATTCTCATACCTGCTGAAAATTTAATCTCCGTGATTGTTATCATTAGTATAGGTACTTAAATTCGGAGCATCTTTTTGAAACTAAAGCTTATTTTGATGATTCTCTTCTTAATTCTGTCTTGTGGGAAGAACGCAGAGCAACCAAGTGAAACGCAGGAGGAATCTTTTGCTTCCAGAAAGGCATCACCAGTCGTAAGTCCCGTCACGGACGAATCAACATTATCTATATCTGGAGAATCCACTCCGATTCCAATCGAACAAAAGCCGGAAAATCAGTTAGGTAAAGTATTTTCACCCATCAATACAAGTAAAGAAAGACTACTAGAATATAACATCCAGTTATCCTATCACTGTAATGATTTAATCAAAACGAGAAAAGAGCTATTAGTCTTTATCTCGAAATATGGTTATCTGGAATCAAGCTCCGCAGTCAATAGTACGTCACCTTTTATGACGGCAAAAATCCATGTATCAGCTAATGCTTTATATGACGCCTTACAAGACTTAGATAAATTGGGACTTTTGTTATCAGAAGATATTTCAACTACGGATCATACGGAAGTTATGGTTTGGCAGAAACGAAAGGCCAGTCGTGAAACTGTAAGACAACGCCGAAGGAATTTGGCTAGCGGGCAAATTACGGCTGGAGCTAAGAATTGGCAACAGGTAGAGGATTCTGTCTCGAATAGTGAAGACCAATTGGATTTAGCGGAACAGGAAACTTGGAAAATCACGGATAGAGTGAAATGGGCAACTATAAACGTCAGCTATACCACACCCACGCCATCAGATGCCATTCAAATTCCTGCCTACAAGAATGCATTCATAGGCCTTTTGAATCTTTTTTTAGAGCTCACGTATTATCTGATTTGGATCCTGCCCTGCCTTGCTGTTTTCGCTACGATCGGCTATTACCTGAATCAACTTTACAGTCGATATAGAAAAAAATAGAATTCTATCGAAGGTGCATCTAGCCGATGCTTGGCGATGGATCAAGTCTCAAGTTTCCGATGTCAGCAAGTATCCGATAGGATTCCAATCTGACATCGAAATCGTAAACCATCGTATTAAAAATGAGTTCATCGGAATGTGTTCTACCCAACAATTCGGATATTTTTTCTGTAACTAAATCCTTATCACCAAAGATGGAGGATTGTAATCTTTGATGGAGAAATGCCTGTTCCTGTAAATTTAAATGTTTTAAGGATTCAGGTTTCGGCGGTTCCATTTGCCTTGGTGCACCTTTTAATAGACTTAAAAAACTTAATATTTGAGAGCTAGCTAATTCATTTGCTTCTTCAACACTATCTGCAATGAGAAGGTTCACTCCCATCATCACATAAGGTTTCTCTAGATGTTCTGAAGGAGTAAATACACGACGATAGAGATCGATGGCATACATCATTTGCTCGGGTGCAAAATGTCCAGCGAAACTAAAGGGTAAACCGAGTCTCCCTGCAAGTTCTGCACTGTAGCCACTAGATCCAAGAAGCCAAATCGGAATCTCTTTTCCTTCTGACTGTATCGACCTCACCCTCTGACCAGGGTAAGGTGGAGATAAATAAGAGCGTAATTCTTTGAGTAGTGCTGGCAACTCTTGTCCTAAAGATGTGGGCTGACGTCTCAGTGCGAGAGTGGTCTCGGGGTCTGTTCCAGGAGCCCTACCGATCCCTAAGTCGATTCGATTTGGATGGAGGGATGCGAGCGTTCCAAATTGTTCTGCGACAACAAGCGGCGCATGGTTTGGTAGCATGATCCCTCCAGATCCCACTCGGATCATGGAGGTGTGGCTTGCGACATGTCCGATCAAGACGGCTGTGGCTGAGCTTGCGATGCCAGGCATATTGTGATGTTCCGCCAGCCAAAATCGGTTGTATCCCAATTCCTCTGCTAATTTAGCGAGCCGAACAGTATTTTGAAACGCATCCGAAACAGAATCTCCCGCAACCACGGGAGATAGATCTAATATGGAAAAGGGGACGTCTGCCAATGGAGTCATGGTATCTACCTATTCATCAGACTAAAAAAAATAGGAGAAACAGATCCTCATTTTGCAAAAATTTGATCGAAGGAAGCTCCATCTGCAAAATGATCCTTTTGGGCATTCACCCAACCGCCAAAATCTGCATCGATTGTTACCATTTCAATTTTTGGAAACTTGGTTTCATACTTTTTGAATGCGGTCGCGCTCCGTGGTCGGTAGCCATGTTTGGCGATGATTTCTTGAGCGGGCTCAGAATATAGGGATTTCAAATATGCCTTCGATGCTTCTAAAGTTTTATGCTTTTGGGCATTTGTTTCTACAAGTGCTACCGGAGGCTCTGCGAGAATACTTCTGGAAGGAAAGACGACTTCAAATTTATCTTTACCGAATTCATCAAGTATTAAAAAAGATTCATTTTCCCATGTGAGTAGCACATCACCTATTTCATTTTTCGCAAAGGTTGTACTTGAACCTCGTGCTCCAGAATCAAGTACAGGAACGTTTTTAAAAAGTGTCTTCATAAACGCCATCACTTTCGCCTTGTCTTTGTTAAATTTTTTATCAGCAAATGACCATGCGGCTAAATAATTCCAGCGAGCACCGCCACTTGTTTTTGGATTGGGAGTAATGACACCGATATTCGGATTGATTAAGTCATCCCAATCTTTAATCTTTTTCGGATTTCCCTTTCTGACCACAAATACAATGGTCGAAGTATAAGGCGTGCTATTGTTGGGAAGCGATTTAGCCCAATCACGTGAGATTAGTCCTTTCGAAGCAATGATATCTATATCGTAAGCGAGGGCAAGCGTTACGATGTCCGCCTCCAGTCCATCAATGACGGATCTTGCTTGTTTGCCGCTTCCACCGTGAGATTGTTTGATTTTTAACTCTTCACCAGTCTTTGCTTTCCAATAGTCCACAAACATTTTGTTATACTCTGCATAAAGTTCACGAGTTGGATCATAAGATACATTTAACAGGCTTAGGTCCCCTGCTATCAGTCCTATCGTTTGAAGAGAAAGAAGAGAGAAAAGTGTTACTCTTTTTAAAAATTTTGTCATTTTGATTTCCTTTAGTGATTTAAAATTTAGATCCTTTAAAATACGGGATATGATGCAGGACAAATTCCCAAGGCCGCTGTAGTGCCAATCGCAGGTAACTCTGTCACTTCGCTACCATAGCGACATGCTAGATTGGGGGTTATCGTTTCTGTCACTGCCTTTCGATCGGAAACGTTGATTTCTTCTTTGAAAAATTCTTGTACTGTCGGAATTTTACTGAAAGCAGTCTTTAATGTCGTGTTTCCCAGAATGATTTTCTTAAAACAAGCAGCATCCTGAAATGTAGCTGACACAAGAGAATTTGACTCTGCTCCTTCAAACAAAGCGATTTCCGCAGCCGAAGCAATCCTGAGATTTCCAAGAGGAACATCCTCGTATTTCAAATCTAGTGCTTTATTCGTGACAGCATTGATGGAGACAGTGCTATCATAATTGATGCGCATATCGGATTTAGCATTTGCAATCGAAAGATATCTATAGCGATTGCTAAGTGAAGTCAAACTCTCGGAATCCTTGCAAAAATAAACTTTTGGTACCACTTTCACGCATCCAGTCGTGCTATTTTTGGCACCCTCAGAGATCGAAGTAACCGTAATTTGTTCCCGAGCAGCCAACGCTGTTTTTACGATTTCTGAACAATCAGAGTAGTTATTGAATACGAGAGTCATGCTGTTATAATAAGCTGCCACTTTTGAAATCGTTTCTTCCGCATTGGTCGAAAAGGAAAAGAAATTATTTTCACGACACCTTCCTGATCCAACTACGCTAGCCTGTGCATTGTAAACAATTTTACCTGCTTCGGTTTCTGTTTTCTCAATCACAGCACAATTCCCACTGGAAGTATTTTGTAATAATCTCAGGTACTCACCATACTCGTTTAAATTTTTTTCTTTTTTTTCATTACAATTATAAAAATTTGCGGTTAAGATCATAATTAATACTACTAGATTTCTAGATCGATTCATTTCCTTCTCCTAAAACAGACTGTACATGAGTTCTAAGTATCCAAAGTGGGAGTTCATCTCCCGACCTGTGGTATTGATAGTGAAGTCACCTGGCTTAAAATACGCATAGCCTATGTTAGCCTTTACGCGGGAATTTAGGTCGTATCTCGCTCTGAAATTGTATTCGAATCCCATATATTCACCACTTTGTCCTGTTTGGTCTCGTAAATTGCCAACTCCACTCCATCTATCTTTGGCACTTGCTAAATAAAACCATACAACAGCGGTATCAACTTTTACGCCTCGCAATGGTTCGAATTCGACAACAAGTTTTGGAGATTTTAAATTCTCCATTTGGATATAATCGTTGCTAGACCAAGGTCTGGCAAAGCCGTATAGTCTCTCAAATCTTTGGTTGGTGTTATCATTTGGATTTTTATCTCCTGACACATATCCAAAGAAAAACCCTGCTCGTGGTTTCCAGGGATGTTGGAAGGAATAACCAGTTTCAAAAGTATACGCCATAGCCTCATGCCTTTGTTGTTTGTCTGTATCATTTACGCCAAATTGGGTCATTGCTGAAATGTCATAATCGAAGCCAGACATATATACATTATAGAATCTAACACCTACGGTATGAATTTCTCTTCCGATACGATTGTTCGGTTCAAAGGCGAGTTTTGTTTCATTGAACTTGGATTGGTCCAATTTCGATTGTTTGAGACCTAGATAGAAAGGTTCGATTGTTATGATTTTCGAAAAGTGACGAATATGCCCGATGACACCCCCAAACAACTGATTTCTGACTGGTTTATCAAGTTCATTCGTGAGTCTTTCCAAGGGTTTAAGTGCAAGGAAATCGACGCTCCAATTGTTTTGGTCTTTGCCAAGAGAGATTTTGGCTCCCTGGAAGGTATTGGTTGTATTTCTCCATTCATTTAGACCGATTAGCCTTCGGTCCAAAAATTCAAAGCACATAATCCCATAGCGAATGCTAAGTGGACGATTGAGGCCTACCCCATCTTTAAAAAAAAGTTCACCATAGGCATTGATTGGTTCAGCACGATTAACATCGCGATTGTCCACCTCATATTTACCGTTCACACGCTGCGCATCTTCAATCTCGACGGCAAAGCGAATCGGATCCAATACTTCTTTGATTCCAAAATATCCCCTGGTTCTAAGTAGGAGAGGACGGTCGACGCCAGCATCAGGTCTTCTTAAGTCATTTTCCCTGTGTTCATAGCGAGTTCTGTAGTCAAGGCCCGCTTCAATCCAATCTAAGTTTTTAAGAGAGGATATACCAGTCTGGCTCAAAGTTTTCACGTAAGTTTGCGGAACTAGAATTCTCGTGGTGCCATAACTCTTGGGATTAACGTAATAATCCTTTTCGTTCTTTCTTTCTTCTTCCGCTAATTCTTGTTTTATGGAGTCAATGCCCTTTCCATCGTTCGGCTGGGATTCATATTTAATCTCTGCAGGCGGATCTAAATCCAAAACATTTTCAGCAACCTTGTCCGTTTTATTTTTATCCTTTTGAGATCCTTGCGCCAGCAGCGAAGATCCAAGCAGGAGCGCGCAGAGACAAATCCTCAAGAATTCTTTTTTCATATTTTGTTTCATCTCAGGCCTCCTTGTTCGGCTGGTAGCGCCATCCAAGGATAATTTCCGCTTTAGTCAACAAAAAGATCTGCTATATTGAATATTTGGAAATTTTTTCTTCCAAATGTATGAGAAAATCCTTAAAAACGGATAAAATTCGGAAAAATCGGGTATTTTTGGAAGGCAGAGGAGGCTTTTCCCCGCCCAAGCTTTCGCACAAAGGCAGGAAAAGAGAGGAAAATGGTCTAAAAAGGTTTATAGATCGCCAGGAGTGAGGCAATCAGACCCAGTACGGGCAGCGCGATCCAAAGACTCTGTGCGATGGCTTTCGATCGATAGGCAGCACCGAGAACTCCCGCAAAGACAAACCAAATGAGAATTTTTGGGTACAGCCACATCGGCCAAGTGGTCCCATAAAGTTTTGCTGCAAGACCAAATCCGCCAATTAAAACAAGTAAGGTGGCAATGCCATGAGTAATGGCGACCTTAGCCCGCCAAGTATTAGTCGTTTTTTTTCCACCATTGATGGTAAACAGAGCAATTCCACCAAGCGAAAGAAAAAAGAGAAAAATCCCGACCAGATGTAAAACTTTATAAAAAGTGTAAGGCATAATCAGTTCTCCGAAAGTAATTAGGTTTCATCCTTTGGCTTGGCAGAGACAGTTGCGAACATTTAATTGATTCAAATACTAAAAAATGAAAGATAAATCTCTCATCTTACTACGCGGCCTTCCAGGAGCTGGAAAAACAACTCTTGCCTCTTTGCTTGTGAAAAACAGGATGCTTTCCTGTTTCTCTCTAGATTCCTATTTTACCAATGAAAAGGGAGAGTATCAATTTGATTACAAAAGAAACCATTTAGCCTACAAGGCATGCCAAAGCAATGTGGAAGAGGCGATGCAAATGGAAGAAAGTATCATTCTCGTGGACCAGACCTTTGCACTTTTGTGGGAAATGCAGCCCTATCTAGATTTAGCCAAAAAGTATGAATACCAACTTTTTGTCTGCACTGTAGAGAATCGACATAATGGAAAGAATCAACACGGGATTAGCGATGAACAGGTGCTAAAGATGGCTAAAGGATTTAGTGTAGAAATATTACCAGAGGATTTAAGAGAAGGGTGAAAGAAATTAAAACCACCGTCGTGAGTTCTAAGAACCCACCACAGTGGCAACAAATGGAGACTATCTCCAGTTGTTAGTTTTTGGTTTTGCGATGTTTACTTTCATCTCACGGTTAAGGATGTTCTTACCGTTCAAATCTTTAATCGCATTGTCAGCTTCCTGACCATCTTTCATTTCGATAAAGCCAAAACCTTTCGATCGTCCAGAATACTGATCAGTGATGATCTTAGCAGAAGTTACTGCGCCGTGTGCACCAAAAAGCTCGCTAAGCTTGCCTTCGGTCATGTCATAAGAAAGGTTTCCAACGTAAATGTTTACTGACATATTATGTCCTCTAAAGTCAAATTTGGACTCTGTATTCTGGAAGTTTCAATCGACGGGTGACCCAAGGTTTAAGGTGGGTTGTGGTAGGAACTCCAGGGAAATGCAGGAAAACTTAAGAAAGCTATCGGCGTGCAAGCTAGAAAGGACTACTTCGGCGGTGAAAAATCTACAATACTCTGAATCTCCCACCACTTTAAATTGACTCGTAAAAATAGCAAGTGATAAAATGATTCAGAGTAAATAATGTGTGCTTTACGATCTTCTAGTGGTGGTGGTGTCCGCCTGGTCCGTGTACGTGTCCATGCTGCAATTCTTCTTTTGTGGCCTCTCTGACCG
Source organism: Leptospira ognonensis (assembly GCF_004770745.1). Lineage (GTDB taxonomy): Bacteria > Spirochaetota > Leptospiria > Leptospirales > Leptospiraceae > Leptospira_A > Leptospira_A ognonensis. The sequence continues at coordinate 178,615 of NZ_RQGD01000022.1, read as the reverse complement.
TTTTAATCGTCACATCAAAGTGTAAAGTTTCGCCAGCTAACGGGTGATTGCCGTTAAGTACAACGTCTGCCTCACGAATCTCTTGGAGGTATAGTACCATCTTTCCATCTGCAGTATCGGTCTGGAATTCCATTCCTATTTCAAGTTCTGCTTCCGGTGGAAGTTCCGCTTTGGGGACTTGAAATATAAGGGTCTCGTCATATGTCCCGTAGCCATCCTCAGGAGAAACTTCCACTTTCTTAGAATCTCCGTCTTTCAGACCCTCCAATTCTTTTTCCAAACCTGGAATGATATTTCCTTCGCCATGAAGGTACATAAGAGGTTCTTCTGATTGGTCCAGAGTCTCTCCTTTAGAGTTTTTCAGGTGGTAAGAAAATCCTACAACCTTTCCTGTAGTGATCGTATTTGACATATTCTAAACAAAATCCCAGCGGAAAAAAAATGTGCAACCTAATAAAAGGTTGGTACCAAAGTCGCTTCTGAGATTTTTACAATCGGTTTAAAAAAAAATATGAACTGGTCTCTACTCATCCAAGTACTCGGTGGTCTGGCAATTTTCATCTACGGGATGAAGCTTCTGAGTGAATCCCTGCAACGTGTCGCTGGCGATCGTTTGCGATCCTTCCTTTCGTCCATGACCCGAAATAGAGTTTCTGCAGTCTTTAGCGGGATCTTTATTACCTCCACGATCCAATCTTCCTCAGCAACGACAGTTCTCGTTGTTGGATTTGTAAATGCCGGACTCATGCAATTAACAGAAGCAGTCGGAGTGATCATGGGTGCCAACATTGGTACGACCATTACAGCTTGGATTGTATCCGTGATCGGATTTAAGTTCAATATTTCTACGTTTGCTTTGCCAGCGATTGCAGCGGGTATGGTTCTTCATTTTTCTTCCAAGGAAAGTCGGTCGGGTTGGGGGAGTTTTCTCATCGGATTTGGATTTTTATTTCTCGGTCTAGATTATCTTAAATCATCTGTCCCCGATTCCGCGAAAAATCCGGAAACATTTCAATTTCTGCAGCAATACACGAATATGGGATTTAATACGATACTTCTGTTCGTTCTCATTGGTGCCTTACTTACCATCATCATCCAATCTTCCTCTGCTTCGACGACCATTACCATCACTCTTGCTTTTTCCGGATTCATCCCGATCGATGCAGCTTACGGGATGATTTTAGGAGAAAATATCGGGACCACGATTACGGCAAACTTGGCTGCCATCGCTGGGAATCGAAATGCAAAGAAGGCAGCTTTAGCTCATACGGTTTTTAACATCTTCGGTGTGATATGGGCTCTTCTATTTTTTAGAGTTTTTACCGGCCTGATTGATGATCTGATCCCGGGTGATCCTCTGACAGATAAAGAATCCACAAGATTTCATATCTCATTGTTCCATACCATGTTCAATGTGATGAACACTTTGATACTCATCTGGTTTGTGAATTCACTTACCAAATTTGTAAGCAAAATTGTGGATGCCCTAGCGAATAAAACAGGACGAAAAGATAAGAATTCGATCCGTCTTCTCCAATCTGGCGCTGTGAAAACGACTGAACTTGCCATGGTGGAGCTCAGTGAGTACACAAAAAAGATCATTCGAGAAACCTATGACTTTTTCCGTCTGACAGAACAGTTGATCCTGGATCCTTACAACGCAGGCAGAGTGATACAAGTGCTTAAAAAAGAAGAGGAGCTTGATGTCACTCGATCCGAAGTTATGGAATATCTAAACCAGATCCAAGAAACAGGGATTACGGGTTCTTATGGTAAGGATGTCCTAGGAATCATGGAGCGGGTGAAAGCTGTTGAAGAAATGGGGGATAATTTTGCTGGGATAGCTCGCAAAATAAGAAAGGCACATAGACAAAAGCTTATCTTAGATAAAGGTTTCCAAGCCAATATCAAGGCTCAAATTGAACTTTTAAAAGAGCATTATGAATTGCTCCTTAGCAATTTAGAAAAGAGTGGATCTTTTGATATTTTAGGCAACCCGCAGATACGGACGCAGAGTCGCGAGTTTAGAGGAAAGATGATTCAAATTTTAAAGAAGAATGAATCAAAGATACGTAAGAAAAAATTCCAAAAGAAATCTAATTTTCTATCAGCACTTCTCTACCGTGATATCGCGAGAAACTTGGACAATATTTCCAGGTTCTTAAATACTTCGATTTATGCGGATGTGTAATTAAACCAAAATGGCGGAGTTGCTAAGCAACTCCAGCCTCTACTCCTGCCAGAGTTCTAAGCGCTTCATACGCCTTCTCTTTCTGGTTCACTTTCGTTTTGTTTACGGCTTTTCTGATAATCACATCCCATTGTTTTTCAGGATGTTCGCCTTTCATGTTTTCGAGTACTTCTAATACATTTTCATCATCTGATGCATTAAAAATCTCTTCGGTGTCGTAACGGAATAAGCCAAATAGGGCATCGATATAGTCACCGACACTCATGCTTTCCTTCTCTCCATTTACGATTTTTTTCTTTTCCATTTTTCGCAGATCGCGTTCTCTGCGTTCAAGTTCCGTGCGTTTCATAATCCACCTTCTATTTTGGTGTCACTATCTCCATGTTTTCCGAACTAGGGCACGGTGCACAGAAAAAAGCCGACGGAACAGATTGAAATAGTAAGGATTTGTACTAAAATCCACATGTTTCCTGTCGGGATTTAGAGTCTTTTCCGTTTAAGAATTCGAAATCATACACGGTACGAAGTTGTGATGCCGACCTCGCAAGTAAGTTGAGAAAAAAAGAAAATAGATTGGAAATTGTAAAATAATAGGATATCATCGTCCCAATTTAAATCAGCACGGTGGCCTTTTTTGCGACTTTCCATGTTTGAGAGGGGCAGTATTGATCAAATTTTGGAGGTAGAGTGCTCTCAGAAGGTCATGAATTAAAGGAAGAAGGTTTCGTTCGATTAGCCTTGGAACATAGATCCATATTGGAACCTTTATTATTAAACCAAGAAGTACAACATTCTTGCTCCACTTTTTCCTCAATCTTCATATGGGATGTTGACAATACTACCTGGTGGAAAATTGAAAATGATTGTTTGATATTAATTTCCAATAATGGGAAAAGCTACGTGCCACTTGTACCACGAGGGCCTGGGGATAAAAAATCAGCCTTTGTCTCCTTCAAAAAATTAGCACATCTCTTTGGTTGGCCCATCATAAACATCGATTTTGTTGATGAGAAAGAATCGGGTTTTATTCCAAATCTAAATCTTCATGAACCTTATAGTGACTATATATATGAGACACAAAGCATTATTGATCTCAAAGGCAGCAGATACGCATCCAAACGCAATGCCAGAAATTCTTTTTTAAAAAACTATTCAGATGTCGAATGTTTACCTTACGACATATCAAGATTAGGTGATTGTATCGAGCTTTTGGATAAGTGGCACCCCCAATCTAATTTTCAAAATGAGATTCACCAACAGAAAAAAAGAGATGCAGATTACCAGTCCACCTTGCGTGCATTAAATCATTTTCGGGAATTGAATCTGACGGGGATGACCTTAAATATCGATGGAAAATTGGCTGGTTTCACTTTTGGCGAAATCCTAAACAATGACACTTGTAATATCATCATTGAGAAAACTGATAGGAATTTTAAGGGATCGGCAGAGTTTATTTGGAGTGAATTCTTAGCAAGATATTGGAAAGATTCAACATTTTGCAATGCAGGCGATGATTGGGGAGTCCCTTCGCTTGCTTGGACCAAAAGAAGTTATCATCCTATTTCGATGCTGCCAAAATGGAGTGCTAGTTGTGCGGTATGAAAAATTACAGGATACGTTTAGGAGTCTCTGGCGATCTTGAGGCACTTCTTCTGATCGAATCGGAATGTTTCAGTTCTGATGTTTCTTTTAATTCGAGACAGTTAAAATATCTTTTAGCCAAAAAGAGCATCTTGGTTGCTACAGATCATACTAACTATGCGATCGGACAAATTACAATCCTCATTCGCCATCATTCTATTCTAAATAACTTAAGAATTTATAACTTAGCCGTCCGCTCTCCCTATCAGGGTCAGGGTATTGGTAAGGCACTTCTGGAAAGCGCATTCAAAAAATATGCGAATCAAAATACAAAACGGATTACTTTGGAGGTGGAAGAGGATAGCCCTGCCATAAAATTCTATTCAAGTTTTGGATTCAAAATCGAGTCCAAGTTGAAAGGATATTATACAAAAGATAAAAATGGATTCAGAATGGTTTATCATACGACTTGACGTTGGTTAAAAAACGGTTCTAATTGGTTTCTGGTCAAGGGAGCTCACATGAAACAAATTTATTCACATTTCTTGCTCTTATTTTTTATCTCAAACCTTCATGGCGCCGATCTCGACATTTCAAAAATGAGAGATCCAAAATCCATTATGGAAAAAGTAAATAAAGGCTATGATGTAAACTCTGTTAGATCTAGCGATGGTTATACGTTACTCCATTATGCAGCAGAATTAGGAAATGTAGAGCTTGCTAGTTTTTTGATTAAAAAAGGCTCAAGTTTAAATCCGACTATGAAATCTGGAGCTACGCCTCTTGGAGTTGCTATCAACTTTAATAAGAAAGAAGTGATTCAATTTTTATTGGATGCGGGAGTAGATCCAAACTTCAAGCTTGGAAGTAACGATTCGCAAAGAAGCCATTTTCATTATTATATAACAAAGACGAGAAAAATCGACAAAGGTATCTTTGCTCTTTTTCTAAAGAAGGGCGCTAATTTGGAAACTATAGATTTTTATACGGAGACACCTCTGATTTCCGCAGCCCAACTCGATTTTATCATGAAGGACAATGCTAAATTTTTAATCGAAGCAGGTGCTAATATTCAGGCCGTCAATAAATTTGGCATAACGCCTTTGATGAATGCCGTTTTTATCCAAAACATCGACTTACTTAAATTCCTGCTCCAATCAGGTGCACCAGTTGATCAAGTAAACAACGAAGGAAGTTCGGCATTGATCGCTATGATTCATATGGGCACAGGTGTGGATTCAGATAAACAAAAACCCACAATCATTGATATTTTATTGAATGCGGGCGCCAATATTGATTTGCAGAATAACGATGGCAATACGGCCATTCACCACGCGGTTGTAGGTGGCAGACAGTCAATTTTGGATTTTCTGATACAAAAAAATCCGGCTGCTGAGATTCGAAATAAAAAAGGGAAAACGGCACTTGACTTAGCCATTATTAATGAAAATTGGGATGCAGTTAAATCTTTGTTAACGATCGAAAAAGATTTAGACAAGTTAGATTCCTATGGTTCTACTAAACTTCATAGTGCGATCATAAATGAAAAAATGGAACTCATCAAACTTCTTTTGGCGGCCGGTGCTGATAATGAAACAAAGGACAAGTGGGGAAAGTCGCCGATTGACCTTGCGAAGTCGCTAGGAAATCAGAAAATTATCTCTCTTCTGACCGACTGATCACTTGACGAAGATCAAGTATCCCCTCTAAAAATAGACTGGATTTTTTGCCCTTGGATGCTCTTAATGAATAAAGATGCATTTTCGTCGAAGTTTTTCTGCAGGATTACTTGTCATCCTACTGAGCCAAGCCATATTTTTAGGCGGTGGTTTGCTAGGGGCTTGTGCAGAGGCTGCATCAAAGATCTGTCATTGCAATCACGGATCAAAAAAAGAAATCCATGCGAACACGGAAGATGGGCTTTTTAAAACCCATCAAAAAATCAAAAAAACAATGTCGCTAGCTTCTGATCAAAGTCTATTGAAAGAAAATTGCCATTCGGCAGAGCCTAATGTTGCCCATACATGCTCCTGCAAAAAGAAAAAATCTTCTTTGGCAAGACTTTCCATCTATTACCAAGCTTGGATTTCGAATTTTTCACAAAGTACTTTTGCTTTCATTCTATCTTTTCAATTTTCGATTCCATCATCCATGATTTGCATCCAGGACGAATGGGGTAGGAAACTGCTTAAACCGCCTCGCTTTACCTAACACCTTTCTTTCGATTTATTTAAATCTAAAACTTGGAAGAAAATTCCAACTAACATTAACTATATAGGTATAGTATGAAAAATATATTATTAATTCTAACTTCATCAATCTTCTTCGTTTCTGCTTGCAATCCATTGACAAATAAGAAAGAAGATAACAATTCATCTCTAAGCATCCTTGCAATTGTAGCAGGGAGTGGTAGTGCAGTAACGGAAATTCCCTTTCAGCTTGTCGTTGGTTCCGAAACTTCATACGAGTGTAATAAATTAGTTGCCGGACATTCCGAAAAACACATCTCCGAAAGTTCAAATTTTTACCTAAAGGATGCCAGATTGTATGTTCATGATGTAAAATTGGTCAAAGCAGATGGCACAACTACGGATTTTACACTTTCTAATGATGGAGTTTGGCAAAACGGAACCGTCGCACTTCTTGATTTTGAGAATGCTACTGGTGATTGTGTAGGAGGAACGACTGCGACAAATACTTCCTTGAAAGGTTTTGGAACTGCCGGCAACTACATTGGCGTTGAGTTTAAAGTCGGTGTGCCAACGGCATTGAACAATTTGACTGCAACGTCAGCATCGGCGCCACTCAATAGTACGGCGATGTATTGGTCTTGGACATCAGGGTATAAATTTCTAAAGTTAGAATGGAAAACTACGGACGGAGTGGGAGCGACAGGAACATTTCACCTTGGTGGCGTTACTTGTACGGGTAGTGGTGTGACTTCGAATCTAAGTTGCTCCTTACCGAACATTCCAACAGTTCGTGTGACAACAACTGGCGCTGTAACTTGGTCTCCGACGGCAAAGCCAGTTTATCTAGATGTTAAGGCATTGGTAAATGGAACCAATACTAACGTTGCTGCAGGCGGTGCTTCCTTAACTTGTATGTCAGGAAATGCGACGGCTGCTTGTAAGAAACTATTGAATAACGTTGGGGTCAATGAGGCTGATGGTAAAACTTTAACAACCCAATCAGCTTTCTATTTAAAACCGTAAACTGGTAATCTAACAGAATGGAGGGCGGTCGCTCTCCATTCGGAGCAAAATTATGAAACTTCTCATTCCAGCGCTATTAATTCTCATTTTTGAAAGTTGTTCTGTCATACTGCCTCAAAAAAAAGACAAGCAGTCAGAAATTTTTCTCGCACTTGGTTTATTATCTAATTCTCAATATACTTGGTCACTTCCAACTGGATTTCCAACGCCCTCCGTTCCTTCCGAAAATCCCATGTCACAAGCAAAAGTTGATTTAGGAAGAAGGCTATTTTATGATAAAACACTCTCTCAAGATCGAACGCTTGCTTGTGCAGGTTGCCACAAACAAGAATTAGCTTTTACTGACGGAAGGTCTTTTGGGATCGGTATTACAGGGCAAGCTCACCCCCGAAATGCACAGAACCTAGGCAATGCGGCTTACCACACGGCACTCACTTGGGCAAATCCTAGACTTAAGACATTGGAATTACAAGCACGAGCCCCTATGTTTGGTGATAACCCGATAGAGCTTGGACTTTCAAATTATGATTATATAGATCGTCTTAATTCGAATGCGACCTACCAAAATTTATTTTCAGCTGCATTCGGTAATACTACAGCTACTGAACAAAATGTTCGGTTCGCGCTTGCGAGTTTTCAAAGATCCTTACTCACAGGAAATGCGCCCGCTGATAAATACGCCTTACAGGGGGATTCGAGTGCATTAAACGCATCTCAAATACGTGGCTTTCGTGTTTTCAATGGTGAAACAGCAGAATGTTTTCATTGTCATGGTGGATTTAATTATACTGATACGAGTTTTCATAATCGCTCTACCTCAGAAGACATTTTTTATCACAATAACGGAATCAAATCCAAAGCGGAATATGATGTTTTGCCTGCCGTTAAGCAAGGATTATATGAAGTAACTTTAAATACTAATGATCAGGGAAAGTTTAGAGCACCTTCCTTGCGAAATATCGAACTTACTTTCCCCTATATGCATGACGGTTCTTTCATGTGTGATGATTCTGAAAACCCTAGTATTACACCAGGCAAATCGATTCGTGAGTGTGCAGTCAATGCGCTCTCAAAGGTTGTCGCACATTATGAAAGTGGTGGAAAGTCTCATCCAGCAAAAGATTCAACTTTAATAAGGCCATTCACCCTAACCGCTCAAGAGCGTACCGACTTGATTGCATTTCTTCTGAGCTTAACCGACTCGGATTTTATTAACAACTCTGCCCAAGCTGATCCGTTTCGATAATGTCAAAAAATAAAATCATAAAAGTTATATATTGTCTTTTTTGTCAGATTTTTTTGATGAAATGTACATTCGGTTCGGTCGGTAATAGCAATGAAGAACAATTAAAAACACTCCAAAATCTTTTAATTTTGAGAGATGGAATTACGACAGGTCTAAATACCTCTCTTCAAGTTTTCGATAACCAAGGTGACGATGATATTTCCAGGATTGAATTTACTTCAGCAGGAAATACATATTCTATCTCAGTTGCTAGCGATAGTTATATCCAATGGGACTCTGGATATTATAGAATCAACCCGACTGAAAAAGTATTCGGTGTCTTTGATGTAAAGTCGAACGACAACTTAAACGCATTGAATGAAGACGGTGCTGGAACGCGAACACATACTCCCTTTACAGTACCCCTTGACTTGCCAGCGACCGATATTTACGGAAGGAACTATGTTTTTCTGAATTCTGGGACGGAAACAAACATTACAAAATATAATTCTACGAATGAAACGGGGGCTTCGTTTACATCTTCCTTTACAAAACGAATACCTGATTCACCAACGGGTGTCATATCATTGGCAACTATCGGATGGGAAGCCATTTATCTAAATGTCGATATCACGCGAAGTGGGATTACAAAGTCTGTTAAAATTTTGATGAGTCGTGACTCGATAAGTCTGAAACCAAAGTGTAAATTGAAAGTTGATACATCCCGAACTAAGCCAATTAATATTGGGATACAGTATTCAAATTTATTTCGAGATTATGCGGAGAATGGCACATCTGTAAGCTTTTTACAAAATTTATTTATAAAATCAGGATCAGAATTTATTATCGCTTCGATCTCGAATACGGATCTATTAATCAATCTTTCTAAAAATATGAAAACAGAAGATCTCGTTTTTAGTTTCCCTAGCTGTACTCCGGGAGTAGAAAGATGAAATTTAATATCAATAAAATTTACTCGCTGATTTGTTCCATTTTTGTCCTATGTTTTTTTTCCGAGGCGCTTTTAGCACATCACACTGGTTCTTCGGATGCTCCAACGGCAACTGCTAGATTTGTAGATCCATTTACTGGAAAAAGAGAGAAACCTACAAACTACCTGGTGTTAACTCAGGACTATTACCAATCGACGAGGGAAAATAGTCATTTATTTACAACGACAGCCTTCGCGGAAATGAATTTTTACGGTGGCAGGTTTTCCTTAAATGCTGCCGTGCCTTGGAATTATTATCAACAGCGAAATCGGGAAGATGCGGCACGAGTTGGGAAAACATATCTTGGTTTCAAATACCAACCATTTTTCGATTTAGATAAACCTTATTTTTTTGTCATTGAGGGGTCGGTCGGATTTCCATCTGGTCCAGACACTGATAAATTTACAGGTGGAAATTATTATTCGGGAACTGGTTTTATCAAGTTAGGTTATCTTTATGACAAATGGTCCTTCGTAACGAAACTGGGCGGGATCCAGCCTTTAACGAGTCCCCAGCCAAATAATCTTCAGGACAACGACGGAGTTCCTTATTATTTTAGATTGGCCTCCGCCGCAGCTCCAGAACCAACCTACCAATACAAAAAAACAGGAATCGCTTCTGCCTATTTGACTTATTACTTACTGCCACAAATTTCTCTCTTTTCAGGGATATTGTATCGCAACCCTTATAACGGTGTCGAATATTCGTCTAGCAAGGACAAGGTGAATCCATCGTTTTTTACGGAAGGTTCCGCTGGTTTTTCATGGAATTTCTCAGAAAAATACAACTTGAGTCTTGCTTATCGCTACCCTCTGCAGAGGGATCGGGACTTCCGGCTCTATCAGGCAGCTTGGACTTTTGCCTTTTCCATGGAGTGGGGAAGCGATTGACAGGAGGGAATGGATTTCTATCCTGCAAGGAAATCTAGATTATACTCGAATTTTATAAAAAAGGTAAATATATGAGCAATGTTGAAATCGTTCCAGTAGGCGAACTTCCTCCGGTAGGAGTTGTACCAAAAAAAATGCACGCCCAAGTCATTCGACCAGAGCGTTACGGGGAACCGACAAAATCTTTTCAATCAGAAGTTATAGATGTACCAGAGATTGCACCAAACGAAGTGCTGGTGGCAGTCATGTCAGCAGGCGTAAATTATAATAATGTTTGGGCTGCTCTTGGTTATCCAGTGGATGTCATCGCAGCACGCAATAAAAAAGGCGAGCCTGAAAAGTTTCACATTGGTGGATCGGATGCATCAGGTATTGTATACAAGGTCGGTTCCGAAGTTAAAAATGTAAAAATCGGCGATGAAGTTGTTGTACATTGTGCCATGTGGGATCCTAAAGATCCTTGGGTCCTCGCAGGAAAAGATCCAATGTATGCTCCAAGTCAAATCATTTGGGGATATGAATCGAATTGGGGTTCTTTCGCACAGTTCTGCAAAGTGCAAGATCATCAATGCCTTCCCCGACCAAAACATTTGACATGGGAGGCATCTGCCGCTTATATGTTAGTTGCTGCTACCGCTTATCGCATGTTACATCATTGGAAGCCAAACGATGTAAAACCTGGTGATGTGGTTCTGATTTGGGGTGGTGCTGGTGGGCTTGGTGCCATGGCGATTCAAATTGTAAAGGCAGCTGGTGGGATTCCGATTGCGGTTGTTTCGTCTGATGATAAATTTGAATTTTGCAAAAATTTAGGGGCGGCAGGGGTCATCAACCGAAATCATTTCAAGCATTGGGGTGCCATCACCAGTGATATCAACAAACCAGAAGAATTCGGTAAATGGACAAAAGATGCGCGAGAGTTTGGAAAAGCAATTTGGGATATAGCTGGAAAAGGTAAAAATCCTCAAATCGTATTTGAACATCCAGGTGAGAGTACATTGCCGACTTCGGTTTTTGTCTGTGAAACAGGAGGAATGGTAGTTATTTGTGCTGGAACCTCTGGCTTTAATGCAACAGCTGACTTGCGTTATTTGTGGATGCGACAAAAGCGTCTACAAGGTTCACATTTTGCAAATGATGAGAATTGTCAGGATTTGAATCAGCTTGTGATCGATAAGAAAGTAGATCCAGTTCTTGCAAGGACATTTGCCTTTAACGAAACAGGTGAATGCCACCAGCTTATGAGAGAGAATAAACACCCTGCGGGAAATATGTCTATCTTAGTTGGTGCCAAGACTACGGGATTGGGAGCAAAATAGGACCGGTATTTGAGGATATAGTTCCCCGCCCTGATCAATGGGTGGGGTACTAGACCCGCCACCCAATAGCATCCGTTTATCAAATTCTTTCGAAAGTGTAAAACCCTTCTTTAATTTTCTGCTTTTTTATCGCATTTAGTTCGTATTTTGACCACTTTGGAGGGAAAGTTTATGAAACAAAAATTGAATTTAATCACGTTAGGCGTTAGAGATCTTACCCGTTCTTTGGATTTTTATGAGAAAGGACTCGGATGGAAAAAATCTAATATGAGTCAAGATTCGGTCGCCTTTTTTCAGTTAAATGGTATGATTCTTTCCTTATTCAATCGTGGAGCGCTCGCTCTAGATGCAAATGTTCCTGACCAAGAGACAGGGTTTTCTGCGTTGACTCTTGCCTACAATGCTGAGAGCGAAGAGGAAGTAAGAGAAGTCATCTCAAAAGTTCGAATGCTTGGTGCAAAGATATTGAAAGAACCTCAACATGTTTTTTGGGGAGGATACAGCAGCTACTTCGCGGATCCAGATGGTCACCTATTCGAAGTTGCCTATAATCCTTTCTTTCCATTGAACGAAAAAGGTGAAGTCGTGTTACCAGATTAAACTAAAACAAATTAAGAGTTTGCATCGAAGGTTGATTTGAAAAGTCGATCGCTCAGGTAGAATCTTAATTGCCCTTGAAAATGCAAAATTTCCACTTAAAATTGACAATATGAAACTCCTAAAGGAGAGATGTGATTTCCTCACCAAAAGATTCTAAATTAAGAAAGAGTAATGGTAAAGAGATAAGCTCAAAAGATTTGGTCGAGGCAATCAGAAAATTAGTATACCTTCGATGAGAAGAGGAAAAAATAAAGTTGGAAATAATTTTGTTCAAGGCCTTGAGTAAGTCAACTGTGAGTAATACTTTTAAAAAAAACATTTAACACGCAGTGATGTCAGTGATGTTCCCTTTAAAAAAAGCAATCGTGGAAAAATAAGAGTTATAGGAATCCAATGAAACAAATTGAAATCTTAGCATTCGGCCTTGAAAATCTTAAGTTGATCGATGCTCCAGAGCCAATTAAACCTAAAGCGAACCAAGTCTTAATACGTATGCGAGCGGCCTCTCTCAACTTTCGCGATCATTTAGTCGTCACGGGTAAATACAATCCTAAGTTTCCGTTACCTTTGGTTCCTTGTAGTGATGGAGCAGGTGAGGTGGTGGAGATTGGTGAAGAAGTTTCAGAATTTAAGTTAGGTGACAGGGTGCTTGCCACATTTGCGCCAAATTGGATTGCCCAGGAGGCGACTCATGCTGAACTGAGAAACACCATCGGTGGACCATTGCCTGGCACATTACGAGAGTTTGCCATTTTTCCAGATACGGGTCTTGTAAAGATTCCTGCTCACCTTTCCTTTGAGGAAGCATCGACTCTCCCTTGTGCCGCGCTTACGGCTTGGTCTAGCTTTCATACGTTCAGTCATCTCTTGCCGGGACATACAGTGGTGATCCAAGGAACGGGAGGAGTGTCGATTTTTGCCCTACAATTTGCCAAGTTAGCCGGAGCCGTCACCATCCTAACTTCGTCTTCTGCCGAAAAATTAGAAAAGGCAAAGGGACTTGGAGCTGATCATCTGATCAATTATAAAGAAGTGGAAGCATGGGGAACGGAAGTTAGGCGGATAACGAATAAAGTCGGAGCCGATCACGTTGTCGAGGTCGGAGGGGCTGGTACTCTAGAGCAGTCCATCATAGCATGTAAACCCTTTGGTGTGATCCACCTGATAGGAATTCTGGCTGGTCGGTCGGGCGAGCTGAATTTACTTCCAGTCGTTATGAATAATATCAAGGTCCAAGGCATTGTTGTCGGAGGAAGGAAAGCATTCATCCAAATGAACCTAGCGATGGAAGCCTCCAAAATGAAGCCAGTGATAGATAAAATTTTTCCCATAGAAGAAACCCGAGAGGCCATTGAATACTTAAGAACAGGATCTCATTTCGGTAAAATTGTAATTAAAATTTAGTTAGAAAGAATTGATAAAAAGGAAACAGCATGTCTATACAAAACGAAAAAGAGTTAAAGGGAATTTTAAGAGTCGGTAAATTTGTAGGAAGACTCAGAGATTTTTTGATGGAAAAAAGTAAGGAAGGCATTTCTACCTTTGCATTAGACCAGATGGCAAAAGTAGTTTTCGAAAAGGCAGGTGCTTTGTCCGCACCGAAACACGACTATAAATTTCCAGGTTATACCTGTATAAGTGTAAATCATGAAATCGCGCATGGCATTCCTTCTCGCGATCGGATATTAAAAGATGGCGATCTCGTGAATATCGACGTTTCCGCCAGGTTAGATGATTTCTATGCAGATACGGGCATTTCTTTTGTCGTTGGAGATTCTTCAAGCCAAGAGTTACGACACCTTTGTGAGGTGGCAAAACTAGGAACCGAAGCTGCGATTAACGTGGCACACACCGGCAATTTGTTAAGACACCTCGGTCGTGAAATCCAACAAACGGCGAACAGAAATGGATTTAAGGTGATCAAGAATTTAGCAGGTCACGGCACTGGACGAAAACTTCATGAAGAGCCAGAAGTATTAGTCTATGAAAACAAAAGAGACAAAAGAACGTTAACTTCAGGTTTAGTTTTAGCAATTGAAAGTTTTGTTTCGACAAGATCAGAGATGGCAGTTGAATTATCAGATGGATGGACCCTTTCTACATTAGACAGAAGTTATGTGGCACAGTGTGAACATACAGTTATAGTGATGGATGGTCAGGCAATCGTAGCCACAAGGTAGATTTGTATGAATGATTTTGAGCTGATTGTGAATGGTTACCTTTCAAATCAGTATCGAGATTCATTTATTGGTTTGCCTCGTCCTCGTTTGTTACTGCTCATCTGGCCATCAACGGGAGGGAATGCCAGATCCTTTCGTATCAAAGAATCAGAATTAATTTCTCAGAAAATTATGTTGATTCGTTACAATCCTACTTCCCACGGAAATAGTTTCGGCAATTACAATCCCAGTGATTCCATTGACCAGCTGATGCATTTTCTAAGATTAAATCACCTTTTAGAAATTCCCTTGGTTGGTATTGGTCATAGTGGTGGTGGAGCAGCACTCGTTATGCTAGGGAACCAATTGAAATTTCTAAAGAAGTATCTATTATCACCCATTCTAAACAGTCGCCTCAGTCTAGAATATTTATATGAAAATCGAAACATTGACGAATTTTTAAAATTAATAATTTCTGATTCCAAAAACAACGAGACAGAAAATAGTAAACAGCGAGAGGTCATCTATTCCCGATTAGCGGATCCTTCTTGGTTGTACACTGCGAATTTGAGAGATTTAAATTTTACCGTTAAGAATCATCGAATTCATTTAGCAGACCTTGCCACCTTTTTAAGAAACCTATTTATTCCTGGTTTTGATATCACAGAACAAATATTAAATAATAAATCACCAATGGAAATATTTTTACCCAAGGAAGATAAATGGTTTCCCAGAGATAGGACCATTGCCATAGGAAAGCAGGCAGGGATTAAAATCAGTGAAATCGAATCAGCAAAAGATCATTTTTTTACATCTTCCTGGCTCTCAGTCTGGCAAAAAATTAAGTCAGAAATCTTTACTTAATCTTGTAATTCTAAGTTTCTCCTTTATAATCGTCTCAAATTAGGTTCTTTATGAAGTACAAAACTCTCATTCTAATCCCGCTCCTCTCTTTGTCTCTCCTCGGAGAAGAAGCGACCACGAAGTCTGGTAAAAAAGTAATCTTGCATGAAAATTTTACCTGGAAGTATGCAGAAGTGGGAAAATCCAATACTTCCAATTCAAACCTGCGGAATCTGAAGCAAACTGCCGACCAAACAGGGATCTTAAAAAGTAAATACGACAAGTATGACATCTCCTATAATCCCAAAAATTGGGAGAGTGTAAAAGCTTCCAATGATTCTGCAGAGTTCGGGTTTGAAAATAGTAAAAAGACATGTTATTCGATGGTAATCTACGAGGGGATTGAAATTCCTATGGATAGTTTTCCTGAAATCGTACTCGCCAATGCCAAGGATGTGGATGCAAATGCTTACATCATTGATGTCGAAGAGGTGACGGTAAATGGACTACCTGGAAAGATCGTTAAATACAGAGCATCATCCAAAGGTTTGAATTTTATCTTCTATAACTTTCTTTCTAGCGGTAAATTTGGTTCGATTCAGTTTATTGCTTTCACGTTAGAATCAACATTCGATCGTGAAGTGGAAAGTTTTGATGCTTTGATTGCCGGTTTAAAAGTTAAGGAGATATAAATGAACCAATCACTCTTCGCTCTCTTGTTGTTTGCTTGCTGGACAGTATTTTTAATCTTTCTTGTGATTGGATATCGATCTGTCCAGGTTCTGATTGGCAAAAAGAAATCGAACGATTTCACACCAGGGATCAAACATGGCACGGAAAGGTATTGGCAATTGACAAGAGCCCAATCAAATGCGATTGAAAATTTGCCTATTTTTGCAACTCTTGTTCTTATTGGAAATGTAGCGGGATACATAGATACCCTGTTCATTAATGCATGTTATCTGGTGGTGGGTGCAAGGATTGCTCAAACGATCACTCACTTAATTTCTACTTCTGTCATTGCAGTAAACATCCGATTTACTTTTTACGTGACGCAGCTTGCCTGTTTTGTTTATTTGATTACGAAGCTTTTGTAGCCAAAAAGATAGTGTTTGCCGCCTTGCTAACTTTTGTTAGAGAGGTGGCAAAAATCAAGTAGTCTAATTTTCCTAAACACCCTCTCTTTTTAAATCCCTTCCCATCAAGGCTTTTACCACTTCTTTCGGATCCTTGTCCTCATACAACATCTTGTAAACTTCGCTGGTAATCGCCATTTCTACCCCGTATTTGTCGGCTAAGTTTTTACTAGAAAGTGTGGTCTTTACGCCTTCGGCAACTTCATTCATAGATGCTAATATATCTTTTAATTTTTCACCCTTGCCAAGACGAAAGCCTACGGTTCGATTTCTAGAAGCTTCCCCGCAACAAGTGAGAACCAAATCTCCCATGCCGGACGGACCGAGAAAGGTCATGGGATCAGCTCCCATCTTGAGACCCATACGGGTGATCTCATTGAGTCCGCGTGTGATGATCGCTGCCCGAGTGTTTTGGCCAAAGCCAAGTCCATCTGCAACGCCAGCTGCAATGGCGATCACGTTTTTAAGAGCTCCCCCAACTTCGACGCCGACCACATCAGGAGTCCAATAGGTTCTAAAATAAGTGAAACTAAAAATCTCTTGTACCCGTTTTGCCGTTGCCTCGTTTTTCGATGCAATGGAAACGATCGTCGGAACCTTGCGCACCATTTCTTTGGCAAAACTTGGACCCGAAAGGTAGGAAAGCTGAGAGTGAAAGGATCCTGGTAGCTCCGTTTCAAAAATTTCGGAAACAAGGCGCAAAGTATCGTTTTCGATGCCCTTGGAAGCAGAAACGATCGGGATTTTTGTAGGCAAGTGGTCTCTGATTTCCTTTAAAATACCACTCAGAGCATGGGAGGGCGGAGCAGAGACGATCATGTCCTTTTCTTTGACTACCTCGATCAAATCCATACTAGCACGTAGCTTGTCGGGGAGGACCAAATCTGGCATATGCTTGTTATTGATATGCTTTTCATTGATGGATTTCATCTGGTCGGGACTCCGCGTCCACAAAACCACATCATAGCCCTTATCCGCCAAAATGCTACCTAGTGCGGTGCCAAAACTTCCTGCGCCAATTACTCCGATCTTCATGAGTTCTGTACTTTAAATTGGCTTTTCAAAAACGCAATAGAAATTAATTTTAATTTATGCTTTTAACGGATCTCTTCCGTTTCAATCCATTGAACCTTTTTCTTCCACAGAGAGTGGTACCGAAGAGTAATTACAAGGTAACCATATTGCTTCGGAATTTAAGAAGTGTCATTCGGACTGAAATTATCGATAAAGACCCAGACTTAGAAACTCTGGAAATAACATCCGTTAAGGGAGAAATCCATTTGACCGGTGTTTATCTTATGGATTGGCTATGGATCTTAAAATTCATAGGAGTTCATGCAATACATTATAGGGTTCGATTAAAACCAGTTTCTGTTAAGGACAATAAGGTACACTTCAAAATTGTCGGCTATCGTGTTTGGGATACAAAACCCAGACGATTTGATTTTGTTAGGTGGTTTGTTAAAATTGATCCGTTCCACAAGGCGAAAGTCCTAGATTCTATCTTAAAAACTGAACCGAAACTTTTATCCATGACAGGATTGCAATGGGAAGTTCAATTAAATCTAAATTATTTTCTAGATTTGGTTCCTTCTATTGCCGGAAAAATTGAAATTCAATATCTATTAGCCGATAATGGAGAAGTAAATATCTTTGTGCGCTCAGGAACCATTTTGAAGCCGCTTGTAGATTTTTTTGGACCAGAATTTGTAAGAATCGATTTCATGGAAGAAGATAAAGATATACAACTTATGCTTTGGGATATCAGCAAAAAATGAAAATTGTGTATCTAACGGATATTCATGATGGATTGCATGGTTTAAAAAAGATATTACAAACTACTGAAGCTGACTTATACTTATTTTCTGGCGACATCATTTATAAAGCATTTTTTTCGTATGATCGTATCATTGAATTTTGTGGTGTTCAGGAAGAATTATATTATCTATTAAACGAAAATAAAAATGCATCAACTCCTTTTGACTTCACTACGAAAGCGATTCGTTTTCCAGAAAAATTTCCAGCTAGCGTAGTCGAAAAATCTCATACATATCGTGATCTTTATAAAATCGCAGCTAAAACGATGAAAGATAAATATGAGATCATAGAGAAATTGATTCAACGATATGCTAAATCTCCCGTTTATTGTCTTCCTGGAAATTATGACCTAGATCTTCAATACACAGAACTCTATCAGAGAGAAATACATAGAAAGAGTTTTGAATTTCAAAATCTGAAATTTTCAGGTTACGGCGGTGCACCTATTTGGACATCAGGCATTCCTGAAAAATTAACAGTCGTATTTCATGAATACACCAAACAAGGCAAAAACTATAGCGAGCCTGAAGATTTTTTCAGACAAGAGCTCCCAGATATTTGTGTCATACATAATCCATCCTATGGATTTTTTGATAAAGTTCCAGGTGTGGGCAATGTAGGTAGCCAAGGTATACGAAGATACTTGGATGATGAGTCTCCTTCTCTAGTCGTCTCCGGCCACGTACATGAAGACCAAGGGATCATCAAAAAACGAGGCACAGTATTTATCAATCCATCTAACTTTGGTGCTGTTGAGTCAGTCTATGGATTCCAGGAAGGTGGTTATTTCGCAGAAATTTTCCTTGAGGATAAAACAGTCGTGCAATCAAATTTATGCCAATTGAGAGATGAAGAATGGACTCGTTTGATCGAAGTAGATTGTTCATCAAATGTTTTGAAATTAATCAGACAAGATTCAACATCGAAAGTTAGCTCAGAAGATTTTATTCGCGGAAATTAAGTATGGTAACCTTTGTTACTATTGCTGGGGTTCTTTTAACAGCAGCATTCTTTCTATATGCGTTATCTGCTGTAGACAATCAATCCATCGATAAAAAAGAAAAATCTCGTAGTGATAGAGAAGATAAACAGAGGACTGGTGACCCACGTAAGGTATACTCAAAGGAATGGAATCCAAATATCCCTCGACCTCGGATCTGTCCTATGTGCGGGGCGATGTTACGAAAAGATGAATTTCTATATGCAGCGATATCTGCACATGTCAATTACGAAGGAAAAAAACAGGCACAAATTTACGGATGTAAATATTGTTATCTTATCGTTGAGCGTGGATTTAACGATCTTTCGAAAGAACAAGAACAGGAACTTGATCTTTGATGTCAGAAACACAACTTCTTGAATCTATCAATTCCATAAAAGGAGTAGGTCCTAAAAAACTTGAAGTCTTGCAGGCAAATGGAATTTTCACCTACTTAGATTTATTAACAACTTATCCACGTAGATATCTAGACAGAAATTTTACAAAAGATATCATTCTTAAGCAAGGAGACATTGTCACCTTACTCGGATCTATAGTAGATAGTTATATTGTTCATGGTAAAAAAAGTCGATTGATTGTCGGATTTAGAACATTAAATAATGAAAGGATAAATTTGGTTTTCTTTCGCGGTGTCAATTTCTTTCATAAGTTATTTAAAGTAGAACGTAAGTTAGTTATTTCCGGGAAACTCGAATATTTTAAGGGTTATCAGATAGTACATCCAGAATATGAATTTTTGACGGACGAAAAAGAAGAAGAGGGAAATTTTTTACATGCTGGTCGCATCATACCTCTCTATCCCTCAACAGAAAGTTTGAAAGAGGAGGGATTAGATTCAAGGGGATTTCGTAAATTGATATATGAAATCTTGGAGAAAACGCAAGTTGTAGAAAACCTGCCTAAAAAAATCATAAAACTTAGAAATTTGATGATAAGAGACTTAGCGTTTCGCAAAATTCATTTTCCAGAGAATTTTGAGGAAATCGAATTATCAAGAAGAAGGTTCGCCTACGAAGAGTTATACTATTTTCAGCTTTTACTTCTTTACAAGCAAAAAGAGAGAGAAAAAATTAAACGTCTTCTTTGGCCTCTGCCATATTCACAGAGTGCGGCTACCCTACTTAAAAGTTTACCTTTCCAACTGACAGTAGATCAATTGAAAGCAGTTGAAAGAATTCTAGATCTGGCAAAGAAAGACGTTCCCTTAGCAGCTCTACTCCAAGGTGATGTTGGTTCTGGAAAAACGATTACCGCATTACTTATTGCACTACATTACATAGATAATCATATACAAGTAGTTATGCTCGCTCCGACAGAAATTCTAGCTAGACAACATTATGAAACCGTATACAAGTTCATGGGGAATATGCCATTTTTGGGAATTGAGCTATTGTTAGGCGGAGAAAACAAAAAGGCGCGGGCTGAAAAATTATCCCGAATTAAAAATGGAGAATCCTCGTTCGTTGTTGGAACACATTCCCTTTTTCAAGACGATGTTCTATTTTCTGATTTGGGTCTTGTGATTATTGATGAACAACATAAATTTGGCGTGGATCAGCGAGAAAATATTAGAAGTAAGGGTAAAAATCCAGATATTCTGGCTATGACTGCGACTCCGATTCCAAGAACTCTGTGCCTCACCTTGTATGGAGATCTAGATTTAATAAATATAAAAACAAAGCCTGAAGGTCGCAAGCCGATAGATACGAGGTGGTATAAGGAAGATCGGCGAACAGGTGTTTATAATTCTATTCGTAAGTATATTAAGGAAGGCAGACAATGTTACATTGTTTACCCATTGGTTGAGGATTCGGAAAAGGTTGATTTAGAGTCTTGTACAAATGCTCACGAAACCTTAAGTAAGGAAATCTTTCCAGAATTTTCCGTAGGATTGTTACATGGAAAAATGAAGGGCCCCGAAAAAGAATCGGTAATGTCTGCTTTTAAACAAAATAAAGTTCAAATATTGGTAACTACAACGGTAGTAGAAGTCGGAGTCGATGTTCCGAATGCAACAATATTAATGGTAGAACATGCGGACAGATTCGGGATATCCCAGTTGCATCAGTTACGCGGTAGGGTTGGCAGGAGTGATATCGCTAGTTATTGCATCTTAATGACCAGTGATTTTGTAAGTGATGATGCTCGAGAAAGATTAGATGCGCTCACTAAATCAAATGATGGATATGAACTATCTGAAAAAGATTTAGCCATTCGCGGACCAGGCGAATTACTCGGTGTGAAACAAAGTGGACTTCCAGAATTTAAAATTGCGGATTTAGTATCTGATAGACAATTGCTGGAGGAAGCAAAAGAAGATGCACTTAAGTATTCGACAGGCGATGAAATCGAAAAAATGGAAATATCTGCGAGATTCAATGAAGGTAAATTTTTATTTGCGAATTGACTTCTTTGCCGTACGCAAAGATTTTTTCCTTACAGCCTTATGAAATCAATCTTAGCGTTTAGCATTATTCTATTCTTACTTGTCTGTGGAAATCCGCCAGCAGACACCCAGGCACAGAAAATCGAAAATCTCTACTTGGGACTGAACAAGGACGCCTATCTAACAGGAAGGTATAATTCACTCGATGTACTTTCAGAAGTAAAATTGGAGGAAAGTGCCAAGGATCATTACCTTCGTCCAGATGTGAAAGTAGCCTTATTAAAAATGATCAATGCTTTTGAAGAATCCAAACCTGCCACATACAAACAGCATATTTTTTTAGTTTCTTCCTTTCGAAGTTTTAACCAACAGAAGTCCATCTGGGAATCAAAATATACGGGCAAAAAAGTGATGAGAGAACCTATCGCTGGCAAGACGCCCGATCAGATCATCTCTTTGATTTTGGAATTTTCAAGTGCGCCGGGAACTTCTCGACACCACTGGGGCACAGATTTTGACCTAAATGCTCTCGAAAATGGTTACTTTGAGGGAGATGGAAAGGGAAAAATTCTCTATGATTGGCTAGTAACCAATGCCGGAAGTTTTGGTTTTTGCCAACCTTACAATGAATTAGCGAAACGCAATGGAAAAGGCTACCAAGAAGAAAAATGGCATTGGTCTTATGCACCCGTTTCCAAACGCCTTCAAAGTGAATGGGTTTCTGCATTCAAAGAAAAGAAAATTCAAATGGAAGGAAGTTTTCTAGGTTCTGAAATTTTAGGAGAGAAAGCCCTAACTTATGTTGAATCTACCAATAGCGATTGTGCCAAAATCGCCGGAGGATTTACTCGTTAGAGTTTTTTATATAGTTCCCACATACTAGCGATGAGTGAATTCGCATCGCTGTGTACCGGTTTCCAGCCGAGAATTGCTTTCGCTTTTGTAGACGAGGCAAGTAATTTTGCTGGATCACCAGCTCTTCTTCCAACAATTTTATGGGGGATAGACTTCCCGACAATTTTTTCTGCTAAGGTTGTCATTTCTTTAACAGAGTATCCATTTTCAGAACCTAAATTTACCGTTAAACTTTCGTTTGTCTCGATGATTTTGTTTAAAGATAAAATATGTGCTTTTGCTAAATCGGTTACATGGATATAGTCACGGATACAAGTTCCATCAGGAGTGTCATAGTCCTCCCCAAAAATATCGAAGCTTGCTCTCATGCCAGATGCCACTTCCATGATGATGGGCAATAAATTGGCTGGTGTTTTTTCGATTCCTTTGATTCGGCCTTTCGGATCGTATCCAGCTGCATTAAAATAGCGTAGGCAGGCGGATTTGATTCCTTTCAGCTTATCAAACCATTGTAAGTTTTCTTCTATGTTTAGCTTTGTATAACCATAGTAATTCTCTGGATTTGTCGGATGATTTTCATCAATAGGCAGATATTTAGGTGCACCATAAACTGCAGCAGAAGAAGAAAAAACGATATTTTTGCAACCATACTCGTTCATGGCAGCTAGCAGAGTGTAGGTTCCGCTGAGATTGTTCAATGTATATTTGAAGGGATCGGTCATGGATTCCCCTGCTGCTTTCCATGCCGCAAAGTGAAATACGGCATCGACGTGTTTGGAGAATACTTTCTTTAAAATTTCTTTATCCTGAACCTGGCCTTTGATGAATTCATTTCCTGGAAACAAGTTTGACTCGTTTCCCTTTTCCATATCATCAATAATGACGATCTCATGTCCAAGCTCCATGAGTTCGAGAACGATGTGGCTCCCTATATATCCAGAGCCACCTGTTACAAGAATTCTCATTCGTCATCGCCACGACCAATGGCTCGATGGTCTGTGACTCCGCGTTTGCTATTTTTAAAAAAGTCCATAAGGAATCTAACTTCAGCGATAATGTTGGTATCCTTTTCAAGTTCAGCTAACGCTTGAGAAGTATTAAATCCGCTATGGTAGATTACTTTATAAGCACGTTTAATCGCTGTTCGCGTGTCACCGTTAAATCCATTTCGTTTTAAGCCTACCGAGTTGAGACCAATGACGGTCGCTGGATTTCCATCGACAGTGCTATAAGGAGGAATATCTTTTACGATTTTTGCTACGCCAGCAACCATTGCATAATCTCCGACTCTAACAAATTGGTGAATGCCTGTTAGTCCAGAAACGAATATTTTATTTCCCATGACTACGTGGCCTGCAATCATACTGTTTTGTACCATAATGTTATGGTCACCGACAATGCAATCGTGTGCAATGTGGATGTTGCCCATAAAATAATTATGATTACCGATTTTCGTTGCTTGGCCTTCTTTTGTGGCCCGATGAAAAATACAGTTCTCTTTCAGGGTATTATGATCGCCGAGTTCAAAATATGTAGGAGTTGATGCCTTGAAGCCAATATCTTGAGGGACTCCACTAAAAGTCACTCCTGAGGCAAAGTTGTTAAATTTTCCAATCCGAGAACCAGAGAGGATTCGGCAATGGGAGTCGATTTTTGTACCTTCTCCGATGATGACATCTTTTTCGATGATGCAAAATGGTCCGATTTCTACAGACTCATGGAGCTCTGCCTTGGGATCTATGATTGAGGTGGGATGAATCTTCATGTTAGTATCAAAAAAACTGTATTTCCATCGCCTTCAATTCATTTTTTAAAAAGTAATTTACATGATTAATTATTTCCAACGATATAAGAAACTTGGAGCTAAAATTGAACATTGATTGGTCCAGAATAGAATCGCTCGTAGATATTAATGATCCTGAAGACTTGGCATGGTTGAAAGACATGATCATTTCTCTTCTTGAAAACATGACGGTTCGCAGTCAAAACTTGACTCAGTTTATGCAGACTAGAGAGCAGAAAGACCTACAATCTGAACTGCACCAGATCAAAGGCGTCGCAGCCAATTTCGGACTCAGTTCCCTCTCAAAGGTAGTCATCGAGGCTGAAACAAAAGTTAAAAACGGAGACCTAGAAGGAGCGATCGAGCTCTGTGGAGAGATCTCGCCTATATGGGCTGAGACAAAAAAGGAATTAGAAGCAAGGTTCGGAAGTTAATTCGTTTAGTCTAAGATTAACACGTATGAATCAGAATTCTCCTGCCGTTCTATTCGATTCGATCCGAGCTTTTCGTTCATGGTCCCCAGGCGTGGTGGAACGACTCGAAAGCATCATCGAAAATGAAGACGACTATACTCTCTTTAGAATCAATCCCTATACTTTTGCAGCAGCAGGTTCGTTTGATGAAGAGGAGGTATTAGAATTATTCCTACATGCGTCCAAAAGTGGACTGCTTGTTATGGAATGGTTACTCATCTGTCCACGATGTGGTGATCCCGTAAATAATTTTAAAAAACTCATGCATGTGCACAATCGCTATCATTGCGAATTTTGCCGGAGAGATTATGAAACCAATCTAGATGATTCCATCCTTGTTTGTTTTACCATCCATCCAGACATTCGGAAGATTCGATTTCATAATCCGACTTCCTTAACAATAAGTGAATACCAATATAAATATCACTTTTCGAGAGAGGGAAAAATTCCTGGAACACAGGAAACGATCACAAATTTTTTTAAGTTACGTGAGAGATTTCTTGGCTTTTTAGAGCCAGGAGAGCAGATCCTCAGAGAGATCGTTGCTGAGGAAGGATATCTGGAAGGGAATGATTTTTTACACCATACAGATTTTCTAATCGAAGTGACTCAGGATGCACAAACGACTCCTGAAAAAATATTGATAACTTTTGAAAATGAAAATGTGACCTCTATACCGACTCAAATTAAAGTTGGAAAGCATCGTTTTGAAATTATAAATAAATCTGATAAAAAGATTCCGCTCTCTATCTACCAACTTGATGGTGATTTCATGACGTCAGAATTCAATTTGGATTTTGACAAATTTCTTTCAGCCAAAGTATTGTTAAATCATCGTGCATTTCGTTCCCTTTTTAAAGGCGAGGATATAGTTGGTTCGACGGGACTTTCGATTAAAGACGTTACGGTATTATTTACAGATTTAAAGGGATCGACAAACCTATACGAAAGGATTGGGGATTTAAAAGCATTTTCATTGGTTCAACAGCATTTTGACGAAGTTGGACAAGTGATTGGAAAACACAAAGGTGCATTAATTAAAACCATTGGCGATGCCATTATGGCTACTTTTTTGACCCCACTTGATGCCATTCTAGCCGCAAATGAAATGTTAGATGTCATCCATAAATTTAATGCAAGGCAGTTAGAGAAAGAAATCATTTTAAAAATTGGCATTCACGCTGGTGCATCGATAGCAGTCATGTTAAATGAACGTTTGGATTATTTTGGTCAGATCATCAACATTGCAGCGAGAGTCCAAGGGATTGCGGAAGGTGAAGAAATTTGTTTTACTAAAGAAATTTATGATTATCCAGGAGTGAAGGAAATATTTCAAAACAAAAACCTAAAGGAGGAGGATGTTTCTTTAAAGGGAATCAAAAATCCGATCACGATTTATCGTATAGGACCAAGTCTTATTTGACGTGTTCTTTTGTCCCTTCCTCATTTCTTAGCGTTTCCATTTCTGCCAACAAACGATCCAGGTCTCCCGTTCCCTTGGCTCGATACACTCCCCGCAAGTAACCATTTGGATCAATCAGATATATATTTTCTGTATGAACAAAATCATTCAAATTCGCTATGCCTTTGATCACTTGGACATCAGCATTGAATTGATTCCGTGCAAGATCATAGATAAGAGCCTTGGATCCCGTAAGATGTAACCAGTTCTTTTGTTCAATTTTATAAACCTTTCTAAATTTTAATAGTTCTTCAACTGTGTCTACCTCGGGATTCACTGAAATGGAAAGAACCTGCACCAAAGGCTGATTTTTGATACTAGGAAAAAAGTTTTTTATATTTCTTGTGATCAATGGACAGATCCCTGTGCATTTAGCATAAAAAAAAGTAACAAGGGAATATTTACCTAAAAACATGTTTCTGTTAAATGGTGCATTTAGATGAGAAGTTAGACTTATCTCTGGAATCTTTTTGAGATCGGCTGGCTTTTGACCCTCTGGCGACCAAAAAGGATCCATGATTTCTCCTTTATAATAAGGCAGAACACCGGCAATGGGCGTCGAAGCAAATGTTAAACCGGCATCAAAGTTTGGTTTTTGTTCAGAACAAAAAAATGGGATTATCAAAATGAGAGAGAAAGTGAGTCTTTTTAAATACATACTAATGCCTTTTACTTTTGATAGGCTCACAGATTTTGCTGCCAGGAAGTCCAGCAGAACTGCCATCTGGATTGAAGGAGAGGTTCATATAAATAATGCCTAACCTGTTCCAAACCTTTGTCGCAAGAATGTCTCCCTTTTCATTATATTTATCCAATTTTGCAGGTTTTCCATTCTCATACCAACTCCAACTTTCATTGATGTATTTACCTTTCATAAATTCAGCATAACTTCGATTATTTCCATTCTCATACCAAGTCCGGTGGATGCCATGTTTCTCACCAGCCAGGTAAAATCGCTGTTCCAATAGTTGTCCCTTTCCCTTTCTCGCCGTATACTCACCGTCTTCCAATCCATTCCGATAGGTTGTGATAAAGGTTTCATCCAGAGTTGGATTCTTTTGAATCATTTTACCCGTGAATGGAGATCCATGATAAAGCATGAGTCCTCTCGAAATAGAGAAGCCAGGATCTGTATGATCGATGCTGCCATATTCATGGCAGTGTAAGAGAAAGAGAAGTGATAATATGAATGGTTTAAGATTGGCAAAAATCGCTTTCACGAGGATCAATGTAACTGCCCACTTTTAGTTTTTTACAAGGCTTTCAACCATCTCCACAGCAAACTTACTTCCGCTATAGATGCCATCGCTCGCATTTTTGATCACCCGTTCGTTCATTCGATGAAGTAAATCGGTAGAGTAGCCAAAGATTTCTACCAATTCAAAAGCATGTTTGATTTCACGGCATTCTACTGTTCCTTCACCGAGTTCAAGTGATCTGGTCACGGATGCTGCTTCATGATCTCCCACTCTTCTGATAAATAATTTCGGTATCGGAAAGAAGGCAAGTTCGGAAGGCTTGGTCACCAAAATATCAGCGATGCGGATCAATTTATCCGTAGCTGAAAATGCTTCAGTATGCGAAGGAAAATTAAATAAGACCACAGAAGGTGTCTTATCTCTCTCATCTTCCTTCAGTGGATGGTCGGCTAAAAAATCTAACAGTTCATCCCAAGTGAGTAAAGTTTTATAAGGAATTTTCTCTTTGTTTAAAAATTCTTCGAATCCATTTAATACTTTTGTATGATCGCCGGTATTGATCCAAAAATGATAATCTCGATCCAGGAGTGCTTTTTTTGCCAGCAACATGAGATCTTGTACAAAACTTCGTTGTGCACCGGCACCACCAATAGGAATTAAAAAACGACGTTTTTTTCTTTCGTCCAAGCGTCGGATCCTATTTTCACTATCACCACCTGCGTGTTTGACGATATCTTCAGAAACCCAATGACCTGCTACTGCTAAATTTTCCTTTGGGACACCCATCTCTACAAACTTGGTATAAGAAGAAGGACTTTGTACTAAATTCATGGCACCTGGTACCAGTAAGTAATACTGCGGATAATTATCACATATTAGGTGGACGACATGATTGAAATTTGCGGCTACAGCAATCTGTCCATTCAGAGGATACGTCGTGATCACTGGATTTTCTTTCGGAAGAGAAATCATCAGATTTTTATATAACTCTGCCAATTGACAGGAGAGTTCAAGAGATGTTAGGTTTCCCTGGGACATGAGTTGTCCCCATGCCCATTCTACGGGCCCACCCATTTCTGCCGATAGCCGGCTCAAGTAACTGTAGCCTTGGTCAATGTCTTGAATCGCTTTGGATTCATTAGATTCAATCGCGAGGAGGTCATGCAAATAGGTCGGAATGCGTTTGCTGAGGGAATGGGAATAGACGGAAAGAGCCATTCGATGGTGCCCATATCCCATTCTGATGGAACCCACGATGAGTCCCTTGCCTACAGGAGTGGATAGGTCATTTTTAATCAAGCCAAGACCTGGATAGAGTGGAGAGGCGACCGATCCAAGAGAGACAGGATTCTCTGGTAGAATGTTATATTTTTTTTGTAAAAAGAGGCGAGTGAAATTAGCGGATTGCTTTGAAAGAAAGCCTGCATTTAGGCCAAAAAGGGGTGCTCGATTCATCCCAAAAGAGTATGTGATGACGCACCTGGTTTCAAGTTAAATTTGAATTCTTAGCTGACAGATGGGCAAATTTCTGCCTTCCTGGTTTCATGGAACAAGTATTTATTTTAGGCGGCCTCAGATCCGCTTTTGGTAGTTTTGGTGGTTCACTTAAAGATTTTAGTGCCGTGGATTTAGGTGTGGAAGTGTCGAAAGCCGCTATGGCAAAAGTCGGTATTGACCCAAGCATCCTTGAAGAGTCCATTTTTGGCAATGTCATCCCGACGGGAAAAGACGGAATCTATTTAGCAAGACACATAGGTTTGAAAGCAGGACTTCCCGTAGCATCTCCTGCGCTAACATTAAATAGACTATGCGGATCTGGAATGGAATCGGTCATCCAGGCCGCAAAAAAAATCATGTTAGGAGAATCTCATACAGTTCTTGCTGGCGGGGTTGAGTCCATGAGCAATGCACCTTATGTCGTGCGAAATGCGAGATTCGGAGTCAAATACGGAAATTCGGAATTTGAAGATTCTTTGGCACAGGGCCTCACTGATATTTATGTAGAATTACCCATGGGAATGACCGCGGAAAATTTATCTGACCAATATAAAATTGCAAGAGAAGAACAAGATGCATGGGCAGCTATCTCCCAAGAGAGGGCAGAAGTAGCGACTGCGAATGGAAATTTAAAAGAAGAAATTCATCCGATCACGATCGGAGGAAAAACACCAGTAGTCTTTGATAAAGACGAATTCATCAAAGGAAAGGCAAGTGCTGCTAAGTTAGCTGGTCTAAAACCCGCGTTCAAGAAAGATGGGACTGTAACCGCAGGAAATGCTTCAGGAATCAATGATGGCGCCTCTGCGCTGATTGTAGCTTCTGAAAGTCAGGCGAAAAAATTAGGCAAGGAGCCTTTAGCGATTGTTAAAGGGTGGGGCCATGCTGGTTGTGATCCTGCTAAAATGGGGATAGGTCCTGCCATCGCCATTCCTATTGCTTTGAAGCAAGCAGGCTTGTCACTTAAGGATATCGGACTATTTGAAGTAAACGAGGCATTTGCTGCTCAGTATCTAGCCGTACAAAAGGAATTAGGCTTAAATCCAGAGATCACCAATGTAAATGGTGGAGCGATTGCCATAGGTCATCCACTCGGAGCTTCGGGGAATCGTGTGACATTGACCCTTGCAAATGAAATGAGAAGAAGAGGTGTCAAATATGGCGTCGCCTCACTTTGTATCGGTGGTGGACAAGGGATCGCGATCGTTCTAGAAAATCCAAAAGCTTAAAATATGTATCTACTTTTTCCCGGAAGGCATCACCTCCTAACTCGGTTTCAGCATGAATATCTGAGTATGTTAGGAAGTGAGGGTCTCTGGGGAGCCATGGATGTCAATGGCAAGGCACTCGAAATTCAAAAATCAATTAAGTGCCTTGTCTTTGCAGTCACCTCCGCTAATCATCACCAAACGCGCAGAAACCCACTTCCGCTTTACCACCGAGCGATGATGATCCAGGATTTCTCATCCGACTTTCCCTTTCCTTCGAATGTAATTCCCATTGAGGACATTGGTCATTCAGAGAATTTTGCTGAGTATACCATTAAAAAGATCGAAGCGGAATCCGATGGACGTTTAAAACTAACACCTGAAAATACACTGATTGTATGTTCCTCGCCTGTATTAAAACTCTACCAAGAGCTTGGTTACAGAATATTACCCATAGAACGATTGCCGGGTGAAAATGAAAAATTTGTTACGAAACAACCATGGCAAGTTTTAGAAACCATTGCAAAATCGAATCTACCGTTTAACGAGATGGATGATTATGCCAATTATGTGCATCCAGCATCGAAACGGTTATGGCAGGAATACGGAATCCTCTCACGCGTTAGAATGCTCTTTAATGACAAATTGATAGGTGATGATGGAGATTTGACTGAATCGAGAGATTATAATACCTATGTTCGCGAGATGGATGAGATTGCAGAATTAAAATTTAACGAGTCAAAAGAGTTCATTCGTCCTGGAAGAATTGGAGATATAGGTTGTGCTGTTGGTTCTTGGATCAAACTAGCAACCAGTGAACCAGCGTTATTTGAAAGCGATTTTTACGGAGTTGAGATCGCACGAAAGTTATATGATATCTGCGGCCAAAGAAAAGAGAATGGTGATTTTCAGAATACGAATGTATTTTTTTTGCGGAAAAATGCGGTAACAGGTTTGGTTTTTCCACAGTCCTCAATGAAAACCATCCATACTTCTTCTTTAACGCACGAGATTGAATCGTATGGAGATAGAGAAAGTCTGCTTTCATTTTTGAGAAATCGATATGAAGAGCTTGTCGTTGGTGGTGTTTGGATCAATCGAGATGTTGTCGGTCCTGAGAATAAAGACCAAATGGTCTATCTTTGGTTAAACGATAGTGATGGTCAAAATGATTTGGAACCGAAGTTGTTTGCACAAAAAGCAGATAAAAAGAAGTATCTGGACTCACTTTCGACGTATGGTCGTTTTTTTGTATTTCAAAGAGAGTTTCGAAAGGACCAGTCCTATCAATTGAACTACTCCATTGTTTCGATAGAGGGCAGAAACTATTTACATCTAACTTTGAAAGATGCATGTGAATTTCTCTCCAAGAAAGACTATACGGACAACTGGGATAGTGAAATGCACGAGTCTTTCTGTTTTTTTTCCTTCTCCGAATGGAAAGATATAATGAAACAGACTGGTTTTCAGATTATGTCTGGCAGCCATGCCTATGCCAATCCATGGATTATTAATAAGAGATATGTCTCGAAAGCAGAAATTTATTCCTCAGATGCAAATACTCCAACCCTATCTGCCGATCTTATTAGTATACCGTTTCCGGTGACTAATATGCTTTTGGTAGGGGTAAAACAGGGTTGAACCCAGAGATTTCGAGACACGCTGAGAACATTCGTAAGGTATTTCAAAATAACTATCTATTTGCTGATTTGCAACCAGGAGAGTTAGAAGATTTATACCCTGATCTCGATATAAAGTTTTATCGTACTGGCCAGACGATCATCAAAGCAGGCCAGGGGACAAAATTTGTACACTTTGTACTGAGTGGCAGAATTGGTATCGGAATTAACGGAAAAAATAATAAACAGGAACAGATAGGTTACTTAGAAAAAGGGGAATCCATAGGTGAGCGGATGTCACTTTCAGGATTGACTTCGAGCAGTGATTACTATGCCTTAGAACCCTTAATTATCATCTTACTTCCTGTAGCTTCTTTTAAAAAAATAATCAATAAATTTCCTTATATTGAAGAAAAAGCAAAACATCGAGACGCGGAGCAAGAAAAGTTTCATTCTGTCAGAAAACTTAGCTTCTTTTCCGAATTGAATCCGCTCGAAGTAAGGACTCTACTTAAGAGCATTGAAACGGTCGAAGTGGAAAGCGACGACTATTTGTTTCACGAAGGTGAAGAAGGTAATGCGGCTTACATTATAAAATCAGGACGGATTCATATTCGCACAGAAAATCCGAAAAAGATAATCTCGATTCTTAAATCAGGAGAAATTTTAGGTGAGATTGCTATCTTTAAAAAACAAAAACGTTTGGCTAGCGCTTTTGCCGCAGAACCATCGATAGTTTATAAAATTCCCGGAGATGCATTGCGCTCAATCATCGGCGAGGATAAAGGTGGAAAATTAGAAGAAATTGTACAATCGCGACTGCTAAGATACTCAACCTATAAAACAAAAGAGAAGGAAGAAGAGGCAGTCAAATCCTTTGAATCAAAACGTTATGAAATGAGACAAGGGCTCTCTCTCATTTCCATTGATCAAGTCACGACCGAGCAAATCGTATTGGTAGGATTAGTTTGTACAGAAATTGCTTTGCGAAAGTATGAAATGCCTCTACCGAAGAATTGGAAGATTCGAATAAAAAATGAGCTCAGTCGAAATCGTATTCCGGGAATATTCGAGTTAGCAATTGAACTTGAAAAGATGGGTTTTTTAACAAAACAAATCCGCATCAAACCAAGCCAATTAGAAGATGTAACGTTTCCATTTTTTGTAACGGATGAGGAAAATATTCCCTGTGCTGTTTATGCCATTGACCAATTGACTAGAGGGGTTCTGATTTCACATCCGATTAAGGGTGTGAGGGAACTTGACCTTAAGGCCTTTTTACACTCTTGGGATGGAATGATTTTGAATTTTGTGCCAGCTCCTCCTGCAATGACTGCCGACTCCGGTTTGTTTAGTTTTGTTAAAGAGATTAGAGCACTTTTCAGCCCTCACAAATCAGAGATCAGGTGGATTGTTGCTACCACCTTACTTTCTTCGTTTCTGGCTTTATCCTTTCCCTATTTTTTACGGGAAGTTGTCGATCGCGTACTCGTTTTCTCTGATCGTAACTTTCTCCTCACCTTATTTGCTGGAGTTGGGATTTCGATTGTTTTTCAAGGAGTTTTCACGCTTTTCCGGAATCTATTGATGATGGGTGTGATGCAGAATCTTGAATATACTTTTTTAGTTCGATTCTTTCAACATGTGCTTCGTTTATCTCTTCCTGAATTTCGAAGATTTGAACCAAGTGATTATACTCAGAGATTAAAAGAGAATCAGAAAATTTTAGAAATAGCATCTCGTTCTGGTGTAGCCTTATTTCTAGACTTGCTCGTTCTCCCTATTTTTTTGACGGTACTCTTGTTGGCTGATTTTGAGCTTACTTTGTTAGGTTTAACATTTTTAGTATTATACGCTTTGATTGTTGTGAGGGTCTCTGCAAAGATAAGGAGATTATCGGAACATACGTTTGAATCAAAACGTAAAACTGTCTCTTTTATCCTATCCCTTGTTAGTGGCATTTCCATCATCAAAGCCTCCTCACAGGAAGGGAATTATTTGCAGAAGGGAATGAATGAAATATCCCGAACCATTCTTACGGATTTGCGTGTGGCGAAGAGAACGAATTTCCTAGAATTTATGGGCAAGTTCTTTGAGCAAATGGGCATGTTGGTTGTCATCGGATTTGGAATCAATTCTGTGTTAGAAGAGAAAATAACATTAGGTACCTTTCTGGGATTCCAGGTTTTATTCAGCTTGCTGATCGAGCCGATCATCAGGATTTGTCGAATTTATGAAGACGTTTTGCAAATGGGTGAATCCAGAAAACGACTGATGGAAATATATTCCCTTCCAGGCGAGATTCGTAGCCAAAGACCTTTCGGAGAGTTACCAAGGTTAACTGGTAAAATCAAAATTGAAAATCTATCTTTTAAATATTCCGCAGACAGTCCCAACATTGTTTCAAATATTGATCTAGATATATTGGCAGGTGAAAAGGTTGCGATTGTTGGTCGAAGCGGAAGTGGAAAATCCACCCTTTTACGTCTGATCATGGGGACCCTTTCTCCTACTGAGGGCCGAGTATTGTTTGATTCTTTTGATTTATCAACGTTAGATCCTGAGGAAGTAAGAATTCAGTTTGGAACCGTGGAACAGCAACCAGTTTTATTTTCAGGAAGCATCGCGGAGAATTTGTGTAAAAAAAATCCATCTCTGACTCGTGATGCGATGTATGCTGGTGCAAAGCTTGCAGCAGTGGATCGCTTTGTAGACCGTTTTCCTTTTGGATATGAAACGAAATTGGGAGAAGGTGGAGTAGGTCTATCAGGTGGCCAAAAACAAAGGGTTGCGATTGCTCGTGCGCTTGTTACAAATCCGAGTATTTTGTTTTTAGATGAACCGACATCTGCACTGGACGCGGAATCAGAAGCCTACGTCCAAAGCCAATGGGAAAGTATGTTTGTCGATAGGACAGTCATACAAATATCGCATAGATTGCATTCCACAGTAAGTGCCGATAGAATTATAGTTATGGATAAGGGAATCATCGTGGAAATGGGTACACATTCTGAATTGATTAATGCAAAAGGATTTTATTATCATTTATTTCCATCTAGCGAGGAAAGCAGCAATGAATCTGCGTAAATTTAAGGCACTTAAAGAATCGGATTCAAATTGGGAGTCGATGCACTCCTCATCCTTCTATGATGAATTGTTAAAACATCCAGCGCCTAACTGGGACAAAAAAGGAATATTTCTTTTAACTTTCTTTTTTCTGTGTATGTTGATTTATCTTTTTTTTGGTAAGGTAGATGTTATCATACCTGCTAATGGAATCCTCCGGCCAAAGGGTAATTATTTTGTAACGGAAGCATTAGAAACAGGGATTGTTACAAATATCTATGCTAAACCCGGAGATTTTCTTAAAAAGGGAGAGCCATTAGTCGAATTAGAGTTTTCAGAACAACAGATAGAATTATCGAAAGATTCAAATACTCTACAATATGAAGAAAAAAGATTACAACGATTGATTGGAAACCGAAGAGAAGCTGAAAAAATATTAAAAAGCTTAGAGCCAAATTTAGAAAACAATCCGGGTTCGGAGCTATCGGGATCCTTACTCAATAAGTTTGTATCTTTAAAGAAAGCTTACATTGATTTCAAGAATGGGATTGGAGCGAAATTTTTGTATGATCAGAGCTTGCTCGAATTTAATGAAGAATATGCAAATCTTAAAGATGAAATACAAAAAGAACAGAATATAATTTCAAGTTTACGCGGAGATACTCGCCTCAAAAAAGAAAGAGTGGACAATGCTATATTGCGAATGCCTTTTTCCGGTTATGTGGGAGCACTGATGGTCAATAACATTGGTCAAAATATTACACGCGGGCAAACGGTCGCAGAACTCGTTGAAGAACATCAGCCACTAGAAGCTTTCGTGGAAATTAAGAATAAAGATATCGGCGGCATCACGATTGGAATGAGTGCCATCATAAAGATCCGGGCTTTCCATCAAAATGACTTTGGCGTGATTGATGCTGTCGTAGAACAAATTGTTCCTAATGTGAAAGAGAAGGACACATTTTCTGTCGTGTTATCGATTAAAAAACAAACATTAACGAAAGATGAGAAAGAGTTTTCTCTTTTACCTGGTTTAAAAGTAGAAGCTGATATCATAACAAGTCGCAATCGACTATTTGAAGTATTGTTTAAGAAAAATCAGGAGCTGAATTAAATACTTCATGTTGCAGGATCAGATCAAACTCGAGGATATTCTAAAAGTCGATCCGATTCGTAATTTAACGGATGCAGATAAGAAACTATTCTTAAAACTTTGGACAAATAGAGCGATTCCTGCCAATCAATCAATCATTGAATACACAAAGGGTCAGGTTCCATTAATTTATGTTAGCAATGGGAGAATCCAAGTTAAAATAAAAGTGGGAGATACGGATCTTCTCGTAAGGTCACTTACGGAAGGGAACTTTTATGGATTGTCTGAACTAGCTTTGCAGGTTTTAAGCAAAAATTCCTATGTGACTGATGAGAATTCTAGCATTTACTTTTTAGAACAAACAACATTTTTGGATTTCTTTACCGAAAATCCGAAGCGCTTTCTAATATGGGAAAAATTTTGTCAAGAAATATCCCTTCGAGATGAATTACGTGTTCACCCTTATTTCCGGAAGCTAGGTAAACAAGAGATCATTGAACTTTCTCAATTGCTTCGTAAGGAAAGAATTCCCAAAGGCAGGGTATTGATTAAAGAAGGGTCAAAATCCTCATCATTATTCTTTATACAATCAGGTAAATTTAAAATTTCGAAGTCTGCTTGGGCTTCCGACTATTCATCGTTTGTTGAATCGGGATCTGTGCTCGGCGAGATGGGCGTTTTAGAAAAGAAGGTGAGGAATGCGACCGTGACTGCGATTCAGGATAGCATCGTCTTCGAGTTATCTGCAAAGGATGCTGAGACATTCTTTAAAAAATCCGAGAGCTTATATTCGACCTTAAAATCGGTTTTGGAAACGCGAAAATTAAATCAGATCGAAACGGAGGAAGACGAATTCCTGATCCATTCGGAAGATGATTTGTTTGAAGATTCCGTTCACTTTTTGCCTAACATTGCCTTTCAACCCAAAAAGAGATGGTTTTCTTCCTTCCCTATCATCCTGGAAGAATCAGCTGATGAGACCGCATGGGCCTGTAGGAATATGTTACTCAAATATTGGGGCTATGAGAGCAAATTGAATTCTGGTGATAGCCAATTTCAAAATTCAGACGCTGATGTGACGATGAAATCCTGGAAAGAAACATTTTCAGATATCGGTCAAACTTTCGTTTTAGATAAGATCAGATACCGAAAGGAGTTGTTGAGTCATATATTTATTGTAAGATGGGAAACGAACAAATTTATTATTGTTTTATCTTGTGATGAAAGTCAGATCAAAATTATCGATCCTGCATTTGGAATTCGATCCATCAGCCAAAATGAATGGGATGCAAAATCGGGAAAGCATGCGATCGTTTTTATACCAAAATTAAAGCCGAAAACAACATTCCTTCCCCAATTTTCATATTTCCCAGGTTTGTTTCAATATTTCCGGCCCAATTTTTCATTTTTAGTTTCTGGAATTCTTGCGACGTTTCTGATCAAAGTATTGGAAATCTCCTTACCTCTAATTAACCTATATTTGATTGATAATGTCTTACTCAGAGAGAGTAAAGAATTTATGATTCCCGTGTTAGTTGGAGTTGCCGTTCTTAGTATTTCCCAGATTATATTTTCCTATTTAAGGAATAATGTTTTATTTTTTACCACGAGCAAAGTGAACCAGACAATCATCGTGCGTTTCCTTGAAAAGCTTTTGTCCTTACCCATTTCCTTTTTTGAAAATCATAAGAAAGGAGAGATTCTGCAGCGATGGGAAGAAATTGAGAGTGTGACACAATTTTTTTCGGAACATGGAACGATCAGATTCTTAGATTGGTTCTTTGGTTTGGCGGTCTTCACACTTTTTTTATTTTTATCTCCCACTCTACTTCTTGTTATCCTACTTTTTATTTTACCAGAACTTGCGATCATTGCAAAAATTAGTCCGCTCATCGAACGTGAAACTAAAAAGGAGTCACTACGAACCGCTGACACGCTAAGTTATTTTATAGAAACAATCAACGGAAACGAAACCGTAAAAAATTTAGGCGCGGTTTCTGTACAAAGGTGGGATTTTGAGAAACGATTAACTTCTCAATTGAATGCGGAGAGCCATCGTATGTTCTATACGAATATTCTCGAGTCGAGTTCCTTAACGTTTCGTATGCTAACGAACGTTTTTGTACTGTTCTTAGGTACGTACCAAATATTTTCCGATCAGATTACTCTGGGAACATTATTTGCAATCATAGGTTTAATTGGGTATGTGAGATCGCCCATGGTTTCAATTGTGAGAGATGCTGTTCTGTTCCAGAAAGCAAAGATTGCATGGAAACGTCTCTCCGATTGGGAAAATGTAGAATCAGAATCTGGGCCTGACTCACGCATACGACAAGTAGAAATACCAGATATCCAAGGCTCTTTATTATTTAAGAATGTATCATTCGAGTATAGAATCGGTAAACGAGAGTTTCATTTACAAAACCTTACTTTTGAATTGGAGCCAGAAAAAAAATATGCGTTTGTTGGTAGGAGTGGAAGTGGAAAGTCAACTATCTTAAAACTCATCTTAGGTCTATATGCTAGGTCAGAGGGCGAGATCAGTGTCGATGGTATACTTCTCGATGAAATTTGGATGCCTTCCTATCGGTCTAGAATCGGAGTTGTTTACCAAGAAAATCCTATTTTGCTTGGTACGGTTAGAGAGAACATTGCCCTATCCAAACCTGACTCGACGCTGTCTGAAATTGTGGAGGCAGCCAAGTTGGCACTATTACATGAGCAGATTTTGAACCTGCCCCTTGGTTACGATACGGAATTGAGCGAAAAGGGTGCCACGCTCTCAGGCGGACAGAAACAAAAGCTTGCTTTCGCAAGATTGTTCCTCCAAAAACCTAGCCTTCTCGTTTTAGATGAACCCACTGCCTCCATGGACAGAGAAAGTGAAGATAAAATATTAGCCAACCTGCACCGCATTTTCGCAGACAAGACGATTGTTGTGGTGGCACATCGATTAGAAACGATACGACATTACGATAAGATTTTTGTAATCGAAAGTGGGCAACTCGAGGAATCCGGAACCCATAGGGAACTCGTCCGTAAGCAAGGAATTTATCATTTACTTCATTCTAAACAGGAGGCGATCCGATAATAGAGTAGGTGAAGTGGAATTATTTTATATTTACTCTCGTTGTTGTTTTTTTTAGGATTGATGCGATTTTTCCGGCAGACGTCGTCGATTTTTTTGAGCTACCGAAAATCGTTGGTGAAAAATCTTATGAACTAAAACTAAAGGAGATTGAAATTCAAAAAAAGAAAGTTGATATGGATACACGTAATATCCGTTACCTGCCGACGTTAAATTTTGAACACGCTCCTTTTTTTGAAAAAGTACCATCTGACGGTTTCGATAGAAAAGGATTTCAATCCTCATTAAATTTAAATTGGAATTTTCAAGAACAAGGTAATGTTTTTTTAACAAATCTAATTATGGAATTGGAGTATGAAAGATTGCTCCTGGAATATCGGGCACTCTTTCAAAAAGAACTTTTTGACCAAGCGTTTCAATATTCTGAGACTCTGAAGTTATTGGCGTTTTATGATTATGATTTCTCAAATGATCTCGATGCGGAAAAACAACTACAAACGATTCAAAAATTATATAAACAAGGGATCGAATCCTACCTCGTCACTCAAAACTCGAAAGTTGACTTTTTGTTTTATCGATATAATGTTATCAAATCAAAGTTAGACCAACAAAAAAGCCAGTCTCGATTTAGACGAAAATTTTTATTACGTGATGTTTCTTTAAAAGATATCCCTGAACGTGAATTTAATATGCTCCCCTTGGAAGAAACCATGGCAGCATATGAAAAAAATCTAAGCTCTCTTAATTTTGATATTGTTCTATCTATCAATCAGGTAAAGATACTCGAAGTAGAAAAACAGGTTAGGTTTAATGAATTGTGGGTGCCAGATTTCTTCGTAAACATATACAATAATAATAGCCGTCAAACTATATATGGCATCAACGGAAGTACTTCGCAGCCAAATTATTTGTATGATTTTTCGCGCGGCGACTATTCCTTGTACGCAAATAATCCAGATCCATTTAGCTCACAAGGGGCCAATTTTGGGTTTAGAATCCCATTGTTCAATCGATGGTTATCAAAAAATGAATTAGATAAGTCAAAGATAGATGTAAAATTAGCAAAATCACAATCTGAGTTTTTAAAAGAAAATACTGCTTTATATCTCTTTGAATTAATCCAACAACATAACAACTTAGTCGAGCTTTACAATATTTCCATAGAAAGTAGAAAAACAGCTGAGGAAAACTTCTCCATCATGGAGAAAGCTTATAAGACCGGTTCGGCTTCCGTCATCGAATTGCAAACAGTTGATAGAAGACAACGCGATGTAAACCGAAACGCGATTCAGAACCGGTATGATTTAATTCAACTTCGATTAGAGATCGGGTTATTGTTAGGTGATACTATGAAATTTATGAGATGATTTATGGAAAAAGGAGATCATATTTTAAATGTCTAAGGAAGTGTAAGAAGTTGCCGAGATATTAATTTTTGCCGATGGCTCTTGCCACTTTGATCCCATCCATCGCCGCAGAAATAATTCCACCAGCATATCCCGCTCCCTCACCACTAGGATATAGGCCACGGATCTGAACATGTTCCAAAGTAATTTCATCTCGAGGGATTTTGACAGGCGAGGAAGTACGTGTTTCGGGTGCATGGACAACGGCATCATTGGTGAGATAGCCCTTCATGTTCTTATTAAATTCTTTGAATCCTTTGACGAGGGAATCATGTATCAATTTCGGCAATATTTCTTTTAAGCTGACTGAGACAATCCCTGGCGAATAAGATGTTTTTGGTAAATCGAGTGAAGTTTTCCCTTCCACAAAGTCAAGCAACCGTTGTGCGGGA
Organism: Leptospira ognonensis; assembly: GCF_004770745.1. GTDB lineage: Bacteria > Spirochaetota > Leptospiria > Leptospirales > Leptospiraceae > Leptospira_A > Leptospira_A ognonensis. The sequence goes on along the minus strand of NZ_RQGD01000022.1, from coordinate 138,119 downwards.
GCAGTTTGGGTTTTCCCACCGGCTTCCCAAGCCTTCACTTCAATTGCTTGTTGGAATGCCATCGCCGCAAGTGTACCTGAGGATTGAAAAGGCTTAAAATCATCTAATTTCAGTTCTACGACAATTCCTGAATTGGCAGTAGGTCTTGCCCTTGCAGAGGAAGACCAACCATTAGTCACAATTTCGCCAGGCTTTGTGGCACACGGAGCAATGACACCACCAGGACACATGCAAAACGAATACACTCCGCGATCGCCAATTTGTTTTACTACGTTATAGGGTGAAGGCGGAAGAAATTTTCCTCTGGTCTCACATTTGTATTGGATTCGGTCGATTAAACTTTGAGCGTGTTCAACACGAACACCGATGGCAATGGGTTTTAGCTCAATTTTTATATTTTTTGATACTAAAAGTTCAAATATATCGCGTGCGGAATGTCCGGTAGCAAGAATTACTTTGTTGCAATGATACCTTTCGCCTTCTTTCGTCAAGATTCCAGAAATCTGATTCCCATTTAACAATAAATCTGTGACTCTTGTGTTGAATTTGACTTCTCCGCCACATTGAATGATATATTCTCGCATATTACGAATGATATCGGGAAGTTTATTAGTACCAATATGAGGATGTGCATCAATTAGAATGTCTTCCGAAGCTCCAAACGTTACCAATAATTCTAGAATTTCGGTAACGTTTCCTCTTTTTTTTGAACGTGTATACAATTTCCCATCTGAGTAAGTGCCTGCACCACCTTCACCAAAGCAGTAATTGGAATCTTCATTGACTATATGGTGGACATTGATCCCACGTAGATCTTGGATTCTTTCCTTAACATCCTTTCCTCTTTCTAAAAGGATCGGTTTAAAACCTTGCTCTATCAATTCGATTGCCGCAAACAAACCTGCGGGACCAGCACCAATGATCAGAATTTCTTCTTTTTCTTTTACGTTCCTTGCAGATAAATCTCTCTTTTGTCTAGGAACAAATTCCTCTTCGATAAATACTCTAACCGTAAGATTAAAATAAATGATTTTTTGACGTGCATCGATAGATCTATGAACTGTCTCGATATGACGAATTTGAGAAGGATTTAAGTTTAAGGATTTTGCAAGGAAGCGGAGCAATTCGTCTGCCTGGCCAGCTACTTCTGGTAACACTCGGAGCTGTAAGTCCTTGATCATCTTCTAAAACTCAATCCTTGGGACATTTTCTCAATGTAGCTTTCTTTATCTGCCAATTATTTCTGTCTAATGAGGAAAGCATGAGCTCAATAGATCGATCAAATTTTTATATACCTACAAAATGGCAGATGATAGCAGAGGCCTACGGAATCATTGAAGCAGGCAATTTATTAGTGCAGATACCTTCCTTAATGAAAGCAAAGAAAGGACAGGGAGAGAGGATCATTGTACTACCTGGATTTGCGACGGACGATATCTTCACGTTTCCGATGCGAAAATTTTTAGAAAACATCGGCTATAAACCAGAAGGTTGGGGTCTAGGAAGCAACCATGGGGACGTTCCGGTCCTACTTGATTTGATGAATACAAAAGTAAGAGAAATATTCAGAGAAACACAAGAAAAAATAATATTGATTGGTTGGAGTTTGGGAGGATACCTAGCACGCGAATGTGCCAGAGACAATCAAGATATCATAGAAAAAGTGATTACCTTAGGTTCGCCTATCATCGGAGGTCCAAAGTATACTTCGATTGCGGATGTCTATAGCAAGCAACATGGGATCAATATTGACCAATTAGAAAAGGAAATCGATGAGAGGTTTCAGACTCCGCTTGAGATTCCCGTATTTTCAATTTATTCGAAAAAGGACAATGTTGTTAGTTGGGAAGCATGTATTGACCATTACTCACCTAAGGCTACGAACCAAGAAATTGATTCAACTCACATAGGTCTCATTTTCAATGCAGATGCTTATGACTTGATTGCGAAATTCCTTCATTTATAGCCTTCTGCTTGTAATGAAAATAAATGAGCATACCTTCCATTTAAAGTTAAAAGCTCTTCATGAGTTCCATGCTCGATAATTTCGCCATTGGATAATACCATAATCTGATCTGCCATTCTAACCGTCGAAAAACGGTGTGAAATCAAAACCACCATTTGGTTATGTGTTAATTTTCGGAAGTGATTAAAGATATTCATTTCCGCTTCTGCATCCATGGCGGACGTAGGCTCATCTAATACCAGAATGTCGGCTCCTGTTCTCATAAATGCTCGCGATAGAGCTATTTTCTGCCATTGTCCACCGGAGAGTTCCTGACCACCTTTAAACCATTTTCCAAGCTGGGTTTGAAATCCGTCTTTCATTTGTTTGATGAAAGATTTTGACATTCCTTTCTCGGACGCATCATCCCACTTTACCTGATCGAGTATATTTTCAACATCTCCGACTCCAACATTTTCCCCTACGGTAAATTGGTACTGTACAAAATTTTGAAAGATAACTCCTATCCTTTTATGTAAGGTATCGAGTTCCCATTCTTTTAAATTGAGTCCATCGAGAAAAATATCACCCGACGTAGGTTCATAGAGTCGAGTGAGCAATTTGATCAAGGTCGTCTTTCCCGAACCGTTTTCGCCAACAATAGCAAGCTTTTCTCCTGGTTTTATATGAAAGGATACATTCTTGAGAACAGGCGTGTCGTTTCCCGGATAACAAAAGTATACATTGACAAAGCGAATGCCTTCTGCATTGATCCCTTCCTTTGCTTTTCCTTCATGCCTTTTTACTTGGATGTTAAGAAATTCATAAAGGTTAGCTAGGTAGAGGTTGTCTTCGTACATTCCACCTATGGCAGATAATGCGGTCGCAAATGTATTTTGTCCTTGCCGAAACAGAATGAGATACATTGTCATCTCGCCGAGGCTAATTCTCCCATCGATTGCCTCCACAACCATCCATGCATAAGCTCCATAAAAAGCGGCACTACCGATCAAACCTAAAAGATAACTCCAAAAACCCTTTTTAATTGTAAGATTTCTATCTTCGGTATATAAGCGGTTATAGATGGATTTATACCTTTCAAGCAACATCGGGCCAAGTTGAAATAACTTTACCTCCTTTGCATGATCTTCACGCGCAATCAGCGTTTCCAAATAATTTTGTTGTCTCGTTTCGGGAGAGCGCCATCGGAAGAGACGAAAGGCGTGCTCTGAGAACCGAGTCTCCGCGATAAATGCTGGTATGGTAGCGACGACAAGAATGATAACGGCCCAAAAGGAAAATTGGATGAGAAGTCCAGTAAATGTCATTAGAGTTAATGCGGATTGTAAAATTGTAAAAATACGTATAACAAGTGATAATGGTTTACTAGAAGCTTGCGTACGAGCCTGTGTCATTTTGTCGTAAAATTCTGAATCTTCAAAATGGTACAATTCTAAGGTAAGTGCTTTTTCTAGAATGATTACGTTTACTTTTTGTCCAAGTTGTACACGGAGTAACGACTGGCAAATAAAGGTCACTTTCTGCGAAGCCGCAAACAGAACGATCACGATGCCTTCTATGAAAACGTAAAATAGGGCCTGCTCTCTATCGGAAGAAAGGCTGGTTTTTGAGGCTAATATGACAAAATCGACGATTAGCTTTCCCACGTACGCGATGATTGCCGGAAACACCCCATTCGAAACTGTCACCAAACAGAGTGTAATGGTAAGAGCCTTGCTGGTAGCCCAAAGGAGGCTCAGTGCCTTGCCAACATATTGAAAAACTGCTAGAGATTTTATCATTTTTTATTAAAATTACTGATTAAATTATTGCTAGAATGCTAAGTGGAGAGTAAAAAATTTTCATGACTTTTCTCTTACTCAGAGTCTTTCATTTACTATTTTTACTTTTTCCCTGCTCTTATTTATTGTCACAAACTAAATCATTAGACTGGGAGCAAATAGAAGTAGATGCCTATCTCGGCAAAGACGGCTCTCTAGAAATCACAGAGACCCAATCGATACGGTTTTCAGGGGATTGGAATGGTGCCTATCGCCGGTATGATCTGGGAATGGGAGAAAAAATCAAATTTATCAGCTTAGATCGGAAATTGGAGAACGGAACTTGGATTTCTCTCAAATCTGGTTCTCTATACTATACGGATGAATTTCAATATGATCAGTTAAGGCATGAAATTAAATGGCGGTCTCGAATGCCAAGTGATAAGCCTTTTGATAATACTATATTAGTATATAAAATAAAAGTGAAATACATGGATATTTTAAGGAGGGAGGGAGGTGATAAATTTCGCTTGGATCATGATTTTGGTTTTAGTGATCGGAAAGGCGATATTGGCAGGATGAGCATTCATCTTAAAGTGCATGAGGATTGGAAAATTCCTGGAAAATTTGAAAATTCACTTACCTTTCTTTCGAATTCCCCGTTAAGTCCTGACCAAAAAATGATAGTTCAATTAGATCTTAGATACACGGGCACTGAGATTAAAAGTTTCAGCCCCTCACCCTTACGAATCTATTTTTTCAGAGGGATCGAATTGATACTTATTATCTGTGGTCTCGGTATTCTCAATTTCTTAATCTATATATATGCAAAGAAAATTGGAATTATGGATGAACCCATCCGTATTGATTCTTGGAAATTATTTTATGAGATACTATCTGACACAAAACCAGAATATGTTGCCATCTTAGCTGAATCAGGTATGACAGAAACTTGGATGACACGTCTGACCAACGAAGGTAAGTTACGGCTTAGCTATTCCGAAAAAACGAATATCATCCTTAGGAAGTTGGTCGAAGATGAGGCTTTTTCTGAGACTGACCAAAAAATTCTGAAAGATCTTTTTGTAAATGGGGGCAGGGAGGTTTCTTCCAATCAAATCAAAGAGTATTATAAAAGCAAAAAAACGAGCTATTCTTTAAATTCGGATATCGAACGACATTATACGAATGAAATGGAACGATTAGCTTTCCTTGAACCCAGAAACTCCTGGATAGAAAAATCATTTGGCTTTATCTTCGATAAGGTGTTTTTCAATTCATTTGTGTTTATACTGAGTGCGATCGTTTTTGGCCTATTCTATTATTTTTATCTCTCTGAACCTTTGAATTCTGTAGGCGTTGGTTTTGGCAGATTTTTCGCATCCATTCCTTTTACTATCATGTCCGCTGTTGTGGTATCAAGTTTTGAGGATGTTCATTATGGCATCCATGACGTAGAATTATATAGGGAAAGGTATTTTGTTTCTCGTTTCCTTCGCTCTCTAATTCCGTTATTCATTTTGAATGCCTTTTATATCTGGAGTCTAGAGATACCATCTGAAATCTATTTTTATATTCTCCTGGCATCCAGTTTTCTCAGTGCACAGCATATCATTCGTTTGTCGCCACTCTCGCATTCGAAACAAATTAAAAAGACACTGGAAATACTTTCATTAAAGAATTTTCTAAGTAGCAGGCTATCATCTAGCGAACCTTGCGATATACCAATTCAATTGGCTCCCTTCATTCCAGCCTTTGATTTGACTTTTAATCTAAGGTATCGAAGTGAAAATCTAAATCTAAATGATGCAGAATATTTGTTTCCAGAGAATATCTCAAAACAAATGGAATTGCATCTGCCCAACCAAACATCTCTTAGTTCTTTAGGTTCATCCGGGATTTCTTCTTCTATAGTTTCAAATGCGGGAAGCAGTTCTTTCTCCTCTAGCAACGGAAATTTTGGCGGAGGTGGAGCGAGTGCTAGTTGGTCAGATATGGAAGCATTTTCTTCCTCTGCAAGATATTCTCCTCCGAGTACTTCATCCTCATCCTCGAGTTCTAGCAGTTCAGGTGGCGGAGGTGGTGGGGGTTGGTAAAAAGCACCCTAAGGTGAAGTTCGGGAGGTTTGACTCTACTTCGAAATTTTGACTTCCTTGTAGAGACGGAAGTAGTAAAGCTCAGCAAATGCCTTGAGGATTAAACTGAAAACAGGTCCGAGAAGGGGATGGTAGATCATCAGGATCAGGGATCCAAAATAAACAAATAAAAATCCAAAGTAAATAGCCGTAAGTGATCCAAATTCATCCGATGGGTTTCTTTCACTGCCGACCCAGTTTCGATACGATTGAACCATAGATTGAAATTGGTTCCGCTCGGGTACGGGCGGTGTTCCGAGTGCAAGCCATGCCCATGAATTTTTTGGATTCTTGAACTCTCGTTCACGAAAGAAATGAACGAGCTTCGGTAGATACCGATACAAGGTAAGAAGAAACATTCCCCAAATGTAATATTGCTCTTTCGGACTTAAGGAATTGTAAATTGTCAAAAAACTGAAATTGGCATTCATGCCGCCAGAAACAGCAACACTAAGATATAATTCAATGAGCATGTAAAAGAAGAAATTGAAACCTATCAGTAAAAGAATGATACAAAGTATGGAAAGGATTAGAATCGATCCGAACAGAGCGATAAAAAAGATATAGAATATTTTTCCGAAAATTGGTTCGGGAACCTCCAAATCTCCGAGTCCCATTTCTTTGCCTTGTTGGATTGAAGCATATATTGCGGTTGATGTTAGGCGTATCAGTCCATATCCAAAAACAAAATACATTTCAGCGTATAAAGGCAGCATGATATTGCGAGGTTCACTTGCAAAAAAAAAGAGGCCAAGCAAGGGTGCGAGGTCAGCAAAAAAATCTGACCATTCTTTTCGAGACCATGGCAACAGGCTGAGTAAAAATGTTTTCATCAGATCTTATAGGTATTTTTTAAAAAATGATACCGCCCTCTTTTCTGATTCTTCTTTGTTATAGTTCCAGATTTGTTCATGTCGACTACAGACTGGAATCCATTTTTCTTTTGGTTCATTGGCCGCTTGAAACAAGCGCTCTGCGTGGGATTCGTCAACATAATCATCCTTATCGCAATGAAAGATCGAAATAGGGCGGGGAGAAATATTGCCAATTTTATCTTCCGGTACCACTGTTTCAATTTTCATATTTCCTCTCAGATTTAAAACAATCTGAACGATAGGTATTAAAGGATAGTAGGGAATACCAAAATCTCGTTTGGCAGATTGGCTCATCACATCCATGGCAGAGGCATAACCGCTGCTAAATAATCCTGCTTTTACTCTTTGGTCTTTTTCCATAGTCAGGATGCTTGTAGCAGCTCCCATCGAAAATCCAAATAGACCAATTGATTCGAGTTTTTTTTCGTTTAACAGAAAATCAATGCTCGCAAACACGTCTTCTGGCTCATAATAACCCATACTCGCAAAACTGCCTGCGTTCCTTCTCAATGAAATCGCAAGTAAATTGAATCCGGCCTTGTGGAGGCTCGGTGCAAAACGTAACCCTTCATTTTTTGAACCGCCATGGCCATGAACAAAGATGATCCCTTTTTTCGAATTTGCGGCTGGCATGTACCAGCTTTCGAGTTGCAAACCCGCAGGCGTACGAATGGTTACTGATTCGAAATCCAGGCCAATCTCCTTGGGTGTCTCACAGAATACGTGATGTTCTTTGTTGCATTTGACAGACGGGTAGAGAACCAGTGATGAAAAATACCAAGGTATGTAAGATAGAATCAGGAGGACAAGAAGAAGGGAGAGTATGACCTTATGGGATTTTTTCATAATCCATAATTTCAAATCTCTAACATATTTTGTAAATATCTTTAAAATGAAAATAATTGTAGACTGAATCAATGATTTCGGGATTTCTAAGTAGTACATTTTATGGACCATAAAGAAAAAGCTCTCTGGGAAATTCGAAACGAAAAAAACAAAGCAGGCGTAAGATGGCTGCTCATTTTTATCATCGTTCCTTACCTTTCCTATCTACTTCATACGGGAAAATCAGTTGAGATTGGGCAAAAAAATATTTTTAATTGGTATTATATACTTACAGTTGCAAGCTTTGTGGTTGGGGTAAATCTGATTGTCACATTCATACTGTTTCATGCCGCAAAAATTGGCCACATACGTCCTTCTATAAAATACTTAACCATGACCGCCGATTTTTTTGCGGTAGCTCTAGTCATGATTCCTACGGGCGGAAATGAGAGTATGTTTTTCACGATCAATTATATCGTGATTGTTTCTAATGCTTTAAGATACGGGTTACGGATCGCGATCCTTGGTACGATCGTAATGAATGTTTTCTATATTGGAGTTCTGGCCTTTCAGCACTATCCGGAGATGGAGGTCCAGGGCATACAAAAGGAGATTCTAAAAGTAGGCGGTTTCTGGCTTGTCGGTATTTATACTGGTTATCTTTCTATGCGATTTGAAGTTCTAAGAGGAGAGATCGAAAACTACCAATATTTATTAGCCCAGGCGCTTCGGAAAAAATAATGGATAGTCCAAACGAAGATAAAATTCCTCCGAGTATCGAGAAAACACTTAGAAAAGGAAACATTAACTTTGATTTCCTCCAACCTGACGAGTTCACAGATGAGACTCAGGATGTGGAGGCAGCCAATCGCCGAAACAATTCACGACAAGGAAAGAGAGGTCTATTCAATCGAGGCAGGCCACCGCGCCCTTTTAAAAGGATACATTTATATTTCGCTATTTTGTTTTGTTTCAGTCAAGTTGCTGCTATCACCGCCATCGCCCTCAGCGGACAGTTTCTATGGATACTATTCATACCCATTCTCTTAACTTTATTTTTAGGGTCTCTAATCATGGTCACTCTTCTCATGGTTAGACCCTTATAAATACAATCAGTTGCTAGGTGTTAGTGATGGGAAGGGTGGTTTCTTTGGGATGGTTTCCGTAAAGAATCTCATTGGCTCGAAAGCAAAGCCGATCCAACGTTTCTTCCAGAGCCTTGGCTTGCCTCGCAAGTGAGGCCTCACTCATATCGTCACTTGGTTCAATGGGTTCTCCAACAACAAGTGCCACTCGTGAAAAAGGGAGCGGGAAGCTTAAATCATCCCAATTCGAACTCACAATCCTTCTTGAAAATCCAACTCCAATAGGAACTACGCAGCTATTTGCTTTTGCAGCCATATAAATCACACCTGGTTTTGCTTCGTAGATGGGACCGTGAGGTCCGTCAGGGGCAACAAGCGCAGGAGTGCCACTTTGAATTTTTTTGATAAAATTGATGATGCCTGCTGACTGTTTTCCAAGTGATGCATCAAGAACATCAAAACCTAACGCCTTTAATGTTTTGAGTCCTATCTCACGAAAAAAATGAACGGAGCTATTTTCGTACTCTTGGGTGCGAGGATGGTCTGAATAGATGCATAAATTTCTATGGTGCAAACAAAATACAGCTGCATCCACAAAGGTATGCCAGATTGCTACAATATGATTTTTTTGAAGAGTTCGCAGGATTCTTAGGTGGTTTTCGCCTTCTACATGGAATTCTAAAGTAGATTGGTAGATGCTAAGGAGTAGCGCAGCAAATGTAGAAAGTAGGCTAGTTACAGCACGATAGAGAGTTCGTTTCACTGGATGAGCTGGCAACATGCAACCAATGCAAATACCTTCAAAAAAGTTGACTAGACTTTTTTTAGCTTCCATTACTTGAGAATTGGATGAGACTGTGTCTTGATTTATGAAAAGAGGAGTGGTTCTTTGGTCGAAATTAACGGATCTTGTCATAAAAAATTTTTACCCGTAAAAGATGCTTTTGCTGAAAACTTTGCGAGTGGGGATGAGATCGGCGCAGCCGTTTCCATATTTCATAAGGGAGTGAAGGTAGTAGATTTATGGGCAGGTTATAAAAATGTCCTGGCAAAAGAAGTCTGGGACTCCGATACTTCCGTCCCTTTCTTTTCTGTAACGAAAGGAATCACTTCCCTCTGCTTCTTAATGTTAGCCGAAAGAAAAAAGATAAAATACGATAATCCAGTGAGCACCTACTGGCCAGAATTTGGAAAAAATGGAAAAGAATCAATCACGGTAAAACAGTTGTTAGAACATACCGCTGGACTTCATGCTTTGAAGAAATCGCTCTCCATCAATGATTTTTGGAACAACCCAACAAAGGTTTATGGAGCCTTAATCGATCAAAAACCAGCCTGGGCACCCGGCACAAAACAAGCATACGGTGCTCAGATCTGGGGAGCTTATGCTGCCGAATTATTTAAGCAGATCGCTGGTGAATCCGCGGGTAAGTTCTTTCAAAGAGAAGTGGCAAAGAAACTAAAATTAAATCTCTTTCTTGGTCTACCAAATGGTCTCGAGTCGAAGGTAGCGACGATTTATCCAGTTTCCAATATCAGACGAATCATGTTACTTTTGCCGCAGATTCTGCGCGGGGAAGGCAGTGAAGGACGAGCCGGAAGGGCTGTCCTTTTTGGCCTTGGTAACAGTGAGGTGAACAAAGCATATTTGAACCCTTCGATGGGAACAAGAGGTCTAAATGCATTTAATGATCCTTTGTTACACAAACAAGAATTGCTTTGGGCCAATGGGATTGGGGATGCGCGAAGTTTGGCCACACTTTTTAATGTACTAGCGCATGGTGGAAAAAAAGGGAAATTAAAGTTAGTTGGTAACTCGATGCTAAAAATCGTTACGGCGAAAAGGGATTTATTATACGACGAAGTCATTCATAAGAGAATGGCTTGGAGTTTAGGATTTTTGAAAGAAGAAGACGGTCTATTCTCGCCTAATTTCGAAACATTTGGTCATCCAGGTATGGGCGGATGTTTGGCTTTTGCAGATACGAGAGCAAAAATTTCCTTTGGGTATGTTTGTAATAAAATGGACTATCGAGTCCGTCCTCCTAAAACTTTGCGCCTAGCCCATTCTGTTTACAAATGCCTTTAACTCAGGAGATCAATTCGCTATTTACGTCTAAGGAATACAAATTATGAAAAAACTATATACCGCAGTGATGACAGCAAGTGGGGGAAGGACAGGAACCGTTAAATCCCCAGACGGAAAGTATGATTTTGCACTCTCCATGCCCAAGGAATTAAGAGGAGATGGAGGAGACGGTGTCAATCCTGAACTATTATTTGCGGCAGGTTATTCGGCATGCTTTCATAGCGCGATGAAGGTGGTCGCAGCCAAACAAAAAATAGATATTGAACATTCATCAGTGACAGCATCCGTTGATATCGGGATGATTCGCGGTGGTGGTTTTGGATTGGCAGTTACTTTAACTGTTTCCTTACCGGGTATGGAAACAGAAGCAGCTCAAGGATTGGTCGAAGCAGCGCACCAAGTTTGTCCTTACTCTAACGCCACGCGAAATAATATTGAAGTCACCTTGGTCATCGCATAACAGATGATTGGAAGATTTTTTCGAGTATCGACATTTTTTTCTATCGTATGGCTTGGGTTAAGTTGCCATGCGAGTCTACCTTCTCATCTCTTCGAACGAAAATTAAAAGTGGATCTAAATCCGTCCCACTTGCCAGTCGTTTTTGTTCCTGGGATCAAAGGGTCTGTTTTAAAAGACACTACTGGATCGACACGTTGGCTCACAGCTGGGCAAGCCCTTGGATTTTCTACTTCTGACCTTCGTTTAACAGGTGAGTCAGCAGATTTGATTCCGCATGGTGCCATCGAAAGAGTTACTGCGATTCCGCGCCTCATTGATGTAGATTTATACGGTCCTTGGCTCGAGGAGATGAGTGATGTAGAGGGAGTAGATTTTTATGTATTTTCTTATGATTGGAGAAAGGATAACCTAAATACCAGAGATCAACTTGTTTCTTTCTTGAAAGAAATTTCTAATAAATATAAAACTAAACCAGCGTTAATTGGGCATTCTATGGGTGGCATGATTTCTTTCTCTACAGTCAATCAGGATCCTAGCATCGTAAGCAAGCTCGTACTCGTAGGAGTGCCATTTCGAGGCGGGATTGGATATATGAAAGATTTATACCAGGGCAATGCCACTGGCTTTAATTCAAAAATTCAAGGCCCTTGTATGATTGCTAAGTACGAAAGCGTGTATAGTTTTTTCCCAAGGCTTGGTACGAAAGACTCACAAGGTTTAGTTTTGGACCAATCAGGAGTAGAGATGTCCGTTGATTTTTTTAAAGAGTCCTCATGGAAGGAACACCTTTTGGGTTTTTATGGACAAAAATGTGCAGAGTCTGATATTCCAGATCCATTATTATTTCAGAATATACTAAATCGAGCAAAACTTTTCAGGGAAAGCTTAGACATCACACCGAAAATGATCAAAGCTCAACCACCGACGATGCTCTTAAATGCGAAAAATAATCCGACGAGAAAGGCCATCAGGCAAATGGAGAATCGTTGGAATATGGATATCGTACCTCGCGAAGAGGGAGACGGAAGCGTCTTACTGGAACACAGCGTTCCGCAACCTGGACTCACTTACGAAACTATTAGGACAGAAAAAGAGCATAGTGTTATGTTAAATGACCCAGCCATGCAAAAGAGAATCCTCGAATTTTTGAGAAAGTGATCGAGTGGAAATAGATTTAATGATTGAAGGATGAAAAATTCTGCTAAATTCTATCCTAATTATAACATTATTGATTGTCGAGAGAGAACGCCTACATGAAACAACCTAGTAAAGACTGGAAAGAAACTATCGCTCCCAAGGAAGAGGAAATCTTCCAGAAATACATGGAGCCTTTTAAACAATTACAAAGGAAAAAGAATCAGCTTTTCGGGAAAGGGAGAGGTTTACACCGGAAACAACTTCTCGGTTTGAACGCAAAATTAGAGATCTTCAAAGACATTCCCGACTATACTAAGGTAGGTCTTTTCGCCAAACCAAATGTTTACGATGCATTAGTGCGACTTTCCAATGGGGGAATGGATAAAAAGCCAGATTCTGTCCCCGATATCAGAGGTTTTGCCATCCAAGTCCAAGGTTTGACTGGCGCAGGTGCACTGGGTTCCCAAACTTCGACCCAAGACTTCCTTCTCATCAATCATGCCATTTTCTCTCTCCCCGATTTCGAATCGTTTATCAAATTGGTTTTGGCACTTGGGAATGGGATGGGCAGTCTGCTCATGTATCTTGTCAATGCGTACGGATTTCTTGGAGGTCTGAAAAAAATAGGAGAAACAGCTAAGACGATGGGAAAACCTTTTTCAGGTTTTGCGACGGAAGATTTTCATTCCGCTGCTCCTATTTCCGTTGGTAAATATGCTGCAAAGGTGAGAATTTATCCTCATAAAAAATCTGAGGGAGCCAAAACAAAGTCTCCTTGGGCAGAAGAGTTTAAAAGCCATCTTGACATGGGAGATCTAGTTTATGATTTTCAATTGCAATTTTACGTAGATGACCAAACGACTCCCATTGAAAATCCCAGCATTTTATGGCCTGAATCGGAAAGTCCTTTTGTGACCGTTGGTCGACTCACCATACCAAAGCAGACAGTCGATTTGGAAAACACAAGTAAACTAGCGTTACAGATCGATGCGGCAAAATTTGACCCATGGAATGCACTCGTTGAACATAAACCCCTCGGTCAAATCATGCGTGCGAGAAAACATTATTATTTTTTAAGTCAGGAAGAGCGTAAATAGCAAACTAGTTACGATCGCTATGATTCCCATATCGGAACTGATAGAAATCCTTCGGACTGTGGATCTCTTTGCTGAGATCCCACAGGATTCTATCCGTGCCATCGCAGAATCCCTAAAAGAAGATCATTATAAGTCGGGAGAAAGTATCATCCAAAAAGGGGAAGCTGGAACCTGCATGTACGTGATTTACTCTGGAAGAGTATTTGTTCACTTTGATGATCAGAAAGTGGCAGAGATCGGTACAAGGCAAACCTTTGGTGAATTTTCCCTACTCAACTCAGAACCAAGAAATGCATCCATCAGCGCCCTTGAAGACACGCATTTACTTCGTCTCGATCAAGCAGATTTTTATGAAATTATGGGTAATAGCTCTGAGTTCATGCGAGGAGTCATTCGCATTCTCATTGAAAGACTTGCCGAACAGAACAATGAATTGATCGATACGTTAAAAAAGCGGGAAGTCGAGCTGACACGACAAGTAGAAGAGCAGACGAAAGACTTGATTGAAGCCATTCTCGAAATTAAAAAACAAAATGATGATTTAGAAAAATTCAATAAAGCCATTTCCGAGCAAAAGAAAGAAATAGAGGAAAAGAATCAGCATATAACGGAAAGTATACGGTATGCACGAACGATTCAGCAATCCATTCTTCCGAGCCAAGAATTGATATCATGGTCTTTACCAGATTCTTTCATACTCTTCAAGCCACGCGATGTTGTGAGTGGAGATTTTTATTGGTTCACCTCCAAAACTGTCCTTTTTGAAAATGTAGAAGAGACGATTGTGATCATTGCTGCCGCAGATTGCACAGGTCATGGTGTACCTGGCGCATTCATGTCTATGATAGGTAACAGCCTATTGAATGATATTGTGAATGCTCGAGGTGTAACAGAACCCGATGAAATTCTAAATCTACTTCATCGAGGTGTTCGCTATTCTTTAAACCAGGAAATGACAGAAAGCCGAGACGGTATGGACATTTCTTTATGTACGATTCATTTAGAAAGGAAAGTCCTAAAATACGCAGGAGCCATGAACTCACTTTATTACATTCAAAATGAAGAACAATTTGAAATCAAAGCCGATCGGAGATCAATCGGTGGAAGTCAAAAAGAAGATCAGAGGATATTCACGAAACATGAGTTAGATATTTCAGTTCCGACCACATTTTATTTAACGACCGATGGATACTTGGATCAATTCAGTGGTCTAGATCACAAAAAATTTATGTCCAAGAGATTTAAAGACCTAACTTTTGAAATACATGATCAGCCTATGAGCAGCCAAAAGAAACATATGGATGACACGATTCGGACTTGGATGGACGGATGTGATCAGATAGATGATATATTGGTGATTGGTGTGAAAATCTAAGGCAAGTTATACTGCCCCTAAGCTCCAACTATTACGCAAATCTTCACGAGTCAGATTTTCCCTACTTAAAATTTCTTCAAATAACACTCGTTTTGATTTATAACTTGCGACAAATGGTATTTCCAAACGAGCGACGGTAAAATTAGTTTTGGGTTCTGAGTAAATTGTGAGTAACCTTCTATCCATACCATATTGGGACATGAGAATACCTACGAGAGTGATTCCGAGGCCTGCGCCTTCGGTTTCGTCAGCGTGATGTAAAAAAAATTGAGGTAGGTTGTCGTAACCTCTTGCTAGTTGGAATTTTTCACGTATGCGAGATTCTTCTTTTGGCAACAAAGCAAAATTATTTGAGACTCTGACAATCAAACGATCCGAGTTAAAGTCAAAAGAGATCTTGGTTTGGATCCTTTTCTCCTTCATTTTCTCCTTGAAGTAGGTAAATTTTTGACTGAGTATACTAGACTTAAAATTTCGCATAAACTCTTCCTGGTCTGGCTCTACGCCATCGGATCCCAGTTTCATTTCATCATAAACGATGCGTTTGATGGCTGCCTTGGTAGAATTCATAACGAATTCTTTACAGGCTGTATAAATGAGTTCCGTGAGTTCTAGCTGATGATGGTGTCCGAGTATAGCGCCAATGATGTATGCTAGTTTTTCTTCCCCAGGGTCGTCCAAAAAACGAGTGTATAAAGCGATTTTTCGATTTTTTAACACGCTCGGGTCCACAGTATTTTTGAAACGGTTGCTTAGGGTCATTTGAACTCGAATAGGTCATATTATTAGATCGTAATGGAACGTAAGTCAAATAGAAATCGTTCTAATTGTTAATTTTGATCTCGTAATCTGATGGAAGAAAGGTAGGCTGACCCGTCTAATCCCTATGACAAAACGATGGAAATGGTCTCTACTTGCCCTTTGTGTCTTTCTGACGCATGTTCAGATTATGGAAATTTCTGCGCAGTGCAAAACAGAACTTTCTGAAGATCAAAAGATTGAGAGATTGATCTTGGCTGTCTCGTCGATTGATGGTAAATTCATTCGAAACGAAAAAGAACATAACGCAACTGAGGCGGCAAGTCATCTCAGGCTTAAACTTTCTAATGCAAAAAAATCCTTGTTTTCCTCTGGCAAAAACTGGACCGCCATTCAATTTATTGACCAGCTTGCTACAAAATCTTCTCTCAGCGGCATTCCCTATGAAATTCATTTTAAGAGTGGCAAAAAAATTCTTTCCGCGGATTGGCTAAAAGCAGAGCTAAAAAAAATGGAAGATAATTGCCCGAGATCCTAGTTTTCAAGTAGACAGATTTTTTTTTTTGACCTAATCTATCTGTCTTTATGAACAGAATCAATTCTCTTCTCCTGTTTTTTTTCCTGATCCAATCTCTTTTCGCAGAATCAGTTCTTGATCGTTTTTCTTTAACGACTGATTTCGTCAAACGCCCTTCCTTTTACGCAAGCGATTCTCCCTTTCTCGTAAATCGAGATGCGCATTTGTATACTGGAATGACGATGAATGCCGACGTTCAAGGATTATACTTTTATCATTTAGCAACTAAAAATCAAATTTTTCTAACTCCTCCGATCCGTGAATATTTCCTCAAAAATCCTGATCTGCTCATTAAAGGAACATTGGATATCAAATCGGACCATCTGCCAGTTTATATAACGGATGTTTTGTTTTATGATGAAAAAATTCAAAAAATGGGATTCTATGTCGAGCATCGAAATTACCAATTGCCTATCAAAAAATCATATTTTGCTGTGTGGGATATGGAAGAGAATCAAATCGAATTCATTCAGGAATTATCTTCTTATCCTTCGGAAGGTTTTGAAGGATATGCGATGGTCCTACCGATAGGGTTTGATAACGAAAAGGAAGCTGCGTATTTTACCTTCGCTTTAGATAAGAATATGAAGGATAAAACTTCGGATGATGTTTCGATCAAACTTTTTAGATACCAGGATGGAAAATTAGAAGTTGTTCATTCCTACCAATCAAAATGGTTTCCATACAACAGCATTGCCCATTTTGTAAAAGGAAAGATACTGATCCAAAGTTATGCGGAGGTTCATGAGTCTATTCCACCTGAAGGTAGAATTTTCGATTTAGTTACTAATTCCTTTCTTCAAATTTCGGTTCCTGTCGTATCTTACGGTTCGGTGTTTTCAAAGGATGGGTCAAAAATCTATCTGGCTTCTGGTCAGACGGGAGAATTACGCGTATTGGATTCCAGTTCTGGAAAGATATTGCAAAAGGCAAAATTTGGAACACATGGGCACACAATGGGTTTTTGGAAAGAAAATGAATTGGTTTGGGTTCGCAATTCAGGGCTACATATATATGATCCCCTCACTCTCAAACAAAAGAAGGTAATTGCAACTTCCAAATATTTTAAGGGCAACGTCAATGTAGCTGGTTCTCTCGTGATTCCTTACTCCTCGGTGATAGTTCGTAATGGTTTTGAGGGACCTGGAGATGCCGTCGGATTCCTTCGACTATCTCCAGATTGATTGGGTTATTTTAGCCAGGCAGTTTTATGGTCTGCTGCGTATTCCTCAAAGGTCGTCGGAGCTTTACCAGTGATCTTTTTCACGGAATCAGTAACGGGAGCCGCATAACCATCTTTTAATGCAGAGGCTATGTAATTCATAAAATCAGAATAGTCTTCGGGAAGACCAGCACCGAGTAGTCCCTTTTTAAAGTCTTCAGGAGTTATGTTTACATAGCTTATTGATTTACCCGTAGTATCCGAAATGATTTTAGCCACCTCGTCATGGTTGATCGATGAGGGACCAGTAAGCGCATAAGCCTGGTTATTAAATTCGTTGGTAGTTAGAAGTTTTGCAGCCACCCGTGCAATGTCTCTTCCGTCAATGAAACTTGCTACGGCATCTCCGCCAGGAAAGTAAATTTTGCCATCATTCAAGATCCCAGAGATCCAGAATGTATTAAAATTTTGCATGAACCAATTTGGTCGGATGATATTCCAATTGAGTCCAGAGCTTTCCAGCAATAGCTCGGTTTTGCGGAAGGGTGCTTCTGGTGGCGCATGTTCTACTCCCATAGCAGTCATGAGAACCAACTTTTTTAACTTCACTTCTTTTGCTTTTTCAATCCAAGGTGCGAGGATCTCATACTGGTTGGTATAGCCAGGAGGTGATAGAAAGAAAGCTGCATCTACCTTTGTGAGAATTTCTAATCCCTGTTTTGGCTCCAGGGCATCAGCGGCTACCCAGTTTAGATTCTCTTGAGTTTTTCCCTTTTCTGGATGTCTGCTACCTGCGAAAACTTCGTGTCCTGATAACAATAGTTCTTTGATTAAATTTTGACCGACAAGTCCGGTTGCCCCAAATACAAATATTTTCATACGATCTCCTAATAGAATCTATATTATACGAGAAATCTGGATTGTCTATGGCTAAAAGTATTAAAAAAATATCCAAACGTATAAAGTAATAGACAAATGGATATCGAGTGGTAAGATTTATTAATGGATTTACTCTCCGAAATACTGGAAAGCGCGGACTGGAAAAACGATTTGCTCGCTCGTGATAGGCTTTTTGAATCTTGGGGGTACAGGTTTCCCTGTGTCCGAAGTGGTGGATTTCATGTGATCACACAAGGCTCTTGTTATGCGAGATTTTTAGACCAAGAGCTTCTTTTAAAAAGAGGCGATTTACTTTTTATCACTCGAGGGATTCCCCATGAACTTTTGTCTGATAAAAAAGCTAAGGTTGTTGAAATCCAAAGATTCCATGATAAAAAAAATGAGACCTTTCATGAGGGATCACCTGTTACCACTTTTGTTTCTGTACGGTACGAAGTTCCGAATCGTCCACAGCATCCATTTTTTTCAGAGCTTCCCCCTTTTATTTTTATACCTGCAGAAGACATTGTTTCGCACCATTCCTTGCATTCTGTTGTGACAATGATCTCCAAAGAATTAGAACAGGATTTATGTAGTGATTTGATTCTTCAGAGACTGACGGACATTATGCTGTATTATATGATTAGGTACTGGCTCGAAAAAAATCCTGCCTCGGAACCTGGTTGGGTTATGGCTTTTCGGGATACAATCGTACTCCGTGCATTAGAGGTTCTGCATCGAAATCTGAAAGAGAATTGGACGATTGAGAGCCTGGCAAAAAATTTAGGTATTTCTCGTGCCAATCTTGCCGCCAGGTTTAAAGAGGTATTGTTTATTCCACCGATGGAGTATTTGGCAAAAGTTCGAATGGAAAAAGCACGAGAGATGTTTTTAAAAGAAAATACTACCTTGGAAGAGGTGGCACTAGCAGTGGGTTATTCTTCTGCATTCGCGTTTTCAAAAGCCTATAAAAGAATCTATGGTACCTCACCAGCAAAGGAATGGAAAAAAGTAAGTTAAACACTACTTAGTTGAGGAGACTCCACTGGTTCGATTCTATTTTTTGTTTTATTTTCTTCAATATATCATGTCGAGTTTCAAAATCTGCTCCTGAATGGTAAACTTCTGCGGCTTTTCTAACTTGATTCGATTCAGAAAGAAGCGGTTTCATTTTCCAGGTTCCTTTCGCTTTCATATTCTCTGAAAGCTCTAGATAAGCATTGATGCGTTTTGATTTTTGTGAGTAGGCGATCCGATTTTTGCATCGGCAAGGATTTTTGGCAGAAGAAATACCACAATGATTCCCCAAGAATTCATCCATTTGGAGGCGTGCACGAGAGAGTTTTTTTCTAAAGTTTGCCTCGGAAATTTCCATAATCCATGCCCCATCTGAACTAGAAACATGAAAGACCTCTCCTAGAATAAAGGCGATTCGATAGCTTCTTTTTAAACAAAGTAAGATGGCATGTGTACAGGCAGCCTGCACGTGTATGGCGAGATTTTTTGTAATTTCTGAACTGTCAGTATTTTCTACATTTGCTTTTGATAATTCAATTTCTACTTTGCGAAAATTTACATTTCGTTTTTCGGAGGAGCTCTTTTTCGTATTGATCAAATGATTCGTTGCGATTCGAAAGACCCAAGTCGCGAGTTTGCTTTCTTTGCGAAAACTTCCTAAATTCGAAATGACCTTAATTAAAATTTCCTGAGTGCCATCTTCTGCGTCCTCAGGATTCCATAAGAATTTTAATGCGAGAGCAAAAACCTTTGGCTGGAAAAATGTTACCAAGTCCTCGAAAGACTTTCGATTCCCCTTGAGACATCCTTCGAGTAAAGGTAATTGCGGATCTTCCATTTACTTTTTATTGGCAATTAACGTAATGAGGAGTGCGAGGATAGCAGGACTTCCTTGCGTAAAGATAATTGAAAATTTTGCTGTCGCCGAACCAAAGATAGCGGCGATGACAATGCAAATTAAGAAAAATAAGATGGTCTGGTATTTCTGAGAAGCATCTTTGATAAAAAAGAGAGCCCAAAAAAGACCAGCTGCAAGAAAGCCGTTATAAAGCCCTTGGTTTTTTGCAAGCGTCGCAGTGATGGCAGCTGTCTCAGGGGTGAGTTTAAAGACCCGCATTCCCATCTCTGTTTGCCAGAGAAACATTTCCAAGATCAAGATGAGGACATGTTCGACTGCCACAAATCCTGTAAGTATTAACGCTGCTAATTTCATATTCAATCTCCTATTTCACATTTTGACAACGAGCTCCAAGGATTGTGACAAAAAAATGGATTTTTTGATGTTTCTTACAAGTAAGATCCGTTTTGCTCGTCTGATTCTATCCGTATGGAACGAAATGCTCCGATTCCCCAGAATGAGAAGGAACGACTTCAGGCCTTGGAGAGTTACCACATTATGGATACCTTATCTGAGGAAGAGTATGATGCCATCACGAGGCTTGCATCTCGTATTTGTGGCACTCCGATTGCCCTCATCAGTCTACTCGACGAAAATCGGCAGTGGTTCAAATCAAAAGAAGGCCTAGAAACCGCAGAAACCTCTCGGGATATCTCTTTCTGCCAACATGCCATACTCGATGAGATTCCCTTTGTTGTTCCCAATGCTCTGGAAGATCCTGTCTTTGCGAAAAACCCACTTGTGACAGGAAATCTCGCGATTCGCTTCTATGCAGGTGTTCCCTTGACGGACCCAGATGGATTTCGTTTGGGTACACTTTGTGTCATCGATCAAAAATCAAGAGTCCTAACCGAAGACCAGCTCGACTCGTTGCGCCTGTTAGCGGATCAGGTAATTTCCTTACTTGTATTACGTAAAAGTAAACTGGAACTTGAGGGTCAAAAAGCAAGATTGGAAGCTGTTTTTTCCGGTCTTCAAGAAGGTCTTGTAGAACAAGACATAACGGGTAAGATCATCCAATGCAATCAGAGTGCAGAAGAGATATTGGGGCTGACTTACGAACAAATGATCGGCAAACGATCCATTGATCCCTCTTGGAAAAGCATTCATGAGGATGGAAGTGATTTTCCAGGGGAGACTCACCCTGCTATGGAAACATTGAGGACAGGAAAGTCTTACTCAAATGTGATTATGGGAGTATATAAGCCAGACAATCAACTTACGTGGATTAGTATCAATAGTGTGCCACTCTTCTCAGCCTTAGATCGGAAAATAACTGGCGTTACCTGTACTTTCAAGGAAATCACAGATGAAAAGCAAGTCCGAGATGGAATTGCAAAAATAAAGGAACATGATTTTATTTCCAAAATCATTTCAAAAACAACAGATAGCATCGTAATCACAAATACCCATGGCGAGATCATTTGGGTGAATCGAGCATTCGAAAAAATTACAGAGTATACCTTTCATGAGGTAGTAGGTAAAAAACCTGGTGCTCTCCTCCAAGGAGAAAAGACGAACCAGGCGACGGTCTCATTGATCCGACAGGCATGCCAAGAAAGAAAAGAAATCGAAGTAAAATTGCTTAACTATACGAAATCGAAAAAGGAATATTGGACCACTATCAATATTTCGCCCATATATGATGACAATGGAAAGCTAGAATATTTTATCGCGATCAATCGTGACGTCACCGAACAGCTAAGAAAAGAAGAAGAAAAAAGAATCAGTGGTAAACGTTGGGAGTTTGCTATAGAAAATTCTGGAGATGGTCTATGGGATTGGGATATCAGGTCCTCTAAGGTATTTCATTCGGATCGCTGGTTGCTTATGTTAGGTTATGAGAATCTTGATTTTGGGGCGGAATTCAATGATTGGAAATCTTTAATCCACCCAGAGGATGTTGACCAGGTTTTTAGAGAGTTGCAGTCTCATCTCGACGGAGTCAAAAACACCTACTCTGTGACGCATAGAATTAAGTGTAAGGATGGAACTTATAAATGGGTCCTGGATCGTGGAAAAGTAGTCGAGCGCTCCGATGATGGAATTCCGCTCCGGATGATAGGAACCATTCATGATCTCACAGAAAGCAGGGAGTATGAAAAAAATCGCCTAGAGAATGAGAAAAAATTAAACGCAGCCCAGAGAATCTCGAAGATAGGTAGCTGGTATTTCAATCTTCAAAACTTTGATTTGAATTGGTCACTAGAACACTACCGTATTTTCGAATTAGTAGAAACTCCGAAGGAAGAACTTTACAATGCATATCGATCTAAAATTCATCCAGAAGATCTGATTGAGTTGGATCGTGTCGTCAATTTGGCGATTGAAAAAGGAACTGGCTTTGAATTTCAGCATCGAATTATTTGCAAAGATGGTAGCATAAAAACAATTTTAGGCATCGGCGAAGTAGAGTTAGATGCCAATGGCAAGTCAATCGCAGTTTCGGGAACGGCACAGGATATAACTGAAAAGGTAAAATTCGATTTATTAACTCGGCAAAAGGAAAATGCTTGGAAAGTAACAATGGAAACTGTCGGTGTCGGCTTTTGGGACTGGGATATCGTTAGTGATGAGGTAATCTATTCAGATTCCTTCAATCGAATGTTAGGTTATGAACCGAAAGAAATTAAGTCAGATCTGGATGCTTTTAGGAGAATTGTTCATCCCGATGATCTAGCTAACATATTTGTGGACATAAAAAAAGAAATCAATGGCGAAGTCGAAATGTATTCGAATGAGCACCGAGCTCGTAAAAAAGATGGAAGTTTGATCTATATACTCGCAAAGGGAAAGGTCATCGAAAGGTCAGCGGAAGGCAAAGCACTACGAATGGTAGGCACGTATACCGATTTGTCAAAGCAGAAGGAAAATGAGATCGCGATTACGATCGAGAAAGAAAAAGCAGAACGAGCAAGTAAAGCAAAGTCTCAATTTTTAGCGAATATGAGTCATGAAATACGTACACCATTGAATGGAGTGATCGGCTTTACCGATCTATTAAAGTCTACCAAATTAGATGATACACAGGTTATCTATACAGACACTCTAAAACAGTCTGCTAGATTGTTATTAGAGGTTATCAATGATATATTAGATTTTTCTAAAATTGAAGCCGGTAAATTAGATTTAGAAATTCGCAAAACAAATTTAGGAGAACTTTCATCAAGTGCGATAGATGTGGTTACGTTTCAAGCTCAGTCTAAAAAATTAGAGTTATTATTGAATATTTCCCCAGATCTACCAACGTTTATTTTCGTAGATCCGGTACGTCTCCGGCAAATTTTAGTGAACTTACTCAGTAATGCCATTAAATTTACATTTGGTGGGGAAGTGACTTTAAAGGTTGAAATGATATCCAAAAATGGAGCATCGGCTCATTTCCGATTTTCGGTGCAGGATACGGGTATCGGGATTGAAAAAGAAAATTTCACAAAAATTTTTGAAGCGTTCTCTCAGGAAGATAATTCAACGAGCAGAAAATTTGGTGGGACTGGCCTTGGCCTAACGATATCCAATAAACTATTAGAATTGATGGGAAATTCTTCTCTTCAAGTTTCTTCCATCCTTGGAGAGGGAAGTGTTTTCTCTTTTGATTTAGAACTAAAAATCGAAGAAAGTAATCAAGAGAGAGTCTTAAATGTCCAGAACAAAAGAGCATTAGTCCTTGATTTCTCTCCCACAACAAGAGAAATTCTAAAAAATCTACTCGAGTTTCATGGTGTGGAGACGCATACCTTTTCGAGTCTATCAGACATGATCAGACAGATCGAAAGTGGAGAATCTATCGATATGATCTTCATCGATAAGTTAATTTCCGAACATGAAGCTACCTCGACACTTGAGCGAATATTAGGTGCAAAGAATTCTAAAATTAATGTGGAAAATATAATCCTCATTACTAAATCCATCGACGATGATTCAATTTTTGATCCTTTGAAAAAACTAGGAATCAAACAGCGATTGCTCAAACCGATTACGGATTTTAAATTAATGACGATTCTCTCTCAGTTTTCGCGTCAGAACATAGAAAAGGAAAGAGAACCAAACAAATTAATCAAAACCAAAATTTATGAAAAGTGGAAAGTTCTTATTGTGGATGATAACCAGACGAATTTATTATTAGCACGGACATTGATCCGAAAGATTCTTGTGAATGCAGAAATATTTGATGCTGCGGATGGTCGGATCGCATTTGAGATGAATCAATCCATCATGCCTGATATCATCTTCATGGACATCCAGATGCCAAATATGAATGGATATGAAGCTGCGACGGCGATTAGAGGGTCCAGTTTTCATAATGATGTTTATATCGTTGCTTTAACGGCCAATCACACGATCGAAGAAAGAGAAATCTGTAAACATTTTGGCATGGATGATTATCTCTCCAAACCCATTGTGCCCATGGAGTTAGAGAATAAATTTCTCGAGTTTACGCGAAAAAGAAAACTTTCCCTTAGTAAAATTTAACTTTTTTAGGGAAGTTCGCTCGTAGGGAATACACTGAGCTCAGAAAAGATCCGATCTGAATTATTTTGGTCTTCGACGACCATATCCATTCGAATCATTTTGCCACTGCAAATTTCTTTGGTATTGGTAAAGGAAGCGATTTTTGGAGAAGCGAAATTGGAACTGTAAACGACTTTCTCATACGCTCCCGTTGCTTTGTTGACCTTAACGAGTGTTTTTTGAAAAAACCCCGATCCGTCCCCACTTTCTGCCGCACCAAGTCCCGTAAAACGCGCGAAATTTGAGCCACTCAAAAGGTGAGCATAGAAAGAAGTTCCATCGACTGGTGCAAGGAGGGCTGTACGTAGACCATCTGTTACATTAAATGAAGTTGCACCAAGAAAGGTTAACCAAGTGGGTGTTAAATTCGAAGAGATTTTTTCATATAAAAAATTTTTGCCAGAAGCCTGATACGCTGATATGGGCGATCCATATGAATCGTTAGAATTTCCCACATAATACAAGTCAGTTGCATCCGCCGTCAATTTTCTGAGTTCGGTATTACTGGAACCACTTGCTGAGCCGCGATATAGGACAGAAGAAATATTTTGACTCGAATCTAATTTTGCGATAAAGATCTTGTTAATCCCAACTCCTGTGGCAGGGTGTCCCGTAAATCCGTTCAGGTTATCTTGCGCGTTTCCTCCAAGAAAAATGGCAGTGCCAAAACTGACCGCATCGCCTATCTTGTCCTCCAGTACGCTTGTGATGTACTTCTGCGAGAGTAACCCACCAGATCCCGTGATGAGTCCATATAAAATTTCTTGTCCACCTGATACGCTGTTTGTTGGTGCAGGGAATCCTTCTAAACCTCCAGCCGCTGATACCTCAACGAAAAAATGAATGTTATCGCTAGCATCGATGGCAGATGAAAACCGATTCCCCCCATTCGTAGAAAGATTTAAATACGTATGCCATTTGCGAACACCCTCAAGGTCATACCTGGCGGCACCAAACGAATAGGTCAAATTTTTAGCCTGTAGGGCACCAGACTGTGCATCCTTAGCCTCCCAGAAGACCCCTATCTCCCCATTGGAAAATTTCCCCAGCCGGATTAATGTAGGAAATTCTGCATTCGCAGCAATCGAAAGCATGGTCTCACCAAAATAATCCACCCACACGATCGATCCATCTTTGCCATTCAGCTTGGCGATGAACCAATTTTGTGTTGTACCTTCCGTTCCCGAAAAATTGAATTTTTTACCCGTGCCGAGATTCTTTCTCGTAGATCCGGCGATGATGATGTCTTGGACGGATACCGATAAAATCGTGGTAACGTACACTGAGTTGGTGGCATCGCCGAGAGTTTTCGACCATTTTACGGATGTGTCACAGGTCTCTGTAGGTGTCACTTCTACAGGCGGAACAACGGGAACCGAAGCAGGTCGGATCAAGTCTCGAAACAAGACGGTCTGTAAGAAAGCAACAGAGAGAGAATCTCCCGCATTATTGAAAGTTAGTTTCTGGCAGGAGAGAAAATGAAGGCATAAAGAAAAAATAAGCCCTGTAAATTTAAAATTTTTCATAAAAATTTCCCCACCTCTCCGGCAATGACTTTTTTTTAAGCAGAAAGGAAAGATATCTTTTCCTTAGACGAGTTTCGATGAGAGGATTAGATGAGTCATCAATTTATCTTATGAATTCATGTAAAATTTGGTATATCTTTTGGGATGTTAAGTGGAGAGATTCTTGTATTGATCACGAGCGTGAGTCAAAATGAAACATTGGGCTACAAACAATTGTAAATTGATAAATCCGTTAAAATTTTATTTAATATAACAAAAATTAGGTTAAAATTTAATTCAACATACGATTTTTTAGATTTGTCTGATTAGAATATAGGGAATCTCGGTTATGCTTTAGGAGTAACATCACGTTAATACCTTGACCCTATACCTTGTTAGATTAAATGTTGTAATATGACAAATTTGAAACGAATACTTCCCGTAACCAACAGATTACGATGTCATCTTGGAAAAAATAGCTTTGGAGCCAACGTATGCGACAATCTTGGATGAAAAAGGTAAAGAAATTAAAAAGTTAAATTCACCAGCATTTGTCCGTCATTTTGAGGTAGATACTTGGAATGATGTAAAGGAAGATGTGTCTGGAAATAATTTTGCGACAGGCAACATTGAGACAAAATTGACACTAAAGCCGGGAGAAACGGTTACTCGTACTTTAATCTATTTTCTTCCAAAAAACCTGATGCCTGAAAAACTTATCTTTCTAGATGAGCAAGCAACATCGATCGTTTTGAAATGATCTAAAAATAGAACTTCTTACCTTAAATATATCCTACCTTTACTTTAAAATAGGATATATTTAATTTCCTTTGAAAAAGAATCGACTGTGTCAAAAGACAAATTGAGTATCTTTATTTCTATGAAATTCATCGGAATCGTATTTTGCATTTTTATGGGTATCACGGCCATCTCTCTGGGATTTGGGGCCCTCTACCCGCCCATCAACTTGATTGCTAAGCCTTTGGTTTGCCCTGAGGGCAGGTTGGAATATGAGCAAAACGTTTCTAACCCCTTACCAGGTCGTACGTATGTACAAGTGAAATGGTATTGTAGTGCGGGTACTACAGAAATGAAAACCAGGATTTCAAATGTGCTGGTCCATCTCATTGCAGGCACCATGCAGGGTTTGCTTCTCTATTTATTTTTCAAACTCATCCTCCGCATTCGACGGAACGGAAAGATTGACGCAAAATAAATAACGTTTACAAATAGATGTTTCCCGTTTCTATTAAGAAACTGCTCTTACAGTAAAGATGCCGATGACAAAAATTCCCGACTTTGAAAATGATTCCTCTTTGATCTTGCAGTATCTGTATGATGCTGTGATTGTCACAGATCGGGATTTTCGAATTACAAATTGGAACCAATCCGCAGAAAAAATTTATGGGTACCTCGCTTCGGAAGTCATTGGCAAAACGGCTCCTGAAGTCTTAAAAACGGAATTTACGACCCTAGACAGGGAAAGTAGCATAAAATCCTTAAACGAAACAGGCATTTGGCTGGGAGAAGTCACTCAAGTTAACCGAAGGGGAGATCGCATTAACATCCGCTCTGCGGTGAGTCTATTGAAAGATGCCCACCAAAATGTGATCGGAGCGATTGCCGTCAATCGTGACATTACAAAAGAAAAAGAGATTCAAAACAAACTGATAGAAAGTGAGGCCCGCTTTCGCTCAAGCTTTGAGAATGCAGGAAGTGGAGTCTGCCTTCAAGATACGAATGGGAAATTTCTTCAAGTAAATAGAAAGTTATGTTCTATGTTAAATTATTCGGAAGAAGAATTGATAGGAAGAAATACGAGTGAATTTGCTATTTCTTCTGATGCTGAGATTTCCAAATCCTTTCGAGAACAGGCGCTTCTCGGCGAGGCAAATGAGATTGTATACGAGAAGCGTTATCACAGAAAAGACGAGTCTATCCTATATGCAGAGATCTATTCCTCCTTAGTGAAAACACAAACTGGCGAGCCTGCTTATTTTGTGACTCATTTTATTGATATCTCCAAACGAAAGAACGTGGAAGAATTGCTGCATCGATCGAAAGACGAAGCGGAGAGGGCAAATCGAGCCAAATCAGATTTTATCGCGAATATGAGCCATGAAATTAGAACCCCACTGAACGGGGTCATCGGCTACAACCAATTGATGTTTTCTACAAACTTAACAGAAACCCAATCTGATTATATCACAAAGGCCATTAGCTCTGCACAAGGTCTACTCGGTATCATCAATGACATATTAGACATCTCTAAAATTGAAGCAGGGAAAATTGAGCTTCATGAGGAGTATGTATTACTCAGTCAGATGATTGAAGAAAGCATCGAGCTTTTCTCCTGGAATGTAAAACAAAAGGGTATATTCCTAAATTTAGAGATATCTCCCACCTTGCCAAAGTATATCCTTGTTGATCCGGTCAGGCTTCGGCAAATCTTGATCAACCTTGTGGGAAATGCTGTTAAGTTCACTGAAAGGGGAGGGGTGATTTTAAAGATAAGTTCCTTTGAAAGTAAAAAACAGAATCATGTCGGTTTACAATTTGAAATCATCGATACCGGTATCGGCATTTCGACAGAATCCCTCGGTCGTTTATTTGAATCGTTCTGGCAGGCAGAATCTAATTCGACTCGTAGGTTTGGCGGAACGGGTCTTGGACTACGTATCACAAAATCATTGGTAGATATGATGCAAGGAAACATATTTGTTGCAAGTGAATTGGACCAAGGTTCTACCTTTTGTTTTGAATTGGAAGTTGAGTATCGAGATATACTCTTCGAGAACGGAGGGAAAGAAAATGAAGGCATCATACAAGAGCAGCACTTAGCACCCGATAGGTTCAAAAATTCGTCACCTAAGATCATGATCGTGGAAGACAATGATCTGAACCGGGATCTCTTGGGAAAGATGATACATAGGTTTATCCCCATGGCAGAATTATTTGATGCGGCCGATGGCATGATCGCCTTACAAAAATTATCTGAAATGAAACCTGATCTAATCTTTATGGACATTCAAATGCCCAATATGGATGGGCTCAGCGCGACAAAGGAGATCCGCAAACAAAAGGAACTTGAGTCCGTGTCCATCGTTGCTTTAACAGCTGGTGCACTTTATGAGGAGAGAGCTCGCTGTTTTGAAGTAGGGATGAATTATTTTTTACCAAAACCCATCGACATCATCGCGCTTAAACAAGTTTTAGTCAGATACCTAATCACAAAATCGGATCCCTGATTTTAATTTCAGCTCCCTTATCACAAAATAAGGCTGAAAAATTCGTTGAACTTTATTTTTAAGATTTTAATTTCATTGTAAACTTATTAGTCCAGGCTCGAACAAAAGAGAAAGATAATCCTGTTATGCTAAAAAATTCTGTAATTGTATTTGGTATCACTCTCTTTTTATCCTTCCTCATAGATTTTTTTCTGGGAGATCTTTTGCTGAAAGAGATCACGCAATATACATTGAACTCCATACGGGCACATCAAAATGCATTTGAAAAAGCGTACCGCATTTCAGATAAAAACTTCCACCATACTCTTTCTCCTAACTTTATAGGAAAAGGGCAATGGGGGTCTGTCGAATACCTAGTATGTACAAATCCGTATGGGTTTAAATCAAAGTGTGGCATGGAAAAATCTGAGAACAAAGAGTTTGATATCGCTTTTATGGGAGATAGCTTTACCGAAGGAGTTTCCCTGTCCTTCGAAGATTCCTTTGTCGGAAAGATAGCAAGTACGTATCCAACGAAAAGAATTGCAAATTTGGCTGTGGTGAGTTATTCTCCCACCATTTATCTAAGTAAGATTAAGTGGTACTTGGAACATGGATTCAAGTTTGCAGAAGTCGTGTTATATGTGGACGTGAGCGACATCCAAGATGAAGCCATCGTCTATAGCGAAAACAAGGGAGAGCTGATCTATCATAAACCCGAGAACGAAGAGATTCCTGTGGTGGAAAATGGAAAGGAAGTCTCCCATGAATCGAGCATGAAACAGCTGGCAAAAAAGTATTTTCCACTCACCTTTCACAGCCTTCATCTCCTAAAGTATACCTTCCTAGAGCGACCTGAAACTCCCTTTCACTATGTTCCTCGGAACCGAGCAGCATGGACTTACAATCCAAAGGCGAAAGGCTATGGCAACTTAGGCATTGAAGGTGGGATTCAAAAGAGTTTAGCGGTTATGACCGAGCTCCACCTTTATTTAAAGGAAAGGAATATCCCTCTTTCCATAGGGGTATACCCTTGGCCGGATCAAATTCTTTTTGACGAGGTACATTCAAGACATGTGAAAGTTTGGGAAAATTTTTGTCTCCACAGATGTAAAAAATTTTATAACTCCTTTCCTACTTTTTTTAATATCGCTACAAAAACGGGCAAGGAAGAGACAGTGAAAGATTACTTTATACAGGGAGACATTCATTTTAATGCTCTAGGCAACGAGTTGATTGCGAGGGATTTTATAAAGTTACAAAATTTATAAACTAACAACTGTTAAAAATCTTAATCTGAAATTTGATTGCAAGCTTTCACTCTTTTTTTTGGATCGCACTCCCGTAAATGGCCTCATACTCGGACACACGCTTTTCCCATCCCCAATTGATGCCCATGATCCTCTCTCTCGTTTGATAAAACTTCGCTTGATCCAGATAGAGAGTATGGGCGCGCTCTAAGGCATAGCCGAGGGAAGAAACGTCACCTGGCTCAAAAACTATGCCCGTATACTCACCGGCTAACGGTGATTCGGAGACGGTATCTCGTAGACCTCCGACACGCGATACGATCGGAATGGCACCATAGGCATGACTGTACAACTGGTTGAGCCCACAGGGTTCAAACAAAGAAGGCATCAGGAAAAAATCGCTGGCTGCTTCTACCTTTCTCGCAAAGCTTTCATCATAGCCTTTGTAAAAGAAAATGCGATTTTGATCTGTATGCGATAGGTGGAAAAGTTCGTTTTGTAAGGTTTCTTCGCCCGCACCCAAAAAAATATAAAAATGTGGAAGATGTGTTCTCTCCTTAAATGCTTGGATGAAGTTTGCATACCCTTTTTGGTAGGTCAAACGCCCGATGATTCCGATGAGAGGCCGGGCAGGGTCAATGAGGGGCCTGCCGATTTCTTTGAGTAGCTCTGTCTTATTTTTAAATTTCCCGTTTTTATGGTCCTGTTTCGAAAAGGTAGCGTAGAGTCTTTCATCGCGGCTCGGATTCCATTCCTCTGTGTCAATGCCATTGATCACACCATCATAATCCATTTCTCTCTTGCGCAGGAGGTACGAAAGACCAAAGCCATTTGGTTCAAACAAAGTTTCGTTCCGATATCCGGGGCTAACGGTTGTTATTTTTGAGGCAGACATCAGACCTGCTTTCATATAATTGGTTTTCCCATCTTGCAAGTAAGCCTCGGGATAAAGTCCGAAGGGCTCGTCTTTTAAAAAACCAGTCATCCAGAGTGGATGGTCCCCCTGGTACGCTAAATTATGAATGGTGAATACGCTGGGTTTGCCAAAGGGAGAAACTTTATGTAAGGCACAGGCGAGAGCTGTATGCCAGTCATGAGCATGGAAGACATCCACCCCAAGTTGGAGGCTTAAACAGAAGGTGGCATAGGAATAGACGGCAAAACGAAAGTGTTCGTCACTGTTGGCATAAATTGAGGTTAGATCCGAAAAAAGAGGGGAGTCAAAAAAGTAGAGTTTGACCTTGCCATACATGGCCTCACGGAAGATGGAAGCTGTCAGTATTTCCGTGACAGGTGTTGGGGACATCTTGCGTGTCTCTAGGCATGGGTAGGTTTTGCCTGTAAACTGGGGCTTTTCTTTGAGACCCGCAATCATGGGCAGGCAGACGCCGACTTCGTGGGTTTTTGCCTGTTCTTTCGAGAAAGAAGAGAGCATATCCGACAGCCCACCCATTTTGATATAGGGAAAATATTCGGCTGTAGCGTGTAGAATCTTCATTTTCTGTTATTGACACCGACTCATAATTTGGGAAGCTAGAAAAACTCGATTTGAAATCAGGAGAGATCCATGTCAGTTTCCACCAATCTGCCAGGCCTTGCCGACCTTGGCCTTAAACCATCTGAAGTCTTCCACAACTTATCTTATGACGAAATTTACCAGCACGAATTAGCAAATAAAGACGGCGTTGTTTCTGAAAACGGCACCATGATGGTGGATACCGGTATTTTTACAGGTCGCTCCCCGAAAGATAAGTACTTCGTGGATGAGCCTTCTTCCAATGGCAACATTTGGTGGGGACCTGTCAATGCGAAGGTTTCCGAAGCAGTTTTCAATGAGCTTTATGCGGAAGTAGTAAAGTTTCTCGATAACAAAAAAGTTTATGTTTTTGACGGGCATGCTGGCACGAACAAAGACACACGCATCTCGCTTCGAGTCGTAACAGAAAAAGCTTGGCAACACCACTTTTGCACGAATATGTTCCTCCGTCCGACAAAGGAAGAACTCGCAACCCTCCATCCAGAGTTTACCATCATCAATGCTTCCCATTACAAAAACTCTAAGTTCAAAGAACACGGCTTAAATTCGGAAACCTTTGTCATTTTCCACTTAGCAAAAAAAATCTGTATCATTGGTGGTACAGAATACGGTGGCGAGATGAAAAAGGGTATTTTCTCCGTTATGAATTATTACCTACCTTTGAAAAACGTGCTGACCATGCATTGTTCTGCAAACGTGGGCGCCAAAGGAGATTCGGCACTCTTTTTCGGTCTCTCCGGCACAGGAAAAACGACTCTCTCTACAGACCCGAACCGACGCCTCATCGGTGATGACGAACACGGTTGGGACGATAATGGTATCTTCAATATCGAAGGTGGGTGTTATGCGAAGACCATCAACCTCGATCCCAAAACAGAACCAGAAATCTATGCAGCCATCCGCAGGGATGCCCTTCTTGAAAACGTAGTGTTTGACCCAGCGACTAAAAAAGTAGATTACTCATCTGCTGCGAAAACAGAAAACACGCGAGTTTCCTATCCGATCTATCATATCGACAACATCCAACCAGACTCGAAAGCGGGTCACCCAAATGTTGTCATCTTCCTTACGTACGATGCGTACGGGGTTCTTCCTGCCGTATCCAAACTCTCCATCGAACAAGCGATGTATCATTTCTTATCAGGGTATACAGCAAAAGTGGCGGGAACAGAGCGCGGTGTCAAAGAACCACAGGCCACTTTCTCTGCTTGTTTTGGCCAAGCGTTTATGACCCTCCACCCAACCTACTATGCAAAGTTACTCGGCGAAAAGATGAAAAAGCACAATGTGGTGGCATATCTCATCAACACGGGTTTGGTGGGTGGAAAGTACGGAGTGGGAAAACGAATGAATCTACCTGCGACACGCCAGATCATCAATGAAATCCTGAACGGAAACATCGAAAAATCAGAGTTTGAAAAACACCCCGTATTCCAAGTGTCCTTTCCGAAGGCAGTTTCGGGAGTCGATGCCCAAATCTTGAACCCACGTAATGCTTGGGAAGACAAAGCAGACTATGACAAAACGGCAGGTGACCTCGCCAAACAATTCGTGGAGAATTATAAGAAGTACCTCACAGGTTCTAAGGAATTTGATTTCAGTGCCCATGGCCCTGTAGCCTAATTCCCTACAGTATCCGCAAAAGCGAACGCCGTCTATCCTTGAGGTAGTCGGCGTTTTTTGTTTGGCGGTACAAGAAAAATGCATTTGACCGTTTGGTGGTAGTCTAACAAGTTTGGGGAAAACGAGAAATGAGATGAAACGAATCTACAAACCTACACACCTAATTGCCCTATTTATGACCTTGGCACTTGTAAACTGCCCGGAACCAAAAAAAGACGATACCACATCTACACTGTTACCTCTTTTATTATTGTCCTCTTCAACGAGATCTACTACGACAACAGATCCAACGATCTCTATTACCCAAGTTTTTCATACTGCCTCAGGCACATCAAGCCGAGCTCTGCCAGGAGCAGCGATGTCTATAAGCGGGACCAATTTTTCAACCACACTGTCTGATGTTTCGGTGACAGTGAAGGGAACTGCGGCGACAGTGACTGCGACTTCTTCGACGGTTATTTCCTTTACGATGCCAGATATTTCAAGTATCACGGAAAACCAGTCCGTGGAAGTGGTGGTAAAATCTAAATCTTCTACTGCGACCACTAACATTACTTACTATCCAACTCCTACGATTTCACCGAATGTGACCAATTCGTTCAACCGCTCCTTCAATGGTTCTGGAGCCACATTTTCCCATTGGTATAAATTTACGGCCGCTGGAAACACAAACATCATCAACACTTCCGGCTACACCTCACGCGATATCGACTTCTATATTTACTCCTCTGTGGACGCGACCTCAAGTACAGCTTCCGCGATTGGTACGACTACGAATGCTGAAGTCCTAAGAACTTCTCTTTTGACTTCTGGTCGCACGTATTACCTTCAGGTATACGTATTTTCTTCGCTATCGACTTCGTACCGGATCGGTATCGCCAGCCAGGCGATTTCCAATGCAAGCTGCAGCTTTCATGGAACGACAAGTAAATGTTTGGACTACTTATTCACAGACTCAGCACAGCAAACAGACTGCGGTTCAGGAACCTGGAATGCCACGACTTCTTGCACGGCTCTCGCATTAGGAACTGTAGTAGGACGTTGCACGGCTCCTTTCTCTACGAACATCGGATCGGTTTACTACTATAGCAATGGTGGTTCTGCATTCTCTGCAGGAACGGCGCAAACAAACTGTAATACGATTTCTAACTCGATCTTCCAGTAAGTTATATAGGGGTCGGAATGGCCCTCGCAGGAAGACAAAAAAAAGACCACCTTTGTCAGGTGGTCTTTTTTTATGGGCTTATCTTTTTTTCTTCTTTTTTGCCGCTTTTTTTGCTTTGGCCTTTTTGGTGGGCTTTGTGCCTTTTGCTTTCTTTTTCGGTGTGAGTTTTTTCACCGTTTTTCTAGCGACCTTCTTTGCCTTCTTCGGTGCTGGTTTCGCTTTTTTGGCCTTAGCCTTTTTTTTGGCTACTTTGGCTTTCTTTTTGGCAGGCGAAACTTTTTTCTTAGCGGCCTTCTTTTTGGGAGCAGGCTTTTTCGCCGTAGGAGGAGCGACTGCTGGTTTTTCTACCGGTTTTGGAGTCGTAGGGATTTCTCGTTTGCTTCTTTTGGCAGCATCAATGGCGAGCTCACCCCATTCTCTTAAATCATCTGGGGAGTCCAATGCCTCAGCCGGGAAAGTCCAGAATGTTTTGACAGAATCTGAGTCTTCGGTTCCGTCATAAACGAAAGGTCGACCTCCGGCTGCTTGGAATCTAGCGATGGTTTGGCTATCTGCTTTTAGGTATAGCACATCTTCGGCGATGAGTCCGAACATGATGTCATTTAAGTAAATAGCAAATCCACCAAACTTTGATTTGGCGGTCACATTTCCAAGTATGGATAATTTTTCTAGGGTTTGTTCAACAAAGGGACTAGTTATAATGGTGTTCACACGGAAATCCTGATCGGACTCCTAGCATTTGTCAAACAAAACTAAAAATAGGATAGGCAATTTACATATCTGTGCCAAGGTTTTAATGGATCGTGTCCCGTACTCTTCCTGGTTTTACACCATTTACAGGACCGGTTTTGTATTTTTTTTTGGTCTAAGTGTATACATTTTGCACAAAATCCTGCCACACCTACGAACGCTACGGGATGAGACTCGGACAAAAGCAAGAATAAAGGATCCCTCCCACTCGTAATGGCTAAAAGAGAGTTTCTATTTGTATATGGCACATTGCGTGAACCACCTTACCGCAACTTAATGGGGGATAGTCTCTTTGTAGATAGGGCAACCGTCAAAGGAAAACTCTACCTAGTAGAAGGTACCTATCCTGGGTATGTAGAAGGTGAGGGCTTGGTGTTTGGCGAGATCTATTCCGTAGACGAGCGTCAATTTGGAAAATTAGACGAGTATGAGGGTGAGCTCTATGTGAGAAGGAAGATCCAAACTTCTTCCCACATGACCTGCTGGATTTATGAATTCATAAGAAAGGTTCTTTAATAACTTCCTCCACTTCCGCCACCCCCGGAGGAACCACCGCCAAAACTTCCACCACCTCCGCCGCCGCCAGAGGAACCACTCCCCGAACTGCTCTTTTGTTTTTTCGGAATCGTTTCGGTTTCTACCGCTTTGTGTTGGCAATGTTTGCAGACCCGAACCACTTCCACGCTACCTGAACTGCTGTAGGTCGCAGCACTTGTGATTTTGCTCGATGAGACAGCAAAAGTTAGGAATTCACACTCAGGGCATTTTTTGATTTTTTTGAAGGAGGTTCCCTTAAATATGTATTCGGGATCGATGTTGTGGAAAGGGAGGATTTCGTTTGCATTGCATGCCTGGCAGAGCCAAACATCATAGTCTATGGATTTCAAAATCTCTTCGGCGATCTGGCCTTTGGAGAGGTAGGCGTTATCTGCCTGTTCAGAAAGTTTAGTCATCAAAGTTTTACATTCAGGGCATTTTCTAGGAATGCTCCTAACCTTGAGCAGTCGTTTGCTGAGTCGATCGAGTCTCCGGTCTCCCCAAAATAAATTGTACAAAACAAAGGAAGCAATGCTGATGAAGAAGGTAAAAAAAATCGACTCCTCGCCCCAGAAGTGAGAGAAAACCAGAACGGAAAGGAAAATGGGCAGAATGAGAGTCCCATAAAAGATAGGAAAGTCTGTGTTCCTGAGGATGCTGTATTTAAAATCAGGTGACGGAATGAGCCAATATAACATTTGTTGGAGGAGAAAGAATGCTAACAAAAGAAGGAGGTAACCTGCGCCAATTTTCATCCGAATCGAAATCGAATTTTTCCTGGCAGTTTCTTCCTGCTCTGCGCTGCGTTCTTCCAGGAGTTTAGATTCCTCATCCGTTAAAAAATAATTACTTGTTACATTATATCTTTTAATGGTTTCATCCAATTTTTGTTTTTCGAGTTCTGTAAGCTGAGAAAACCGTTTCCCTTGGTAATCATAATGGTCGGTTCGTTCGATAGGTAGCGATGTCTCCTCATTTGCCGTGGAAAGATTAATTTCGGCTGATCCCGAAGTCACGAGATCTGTTACCTCTAACTCCGGATGGTTTAATTTGTTGATAAGGGCTGTCACCGTATCTAAGTGGCCTTTTGAAAAATCACCCGCTTTAAAGGCAGGAATCGTATACGTATCGATGATGCGTTTGACCACCACATCTGGCAAATCACCCTCGATCCCATAGCCTGTTTCGATTTCGACTCGCCTTTGGTCGATGATATGAAGAACTAAAATGCCATTGTCCTTTCCCTTCTTTCCTATACCCCAGTGATTGAATAAGGCAACGGCAAAATCCTTTGGCACATAACTCTCAATTGTTGGAAGGATGACTACCGCAATCTCGACGCCTGTTGCAGCTTCGTTTTCGGAAATCAAACTGTCAATGGATGAGGTGTTTGTTAATATGCCGGCGCTATCTTCAATCCAGCTATTGCGAGACGTTTTGGGGTTGGGAACTTCTTTGACAAGGGAGTCTAGGTCTTTTTCCGTTTCCGAGCATGAAAGCAGAGCGAAAAGAAGGAATGCGATGGGTAGGCACGAGATATGTTTGTTTTTTTGGTTTTGGATCATGCGAGAATTCACTCCCAAGAGAAATGACAATGTTACAAAGGAAACCGAGTCGGTTGCGCTAAGTCAATTGATTTGCCGAACTTGGTCTTTCTTTAAATGAGAATGATTCTTAGAATAATTCAATTGCAAAAACCAGGACGAAAAAAAACCTAAGCCCTGAAATGAACCTTTTTGCAAGATTGCGACCTCGATTCTTCCCCCTTCCTTTCCTGTGTTTTCTCCTCCTCCAAACTCCTTCGGTGGCGCAGGAAGTTGAAAAAAATGAACCCAAAGAGACG
The DNA here is from genome assembly GCF_004770745.1 of Leptospira ognonensis. GTDB lineage: Bacteria > Spirochaetota > Leptospiria > Leptospirales > Leptospiraceae > Leptospira_A > Leptospira_A ognonensis. The sequence goes on along the minus strand of NZ_RQGD01000022.1, from coordinate 100,074 downwards.
AAAGAAACAGGGATTCGGGTATCTGCCAAAAAGGATTCCGACCGGGAAACCATGAATGAGATAGAAGGAACCAATATCTATTCAGGCAAAAAATCAGAAGTCATTCGTTTAGATAAAACAAACGCCAATCTAGCATTGAATCAGACACGCCAGGTGTATGCCAAGGTTCCAGGGATCACGATTTGGGAGAATGAGGGGAGTGGAATCCAGCCTGGCATTGGAGCACGTGGCCTATCTCCCAATAGAAACTGGGAATTTAACACCAGACAAAATGGGTACGATATCGCATCGGATATGTTTGGTTATCCAGAAACCTATTTCAACCCGCCGATGGAATCTCTGGAAAAAATACAAATCATCCGTGGTGCCGCCGCCTTACAATATGGTCCGCAGTTTGGCGGGATGATCAACTATGTAACAAAAAAGGCAGATCCGACAAAGCCCGTAAAGGTGGAGATGAAAAATACAGGCGGCTCGTATGCTACGTTTAATAGTTATACAAGTGTGAGTGGAACAATCGGACAATTTTCCTACTTCGTGTATTATCAGAATCGCAGCTCTGACGGATGGCGGGACAATTCACAATATAAAACGCAGACTGGTTTTGTGAATCTTGGTTACCAAGCGACAGACAAACTAAAAATCTCTCTCGAACTTTCAAAGTCAAATTATGAAAGTAGGCAGGCAGGTGGCCAAACCGATATGCAGTATTGGGAAAATTCTCGTGCCTCGCAACGTTCCCGAAATTGGTTTAGTGCACCGTGGAACATGCCTGCCTTGATTGTGGACTATGAACAATCTAACTCCGCAAGATTCAATTTGAAACTCTTTGGACTGTATGGCGAACGAAATAGTGTGGGACTTACCTCGGCTCCTACAACGCTAGACAGTATCAGTCGAACGTCTCTAGCGTATTCTCCCCGCCAAATCGATCGAGATTGGTATCGCAATTATGGTGCAGAAGCGAGACAGATTTTCGAATATTCGATGTTAGATCAAAAGCATTCTCTCTCTTTTGGGTTACGCTATTTTAATGGGAATACCGACAGAACACGCAATCCCAATGGAACGACAGGTTCGGAGTATGATATCAAGGAAACGGTCCTTCCTGATTGTATCGATGGCACAAACAAATGCAGAACTGTCGAACTTCGATTTTCAACCCTAAACTATGCGGCATTTGCCGAAAATCTATTTCGTATCACGGAAAAACTTTCGATTACGCCCGGAGTCCGTTACGAATGGATACGGAGCACGGCATCGGGTAAAGTAAATGAAAAGCTTGCCTCGGCCTCATTGCCTACGGGCGGATATGTGGTTCCACTCTCGGTTGATAGAAGGCAACTTCTCTATGGAGTTGGTGCCCAATACAACGTGACAAAGGCCACTAATTTCTATGCAAATTATTCGAGAGCCTACCGGCCCGTGACCTATGCGGAACTTTATGCACCTACTGCCACCTTAAATGATGTAGATCCAAATATGAAAGACCAAACAGGTTATAATGCGGATGGCGGATACCGAGGTAAGGTAGCACAGTGGTTGCAGTTTGACGTAGGTGTTTTTGAGCTCCGCTACAACAATCGTGTGGGCCAATTGCCAGGTGTCTATCCAGGTCAGAAAAACCTCCAAACCAATGTAGGTGATAGTTTACACAGAGGAGTGGAAGCGTATGTGGAGATCAATCCTTTTCAGATGATTACAGATTCCACTCCTTATGGAAGTATCTCATTCTTTACATCAAGTTCAAATATTAATGCAAGGTTTGTGAGATGGGAAGACCCACGCCTTCTTACGGATCCAACGAATGCATTGGCCTACTACCGTGTCGGAAGGACAGTCGAAAATGCCCCCTCTCAGATCCATAGGTATGGATTTACCTATTCCCTAAACCAGACCTTTTCTGTAACCTATCTTGTCAGTTATACGAGTATGGCTTATTCTGATGCGGCAAACACGACTTGGCCTTCCGCTAATGGCCAGATCGGTATCATCCCAAAATATACGGTTAGGGATATTTCTTTCAAATGGAACTTTCACGAAGGCTTTTCCTTAAATGGTGGGATCAATAACTTTGCCAATGAAAAATACTTCACCAGGCGTGCAGGCGGTTACCCGGGTCCCGGCATTCTCCCTGGGGATGGTATTTTTTATTACTTGGGTCTTTCTGCCGTTTTTTGATCCTGTGTTTAGCATATGTCTACGGAAACAAAACTCCATCGTACATTGGGTCCTGTTCACCTTTGGGGGATCGCGGTAGGACTCGTCATCTCTGGTGATTACTTTGGATGGAATTTTGGCTGGTCTGTGGCGAGTTTTTGGGAATTTGCGATCGCAGTCTTTCTTGTCGCCATCTTCTATATTTGTTTTGCCTTGTGTTTTACCGAACTCTCGTCCTCGATTCCACATGCGGGAGGTCCTTCTGCCTACGCCGAACAGGCCTTTGGAAAATGGGGCGGTTTTATTTCAGGATATTTTGTTCTCTGTGAATTTGCTCTCGCACCACCTGCGATTGCTTCGGCGTTAGGTGGCTATTTTCATTTTCTGTTCCCTGATATTCCGATCCCTTGGGCTTCTTTTGGATTCTTCTTTCTTCTCGTTTGTATCAACCTTTTGGGCGTGAAACAAACTTCAAGATTTGAATTGTTTGTGACGGTTGTGGCTGTGCTTGGCCTCCTGATTTATCTACTTGCCCTATTACCTTATTTTTCCTTTTCTCATTTTCCTGAGTTCCCAGGTGTTTCTTCCCTATCCTTTTCCTCACTTTTCGCCTCCATTCCTTTTGCCATTTGGTTTTTTCTCGCTGTAGAAGGGGTCGCCATGTCTGCGGAAGAAGTACGAAACCCGCCACGTGACATTCCCATCGGTTATGCGGCGGGCATTGGTACCCTCATCCTGCTTGCCTCTTGCGTTTTTGTGGTAACAGCGGGTGTTGTGCCTACGATTGAAGTCGCCAATATTGAATACCCTCTCTCCTATGTTCTCAAAAAAATCTATGGTGAAGGCGCACTCGTGAGTACGATTTTTACCTTCATCGGACTTTTTGGACTCATCGCCTCCCTATTCGGAATCATATTAGGCTATTCGCGTCTTGTCTATGCACTCTCGCTCACGCACTACCTGCCTAAGTTTTTATCCAAAATCAGCCGTCACAATTTAGTTCCAAACTATGCGGTTCTATCGGGAGGTATTTTGGGTTTTGCCTGTTTGGCGGTTGGAGATACAGCAGAACTGATCACAGCGAGTGCCCTTGGTGCGTGTGGGATGTATGTTGTGAGTATGCTTGCTTATTTTGTCTTAAAAATCAAAGAGCCAAATAGAAACAGACCTTATGTGGCGCCCTTGTATCCTTTTGTGCCGATCCTTGCAATGGTATTGGGAGTGGTGGCGTTCTTTGCCGTGGCGTTTAGTAATGTTTTGATTTCTATAATTGTAGGATTGGGATTGGTTGGAGCCTTAGGACTTTTTTTATGGCTCGGGCGAAAGAGCCGACCGTGAGAAACCACTTAATACCGAACCTGCCAAGTCACGCCGCTATCGGTGGAGGTGAGTCTCATGACTTTTAAATTTCCGAATAGAAAGGGATGACAACTGTTAATGCTAAAAAATCGAAAACCTTAGGACGGCGTACAAGTAATCGAAATATTGGTTATATTTGAAGTGGAGACAATACCACTTCCATTTGCCGTTACGGAGCAATTGTATCCATAAGGTTGTCCACTCACGGTAACATTATAGCTAGTGCCAGTGACCACTTTCGTAGCAAAGGAGAAAACCCCATCTTGGGGTGCGGCACCTGCAACGATGGTTTTTGTCTCGGAATTCACTGTATTTGTAAGAATCAGATCTGCACCTCCATTTGCTGTGGTAACGAAGGAACCAGAACCACCGTCGATGACACCTCCAATGGAATAGGTCGTTGCAGCAACCGCATCCACTGTCAATGGGACACTTTCGTTTATCCCATAGCTCCGAAGTCCCGAAACGATAAAGGTTGCGCCTGAGATATCTTCTTTTGTCGCCGTCAGATCTGTGGCGATGATGAGCCGAAACGATCCAAGAGAGTTGCCATTCATATCCGAGACAGAAACTGTAAAGGTTCCCGCGCGAAGTTGGATTAAAAATTTACCACTCGCATTTCCAGTGTAAGTCGTAGAAATCGCAACTCTCTGTGAAGTGGTGACAGTTTCCGCGATGCTCAGTCGTGGGCTTGCAATGTTCACGGAGCTTAGATCTTTAATTTGGCCATAGACCTGCATTGTTGCATCCGTACTGACAGCCGTTGCGACTGGAGGAATTTCACTGACGCTACTGCTACCTCCACCAAGAGCCAAAAGCCCTAAACTTGAGTTAGTTGCCTTTTCTGCAGGATCCAAGATTCCATTCACGATCGGATTGAAATAACAAGCCGTAAAGGTAAACAAAAGAAAGCCACAAACTAAGTATCTGAACATATCATTTGCCTTTTTTCTTCTTTTCGTAATCTTTTAAATCATTTTCTAAGAGCTCAAGTTCCACTTTCTCACGTAAAGTTTCAATTTCATGTTCGGTTTTGATATCGGAAACGGCTGAATTTTTTATGCGTTCTAGTTCTTTATCAGAGATCAAACGATAACCTTCTCCTTCACAAGTTTCGATGATTAAGGTCTTACGCGTTAAGGTGATCAAAAAGCCACCTAGCATGGTAAAAGCGATATCTGTCAAAGATGCCTTTTGGGAGATTCTAAGGGGTGCACTTTCTTTTGGTAAGAGTTTAGTCAAGTCTGGTTCAAAAAATCGAAACGCTCCAAACATCCAGAAGTATTCGGGATATTGCGAATACGGCTTACACTTTTGATCTAAGCTAGCGAGTGTTATGGATTGTGTGTGATTTGGAGACCCAAGGATAAAGGAATCGCGAATGGTTGACTTAACTGCCACACCAGAACCTTGGGATTTGTTTTCCTCGGTCTCTAGTTTGTTTGCTTCTTCTTTGGCGAGAAGCTCCCTTTTTCGCTCTTCCAATAGCTTCAGCTTTTCGGCTTCTCGTTTTGACTCTTCTTGTTTTCGTATAGAAAGTTCTTCTTCTTCTGCTATGTCTTTATAAACGATTTTGAGGACCGATTTTTTAGGGATCACGAGATGTTTCCCCTCAGCAGTCTCTACCTCAACATGATCTAAATTTTGACTCGAGACGGTCCCTTTGATCGTTTTTCCTTGTTTGAGTAAGATGGTCTGTACGGCAAAGGATGGGTTTGTAAGCAAAACGATGAATAATACTACAAAGTTTGTGAATAAGGTAAATTTACTTTTTTTCATCTAAACACCTCTCAGGGTGATTGTTATACTATAGGAGATTTACTAGGAATTGGAAAGTAAAAAAGTATAAACATTCTAAAATAAAGACTTATATATCGATTTTATCCTTAGCGAGATGGCGTTCGCAATCGGCCAGAAAAACCCGCGAAACATTATCCTGAGGAATGGCATTTAAAATCTCTAAAAACAATTCATGGGCTTCGTCATAGGCGTGCCTTCTATACGCTTCGAGGGCAAACGTATAGTCTTCCTTTTTCGCAACGAGTGCCTCCAGTTTTTCATCTTCATAACCGTTTAAGACTTCGACAACATACACGGAGTCGCTTTTGCCCTTGATAGCTACACGATCTAACAAGCGATAGTGGAATCCTAAACTTTCAGATGCTTCGATAAAGGTATCAGCGCTGATTACGATTTCTGCTCCAAATAATTTTGTGACACCTTCAATGCGTGAGGCAAGGTTTACGGCATCCGAAATCACAGTTCCTTCTAGCCTCTCATGTTCACCTAAAATTCCTAAGATTAGGCTTCCTGTATGGATGCCAATTCCCACTTTGATGGGCTGGTAATTTGATTTGGCCCGATGCTCATTATAATCTCGGATTTCGATTTGCATTTGTACGGCGGCGCGAATGGCATCATCAGGATGATTCGGAAAAAGTGCCATGATGGCATCGCCAATGAATTTATCTATAAAACCATTATTCAGGCGAATGATGGGCCCGACTCTTTGGAGATACGCATTCAAAAAATCAAAGTTTTCTTTTGGGGAAAGATGTTCGGAAAACTCAGTAAAGGATCGAATGTCGGCAAAAAGAATGGTCATCTTTTTCTGAACTTGCTCACCTAACTCAATTTCTCGTATGTCTGCTTTTCCAAGGAAATTTAAAAATTGTTGAGGGACAAATCGACTATAGGATTCGTTGATACTGATTAAATTTTTAGCTAAATCCTTAGTTTGTGTGATGTTGCTTTTGATGGCATTTCCAAAGGTAAATACTTGGGAGAATACAAATATAACCACCGTGAGCGGCCCTATATAATGAGTGTGTATGATCGCCTCTGCATGTAATGTATCATTCAATGCGCCTATGAGTAAAACGCTTGTACCGCCTAGTAAATAATACGATTCGATTCGTCTGTTTTGAAAGGTTTTGTAAAGACCATACAAAATAAAAATTCCGTTGGAAACAAATACTAGCGGATAGATAGAAGCCAATTCCGTAAAATAAACAGAAGGGAGTAATAAAAAAAATGTCAGGGCGATGGAGATTCGATAAAAATACTTCGCGGTATTGGATGGAAAATCAAAGGGAAATAGCGATTGGAAGTAACGTGTTAAGATAGGCGCCGTCCAAAACCAGGAGATATATTCTAATCTCAAGATGATAGGGTAGGGAAGAGATACCAAATCTAAGATGATCCTCTCGCCCGTCGTTAGATTGCGCAAAAGAACAATTAAAGAGAATGAGAATATACCAAACGCATGCGAAGACTTACGTTCAAATAGATAATATACAAGGAAAAAAATACCTACGAATAAAAGTATGGATGAGATCATCGTCTCACTCATTTTTCTAGCTGTTAATTTTTCCTGGGCTTTATCGTAAGATGCGAGTAATACGTCATTCCAAGGTCCCCCCTTCCTGTGGGAAAAGTTTGATACCACTAAATCCAAGGTGACTTCCTTTGCCTTCGGTGGAATGGGAAGAAGGATGAGAGTTGTTTTTACTTCTGGAGTGCTCTCTTCTTCTTTCAATCCCACTTTCCCAGCTCCGCCTAAATACTGACCGTCTAGATAAATCGCGTGAGAGGTATCTTGTTCGCTTGTCAGAAGAGCCAGTGGTGGGATTTCGCTCGTCTTTGGAAGGATGATTTTAAGTTGGAAGGTTCCCGTTCCTTGTCCACCTAACACACTTCCCTTATATTTTGTTTCATTCCAATGGTTCGGAAGTTTTAAAAAATTTTCTGAGGCGGTTTGGTCCTGTATGGGAGGAAGCGCCTGGTAGAAAAATTTCCAATCACCTTCTAAGGAAACAGAGGGATTGACAGAAAAGGAATACATGGAAAGGTCTAGGACTCCGTTTTCGATTTTCACCTCGCTCTTTGGTAGATCCGAAGAACATCCCAGAAAAAGGGAACAGGTTACAAGAAGGCGAAATGTAAGATTCATAGAGTCCAAGAATTTAAAATGCAATTCACTGTGTCAGTCGGACAGGTCGTTTTGGAAAATTTGCGTAGTCTGCAAATTTCGTAAACTCGATCGGATCGCGTTTGTAACCAAGTAGATCTTCCAATGGCTGGTACCTGTTCATCCCCATGCTGATTTCAATGTCTCGTCCATTGAACTGAGAAGGGTGTTCGTAACCACAGGAATGTGCGAGGGAGAGCAATTCCTTTCTGAAACCTTGGATGTATTTTGCTGCCCGTTTGCCTTTGATTTCTGGGTCTACACCTCTTTGTAACCACCAATTTTGCGTGGCCACTCCAGCGGGACAATGGTCCGTATGGCATTTTTGTGCTTGGATGCAACCAATCGAAAGCATTGCTTCCCGAGCAATGTGGATGAGATCACAACCCATGGCGATAGCGACAACAGCTCGGTCCGGGAATCCTAATTTGCCTGATCCAATCCAGACGATTTGCCGAGAAATATTTAGTCTTTGGAACAAAGTGTACACTCTTTGGAAACCAATTTTGAAGGGTAGGGAAACGTGATCAGCATACGTAAGAGGGGCTGCACCAGTTCCTCCCTCTCCTCCATCAATTGTAATGAAGTCTGGTCCTCGATTTTGTGATTTAATTTCTTTTGCGAGTTCTTCCCAGAATTCGATTTCTCCAACGGCACTTTTGATTCCGACGGGAAGACCTGTCGCGTCTGCAATTTTTTCTATAAAATCAATCAGTTCTTTGACATTGCTAAATTCTTTATGAGAGTTAGGTGATATACAATCAACGCCTTCCTTGACCTGACGAATTTGTGCAATTTCGGCATTCACTTTTTTGGATGGTAAAATACCACCTTTCCCTGGTTTGGCGCCTTGAGAGAGTTTGATTTCAATAAGTCGTATAGCTGGATTGATTTCGACTTTATGTGCTAATTTTTCGATATTAAATCTTCCCGATTCGTCTCTCGCCCCAAAATAGCCAGTACCGATCTGCCACATGATATCTGCACCTTGCAAGTGATAACGGGAAAGTCCACCTTCGCCCGTGTTATGGTATGATCCTGCTACTTTTGCTCCACGATTGAGTGCCATGATCGCATTTTTCCCAAGGGAACCGAAGGACATGGCGGAAATGTTAATGATGGAATATGGTCTGTATGGATGTTTGCGTTTTCTCCACTCGCCAATGACTTTTAGACAAGGGATACATGTGGGGTCATTTTCATGGATAAAGGCTTTCGATTCAGGAAAAGGAAAGGCTTTGTGTTTGATGATCGGGTAACCTGGTTCATATTGGATTTCTGTGGTTCCAAAACCAAAATTATTATTTTGGCCTTTTGCGGTAGCATAGATCCAACTGCGTTCCGTTCGATCAAAGGGTCTTTCTTCTTTATCGTTTGCGACCCAGTACTGACGAAGTTCGGGACCGATCATTTCGAGAAAGTATCTTAAATGTCCAACGATGGGAAAATTTCTTTGGATGGTGTGTTTTTTTTGAGTGATATCTCGAAGAAATACAAAAAGGAAAAAAATGAATGCTCCGATTCCAAAGGAGTACCCTGGATTTGAATTTACCCACGTAAACAATTGTTCCATATGACCTGCCGATCAAAATGATAAGAAGAGAATGAGATATTTCAAGCTAAGATTGCGTCAAGTTTGTCGCTTTCATGAATTTTTCTTTTGAAATTGGCTTACTGATATAGCCAGACAAAAGCGGGTTTTCAGCAGCTCGGTCCAAATCTTCCGAGTCAATGGAGGAACTCACAAGGAATATCTGACTTGGTTTGGCTAATTTTTCTTTTAAAGGGGCATAGTCTGTTAAGAACTGCCATCCATTCTTTAGAGGCATATTGATATCAAGAAAGATAAAATCTGGTAGCAGAGCTCCTTTTTCGGCGTTTAATCGAAAAAAATCTAATGCTTCCTGTCCATTAAAAAAAGAAATGATTTCTAAAGGCAGACCTGTACTGCTTAAAATTTTCTTAAAAGTAAACTGATAAATTGTGTCATCATCTATGATACAAATAAGATTCTTTTCCATTACATGACTCAAGATATCAGTATCTCGATATTAAGAAATACTTCTACCTTTATGTTACGGAAAAAAAGCGAAATTATAAACAGGAAAACCAAAATATTCAGCACAAAATTCTAAATTTTGAATCTCAATCATATGGGTGGCCACCTAAACTCATTTATAGGAAAAACAATGAAAAATCTTTCTTACATCATTCTTGATGGAAACTTAACCCATGACCCAGATAGGAAACAGACGAGTCTTGGAAAATCGGTAACAAATTTCACCGTCGCAGTGAATCACAACTCAAATTCGGGAGAGGATAAGGAACCAGAAGACGTTTCTTATTTCGAAATTGAGGCATGGGAAAAAATGGGTGAAAATTGCTCGGAGTACTTAAAAAAAGGAAGCAAAGTCACAGTCATGGGGAATTTGAAACAAAACCGTTGGAAGACAAATGAAGGCGAAAACAGATCGAAGGTAAAAGTTGTCGCAACGTCAGTTCGTTTTGATAGCCAAAAAAGAAAGGATGCGAAGGCAGCATAGTGTATGTTATGTGCGGGCCTGAAATGCTCGCACATAAATTAAGGTAGGTATATCGTTTTTTGTCTGCGTTTTGTCGTAATTGATTTTGGAGGCTTTTTTTCTTTTTCAAGTTCAAAGGTTCTATCTTTCTCTTTGCTTGATTCCGTCTCTGTCGTCAATTCTGGGAGCTCAAAAACTTCTGGTTTGGAATCTTCAATGGGCTTTCCATTCTGCAGGATCGCGATCACTTTAAAATATGTCGGAGTGGATAATAACTTCCAGTCTCGATAGACAAGCGCATTGATATCACCCAAATTCATTGGTGGTGTGAGTTTAACGGTCGTTCCTCCTTCCTTTGAAAGGAGTGGCGAAAGATCTTTATTGATTGTCGAGATTCTCGTGATAATGGAATTTTTATCGGCTTCGGCTTGTTCCTGTGAGCCGGAAACACTCGCGATTAAATTTGCAGAGTTTAGGAGTGATCTGATCTTATTGCAATGTAGATTTGAGTCCTCGCATCCAATATCCATATACGGACTCAAATAAATAAGTTCAAGATGAAAGGAGAGGAATTCTCCGACAGCAGGAATTTTTTTAGCATCAAATTCAATCGATTGCTGCAGAAATTCAATTGCTTTGCTATTTTCCAAATCGATCGGATTGCGGGCTAAAACTTCCCCTTTACCGTTCTTTAGTATGATGTTATGTGCAAGTACGCGTCCCGTTTTAATGTCGTCTAGCAGATTCAATCCTTCTCGACGAAATGCAATGAGAACCTCAGCCGAAGCTCTACTTTTCGAGACTACAGAGATCCTAAGTGTATTTTCTTCTTTCGTAAGGGTGGCACTTGTCTCAGGTGAGTTTAAGAGGTCACTGGACAAAATTTTAATTTTGTCCAGATCCATCGAACTAGCTTTGGGGATCGTATAACTCACGCTCCTGCAAGTTAGCGCAAAAAGCGTGAGGATAAAAAAAATAATTTGGTTCAAAATTTTAGATGCTCTTTGGTGATAGATAAGGGATCGGACCTTCCGTTTCTTTCAGCTCTACCATTTCGTTTCCTTTTACTTGGAATAATTTACCAGGTTTGTCTGAAAAAGCATAAAACGTTTCTGTATTTTTTGCAACAGTGGCCTCGATTTTTAACTCTTTACCAAACTTCATATACGTTAGGCGAACAGAACCCTTGTCATCATTGAATTCCTTTACGAGTTTTCCGTCAAAGTCGTATTCTGCCATGGCGATCGGATTTGAATTCGTCCAAAATTCGATCAAGTTAAAAAGAACCAAGTCTAGAAAGTAAGCAACACCGTAGAAAATATATCCAGGTAAGTACATGAGGAAGGTGCGAAAGAATCGGGCTACAATTCCAGAGCCAATGTTGATGCCTGCATTGACGCCATATACAGTTTTGACAAGTCCGAATTTGCCAAAACAATTAGAAAGGGTGCCAAAGGAGACGACTGCGATTGTAAAAATTGTTAGAATGCGTTTCATTTTTTCCTCGAGAATGTATTTTCTTAGAACTTAGCATTTGCGAAGCGGTTTAGCAAGCCGAAATGATTGACTGGAAACAAAATTCTGTATGAATCGTCAAGAGACAGGCCAATGCATTGATTTTCTCTGACTTTGAATATTTCGTTTTTTTCCTACTGGTATTCTTTAGTGCATGGTATCTTTTTCCAGCTCTCTTTAAAGGTGAGAAAAAAGAGCAGAGAATCCTCCACATATTTTTACTCATCGTTAGCTATTTTTTTTATATGTCATGGGACTACCGGTTTGGCGCCCTCATTCTCCTTTCGACCTTTATCGACTATTTCGTGGGTCTGCGTTTAGGGAGTACAGAAAACCAGAGGCTTCGCTTAGCCTTACTGTATTTCAGTCTGATTACAAATCTCGTTTTTATATTGGGCTTTTTCAAATATTATAATTTTCTGGCAAGCACTACAAATTCTGTTGGTGGCTATCTTGGTAAGGAAGATGTTTTGCCGATTTTGAACATAATCCTTCCCGCTGGTATTTCCTTTTTCACTTTCCAATCTTTAAGTTATACGATAGATGTGTACAGAAAAGAAATTCCCTCAGAAAGAGATTTTATAAAATTTTCCCTCTTCGTTAGTTTTTTTCCACAATTGGTGGCAGGTCCCATTGTTACAGCTCGAACCTTCCTTCCACAGCTCTACGAAACGAAAAAATTTGAAAATATTGAGTTCCGCATTGCGATTCGTTTTTTTATGTTAGGTTATTTTAAGAAGGCTGTTTTATCGGATCAGATTGCACCGACCTTGGAATTGATCTTTAAAGATCCGACATCTCTTCACACATATACGCTTTGGATCGGATCGGTGCTCGGAGGAGTGCAGGTTTATTTAGATTTTAGCGGATATTCTGACATGGCCATTGGCAGTGCCTTATTATTGGGCTATAAGCTACCAACTAACTTTAATTTACCTTTTATAGCTACTTCCGTCTCTGGTTTTTGGCGGAGATGGCATATTACGTTAAATTCCTGGTTGCGAGATTACATCTATTTCCCTATGGGAGGAAGTAGGGTGTCTTCCCTGCGACGAAAGTTTAATCTTTGGTTTACGATGTTTGTGAGTGGAGTCTGGCATGGTGCAAACTGGACTTATGTGTTTTGGGGTTCCCTCAATGGTGTTTTTTATGTAATAGAAGAATTTTATCACGATGTATTTCCTAAGAAGGCAGCAAATAGCGACAGACAGGTCCTTGCTAAGGTGTTGCATGGATTGAAATTTTTATTTCAGAATCTGTTTAGCAATCTTGCTTTCTTTCTGGGTGCGGTTTTTTTTCGTTCCTCCTCCTTTGACAATGCGATCCTGCATATCAAAGGTATGTTCCTTTGGCAAAGCGGACTGCTAAGACCCTACATGTGGAAGGATTTCTTATGGGTGGTTTGTCTCGTTTCCTTGGGACATATATTAGGTTATTTTATTTTTGAAAAGGAGAAAGGACGAAAGATTCCTGCATGGGCAGAATTGGCATTTTATCCGATTGCTTTTTTGTTTTTATCATTATTTACCCCAGAAAATTCGACACCTTTCATCTACTTCCAGTTTTAGTTTCGCTTTTTTCGTTTTCACGAAATCATAAGTTGGGCATAATGCTTCCATGGATAGCGAACGCAGACTTCCCAGGATCTCTCCCAGAGAATTTCGGGGTTTTGAGGTTCAGTTGGATTTGGATGGTTTGACCATTATGGGAAAACTAGGAAACATCTCCGAGGAAGGATTGTGTTTCGTCGGAGATGATGATTTTCTCTCGGATGAAATCGATAATCTGATTTTAGGAACTATCCTTTTTGACCAAGGTTCGCAAAGGATTTTTTTTGAGGGAAAGGTCATGTGGGTCCAAACCGCAAAAATTAGAGGTGTTGCATGTTATCTGGCAGGGTTACAGTTCACTGAAAAAATGAAACTCACAGATTCCATGTTAGCAAGAGTCTTGGAAATTTGAAATATCCAAAACAACATGCCATCATTTTAATTTTCTTATTCTTTATTCAATGCAAAACCATCGAGAATATCATAAACCCAATTTATGTTACTGCGGGTGTTGAAAGTATTTCAGCTTTATTTTATTCCAGGGAACCTCGTGACCAAAATTTTTTTAACGATCTGATTACTGCCACGCCTGTTGCCCAACAGAATAATAAATATGAGTCACATTCTTATGCCAATGCGGAGCGCGCATTTTTGACCATCGGATCGATTCCCCAAAGGCCATGGAAAGATTTCGGATTTATGAGATATTTCGCATATAAATTTACCTTGGAATCACCAAGGTTGTTTCGTGGAACACTCGTTAATTATCCGGACTCAGGGATTCAGACAAATGATATTTTGACAGCCTATTTACTCGATAAGCAAGGACCAAACGCAACATTTAGCCAGCGTATCGACTATACATATTATGATACACGTGGATTTGCGATTTTATATGCAGGTTATTTTGAAAATCCGAATTGGTTCATCGGGCTTGGTGCTGGCGCAGGGCTCTCAAGTTATAGTCTTCAATTGGTCGAAAACTTTAGAGTCATATCGGATGCGAAAAATAGATATCGGACAATATATAATACATCTCTAATATACGGATATAAGGTTGGAAAATTTTTCGATGATTCGATTTTAGAAGATACTTTTTTATATGTTGAGTTCACAAATGAATTTCTATTTTTAAATCCTGTCGTCGCCAATGTACAGACTTCTACTGGAACCAATGCCGATTCACTCTACTTAAGCATGCAATACGCAAGACTCGGGATCATAAAAGAAATCGATTTAATCCAAAAAAAACCAAAACAGGAAACTTTATGAAAAAATTAAATCTCTTATTACTTGGCGGTACAGGTCTTATCGGAACAGAAGTATTAAAATCCATTCTCTTCTATCCAGAAATTCAAAAGACCATCGTCTGGGCAAGAAATGCACCATCTTCTGACAATAAAGCACCTATCGAGATTCAGTCGGTCACTTGGGAGAGTTTTTCTCGTGGCGAGGTAAAATTTCCAAAGGGAATCGATGCTGTCATTTGCTGTCTAGGAACCACGATCAAAAAAGCGGGCTCCCAAGAAAAATTCAGAGAAGTTGATTATGATTATCCTTTGTTAGCCGGCAAAAAGGCTAAGGAAGCAGGAGTCAAATCTTTTTTAATCGTAACGGCGATGGGTGCTGATGCCAATTCCATGATTTTTTATAACCGAGTCAAGGGTGAGATTGAAAGAGAGCTAACCGCGATTGGGTTTCCTTATTTGGGCATTTTTAGGCCTTCTCTGCTTCTTGGTGACCGAAAGGAAGTAAGAATGGGAGAGAAGGTAGGGGAAGTCCTTGGTGCACTATTGCCTTTTTCCCTCTTTGGTCTTAAAAAATATAAACCCATTTATGCAGATTTTGTCGCCAGGTCCATGATAAAAACTGCAATTGCCAAGAGTGATACCACAACTATCGGAAGTTCTGCGATAGTTGAAATTTTGGAAAATGACCAGATGCTAGATTTTGGAAAGAATATCTAAATGACGGGCCCGTCAGTTCAAAAGCCATATAACAAAACCAAGTATATTGTTTTAAGCTATTTGGTTCACATTTTTATTGTTACATGGTATTCCTTTGTGCGTCGAGCGGTACTCATTCTACCAGATAGTTCTCAGTCCTTGATTGATGCGGGAGGTGGATATATCATCGCCGTCTATCATGAAACGACGTTAGCACTTTATAGACATGCGACACAGTACTTACAAAAAAAGAAAAACGCGACTATGGTCGCTCTGGTCTCGCAGTCAAAAGATGGAGAAATTATCCACCAAACGTTTGCTCGCTCTAATTTAAAAAGTGTGAGAGGCTCTTCAACGAGAGGGGGGACGGGTGCCTTCCGTGCTATCTTAAAAGAGATGAAACAAAGACATGTCCCCATCTTTACTGTCGATGGTCCCAAAGGTCCCAGACAAGTAGTGAAGCCAGGGGTCATAGCCACCGCTTCAATTACCGGCGCCCCCATCCTGTATTTGGATGCTAGGTATGATCGCCACTACCAGTTCAAAAGTTGGGACCGACATTTTTTCCCAAAATTTAGAGCAAGATTGTACATTCAATACGGAGAACCCTTTCTCGTTCCAAAAAATCTGAGCGAAGCCGAAGTGAGCTCTTGGGCGAAAAAATTGGAAGAAAAAATGAAGGAAAATCGAGAGCGATTAGAAGGATTTGTTCTCGGAAAACACCAGAACAATTCTATTGACACTCTGCTATAAATCAAAAGTTTAGCGAAGTAAGGTAAAAAAAGTATGTCCTCTCAACAAAATTTCATATTTACGTCCGAATCTGTCTCAGAAGGACACCCAGACAAAGTCTGTGACCAAGTATCAGATGCCATTTTAGATGCATTTTTATCCCAAGACCCAAAATCTCGCGTTGCCTGCGAAACTCTCGTTACTACGAATTTAGTTGTGATCGCTGGTGAAATTACGAGCAAGGGAAAGGTAGACACTTCCGAAGTGGCTCGCGAAGTCATTCGGAAAATCGGCTATAATGATATCAATATGTACTTCGATGCAGACTATGCGGTTGTTGCTTCACATGTTCATAGCCAATCTCCTGACATTGCACAAGGTGTGAATGAAGGCGAAGGTCTTCACAAAGAGCAGGGCGCTGGAGACCAGGGATTGATGTTTGGTTTTGCGATCAATGACACTCCCGAATTTATGCCTGCTCCGATATACTACTCGCACAAACTCCTCGAACACCTAGCTGAGTTACGTCATTCTGGAAAAATCAAATGGCTTCGCCCAGATTCCAAATCACAAGTTACCTTTGTTTATGAAAACGGCAAACCAACTAAGGTAGATACTGTTGTGATTTCAACACAACACGCGCCAGGTGTGACTCATGCAGAAATCGAACAAGCAGTCATTGAAGAATGCGTTAAAAAAGTAATCCCTGCAAACTTTTTAAACAACCCTCGTTATTTTATCAACCCAACAGGTAAGTTCGAAATTGGTGGCCCACATGGTGATACTGGTCTGACTGGTCGTAAAATCATAGTAGATACATACGGTGGAATGGGAAGGCACGGCGGTGGAGCATTTTCGGGAAAGGATCCATCAAAAGTCGACCGTTCTGCGGCGTATATTGGGCGTTACATTGCAAAAAATGTTGTGGCGGCGGGACTTGCTCAGAAATGTGAAGTGCAGCTAGCTTATGCGATAGGGGTTGCAGAACCAGTTTCTGTGTTAGTGGATACGTTTGGAACCAATACCATCCCGGAAGCGGAAATCGAAAAACGAGTAAAAGCAAACTTCAAACTGACTCCAAAGGGAATTGTGGATTCTCTTGATCTACTAGGGAAAGGTAGAAAGTACCAAGATACGGCAGCATATGGTCATTTCGGTAGATCTGGTTCTACATTCACTTGGGAAAAAACTGACAAAGTCGAAGCACTAAAAAAAGGATAAAACATGGGAGCACCTAGCCAATCTACCGCCGATAAAAAAGCAACACGCGATGCATACGGAGAAGCGTTAGTTGAGCTTGGTGCACTTAAATCCGATATTGTAGTTTTGGATGCGGATTTATCAGGATCTACAAAAACTGCTGATTTTAAAAAGAAATATCCTGATCGTTTTTTTAATATTGGTGTCGCCGAACAGAATCTAGTCGGACATGCAGCCGGACTCGCTTTATCTGGTTTCATACCCTTCGCTTCTTCGTTTGCCATGTTCCTTTCGGGACGAGCATGGGAAGTTGTTCGAAATAGTGTCGTGTATCCTAAGTTAAATGTTAAATTGGTTGCCTCTCACGGAGGGATCACCGTTGGAGAAGACGGCGCCTCACACCAGTGTATTGAAGATTTTGCCATCATGCGTGTGATACCAGAAATGACCGTTATATGCCCCGCGGATTTTAATGAGACTAAGCAGGTGATTCACGCCATCGCAGAGTATAAAGGTCCAGTTTATGTTCGAGTGGGCAGGCCAGCCATTCCTTTGATTGAAAGAGATAATTATAAATTTGAGATCGGAAAAGCAGAAGTACTGTCAGAAGGTAAAGACGTTTGTATCATTGCATGCGGCGTTATGGTGTCTGAGGCTATGATTGCCGTAGGTATTCTGAAAGAAAAAGGAATAGCTGCCAGTCTTCTCAATATGGCAACCATTAAGCCGTTGGATAAAGAAGCCATTCTCGCGAAAGCCAAAGAATGCGGTGCCATTGTGACTGCCGAAGAGCACAACGTGATCGGTGGCCTTGGGTCTGCAGTATCAGAATTTTTATCTGAAGAATTCCCAGTACCGATTCTAAAAGTTGGTATGAAGGATACTTTCGGAAAGTCGGGAACTTGGAGTGGTTTGTTAGATTATTTTGGAATGCGAGCAAAAGATATTGTCGCGCATGTCGAGCAAGCAATCGCAAAAAAGAAAAAGTAATCAGCCAGGAGATGATTGGGTGAACGTATTCTCAAATACTGCCCAGCCAGATACTATTGAAGAAACCGAAATCGTCATCAAGCGCTCGTTTGGTGGACCTTGGAAGGTTGTCCTCTGGGATGATGACCACCATACCTACGACTATGTCATCGAAATGCTAATGGCCGTTTGTAATATATCTATCGAAAAAGCATTTATGCATGCCATAGAAGTAGATACACTAAAGAAGACCATTGTCTTTACGGGAGAACTTGAGCATGCAGAGTTCATACACGAGAAAATTATTTGCTATGGTCCCGACCCTCGTATGTCGACTTCGAAGGGATCGATGACAGCGACATTAGAAAATTAGAAATGGTTGCCCCGCCGTAAGTCAAAAAAGCGAACTTATCTTAAGATTTTTTATGCAGATCTGGTGACTTGTTGACCTTTTGAGGAAGGTGTGATAGGGGAAAGCCGAGAGTCCCACGAGCCCGCCGCCTCCACCCGAACACGGGCGGGGGCTTGCAAATCCGCGCAGAAATTATGTCGCTTCTAATCTTTTCGGTCTAGAGCGAACAATCTTCCTGGAACATCGATAGACGAAACTGATTCGCCGGTATCCGCTTTTATGTGGGTCATTGGATTGTAAGTATCTAATTGGTATTCCCCATCAATGATGAATTGATAGTGGTAGGAAGCATTCGGCATTAATTTTTTTTCGAGAAAGAATATACCATTACGATCTTTCGTAAGGAAGTCATTTTCGGGATTCCACTCATTAAAATCACCTACTAGACTAACGACTTCCGCATGCGGTAAATAGATTTGAAATCTAACGGTCCTTAGATCAAGTTCCTCTACATTTGAATCTTCCAAAACGATACTATGGGTCTGACGATTTGTATCTTTACTCGGTAAAATGAACCTTGAAATATAGGAACCTGACCCGTCCTCCAATCGATCCAAATTCTCTGGGTCGAAAGTGAGAAGGCCATTCACCCGAAATTTATACTCGTAGATCGGATCGTCTTCATACTCGGGAGTGAGTAAATTCGGCTCGATTACTATATAATAGATACCGTATTTGTTTCGTTTCATGGGAACACATTCCCAATGATTAAAATTTCCGCAAATTTCTACGCTTTCTTCGCGAAGTCCGTTATAAGAAAAAAGAATGCCTCTATGTAAAAGCCGATTCGTTTCCACGTAGGATTCTACATCCAGGTAGCGGATGTATCTCGGGCTTATGTTCTTTTTTAGGCTTTCTAATTGCCAAAGATAGTAGACTTTATCTTGGTCCTCCGTTTCATCTTGCATTTCTAATTCTTTAGAAGAGAAACTGCCGACCCAATCAAAGGCTTCTTGCCCAAAAAGTCCAACAGAAAGGAAAAAAATCAGGGAGAATATATATAATTTGCGTTTTTGCATATCGATTTAGTGCACTTTCTAAATATTTCGGCAGAATGTGGAAATCCCAGAGAAAGGTTTTTTCTTCGAAATCGATCTGACATAATAAAAAAAAATTCTGCCAATTTTCTGGGAGGCCGATATTTAAGTAGGAAACGTATCCTCTCATGGCCGAGCCTAAAGATAATTTATCTCCGGAAGATATTCAACAGATCGAAGGTCTACTTTCGGCGCTGAATAAAAATCCACTCTCATCGGAAGAGTTGAACCCGATGGCGCGCGTGTTACGCGAGAAGTTAGGATACACAGAACCAACTCCCATTTCTGAGGAGCCCACGGAATACGACGAATCTTCTGACGACGATTCCCCTGATTCCGGTCTATCAGGTGATGATCCGTTTGGCGATGGACTCGATTCTGATTCGAATGATGATGGTCCACCGCCTTTCCGTGATATAGACGGCGACGATGACATCGACCTTGATGAATTACTGAACGAAGGTCCCCCAAAACCAAAACCTCCCGTGATGGAAGATGCAGATCCATTTGCTGATGTGTCTCCAACTCAGGATGAACCTTCGTTAGACGATTTTGATATACCTACTGAAGAGCCATCTGCTGAATTGCCAAATGAAGTTGAAGAACCCTCGTTTGGTGAAGATCCTTTTGCAGATCTAGGCGGAGAAACGCCTCCAGCCTCGGATGATACCGATGCTGATCCATTTAGTGATTTTGATACCCCGCCAGTAAACCTTGATTCGGAGCCAACTGAAACAGATCCGTTTTCAAATTTAGATGACTCTGCTGGTGAATCATCCTCGGAAGAGCCTGCATTCGGAGATGACCCTTTTGCTGACATGGGAAGTGAACCAACATCTGGCGGAGAGGATCCATTTGCCGATTTGGGTGCTCCAGCCGCAGAAGCAGATTTAGGTGGAGATCCATTCGGTGATCTTGGAAATGAAACCGAAAATGCTGATAGTTTCGCTGCCGATCCGTTTGCATCAATGGATGACACGCCAGCAACGGAGACCGCCGATTTTGATGATTTAGGTGCTGGTTTTGATGATCCGCCAAGTATAACAAACGAGGAACCAATTTCTTCCTCAGGTGGTTTCGATGATCCATTTGGTGATCTCGGTGTTGGAATGGATCCTCCAGGTCTTGATGATGATTTAGGAGGTTCCTCCTCTTTTGACGATTTTGCACCTTCTATTGATGACATGCCTGTCTCCTCTATGGAATCCTCCGATGATTTCGGTGGTGGTGGTGGAATCGATGATGATTTAGACGCTCTCGGTAAAGAAGACGAACCTGAAGAGGATTTAGATGCTGGGCTTTCAGATGAAGATCTTGCCATCATTCAACGAGAGTTAGTTAAATATCCGCCTAAGTTAAGACGTACGATCATTGACAGCTTAGTCAATAATCGCATCCCTATAAAAAATCAAAGGGAAATCATCGAACTGATCAAGGCACAACAGAAGCCAGAAGACGTAGCCGTCTTCTTGGGATCCTTGCTCGGAGAAAAAGTTGAGTTATCGGACACAAGTGGGAAATTTTCAGCTGATGGTGTTCCGATCATCGCCAGTAAAGATGCCTATACAAAAGAAGGTGCGGTCAGAAGACGAGAATTAATTAGAAAAACGATCATCTCATCCGCGGCAGCTGTATTTTTAGTGATCAGTCTTGTTTCTTTCTATCGATACGTTTGGATTCCTTACTCCGCCGGCGGACAATATGAACTCGGTCTTGATAAAATTAAAGATTATAATGATGAGAATGATCCGCTCGAAAAGAAAAAGTTACTGGTGGAAGCCGAAAATTTCTTTAATAAAGGGGAAGAAATCAATCCTTTTAGTTTGGAATACTTAAACAAATATTGCGAGGCATATTCTAAAGTCGGTCTCTATGAAAAAGCCTTTGAAAAATGTTTTGGTAAGGTTGAGCCAGATTTCGGAACAGAGCCTGCGGACAAAGAACATGTAAGATCATGGGAAAAACGTAAAGAGGTTCCAAACATTTCGCTAACTAGTAAATCAAAGTGGCAGGACTCTGGAGTCGATCATGCTGGTAAAAAACACTTTATTGATCACGAATTTTCTTTGGTTTCTCAAGATAAAGTACCAAGAAAGGTGATTAAAGCCGGTGCTTACATTGCCTCAAGACTCAAATATAATATTCATGATATAAATACCTATCTTGCTTTAGGAAGATTTCATTCCAATCATAGAAGGGATTTCCGCGAGTTTCCACCGGGATCTTCCGCAAAAAATTACAAAAATGATCATTTGGCTATCGAATATTTCAAACGAGTGTTTACTGATTCAAACGATCCACACAACGCGGATGCTACGGAAGGAATTGCGAAGATATATTATCATAAAAAAGAATTT
Organism: Leptospira ognonensis; assembly: GCF_004770745.1. GTDB lineage: Bacteria > Spirochaetota > Leptospiria > Leptospirales > Leptospiraceae > Leptospira_A > Leptospira_A ognonensis. Next base: position 78,345 of record NZ_RQGD01000022.1, on the reverse strand, counting down.
GGAACAGCTGTTAAATACTACAATGATATAATTGAAAAATATCCAAAAGATCCCAAAGGGCACGGCGGTCTTTTATCAACATATATCGAAATGTGGAAAAAAGATGGAAATCCGCAATACGTTTTAAATCATCATAGACAAGTCAGAAATGCGCTTAACGTAGAAGATGAATTGACCCTTGCTGTTTTAGCAAAGCTTGCCTCGTTTTATATTGATTTGGATTCTGAGAATGTAAGAATCAGATACAATATCAACCCAGAAGATCAAGTTTCGGGAATGGAAATTGATGATAACGTAGAATACCTGCTAAACATAGTATATGGTAAGGAGAATGGCAGTAAATTTGCTGAAGGATTTTACCAACGTGCAAGGTATTACTTTAAAAAAGAAGAGGCAAGCCGAGCCTTAAAACAATTAGAACTCGCAGCGACTTATGATAAACGACATTACTTAGCAGTTTTGTTAATGGCCGAATATTATATGAAAGTTGAAAATACTGTAGAGGCCGAACGCTTATTAACTGAGGCGGAAGAACGTTATAAGCAATATAATTCGAAGTTTGGTGAGAATGATGAAGACGAAACCTTACTCGAGGGTAAACCAGGCAGAATCTATTTCGATAAAGGTAAAATGGCGTTTCTTGCAGCGGCAGGTGTGAATCGCGTTGATAATGTTAGAGATTTCCCAGGTAAAAAAATATATCCTGCTCGAAGTCTTGGACAGTTGTCATCTGAAGAAACGTCAAGGCGAAATGGACTCATAAACGCGAAAGATTATTTTAAGAGTGCGCTGGAAGCAGATGGCGGTGTTGCCAATGATCCAAAAATGTTAAGAGAGATTCAGTTCTATCTAGGTTGGATTGATTATAATTCTGGTGAATTTGCTTCTGCGCTTGATTATTGGTCGGAGTTGCCAGACGAAGATATTTACAATAATCCCACCTTGTTGCTTGGAAAGGGAAATTCGTTTTACTATACACGGCAGTACAATGCGGCGCTTGGAAATTATCTTAAGCTAAAAGATGATTATGAACAGCGTGAGTTAACCATTGGGCGACTTGAGCCCGAGAATTCGGATCATCAAGAAATTTACCAAAGCTTAACGGCTCTCTATAATAACATTGGTGCCGTTTATGAGAAAAAGCAGGATCCTATAAATGCCTTAAAATTCTATTGGAAGGCCATGGAGACAGCTCGTCGTATAGGCATTGTTAGCGAAATTGCCACATCGAATAAGGATTTGGTTTTTGCAAGGGCTAGAATTGAGCGGGAACCGCTTTTAGAGGATTGGTTGCCGCCCACTTTGGACAAAATTAAGGATATGAAGTAATTAAGAAAGGCTAGGGAAGATCTCTAGCCTTTGTATTTAAATCTTTCGATCAATCCAAGTAACAAAAAGTAAACGGTCTCCCACATACGTCTAAGCCGATAAGGCCTCGTGATGATCCTCCAAAGCCAGGATAGTCCTCTCGATTTGAAATAATCTGGTGCCTTTCTATCTGCGCCGGATAACATATCAAGGGCGCCACCCACACCCACAACAAGCGCCTTTCCAAAAAAACCGGTATTGTTTTCTATCCAGATTTCTTGTTCGGGGAAATCCATCGCAAGGAAAATGATATCTGGTCCAGTTTTCCGAATCGCTTCCTTTACCCGCATCTCTCTTTGCCGGTCTAAGTGGCCTGCTTGTCTTCCCACAATTCGAACTTTTGGAAAGTGACGTGTTAGATTGAAGAAAACGCGCTCAATGATCTCGTCCTTCGATCCAAATATAAAAATAGTAAATTCTTTTAACTCGGCAAGTCGAATCAAATCCATCATGACAGCAATCGGAGTGACTCGCTCTTTGATACGACCAGAACTCATCCAGTTGATGCCAGCTCCTTCCACAAGTCTCGTGCCTGCCTTCTCAGATATCCTATGTAGAACTTTTCCTGGTCGCATTCTCATCAGCTTGATCGGATCTAAGAAAAGTACATAGTGCATAGACTCTTTTTTTTCTAGGACCCGATACAACTTTGCGATGGCTTCGTCAGTTGTTACGTTGTCGATGGGTACCCCTAATACCTGAATTGTTTCTAATTTAGAAACATCGATATTTTGATACTCAAGAAGGATGTCTCTCTCTTCTTTTGAGGAATTGTGAACGATTTCACTAAGCTGCTTCATATCAGGAATGCTATCCTATAATTACCCATTCAAAACTGTTACCTTTAGACGTTTTTGTGTCGCCTCTAAATTTTTTAAAAGGATCATTTTTTCACTTGGATTTTTAGATGTGAGACAAAGAATCAAATGACAATGTCTCTCAATCTATCAAAAATATTTCTTGTCTTTTTTCTGATTACTAGCTCTAGTTATGCGGAAAAAGTTACGATCTTTGGCACTTTAAAAAATGGAACGAATGGCGGTGTAGGTAAGGCAGACTCAATCAAGTTGATTGCCTTACAAGGTGCAATGCTACCTCTGGCTGACCTCGGTCCCCAATCAGGGTCCTTTCGATTTCCGTCCATTGATGCACCTGATGGAGCACCAATTCTCGTACAAGTTACATATCTAGGTGTAAATTATAATAAAATGGTACCTCCCGTCCCGAGATTTCGTACCGTAGCACAAGAAATCACTGTGTATGAAATGACAAATTCATGGGATAGTATTAGTATAAAAAGTCTAATGCAAGTCATACGAGAGAAAAAAGGTTTGAGAATTTTTAAACTTTTTCTCATAGATAATAAAACCACTCCGAATAAATCGTTTCTGTCTGTCGAGAAACCCATCGAATATTACATTCCGAAAACGGCGACGGAAGTATTTGCTCAAATCCAGCAGCCAGGCTCAAAAATGGCGATTCCTCTTTCGACACCTGAGGGCAAAAATTTGGGCCGCATCTTAGATCGGGCAGTTCTGCCTGGTATTTCAGAATTACAGGTATCTTATCTAATTTCGAATGATGACGATGTCATCGAAGAACGTCTGTTAATAGAAGGGGAATCTGGATCTTTTCCTATTTTTGTAAAACCTGGAGATATGGAACTCGAGATCCTCTCTGGAGGGACATCCACTCGTCTAGAAAAAGATATTCCAGTGGGCCTCAGTGCCTATGCTTTGGTTGCCTCAGAGACCCCGAAAGTGGTAAAAATGAAATTCTCTGGCGGAAAAGCGGTGCCTGCTGCTTTGACTGGCAATCCGGAAATCGTAAATGGAACTATTTTGACAACCTGGGATACATCGACATTTGCGGTCGTGGGATTTTTAGCCTTATTTTTCTCGTTGTCATTCCTTTTTGTTTATAAAAAGTCAACTAGCACGGTAAAACCAAAATGACAACAATTGCCCCACCAAAAACCCTCCTTCGATTTATCGGCTTATCAGAATTAGCTGGCCATGGACCACGCGGAATCTTGGCCTTCTGGGTCATACTCGGTATGGCATTCTTTTTGTTTGGAGATCAAAATCTGATCGCACCAAATATGAAAAATATTGCCGCGTCTCTAGGCATTACCAACCCCGAGGAGATTGATTGGAAAATGGGAGGGATCATTCCGATACTCTTCTTTATTTTAGGCGGAACTGTTTCGTTATCTATGGGTTATCTTTCTCAAAATTTTTCTAGAAAGAATTTACTACTCATCACAGTATTACTCGGCGAAGTTCCTTGCTTACTGACAGCGTATGCGGAAACGTATAATCAATTTTTGATCTTACGTACATTATGTGGTTTTGGATTAGGTGGCATTTTTCCGATACTTTTTAGCATCATTGGGGATTACTTTTCTTCGCATTCAAGAGCAGTCGCATCTGGATTTGTCTCTCTTGCCATGGGACTAGGTATAGGTGTAGGTCAGCTCATGGGTGGGATTCTCGGAGAAGCAGATCCGATCAACGGTTGGCGTGCAAGTTTTATATATATGTCGGTTCCTTCTTTCTTTTTTGCAGCCATCTATTTATTATTTTGTAAGGAACCAAAACGAGGCGGAGCAGAAGATATTGTCTCCGAAGATGAGCTGTCACATAAAATCACATGGAGTGATTTTATGATTTTATTTCAAAACAAAACAAACTTGGGCATCTTTTTACAAGGGTTACCAGGTTGCATCCCTTGGGGTGTGTTCTTTGTCTTTCTAGTAGATTATTACGAACATACGTATGGATTTGGAAAGGCCGAAGCTTCCGGCTTGGTTACCTTCGCTGCCATAGGAGTTTTTACCGGTACTTTTTTTGGTGGAGTCATCGGACAATGGCTTTACAATAAAAATAAAAAATACCAACCGATTTTATGTATGGTTACGACGATGTTAGGAGTCATACCTGCGGTCATGCTTCTTTATGCACAAGGTATCATTCATAATTCCCTAGCCTTCTTATTTTTAAATATTTTTACTGGGATTCTTATTTCAATTACAGGTGCCAATGTTCGAGCAGTATTATTGAATGTGAACGTTCCTAAAGCAAGAAGTGCTATCTTTTCAATTTATAATCTTACTGATGATTTAGGAAAAGGCCTCGGTCCAGCAATGTCGGCGATCATATTAGGGTTAACGCCAGATAGGGGACTGGCTCTTTCCATTTCAATCTTATTTTGGATTCCATGTTCCTTGGCTTGGATTTTAATCATTTTTAATTACGAAAAAGACGAGTTAAAGATGAGAGAACAATGGCAAATGGAGTTGTCTGGGCAGAGAAAATGAAAGCTTTTTTGATAGACATCGAAGGTACTACTGCTCCTATCTCTTTTGTTCATGAAGTACTTTTTCCCTTTGCACGGAATAAGATGGCATCCTTTATTGAAACTTACGAGATAGATTTACATGAGTTTACGGAAATTAAGCATGAATTCGAAAGAGATATTGCAAAAGCAGATCCAGAATTCTTAAAAATATTTCCAAAGATGGTTTCCTTCTCTAAAAAAGAAATTTCAACTTATTTGTGTTATTTGATCGATGTAGATCGAAAATTCAGTCCTCTCAAGGCGATTCAGGGAAAAATTTGGAAAGAAGGATACGAACAAGGTGTACTCAAGAGTATCCTTTTTTCTGATCTTCCTGAATTCTTAAAAAATGCTAAGGAAAAAGGTATACTTTCTTATGTGTATTCGTCTGGAAGTGTTCAGGCACAAATTTTAATTTATAAATATTCAAATTTTGGGGATCTTACTGGTTTTTTTACAGATTATTTTGATACAAGTATGGGCGGGAAAAAAGAGGTTCAAAGTTATCTCAACATCGCCCATCATCTAAATTTGGATCCCGGAGAAATTGTTTTTTTTACAGATATTGTAGAGGAGGGCATTGCTGCCAAGGGTGCTGGCATGGAGGCCATCATTCTTGATCGTCCAGGTAACATCGAGCAGCCGGCTCACGACTTTAAAACTTTGAAGGATTTACTTTCTTTTTTTCGATTTGGGTAATTTGATTTCAATCGATTTTAGTTTTTGCCAAAATCGTTTTAATGTCACTTTCCAATCTTCTTTCTGGGCATTCGGCTTTGCTAACTCCACAACTGTAGGGGATGCTTTTACAGTCTCAACGGGTGCACTTGCCATCAAACCAAGATCTATTTTTAAATATTTTTTCTTAATGATTTTAAAATCCATTTTAGCATCTAATAGACGCACAATTTCTTGGATGATTGCCCATTTAACCTTATTTGGTGTCAAGGCTTGGTAGTTTTCTATCATCTCGTGATAAAGTCGATTCGTTACTTTCGGATTAGAATGAAAGAGCAAGAATCGAAAGTGTACATTTCCTTTCAAATCTTGCGTAATGATCAAATCATTATGAGAGAATTCTGTAAAAGGTGGAAAATCTACCAACCTTACAACAATTGAATTTACCAGATCTAAACTATTATAAATTTCAGTTTCAGGATGAACTTTTATCGAATATGTAATCTTTTCATCAGGTATTACATCATTGATAAAGCTAACAAAGTTTACTTGGTCTTTAAAAGGCACTTCTTTCATGACTTCTAGTCTAGAAAGTTCAATGATATCATCCATAACTGAGTCAATGGATGAATGAATTTGAATGACTTCCTTGATGATACTTTTTTCCTTCGATTTTTCTTTACTTTCCCTATATTCCTTCAACTTCTCTTTCATTTGTGTTAGAGGTTGACTAATCATAGCGTCCATATAGAAAAATATTTTTTCTCTCAATGAGTCTGCTTCTTTTAATCTATCAAATCTCATCAGTAGTTTTCGTTTCATAATAAGAAATTGAAAACGTAAGGCTAAAGTCATTAAAATCAAATAAACTAAAAATGAAGTTTCTAAAGAGGAAACAGCATTTAAATACCCCCTCTCGATTGATACCTCTTTGATGATTGCATAAAATAAATACGTTAATGCGATGAGATGAATCCAAGCACCGCGCGCATTTTCTTTAATTTTTTGAATGGTTAAGTGCATCGCATAACCTACAATAAAGAATAGGTTGATATCCCAGTATCCTATGAAATTATACCAAAAAACAGGGCGAGGCACGATCAAAAACATCAAAAAGAAAACACATTGGAAAATCAGATATATGAATTGAAGTCTGATTGGTTTCAATTCAAAAAAGTCTTGGATAAACTTTATAAATCCGTATGGAAGAATTAATAGAAAACCATACTCCATTAACTTGAAAAATGTGAAATAATCACCGATAAAGAACCGTGCCTCATTTCTTGAGAGTTCAAAAGCTGAGAAGATAAGTGCCAAGATGCTAAAGCTGAAGTATTCTTTTTTATCTCTCATTTTGAAATAGTTAATAAAAAAGAATAAAGCAATGAATAAATAGAATCCTACAAAGATAAGCTCTTTCAACGATTCATAATTTTTCGCCTCAACAGCTTCCTCGTATGTTACAATCTGAACGGGTCCGGTAATGATACCGGCCGATGTAGTTAAATCAGAATCGATGCGAATGACTAGAACATTCTCGCTCTCTAGAATCAAATTATGGGGAATGGGATAAATTCTAGGACGACCAAAAGAATACTCTAAAGGATTTTCTCCAAAAGGAGAATTTCCTTTGCCAATTAAAACTCCATTTATAAAAACTTCATCGTTTTGATACACGCGACCCAATTCTAAAGCAAGTGTTGTCTCGTGTTGGTCTTTTGTGATTTCAAATGATTTTCTGATCCAGATTGGACCACGATACGAACGATTTAAATTTCGAAGGTTTCCAGGAATGGAGGTTAGCTCTAATGAGCTTGCGTTAAACTCAGGACTGAGAATTTCTGCGGAATGATCAAAAATTACCCCCCAATCCTCGCCGGAGAGAGAAACCGCGACTGCTTTTTCATCTATTTTCCTATTACAATTTCCGAGAAAGATGATACTTGAGATGAGAATGATAGCAAAAAGAGTTTTCTTAATCATGGTTTTTTTCTTTGTTCAGGAATTTTGACAATAAATCTTGCTCCCATTCCTTCGGCTGATTTTAACGAAACCGTTCCACCTAGATATTGTGCTGTCGCCTCAACTAACGTGAGTCCAATGCCTGCTCCCGGAATTTCACTTTTGGATTCTTTATATCCACGAACAAATTTTTGAAAAATTGTCTCCATTTCAATTTGGCTCATACCTAAACCTTCATCTGTGATGATTAGGTGATAGAAACCGTTTTGGAGATAAAATTCTATACTTACTTCCGTTTTTACATCTGTATATATGTATGCATTTTCCACAAGATTGCGAATCATAACAAAAATGAGTTCAGGTATCTGGAAAATTTCCAGAGATTCTGGCTTTACTTCGATAGATAGATTTTTTCGTTTCTGTCCTAAATGATTTTCAATCGAAGATACGCATTCTCGAATCAGTTTAGAGATTGAGAAAGTTTCCCATTCGGGAGAGTATGTTTTTTCTTCTAACTGTTTTAAGAGTAGGGCTTCCTCAACCATATAACCCATATATGCGATATGATCTTCTGCTTGCTTAATGACATCTACCGAATTTAATGTTTCTAACTTTGTTTTTGACTTCGTTTTTTTAGCAGGAGCCGTCGCCTTTGGCGGATTGGCAATTCGATTCATCGCCAATTGAATTTTCTCCATTCCTGATTTGAATTCGCTAGACAGATTTAAAAGAAATCCTGTCTTTACACGTTCCATCTGGATCAATTCTTTTTCTTGATCCATAAAATTCCTAAGACCCAAAACCATATCGTTAGACAACTGGATCGAGATCATCACAAGAAATAATAAAAAGCCTACATAAATTGTTCCAGGAAAAGAGATAATCTCGAGTGCTGATGCACTATCAATCAAAATTGTAGGAAGTAGGCAGGCAAGTCCGATCAAAATGTACTTTAATCTTCCTATCATCTCCTTTCCATAACGTAAAAAAATAAAAAGAGCAAGTCCAAGGGCTACCGGTAACGCATAATTGAAGAGTGCAATGACAAGTATCCAAGATTTTGGAGTCCGAAAGAATAAGGTTACTATAAAAAGTACACCTAAGTATACTTCGTAACCGATAAGAATCAAATTCCTTTTTACCTTTAAATACTGATGTAAAAAGTTTAAAAACAGAGATGGCAAACAGATCAATAACAAAAGTTCGGTGACATAAGACCAGGTAAAACTTTCGAACAGAATATTCCGGTGTTGGGTTCTAAGTAATACATAGAAACCGATAAAAATGGAGAAAAAAGCAAAAAAGAAGTTTTCACCACTTCTTCCACGGACTATGGAACCGATTAGAAAGTATAACCCCATAAAAATAAAAACATAACCGCAAACAATAGCAAAGAGTTCGCTTGTGAAAAGATTGTCACGGAGTGTTCTCTCTTTATATATTAGGGGTGCTTCCTTTAATCCATTTAAATTCGTAGCCGCATAGATTCGGATGGCAATAGTATTTGTTCCTGCTTTTAAAATATGGGAAGGAAGCGAGTAGATTCTAACTTTCTGGAAATCTACTTCCAATTTAGGTAAAACGGATCCTGTATGATCGATGAGTACTCCGTTGAGGAAAAATTCATCAATATCTCGTATGCGTCCTAATTTGATGGCAACAGGTTCAACGGGAACAGAAAAATTTTCAGGTAAAACAAAGCTACATCTATACCAGTGATATCCCGTTAGGTTTTCTGTTTTTGAAATGCCATAGTCTGGCACTGATCTTTGCACCCAAAAACTCTCTTCGACACTCTCATCGCGCCAATCTAAATTGTCCCCTTTGCGAAATTGCCAATTGTCTATTAAGGAAATCGGATTTTCCCAAGAGGTGATAAACGTTCCGCAGGACTCGCTGTAGATTTCTGTCGAAATGCAAAAACAACATAACAAAACTGCAAAGGTAAATTTGCTGACTGAGAAAAAGCGAATCATATTGGTTCGACGTTTCGGATCGCTTCTTCGATTTCTTTGAGCTGAGTAGAGATACGAGCATCAATCGCACCCACGTCAGTTTCAATAATAACACCGCCTCTATCCACACGCGAGTCTTCGTAAATGTTAACTTTTCGGAGAGACTCCATGAGTTTAATGAGCTCATCTTTATGTGCGGTAGTTAGTTCAAGATCGGCAAAATTTACGCGAATATCAATACGATCTCTGTCTTTAATTCGTTTCATAGCCTCACGAATATTATTAAGAACTATTTCTTTACGTTCGATGATCTCATCTTTAATCACTTTTCTAGCAATGACAAGGATCATTTCTACCATTTGTTTTTCGGATGCAGCGATCATCTCTTCTCGAATATCAATCGCCTTACCTATGATAGTTCCCAGACGGTCAATGAGTCGCTTCACTTCCCCTTGGCCTTTCTTGAAACCGACTTCTCGTCCGGCATCGTATCCTTTTTGGTAAGCTTCATGTTCAATTTCAGCCTGCTTCATCTCGGCTTCTTTGATCATTCGTTCGACTTCCATTTTCGCACGATCTAATATCTGTTCTGCTTTTGCGCGTCCTGAATCTTCTTCGAGTTTGATCTTCTCCTTGGAGTCCTGGATCATTTGGAAGGCTTTTGTTCTACCTTCCTCTTCGATTTCTTTCGATCTTTTTTTTGCGTCTTCTAGAAGTTGTCTGACTTGCTCTTCTGTTTCTTGTCTGTACCTAGAAAGTTCAGCCTCGATTTCCTCAATCGAAGGACCTTGGTACTGTTCGATGATGTTACCTTCTTGGTCGATCTCGAAATCATCTTGTTCTTCTGATTTATGAAATTTTTTATACTTATCTGGAAGTTGTATTTCAACTTCTTCTTGTAAGTCGGCAATTTGAATGGGTTTAAATACTAGCTTTGCCATAACCTTACTTTTTTCTCCAAAGTTTCACTTTACCTTCTTCGATATCTTCTCGCAGTCGATCAAGGATACCTTTTTGGGCTTCCTCAATTTCAAGAAGTGAAATAGGGCCGAGCGAGTCCCATTCCAATTTGATATCCTTCACAAGCCATGCTTCTAAATTTTCAAAGATAGAATCTTTGAAGGAAGTTTCAACTCCCTTTAGCGCGCACGCGATGACGAGTGGGTGTATCTCTGCCATAAAGCGAGTCAAACTCGTTCGACCCAGGTAAAGCAGATCTTCCAAACGAAAGTAGTGTTCTATAATAGTTTCGGCAAATTCGGGGCTTTTTTTCTGAATTCGTTCAATTAAATTTTGAGAATGTTGCAACGGCAGCCGGGTGAGCAGCTCGCCAGCGGTTTTGGCCTTTCGGCTTCGCACTTTGCCCATAGGGGTTTTATTGGCGATGAGTTCGGTTTTGAAACGCAAAAAACGTTCGAGTTCGTCCCTTTCCCTTTCCGAATGAAAATCGATTTGGGAGAGAGAGAAAATGATTTCTTCCCGCAAAGAATCGGGGTATTGCCCGATGACCTCAGCGGCTTCTTCCGGATTTGCGAAGGCTAGGAGACGAGCGACAACCAGAGGGGATTCCTCATTGACGAGGCTCGCCAATTCTTCTCGCGATTTTTCCTGCAAACGGTCCGTGAGCGAGCGATTTCCCACCTCCTCTGCAAGCATTTCTTCTAGAATTTTCACCATATTCTCTTCTTCCGAAGGAAAAAGGGCCATTTCGGACACCGGATCTGTAAGTAACTCGGACTTTGGGGCAGAGGGAGACAATCCGGACTTTTTTTGTAGGAAATGGGTGAAAGAGAGGAGGATGCTTTTTTCATCCTTTGCTGTAGGTTTTAAATTCGTTCCGACCTTTTCTAAAAGAAGTTCTATCTCCGCGGGCTTCAAATGCTCGAAAACGGCATCCGGTAAATAGCGTCCCAGAATCTGGTAGGCGAGAGCGGCACGATTTTTTCCCAGATTCTTTGGCATTTAGAAGACATAATGCCTAAAAACCGATCTCTGTACAAATCAATTTTTATCCGCTTTCACAGGTCTTGGCAATAATTTTCGGAGTGAGATTCGCTCCAAGCAACCGTCTGCTTACCTTGATTGCAGTTTTGTGTTCTCTTTAAACTGGTGATATAAAATTGAATGCACTTGGCGTTTTAAAATTCTAAGAGTTAACGATTAATTCATTTCTCTCATTTATATAATTTTTCTAATAGTATAATATGGGATATGGTTATATTTTAAATGTCAAATGAAGTAACTATCGAAAAGAAAGTAAAAGAAGAAATCAGAATTAGAAGTCGTTCTGCGGACAAAGTTTTTCTCATCCTCTTTCTTCTTCATGTTCCCATTGCGATTGCCTTCTCTTATCCTTACGCAATGTTATTGCCGACCGCATTCCTTTCGGTTTTTGCTATTTTTTTTGGCGGTATCTCATTTATTCTCTTTCGCGGTGAAAGAAAGTTAAGAATTATAAACTCATGTTTGGTGATGCTGTGGTCAGCGATTTTTATCCAAGCCCAACTTGGCCGGATCGAGATGCACTTTCATGTTTTCTCTGCGATTGCACTTTTGCTCATCTACGAAGATTGGATTATCTTTATCAGCGCAGGTGCCTTCATTGCCGTCCATCATGCCTTGTTTAATTTGTTTCAGATGTTAGAACTAACATTATTTGGGGTTCCCATCCAAATTTTTAATTATGGATGTGGATGGGATATTGTCGCCCTCCATGCATTTTTTGTGATCGTAGAATGTGGAACTCTTGCATATTTTGCTTTCATTTTTAGACAGAGGTTAGTAAGTCAGATCCAATCAATCACTATTGCCGAACAATCGAACATTTCGTTAAGAGAGTTAGCACGTGAAGCAAAAGCAAGGTCCGATGACTTCCAAAAAGTAAATTTTAATCTCATCCTGACCGCAAATAGTTGGAAAGAGAAAAGTAATACGGAAACAAATTCATTAGTGGCAATTGAAACTAGTATTTCTCAAAACTATGACAGAGCCGGACAAGTATTGCACGCAGGCAATGACCAGCAGTCGTCTACGAAAGAATTGAAAGTAATATCAGAAGAATTTCTTCAAAAAATTAATTTATTCAATGAGGCAACTAACCAAGCCACTCTAGGAATGAATCTCGCAATCGGAGAAGCGGATAAAAGCGAGAAAGGGATCAGCAAAATCGTAATTTCCTTTGATTCACTGAATCGGTATAGCTCTGAGATGGACAAAATTTTAAAAGTAATTCGTGAGATTGCCGAAAGAGTCAACTTACTGGCATTAAATGCTTCTATTGAAGCCGCTAGAGCAGGAGATGCTGGTCAAGGATTTAGTGTCGTTGCTCAAGAAGTTTCAAAATTGGCAGACTCGACCAAGATTGCACTCCGAGATATAGGTACCATTGTAAAAACTATGGCTTCAGAGATACAGAAAGGTCAAACTGAATCTTTAGAAATAGTCAAATTAAACAAGACATTCATTTCCAAAGTAAAGGATGCGGGAGGCATGTTAACATCAATCGAAAATACACTCATCGATGCAGGAAAGGACCAGCAAATGATGAAACACCAGATTGAAAAAGTAACTGATCAGAGCAATGAAGTTGTCTCTCAGGCTAGGGGTCAGGAAGAACTCGTCATTCAAATCAAAAGTGATCTCAATCAATTGAAAGATAGCGTGGAGGATTCCAAACGGCTGGCCAATGAGATTGTTACGCTGATCGATGAAACGGAAAAGGGTTTTCACGCAATGAACATTTTGATCAGTGAAATTTCCTAATTCGGTTTGAAACAGTTTTTATTCATTTTGATTTTAGTTGGGATCATCTCAGGACTGTTCCTCGGCACCATTACTCAGAGTCTATTTAAAATTAGAGTGAAGTTAGAAGAGCCGATTCAACTGACAACCGTGGAGAAGGAAATCCTTGAACTGGGTCAAAATTCGAAAGTAGATTCGATCCTCTTTACTGGATATAATAATTGTTATACTGTGTGCGCTAAAACCCTACCAATTCTCCAGAAAATTGCAAAAAATCATTCACTCGGGAATCTGCAGGTCATCTTTATTGAACTTCCAAATAGCGATGGTCAGAGCGCATTTTTAACTTCCAACCAATTTCCAAATGTAAAATGGGTGAGATTACCACCTGAACAAAAAAGCAAACTGCTCAAGATCATACATCTAGAAAGTTATCAGAAAAGTCATCATTCCAATCTTGTTCTCCTTCATAAAAGTGGTTCCGAAGAGATCGAATTTTTGGAAAATTTTTCTGAAACCAAATTTGAGGAATGGAATCAAAATACGAAAAAATCCTTGTCTCTTTAGGTAAAATCGTGCAAACTTAGCAATCGGAGTAAGTTCATGAGCCAAGCCACTATTTCAAATACAAAAAACGGGAACCACATCCAGACAAAGGATTCAAAGAGTTTTACTCCCAGCGATATCGCTCGTATTTTCCCTGCTCAGAAGAAGAAAGCCCTCGAGCTTCGCACCTCAACTTCAAAAGACCGCATAACTAAACTCAAAAAATTACGTGATGGTATCTTTAAATACCAATCAGAAATCCAAAAAGCCTTATATAGTGATTTTCATAAATCCGCGGCGGAAGTGGATATCTCAGAAATCCTACCTAGCATTGCTGAAATTAACGATGCGATCCATAATTTAAAAACTTGGATGAGACCAGTTCATGTAAGTACACCGATCACATTGTTTGGCGCAACTAGCAAGTTGGTTTATGAACCAAAAGGTGTTTGCCTGATCATTGCGCCTTGGAACTATCCATTTTATTTGGCAATCGCTCCTCTTGCGGCAGCCATTAGCGCTGGCAATACGGTTGTAATCAAACCATCTGAATACACTCCGCATACATCTCATGTAATTCAGGATCTCGTCAAAGAAATCTTTAGTGAAGAAGAAGTGGCTGTTTTTGATGGCGATGTACACGTTTCTACTGCTTTACTTGAGATGCCCTTTGATCATATTTTTTTTACTGGCTCGACACCAGTCGGAAAAGTAGTTATGGAAGCTGCTTCCAAGCACTTAACGACTGTCACTTTGGAGTTAGGTGGCAAGTCTCCTTCAATCATTGCAGAGGATGCTGACTTAAAACTAGCAGCTGAGCGCATCATGTGGGGTAAGTTTTTAAACGCAGGACAGACTTGTGTTGCTCCGGATTATCTGCTGATCCCGAAAACTAAAGTGGATGCCTTCGTAAACTATGCAAAACTTGCAACAGAAAAGTATTTTAAATCAAAAGACGATCAATTCCAAACGAACGCAGATTTTTGCCGTATCATCAATTCGAGAAATTTTGCTCGGGTTTCTGGTTACATTGATGAGTCCGTGAAGAAAGGTGCAAAAATTGCATTTGGTGGAACGGTCAATAGCAATGATAATTTCATTTCGCCAACCATTCTCGTAGATGTTCCTTTAAATGCAAAAATTATGGAAGATGAGATCTTTGGACCACTATTGCCAATTATTGGATATGATACTTTGGATGAAGCGATTGGAATTGTAAATTCGAAACCAAAACCACTCGCACTTTATATATTCACAGATAGTAACAAAACTTCAAAATACATCCTGCAAAGAACTTCTGCTGGCGGCTCTGTAATCAATGACGTGATCCTACATTTAGTAAATTCAAATCTTCCATTCGGCGGGATCAATCATTCTGGCCACGGTAGTTACCATGGACACTTTGGCTTTAAGGCTTTTTCACATGAAAGGTCTGTCTTACAATCTCCAAAGCTCTCGATGCCAACTCTGATGTACCCACCTTATACTGGTTTTGTGAGATTTATTGTAAACACTACGACAAAGTGGTTTGTTTAATCTGAGAAAAGATTGCTGCCTTCGGGCAGTCTGGCCTTCTTTTCGTAGCAATCAGGGTATTTTTTAAAAAAATGAGAAAGATTCTAATGTTTGTTTCGTCCTATCTTAGGGATCTTCGTATCTATTTTTAAAGGCAGGAATTGTGAGCGAGCAAGAATCGATTTCGACAGATCAACTGATACAATTTGAATTCTCAGAAGATTCCCTAAATTCTTTTCGAAAGAACAAATATATATCCATTGATTTGTATGATAAGGAGGGAAAACTCCTTATGTCGAAAAAAAAGAATCCTACCGAAGATGATTTTGGTAAGTTGCTCCGGATAGAACTCCAAGGTGCTTATTATCTTGCCAAAGATCACCAAAGGATCAGCGTAGGAACTTCCACAGAGACTGATTCCAAAAATGTAAAACTATTTGATGCAGAAAAGACGACCGAATTTGCAAAGCAGACTGCTTCTCTTCTGAACGATCTAAGGAAGGAAACTTTCTCTTTGGAGCATTCTGCAAGAGTTCAAAAATCGATGAATGCCGTCTTAGATGATTTTACCAGTAATCCCGATTTCGAACATGGATTGTTTAACATATTAGAGATATTGAATGTGGCAGGTGTACCATTAGAATCTGAACTTATGACAAAACGCACGATTGTTGCGATGGGTATGAAAGTAAGAACAAAAAAAATAGTAACAGACGAAGATAAAAAACCCAATAAGAAAGATCATCTTGCTGTCATGACCGCAAGTTTTCTAGCCGATATCGGCTATTCAAAGTTAAGTCTAAGCGATAGTCCTAAGCTTGGAAAAGAAGAATACGCCCTTATCCAACAACATCCCACTCTCAGCTACCTAATGACTTTGTCTGCTTCCGATATTCCAACAGAAGTTCGTACCTTGGTATTGAACCATCATCGTCCTTTTCGAGGTAACGGTTTAAATAATAATTTTCCAGATACAAAAAACGTTTTCAATAAGTTAATGCTCGTTAGAGATAAATTTTTGAAAGATTTAAGTAAGAAAAAGATCATTGAAGACATTGAGGTTCAATTAAAAATCCAAGAGAGTAATGTATCTTCAGTAAATTTTGAAGAGGATATTGCGATTCTTTCTTTGGCAAGCGAATATGCATCGCTCACTACCAATCAATCTTGGCGCCCTGCTTACAAATCCTCTACTGCCTTAAAAATAATCGTAAATGATTCCTTTTTCTCGTATAGTAACAAAAACATAAGACACTTGTTAGACTACGTGGGAGCAAGTTTGACCAATAATGAAAACATTATAAACCTTGGAGATTTTGTCATTACAGCGTCAGTAGATTCGGAAAAACGCGCCCACTTCGATATCTGCCAAGTCATAGAATTGGATCGATACCAAACAAGGCCAAAAATTCAAAGAATCTGCACCATTAAACCTATCTTTAAACGGGGTTTAAAATATCATATTGAAGACTTTGATACACAAGAGATTAAAATGGATAGAAGAAGAGCCATCACGGATCTCGCATCACAAACATCGAGCACCCAAAGAATCATTTACCTGATCGATCCCATTTTGAATGGCCCCCTCTTTGAAATGGCGAGCAAACTAAGCACCGTCGGTTAAAAAATGAAATGACCTAGTCGGAATTCCCGTAAATTTAGTAGGAGCATGCCTAAAGATCCTGCTAAAAAATTGGAAGAGCTTAAAAATTTGTGGTTTAGCCAGCCGTTCAGTCTTGGGATTCCCATTATTGACCTGCAACACCTGTGGCTTGTTTATACAATTTTAAATCTGGAAGAAGCTTTAACGGATGTAACTTTAGAATCATTCTCAGATGACGTTAAATTGTCGTTTACCAGGGCTCTTGAATACGTCTCAGAACATTTTGCTCTGGAAGAAGACATTTTAAGCCATTTTAATTATCCGAATTTTGAACAGCATGTTGAAGGTCACAGGAATTTCGTAGCGAAGCTTGCTGAAAAATTTAGCGGCGCGGAGAATGATGAAGTTGCCGCACTTGGTTTACTACAGATTTTGAAAAAATGGCTCTTTCAGCATATACTACATGATGATGCAGACTATGCAGATTTTTTTAATAAACAAGATATAAAGGTTAACAAATATTCTAATCAGATATTAAAAGAGAGGAAATATACAATCTCGAAAGATCAATTATTGATCTATCAAAATATATCAGCAGCTGAAGAATCTACCCAAGTCCAAACTTCTGAATCTTCTGACATCGTTCAGGATATTCGGAAAATTTGGAGAACATACAATCTAGCGACTAACATACCCATAATAGACCTTCAACATATGTGGCTCCTCAAAATGATCGTTGAGCTAGATAAAATATTAGCTTCTGGAAATGTTACAAATGAAGTTTTACATAATATAATAGTCCAAGCAATCGATTATACTAAGGATCATTTTTCTGTAGAAGATCGAATTATGCGCCAGTTCCGATATGTTGATTTTGCCAATCATATGAAGCAACATAAGCGTTTTATCGACTTCGTCCAACTAAGAAGTGATGAAAACAAAAAAGGAGATCGGCTCGTTGCCGCTCATCTAATACAAGATTTAAAGAATTGGCTTTTATCGCATATTGCGTTTGAAGATAGGAAGCTTGGCATTGCTTTTAAAGATCGGGTGAGAGAGCTATCAGATTTTACTAAAAAACTTCATCAAAATGGCGAGGTTTCGATCTCAGCTGAGCAAAAAAACTTATACAAAGCCGTGCTAGAAAGAAATTCAGACGTCTGATCCAGGGTTTTTCAATTGCCACCTGGATTTTTGCTAGAAATCCTGTTTCTATACCATGGAATACGAAGTAATCATCGGACTCGAAGTCCACGTTCAGTTGAACACCCAGTCAAAAATTTTCTCAACCGCCACAAACGAATTTGGCGGTTCTCCCAATACGCATATCTCTACTCTTTGTGTGGCTCTTCCGGGAACATTGCCTGTTTTAAATGAAGTGGTTTTAGAAAAAGCAGTCCGTGCTGGCCTAGCGCTCGGATGTGAGATCACGCAGTTCACAAAGTTTGATCGCAAAAATTATTTTTATCCTGACTTACCGAAAGGATATCAAATTTCTCAGTTCGACAAGCCTTATGCCACCAAGGGTGGAATTTTTGTTAAATGGAAGGGTCAGGATACTGAAAAGTTTGTTCCTCTAACTCGGATACATATGGAAGAAGATGCTGGAAAATTGATCCACTCTCATGATTCATCCGTAAATCGATCTTATGTTGATTATAATAGAGCTGGTACCCCTTTAATTGAGATCGTTTCAGAGCCTGACATTCGTTCTTCGGATGAAGCTTATGCCTACCTAAATGAATTGAAAACCCTTCTGAGATACATACAAGTTTCTGATTGTAATATGGAAGAAGGATCCCTCAGATGTGATGCCAATGTTTCCATTCGACCTAAAGGCGAAAAAGGATTTCGAACTCGCGTTGAGATTAAAAACTTAAATTCGTTTAAGGCCGTCAAACAAGCGATAGATTACGAAATAGAGTGGCAAAAAGATGTTTATTCTCGAGGCGAGTCTTTTAAGCAGATGACAAAACTTTGGGATGCGGCTCTTCTAAAAACCATTCCCATGCGCAGTAAGGAAATGAGCCATGACTATCGCTATTTTCCAGAACCAGATCTTCCGTCGATAGTGATCACTGACAAATATATAGATGATATTCGCAGACATCTACCTGAGCTGCCACGCGCTAAAAAAGAAAGATATATTAAAGATTTAGGACTTCCAGAATATGATGCAGAGGTCCTCACGAGTGAACGAGAAATAGCTGAGTATTTCGAAAAGGCTCTAGTGATATCTAAAGATGCCAAAAAAACTTCCAACTGGGTGAAGGATGAAGTTCTGGGTATCGTTAATAAAGAAAACATTTCAATTGAAGAATTTAGTGTTGGTCCGGAACGTATAGGTAAGCTTGTCGCAATGATTGCTAGTGGCGAAATCACAGGGAAAATTGCCAAAACCATTTTTGAAGACATGCTAACAAGCACAGACCAGCCAGAGGCAATTGTAGAAGCAAAAGGACTTAAAGTAGTTAGAGATGATAAAGCGATTGAAGAAATCGTGATACGTGTTTTGGAATCTCAAACCGAGTCGGTAGAAGCTTGGAAAAATGGCAAGGATCGTGCCTTAGGTGCGATTGTAGGTGCTGTGATGAAAGAAACCAAAGGTAAAGCCGATCCGAAACTTGTGAACGAGATGATCCTATCGAAGCTTGGTCCCCTCGGTGAGAAAAAACAGAGAGACTAGAGGATCGTAACAGAACCAAAGTCAACGTTTAACTTAAACGCTTGTGCAAGTGGGATCCCTTGTCTTTGACAGATTAGAACTCGAATCGGTGCGGAGTGAGAAACGATCATTAGGCGCCGATTTTCAAGATTTTGAATTTTCGGATTGGTAGGATGCAACCACCACTCTTCTGCAAAATGTAGCACTCTTTTTTCTAGTTCAAGAAAGGATTCACCGTTAGGTGCATTTGCCGTCACAAAATTTTTCATCCAATGTTTCGTTTCATATTTAGGTAATTCATCCCACATTTTACCTTCCCAATCGCCGAAGTGCATTTCCATTAAACGGTCGTCAGTTTTTACTTCTTTGTGGTTAAAATATTCAGCAAGGGAGTCGGCTAATTTTTTTGCCCGGGGAAGGGGGCTAGCGATGATTAAATCGGGGCGATCTGTTAGGTTTTGAATGACTCTTTCTCGAGTGATTTCCACAGGATCTTTTAGTTCCAAATCCAGACTTCCATAACACATTCCTTTTGGAGCTATGGTTTCGGGATGGCGTACGAGTATGATTTCCATGAAAATAATCCTGAAGTTTGGAGAATCAATCCCCTCCTTTTGAGGTTGGAATCTAGTCCCCTATTTTGGCATTGGTCAATCCCACTTAAAAATCTGAATCAGAAATTCCAAGCAGACTTTACTTCAGATGGCATTGGCGCGACTATGTCACTTGAGCCATGGACGATTTCTCGCATTTACACTTACACACTACATACTCGATGCTCGATGGTGCTATCCGCATCCCCGATCTAATGAAGCGTGTCAAGGAATTGGGAATGAGCTCGGTTGCCATCACGGACCATGGGAATATGTACGGTGCGATCGAGTTTTATAAAGAAGCCATTAAACATGATGTCAAACCGATCATAGGCTGCGAATTCTATGTAACCCCCTCACGCTCTGCTGAGACAGAGCTTGATGAAATCGCTGATGGTGGTGCCTATCACATCATTCTTCTTTGTAAAAATGAGTTAGGCTATAAAAATATGATCAAACTTGCGAGCCGTTCCTTTACGGAAGGATTTTATCGCAAGCCAAGAATCGACTATGATCTGTTAGAAAGGCACAGTGAAGGTCTCGTATGTCTCACAGCCTGTCTTGCCGGTGAGGTGAACCGAAAGATACTAGAAGGTAAAGAAGATAAAGCATTTGCGTTAGCTGGGAAGTTGCATGAAATATTCAGGAAAGAGGATTTTTACTTAGAAATCCAGGATCATGGGATTCCAGAACAAAGAACCGTCGCCGAGGCCGTGATGGGATTCTCGAAACGAACAGGCATTCCTCTCGTTCTAACGAACGATTCGCACTTCCTTACTAAAGATGATAGAGAAGCACAAGATATCTTATTACGTATTGGAATGCGAAAAAATATTGATGATGAGATGAGATTCGGTTTCAATCAAAATTTTTATGTGAAAAGTCCCAAGGAAATGTTTTCCATATTTCCTGACCATCAAGAAGCATTTTATAATACTTTAGCAATTCGCGATAAATGTTCGTTAAATTTTCAATTCGGCAATCCTTTGCTGCCTCCGTTTGATGTACCAACAGGTTATGATACAGATAGCTATCTTGAAAAATTAGTCTGGGATGGGATCAACGAAAAATATCCTGAGATTACACAGGTCATCAAAGACAGAACAGAATTTGAAATGCAAACGATTCGCAATATGCACTTTGCGGGCTATTTTCTCATCGTGCAAGATTATATCAATTTTGCTCGTCACACGGGAATTCCTGTGGGACCCGGAAGGGGTTCTGCGGCAGGTAGTATCATTGCCTATGCCCTAGGCATTACGAATGTAGATCCGATTCGTTATAATCTTCTTTTTGAAAGATTTCTCAATCCAGACAGAAAGGACATGCCTGATATAGATACCGATTTCTGCGTAGAGAGGCGAGAAGAAGTTATCAATTACATCAAACAGAAGTATGGTGAAAATCGAGTCGGACAAATCATTACCTTTGGATCGCTTGCGGCAAAGGCCGCCATAAAAGACGTAGCCCGAGTTTTTAATGTACCTTTTTCTGAAGTCAATGAGATGAGTAAATTGTTTCCTAAAAAATTAGGAATCACGATTCAAGAGGCGCTCGATACTTCAAAAGATTTAAAAGATTTAGCAGAAAAGTCAGACTTAAATAAAAAAGTGTTTCTCATTGCTCAAAAATTAGAAGGTAACTACCGTCAAGTGGGAAGACATGCGGCAGGAGTGGTGATTGCACCATCACCATTAGAAGAAATTGTACCTTTATCGACTGTTAGTGAGGCAGGCAGAGAGGGACGATCGATTGTTACTCAATTTGATAAGAATATGTCCGAGCAAGTCGGTCTCATCAAGATGGATATTTTAGGATTAAAAAACTTAACTACGATCCATCATGCTGTACAACTCATTAAAAAGAGACATGGCATCCTCTTGGATCTCGATAAGATTCCGCTAGATGATCAGAAAACATTTAGTCTCCTTCGAAAAGCCAATGTATTAGGGATCTTTCAGCTTGATTCCTCGACAGGGATTCGGGATCTATTTGCCAAAGCTCAGGTACAGAAATTTGAAGAGATAGCCGCCTTGCTCGCGTTATACAGGCCGGGTCCGATGGGATCAGGAATGCTCGATGATTATTTGGACAGAAAGAATGGAAAGAAAAAAGTCCAATTTCCTCACGAAAGCCTTGCCCAGGTTTTAGAAGAAACTTACGGAGTGATCGTTTACCAAGAGCAGGTGATGGGAATATCACGCATTATGGGTGGTTTCTCAGTTGGTGATTCCGATGTTCTGCGTAAGGCAATGGCAAAAAAAGATAAGTCAAAATTGCCGGCTCTAAAGGAAAAATTTGTCAAGGGTGCCGCTGAGAACAAAATCGGTGAAAAGCTAGCAACTGAACTTTTTGAGACCTTGGAGAAGTTTGGTGAATATGGATTCAATAAATCTCACTCTGTCGCCTATGCCTTTGTTACGTATCAGACCGCCTATCTGAAGGCAAATTATGCTATTGAGTACTTAACTGCCCTTCTCTCGGGTGACCATTCTAAAATTTCTGATGTTGTTAAATACATAAATAATGCGAAAGAAATGGGCATTCGTATCCTCGGACCAGATCTCATTGAATCTGGATTGTCCTTTGAAATTACTGATGATCAAACCATACGGTTTGGGCTTTCTTCTCTAAAGGGCGTCGGAGAACTTGCTGCCGAGAATATTCTTTCCAATCGCAGAAAACTGAAGGGTTATAAAAATATTGAAGAATTTGCGCTTCATCTAGATACAAGGCTCGCTAACAAGAAAGTAATGGAAGCACTTGCCCAGGGTGGAGCCTTTGATTCCTTTGGTTATGCAAGAAAGTGCATATTTGAATCCACAGATTCAATACTCTCGTATGCACAAAAGAAACAATCGGAAGAGAAAGAGGGTCAGTTTTCCTTGTTTGGTGGTGCCACTGGTGTCGATGATGGATATGCACTCAATCTACCTAAAGATGGCATCGAATGGGACCTAGACACGCTTCTTAAAAAAGAGAAAGAAACCACAGGTCTTTATCTTTCTGGTCATCCTCTTGATAAATTTACTGAACAATTAAAGTCCCTAAAGCCAATTCATATAGAAGACTTAGAAGATGTTCGACCAAAATCGAAGGTTGAGATCGCCGGTGTTCTTTCCAAAAAGATGATCAAACTCACAAAAAAGAAGGAAGAGTTCATCAACTTCATGATTGAGGACCAAACTGGTGAAATCGAATGCGTAGCTTTTCCGAGAACCTATGCTGATTTTAAACCATTATTTTTGGAAGATAAGACACTTTTTATCAAAGGGATATTGGAACGAGTTGATGTGGAAGAGTCCGAGCTGAAAGGTCAGATACTTGTGAACCATGTCGAGGAATTGAATCAAATAACCATTGAAAAGAAGATGGAAAAAGCGCTTCATTTAACGATTGATATGTCGGAAGATAAAAATCGTGACATCATTTTAAAAATTCAAGATCTATTTTCTGTGCATAGAGGCAGTTCCGCAGTATTCTTTCATTTAGTGGGAACTGGAGAAGAGAAAAAAGTAATTAAAGCCCATGATCATTTTTCAATTGAAATCACGAGCGAACTTATGGAAATTTTATCCGAAATGTTGGGATCAGGCACAGTACGTTATACGATTGGCGAAGAAGTACGCGTTCATGCATGATATGCTTTGAAAGTCGACGCGTTAGTAAATGTCCTTAAATCATCGAGACGATTTTTCCATGATCCACTCAGAAAATCGCTAGCAATTGGATTGAAACTCCTATTTCTATTGGATTTTACAAGGAGCGTTTATGAAAAATATTTTCTGGGTTTTGGTCTTATTTATGGTTTCGTTTCTTTCGACAAGCATTTCGGCGGAAGAATATGCATGCGGACGAATTAAAGACGTATGGCCACCAGCTTTGCCAAAAGCAACGGGCACTACTTGTAAAACTGGAGTCCAAGCTGCAACTCCTCAGGAAGCCTTTGTACTTTGCACGACTTCACCGACCGATGGTAAAAATTGCTGTGAGAACAACGTAGTTCATAAAAATATCAAAGGGATTGCGGTAGTAAAGGACAACCAAGTGACACATTTTGCGTGTCCATAGATTCCGTTATCAAAACGTTATGAGTGTAACTTCTCATAACGTTGCCTTCCTATTTATTCTCTAGTACTCGTCCTTGTTACGTTGATGCTGAATGTTCTTTCGGATCTTTGGTTGTTAAAGTCTCCTGTCGCGATCTTGACGAGATTTTCACCAGCCTTTAGATTCACTAAACCTACCAAATACCGATCCTTGAAAAATAGATCTTCAAACGAATAGCCATTTGAAGTCTTCCATTTTCCGTTATCAAATAAAAGCGAATCGAAATTCGTCTTTTTGATGGTTTCCCCGTTAAAGATGATCTCCAAATCTCGGATCCCGCGCCTTTGGCTATTTTTCATTCCTCCATCAAAAATACTAACGGTTAATGGAAATGCCTTTGAGACATTTATATTATCACCGTCATTGATATTGGTAAATTTTTCACCCACATGTATGAATAAATTGGCAATCTGAGGCGGCATGATGTCATCCATTTTAGGAAGGTGGGACATCGGATCGAGAAGGACTTTACCATAGTCTTTACCTAAGACAAAATGCAAATGGCCCCCACTAGAATGACCAGTGTTACCCGATAGTCCGATGATATCTCCTGATTTTACGTTTTGTTTCGTGCGTATATTTTCATGCCTAGAGCCTGCTAAATGGTAATACCCACTGATATAACCTTGGTCATGGGCAAGCCAGACAATATTTCCAGATCCCCTTTCTTCTTCAAAAGGATTGTCTTCTGCATATCTTGAATAGAGCACATAACCATCTGCGAGGCTATGAACAGGTTGAAGTACGGAAGAAATGTCAAGACCGTTATGAAAATGGTCTTTCCTTGACTCTCCAAATGTGCTTGTGATCAATGCAGCTAGGTCAAAGCCTTCTATTGGCCATTGGAAGTTAGGTTTTGATGGTTGTGCCCTGAGGACTCGCGGAGCAAAAAAGACAGAAATAATCACAAAAAATAAAAGAAAACTTGCAACTGTGAAAAGATTTCGAACACTACTGCTCATAATTATGAAAAGTATTTCTTCCCGTCGAAATAGGGAAACAACATAATGTCGCTAGTGGCATATTCGAATGAAGAAATTCTGGAAATCGTCCAGAAGTCTGGTCGAGGGGATGAGGCGGCACTTCGTAAATTTTTTGATATTTATTCTAAAGATATTTATAATTTTCCCATTCGTGTTTTTCACCTTTCCGAGGATGACGCTTCTGATTTCTATATTTACGCCTTCGAAAGGCTAAAGTCGGGCAAAAGATTCAACAGTTTTGTTGGAAAATCAAGTTTTAAAACTTGGTTCTTTTCCGTTCTACGTAACCTTCTCATCGATTGGCAACGAACCAAACGAGAGTTAAAAATTCAATCTGTGAAGAAAGTAAACAAGGATGGTGTGGAATACAATACCATAGAAGACGAACCAGATCGTAAACCAGAAGCCTTGTCTAGAGCAGAAGCCGTTGCTCAAAAATTTCAATCGGTTCTACATGATGTGAAACTTGAGAATCGTGTGATTTTTAAACTTTCCTTTATTTACTATCTCCATCTTGACCCTGAAGAGATTCAATACATTGCTACGAAAAAACAATTAACGATTGAAGATGTGAAATTAGAAATTTTACAGCTGAGAGAGCAATTAAGCGACAAAGAAGAAGTAAACTTAAAGATGGAAGATAAGATTACTTCTATATATTTGAATATTCTGGATCTGAGAGAGCAGAGAAAAGCGAAAGCTGGTGGCAGTTCCACAGAAGAAGTCCATCTCCAAGAAAAGATAGACCATTCCTTAGCAAAGAAATACGAACAAAGACGTAAATTGATCGATAAAAAAAATAGAGGCCATTTTCTAGTTCGCACGCCATACAGGGAAATTTCGAGAATTTTAGGTATTTCCGAAGGTGGAGTCAGTGTAACATTGTTACGAGTCATGGAAAAAATTCAAAAAAAATTCCGATTTTTTTCAGAAGATGAGTGAATTTATTCGTCTCTTAATAAGTGACAGGAACCTTGGGTGAACTATGAAAAAAGCAGAAACTTGTAACTCCGATTGTAGCAAAGAGTTCATCAAACAGTGGTATTCTGATGGCAAGGAAATTCCGGCTGAACTTTTGCTATCTTGCCAATCCTGTTTTGAAGAATATGTCGCATGCGAAGCATCCGTTGTCTCCCTATTTTCTGAATCCGTCCTGATTTCGTCCACTTCCGAACTGGGTCAGTTTTATGAGGAAATTGATCTCGCGAAAGCAGAACAAGTGATTGGTGGATCTGCAGGGCATGAATTGCCTGATTATTTAAAGCATTACACTGCCGAGAATTTGGTTTTACCTGAAAAGAAAAATCAGCTCATGGTTCGACTTTCCGCAAAAGGTTTCCATATCATAGATGGGATTTTAGATTCCGTGCGAGTGGTTGAAACCTTAAATCTGATCCCAGTCCTACGTTCCTCGGTAGATACACTTTCTACGGACCATTCCTCAGTCATTTTTGAGGAAACTGTCGCCGGTGGGCAGGTATTTTATTACCAGTTGATCAAGGAGAATCCTGAGGATGTCTACCTAAGTGTAAAGGCAGAGTCGGTAGGGGAGGGCTCTTTTAAACAGGTGAATCTAAGAAAGGATGGTCGTTTTATACTCAGTAGCCTCGTGAGTCCCGATGGTGTCGCTAGTTTCTCAGGGTTAAAAGCAGGAAATTATACGATCGAATTTCAAGGAGATACGCAGTCAAAATCATTTGACTTAAGCATTCTTGTAGGTTAATCTATTGTGAATGCTTTCACTTATCATTGATCGTGTCGGAAATGTAAACATTTTCAATGTTCTGGAAGGAAATATACCAGGCGAAGAATCCCATATCCAATCCACCATCGACGATGATCTCATCCTAGAATACATCGAAGAAGTCGAGAGGCTCGTTCGAGTCTCGCATGCGGTCTTAAACCATTCGAACAAAATGGTCAATGCGGATATCCTTCAGGACCTCCGCACACTTGGGGAAACTTTTTTCCATCAGTTTTTTCCCGAGTCAATTATAGAAAAACTCAAAACAACCCACAAACGGAGCATTCATTTTAATATAGATCCCGCACTAGCTATGATTCCATGGGAGCTCTTGCATGACGGAAATGCGTTTCTCTCCGATAAGTTTCGTATTGGAAAGACCATTCGAGGTGGTGTTCATAGTTCCCCCCACCGATTCAATCAAAAGATCAAGATGCTCATCATCGCAGATCCGACCGAGGATTTACTCGGTGCTCAAAAAGAAGGAGAGGCATTGTTCTCCATTTTGAGCCAAAAGGTCCCTTCTGATTTATTGGAGTTAGAGTTTATCGGTGGGAAGCAAGTCACCAAACTAAAGTTACTCTCCCTTATTAAAGACAAACACATCATTCATTACTCTGGACATTTACATTTTTCCGAGGACTCACTTGAGAACGGATGGCTACTCTCCGATGGAAAGATTTTAAAAGCACGTGAGATTAAATCCTCAGGCATTGATACCGATCTAGTTTTTTCTAACTCTTGTATGTCAGCAAAATCGGCGGGTAAAAAAATTAACAATAATTTTTTGAATCAATATGCTGGAGCTTTCTTAACCGCAGGTATCAAAACTTTTATTGGTACAAATTGGGAAATTTTAGACAATGAAAGAACGATTGATTTCACTATACGTTTTTATACAGCCATCTTTGCTCAAAAAAGTGTAGGGGAATCTCTTTTCTATGCCAAGGAATACGCTAGACGAAACTATCATTCAAATGACTTAACGTGGGCGAATTATTCCTTATTTGGTAATCCTGATTTTAAAATTGTTACGAATGAAAAATCACAAAACCCGACACAAAAAATAATCAATCCCTCAGCTGTGACCGATTTCTATCCTTCGCCTATCGCAAGTTCGTATTCTAAGTTTTTAATCACTCAGAAATCAAACGCATCTGAGGTTGAGATATTAAAAGCAACCATTCACGTGTTTGAATCATTTTCTCAAGTCATAGGTATGATCATCTTCAGCGATCATAAATCACACTCCATGGACAAGGCCATCCCGAACAATTTAGATGATGCGATTAACTTGCGTAAATGGTGGGAACTGGTTTATAGTTGTCTTTGGGATTTTCAAAAGTTAAAAATTTCTACATTTTTAGATTCGATTTCCTTAAAGATGAATGCTCAAAAAGAAACGATTTTTAAAATCATTTCTTGGCTTGAAACTTGGGAGGATAAATCGATGCAAAAAGAGGAGTATGAGTCCTACTTGATCATCCTCCAATTCTTCATTGAAAATTTGCTTCTCGAGATGAATGAACTAGAGTTTGTCAGCATTCTTTTAGTCTCGGAAAATCAAAATCCGCATTACTATTTTAAAGGCAAAAAGCCCTCCTTTGGCATTCCTTCTACCTCATTACGAGATAAAGATTTATTTTTAAGTCATAAAGGCAATCTTGTGATGTATCACGAGAAAAAGAAAATGATCCTTCCTTATGTAACCTACTTCAAGGAAAAGAGGGAGTCTGGAGATCTTGAGCTTGTGTTTAGTGGACTCATACCTACGATTTTGGAGAAGAGCAAGATTTGAGTTTATGCCATCCTTCTCTTGGATCTGTTTCGTGCGGAGCCTGCTGTGGATTGTTCAACCTAAAGCTCGATGTCAAAGGCTATAAAAAACTCCTGACTGAGCGCACGAACTATTTTAAAAGTTCAGTCAAATTTGAAATTCGACATACTGTGGCAGCATTTCGCCAGACGAGAGAAAGCATCGAATCAACCTATACAAAAAATGATGAGATGACATATAATTGTCCTTATCTTGGTTATGTGGATGAAGCACAATCTCGGATTGGTTGCATGATCCATCCAGTTTTTACGGGAGATCCAAAAAGTCAGAATTTTTCCTTTTACGGTACTTCTATCTGTCAGGCGTATGATTGTAAGAACAAGGAGAACATTGCCACGCATTTGATTGAGGACTTGATAAGAAAAGTCTCGAACGACAGTATTGAGTTCTCTCATTTAGCATCTGATCACATTCTCATTTATCTTTTAGAATCTTGGTTGGGTTTGAAAGGTTGGAGTCTCAGCGAAGGGATCCAAGTTTTTGAAAAAATGGTCTTGGATGTTTTAAAATCGCGTCTGAAGAAAATGGAAAATTTTTACCCTACATCGTTTGAGATTAGGTATTCCAATTTTAAATCTGAATCGGAAGTATATGATTCACTTAGCCACATGCTAAACGTAGAGGACCAGGAGCGTATCCTTACCGAAATGAAAAAAGCCCCAGCGAGAGAGTAACACTCACCAGGGCTTACCTAGAAATCAAAGAGATTCTTAAGCTTTTGTAGTTACAGAAGCCACTTTTTCTTTTGCTTCCGCTACAGTAGAGTTAACTTTTCCAGCAAGAGCTTCTAATTGAGAAATTCCTTCTTGAAGGTATTTTCTTAAGTTAACAGAAGTTTCGCTTTGGTCTTTCGCGCCTTTCGCAGCTAATGTTTGAAACTCAGAGTTCAATTTAGAGATCGCTGATTCTGTTTCCGTTTTTACAGTCGTTACTGCGCCTAAGATAAAGTTTAATCCGTCTTTTACAACTTGTTCCATTTTTCGGTTCCTTGTTTTAAATGTTTGTGCATTGCACTATTCCTTTTTGTGCGCTGCACCTAAAAGGTCAACCTTATTTTTATCTTTTTTTGTCTGGGTTTCGAAAAAAAATGTCGTATGTCCTCTTTATCATTTTCGCCCATTTCCTGGGAAAACGGAACCCTTGTCCTCCTGGACCAGCGCCTCCTGCCACTAAAGAAAACGTTCCTACAGATCACAACTATGGAAGGAACCATTTCTGCCATCCGGGATATGGCCGTGCGTGGGGCGCCTGCGATTGCGATTACGGGAATTTTTGGAATTGCCCTTTTTGCAAAAGGGCGGTCCGGTTCTGCTTCCTCGGGTGAGATCGAGTCGGTACTCCATTCCATGAAGCAGTCTCGACCCACCGCCGTAAACCTAACGTATGCTCTTGCTCAGGCTGGAGAGAAGGTTCAGGAGGTAAACAATTGGCATGATATATTTTTGGTATGGGAGTCCTTCGCAAAGGAATTGATGTTAAACGACTTGCGGGACAATGAAGCTCTTGGTCGCCATGGCGTGGATCTATTTGATCCCAATGAGGAAACGTTTCATATCATCACACATTGCAATACAGGGGCACTTGCAACGGCAGGGCATGGCACCGCACTCGGTGTCATTCGTTCCTTACGAGATGCCGGGAAGAAAGTGATCGTTTATGCTGATGAGACCAGACCTTTTCTACAAGGCTCGAGGCTGACAGCATTTGAAATGATGGAAGAGGGCATCGAATGTTATATCATTACCGATGGGATGTCGGGATGGCTTATGGGCTCTAGAAAGATAGATGCCGTACTCGTGGGATGTGATCGTGTTGCTAGAAATGGAGATACCGCAAATAAAATCGGAACTTACAATCTTGCGATCGTGGCAGAGGCACATAACGTCCCTTTCTATGTCTGCGCCACTAAAGACAGTTTTGATCTAAAACTGGAAACGGGTGCTTCCATTCCTATCGAAATGCGAAAGGAAGAAGAAGTAACCCGGTATGATTTTATCAAAGATGTTTCGGGCAACATTTTCATCCAACCCGGAATGACCTCTCCCGTTGGGGCAAGGGCTTTGAATCCTTCTTTTGATGTTACACCTGCGAAATACATTCGATCCTTCATCACGGAATTTGGATGTTTCCCTCCTTTCGAAATTCCGAATCGTCTAAAGGTATAGGTAATTTATGGAAGAGATAGCGACACTCGGTGGTGGTTGTTTTTGGTGCGTGGAAGCGGTTTTTCTCCGAATCCCTGGCATCCTTTCTGTTAAATCTGGTTATGCGGGCGGTAAAACAAAATCACCGACCTATAAAGATATTTGTTCCGGAACGACAGGACATGCAGAGGTGATCCAGGTGAAGTATGAAAATACTCAGATCAGTTATTCTCAAGTCTTAGATATTTTTTGGCATGCGCATGATCCGACCACTTTGAATCGACAAGGGAATGACGTAGGTACCCAATATCGATCGGTCATTTTCTATCATAATGAGAAACAAAAAGAATTAGCCTTACAATCAAAAGAAGAATCCGCTTATCTTTTTAAATCTCCAATAGTAACGGAAATATCACCTCTGCCAGAATTTTTTGAGGCCGAGGATTACCATCAAAACTACTTTACGAAAAATCCCACGAACTCGTATTGCAATTACGTGATCCTTCCGAAGTTAGATAAACTTGGATTAAAACTTTAACAATTATTATTTGCTCGCTTTGAAGGCAGTCATCATGGCCTTATCTTGCTGCGGAAAGAAGTTCATGACAAAAGATGTTTGTGGCTTTACGATCTTGTCGATCTGTCTTCTATACTTGATGGTAGCACCAGGATGAGCTGTATTTCTAACAACCACTTTCACATTTTCATTATTATAGCGTGCGGAACGTAACTCTTCTACCTTTGCCCGTAAAAGTTCTAGTGTTTTTGATTTTTTGGAATAGGCATCAAAAACATCCTTGAACTTTTGTTTTCTCGCCTCGTCTAGTTTACCGCGAGTTCGTTGGACGATTTCTTTGATTTTTTGAATTTCAGGAAGAACAGCTTCTAATTCTTTGTCAAGTTCTACCAAACGAAGAGAACCTTCATTTAACAATCGATCGTTCTTATAATGAAATCCCACTTCGACGGTTGTATCCATTTGAGCCGCTGAACCAAGAGAAGCGAGGGTTACACCTTTGAATGCTATGACTTCGGATCCAATGAGTGAGGAGGATTCACCAGTTAGTACGATATTTCCCAAACAATAAATCTTTGAGCCGAGTATAAAATTTTCAATGATACAATCCCCATCGACTTCCAAGATTGCGTTTTCAATGAACTTCGTATGCAAATCGCCTTTAACGCGTATGACGCCTTTACCTTTGCCTTTTACACCGCCTTTTACTTCTAGGTCGGCGCCGACAATGACTTCAGAGGATTCCACATTTCCATCAATGTAAAGGGAGCCAGCACAATTGACAATCGCCCCTTCTTCTATCGTTCCTTTTACACGGATCGTTCCCTCAAAATTGATATTGCCCGTGCCAAGACCAATGCTCGAGTCGATATTTAACTCGGGAGAGACAGTGAGTGAATTGTCGGTGGAAAAGACAACGCCACTCACGCCTGCATAGTATTCCTTGATTTGTTGGCTTGGATTTTCTGGGTCAGCTACAGTTTTTGGTAAAACATTTTTACCTAATGTCAATTTTGGTCGGTCGATAGGATTTGGGTAAACTGGCTTTCCTTCAATATCAATTCCCTGTTCTCCTGGGACTCCTTCAAATAAAGTGGCAAGCTTATCGCCTTCATTGATGTGAACGTATTTATTTATATTTCGAAAATCGGCACTTCCATCATCTTTGAGTACCACCCGCTGAGCACGTTGAAAAAAGAATTTGATCCAACCGTTTTGGCCTTGTTTTGGGGGAATCCCTCGAGCGATCACAAATTCAAGTTGGGATTTTGATTTATCAGAATCTTTTAACGCCTTTTGGATATCGAGTGCTGCAGCTTCAACTGCCTTCATGTCAATCCGATCTCTATGAATGCCTGTACTTTCTATATACTCTAAAAGAAGTATATGGTTTACATCACCACCAGCTAACCAGCCAAGCTTGACTGACATGGTAACCGTTAGCCGATCATCGGAGATTAGAAAATGAAGCCCCCGACTTGGATTGAACTCAGGAGATTGTGCAGGTGTTTGGCTCATTCTATTCTCATTATCGGCATGGATTTTTCAAAAACTAAGTAGAAACTCTAACCTTTTAGCCAGTGCAAAAACGTGCCAAACGTTTTTAATAGCCCTGGGATGCCTCCAATTTGTTCCTGAAGGGGTAGATTGTCTCCATGGGTCAGTCCCGTAGAGGTTTCAAAAACATACTTATGTCCTCTTTCCTTGAAATAAGCTGCCAATTTTCGCGATTCGTCGGGTGATATGACCGGATCATCGTATCCGTGAAGAAGGGAAACGGGGCTCTGGAGACCCGACATTTGGTAGTAGGGCGAAAATGCTTTTGGTAACTCAACGCTGAAGGTATTCTGTAAATCGACAGCCAGCTGCTTACG
Source organism: Leptospira ognonensis (assembly GCF_004770745.1). Taxonomy (GTDB): domain Bacteria; phylum Spirochaetota; class Leptospiria; order Leptospirales; family Leptospiraceae; genus Leptospira_A; species Leptospira_A ognonensis. The sequence goes on along the minus strand of NZ_RQGD01000022.1, from coordinate 45,171 downwards.
AAACTCACTGGAAGTCATCACGTTCCTGAAAAATTCTTGGGAGGCTTTGGATGTGTGTTGCAACATCTTCGGTGCCAGAGCAGTCTCTCCCTCTCTGTGCAGGGCGTTGTCCTTTGCCGCTTCCAGAAAAACTTGTTTAAGCTCTTTGTCTAATTTTTTGTCCATTCTTTCGAGCAAATTATAAAGAAGGATCATCACTCCATAATTATCGATATGGAAATTTTTAAACACAAAAGGAAAAGTATCTAAAAAATCGCAATAACCTCCAACAGCCATAAATGAGGAAACGCGGCTGGCTAATTTTTCGCGCGAGCAAGCTATGAGCCCGAGTCCACTCGAAAAGCTAATGGAAAAAAAACCAAAGCGTTTCCCGTCAAACCATGATTTGTTTTCACTCAACTCCATTCCTACACTTTCGATGTTATCAATCGTATCAATTGTTAGTACGAGATTTTTTACTTCCTCAAGTTCTGGTGTAATGACGGAAAAGCCGCAATGGGCTAAGTTTTCCGCAAGGTCGATGATACGATGGTCATCAATGCCAGAGATACTGAGTCCATGTTGGAGATAGATTCCAGGAAGACTCGTTTTATCTTTACGGATAGGATGGTATACTCTTGCTCTTCGGTTATTTTTTAATATTACGTTTTCACAAGAGAGGTTCTTGTTTTTTATCATTCCACCATAAGTGAAAACAAGGGGGAGAGAGAGGAAATAAGGCCTCATCTTCGACAGCTAATCAATCTTTGAGAATTTTTCCAACAATAAAATCGTATACAGTCGACCTAGATATTCCTCTTCTCTTCTGTCCTTTAAGAAAAAAATGATAATGTACTGTCTATATCGTTCCAAGGAAATAGTGACAAGCTTATTGTTTAAATTCTCAGGAGGAAGGATGTCGATCTGAAATCTGCCGAGTCGCATTTCACTCACTAAATGCCCGCTGACTTGATTGGCAAACTCCATCATGATGGAACCCGAATGTGCCCTAGAAGTGGGATCAATTTGGAATGATTGCGCAATTTTTGGCAATAGTTTTAATTTTGTATAACCATCCAATCCTATATAGAGTTTGCCGTTTAGATCACCAACAAACTCTACGCAGGTACAGTTCTCATAACAGAGGCCTTCATTCTTGGAGGGACCGTAAGCTTCTCGATCTGCCTGGATTTGCAATGTTTTTTGAAAATGTTCGGGCAACACTTGAGAGATCGAAAGGATAAATTTTTCATCAAGAAGCGGATCCATTTACGCCGCATTTGTAAGGATACTGGTTTCCAGCGAGTGATACGCTTGTTTGATCCATTGGTCAAACTTCCCAGTAACATTTTTATTGGAAGAGTGACCCAATGCGAGCTCACATTCATATCCTAATGCATCTAATTCTTCCACGAATGACTGAATGAAAAAAGTAAATTCCTGAATGGATTGGCTAGGGATAAAACAACCTAGCAATAAATCTTCGAGTTGGAAAAAACCAATATCTGTAAAGCCTTGAGATTTCGTTTTTTCATTTAAGGAAACGGCAAACTCAAGATAATTCTCAGGCTTCATAAATTTTAGTAGTATGAGGAGTTGAGTTGATTTGCTTTGAAATCGATCCTTTGCGCTCGAATAAAAATGAGCTTTGTTGAAGAGTCCTGACTTTGAATCGTGCAAAGCCCGAAAGTATTCCTTTTGTTCCAAGACTTTTTCTGATAAAGTAACAGTGGTTAACCAAAGTAGATTCATTTCGGATTCAAAAAATTGGTCTTTTGTTTGCATACAGATCACACCAAACACTTGGGCATTAATAACGATTGGTAAAAACAATTTTTGTCTGCCCGCGGATAAACAAGGAAGACCTCTTTTGATCGTATTTTCTTCGAAATCTTCCCATTCGATATCATTCGCTTCTGAGTCAATGATCATGGTTCCTTTTTGCCAAACGCTTTCGGTAAAGCGGTATCCATCAAAATAAGCATATAAGATGGAACTTATTTTTGGATTTTGAACCGGTAAGGCATATTCTTTCACCACTTCTGTAAACCGAAGACGTTCTTGTTTAGCAAGCAAATCACTTGCGAATTGAATCGGATCTTCGTCGTGAAAGATTGGTTCTGTTTTCCGAAATGAGTTTGTTTCGAAATTTTTCTCAACTTCGCTCAGGGCTTTCATCATGGGTTCTGGCAGAGTCAAGGCTAAAGTCTCTGTATACCGACCCGTATCGGAGGAAACTTCCGAGCTATCTTTGGAGATACTCATTTCACTAACTGTGAAGATCAAGAGACAGAGAAGCAAGGTAGATGTCACAAGCAGTCCAAGTGTGATCCATGAGAAATAGAGCCAAAACTGAAGGAGGAGTCCGACTGCGAAAAAAATAGTAGGAATTAAATATCTTTTCATGGTAACTTTGCCGTTACTATCAGTAACGGGTGAATTAGAATTTCTCTGAAATGATTTTCGCCAAATGCCAGTAAATGAAACTATACACCGAACTAGCTGAATATTATTTCACGATCGAAGAAGCTGGCAGAAAATTCCCTGAAGAAGTGGAATTTCTCAGAGAAACCTTCAAAAGACACAAAATCCAGACCATTGTCGATATAGGTTGTGGAACGGGCGAACATGTAAAAGAGATCCAGGCCATGGGCTTTAAAATCCATGGAGTGGATGGATCCAATCGCATGCTAGAAATAGCAAAAATGCGTTATCCGCATTGTACTTTTGAATATGGAAGACTGGAAGATTATTTCGCAAAACAACCAGTAGATGCAATCACCTGCCTTTTTGGTACTTTTAATTATCTTTTGGATGACAATGCGGTCATAACCTTTTTGAGGAATACCCATCGCAATTTAAAACAAGCAGGGCTTGCCATTTTTGAAATTTGGAATGCGGACCCAATCTATCGTATCAAACGAAAGCCTCTCACGACAGTAAGCAATGTTCGTCAGGGAAACGTATCCATCCGTAGGAATCGTGGCTTTCGCATGACACGTGCTGACGATGTCGCTATTGTTGAAGTAAACTATGTTTATAATTTAAATCATAAGGATTTAAAAGACCGCCACACAATGAGGGTTTTTAATTTTCCTCAAATTCAAAATTTTTTAGAAGATTCAAAATTTGAAGTATTGAATGTTTACGGAAGCTATGCTGGTGATAAGTACCTAAAAACGGGTGCCAGGATTCTCGTAGTTGCAAAAAAGAGGTCTTGACTTCCGATAAAAATCGGATATCCCAATCACTTGGGAGCTTTTATGGCAAATACAGCAAATTTTAAAGTCGTCGTCATCGGTGGTGGGCCTGGTGGCTATGTGGCGGCAATTCGAGCAGCACAATTAGGCTTCGAAACGGCCGTTATCGAAAAAGAACGACTTGGTGGCGTTTGCCTAAATTGGGGATGTATTCCCACAAAAGCTTTGTTAGAGAGCGCTCATGTCTTGGAACACCTGCGCAAGGCCGCAAGTTTCGGTCTAAAAGCAGATAATGTATCAGCTGAATTCGAGCAAGTCATCAAAAGGTCAAGGACAGTCGCGGACCAGATGGCAAAAGGTGTCGAATTCCTTATGAAAAAAAATAAGATATCTGTCATATCTGGTTCGGCCTCTATCATCGATAAACATACCTTAGAAGTAAAAAATGAAAACGGTGAAGTATTTACCTATGGTACAGAATTTATAGTCATCGCTGTCGGTGCAAAAAATAAAGCGCTTCCATTTTTACCTTTTGATAGTGTAAAAGTTCTGAATGCTCGTGATGCGATGAGTCAAAAAACAGTTCCCAAATCTATCGCAATCATCGGAGCAGGTGCCATCGGAGTTGAATTTGCAGATTTTTATGCTTCTATGGGAGCAAAAGTAACTTTGATAGAATTCCAAGATCACTTATTACCAAATGAAGACATTGAGATTTCGCAAATTCTAGAAAGATCTTTTAAAAAACGAGAAATAGAACAATATTTAAGTTATGCGGTAGAATCCGCGACAGTGAATGCCGATTCCGTGGATCTCGTGTTGCAGGACAGAAAATCTGCAAAAAAAGAAAAATTAACTTTTGAACGTGTGATCGTTGGTGTAGGGATCGCGGCAAACACGACAGGTATCGGACTCGAGGGAGCTGGCATTAAAACCAAAAACGGTTTCATCGAGGTGGATGCTAGCTATAGAACTTCCATTGATACAATCTATGCGATTGGTGATTGCATTCCGACTCCATCTTTAGCCCATGTCGCTAGTGCCGAAGGCATAAGAGCCGCTGAGGATATCTCCATTCGATCCGGCAATCCTCATAAATTAGAAAGACATCCGTTGAACTATGATTACATACCTGGTTGCACTTATTGCCATCCAGAAGTTGCGAGCGTTGGTTTAACCGAAGCAAAAGCCATCGCCCAAGGTTATGAATTACAAATTGGAAAGTTTCCTTTTACCGCGAGTGGTAGGGCGCAGGCTCAAGGTGATACGACAGGAATGGTCAAAATTATCTCTGATAAAAAGCATGGAGAGATTCTTGGTGCTCACATCATAGGAGGTGCAGCGACAGAAATGATTTCTGAGCTTACGCTTAGCGCCAATATGGAACTTACGGTAAAAGAATTAGCGATGACGATTCATGCGCATCCTACGCTTGCCGAGGGCGTAATGGAAGCGGCCGCCGCAGTTCTTGGCGAAGCGATCAACATTTAATTAGTGTTTTTTGACGAGAACGGCTCCCTTTTGGATTCTCTCGTAAATTTTCCAAAATTTTTCATTCGGGACGAAACCAAATTCGTCCCGAGAAAATTTAGGTTTCAATCGTTTCACAAAATACATATCAAGTAGAACATTATGTTTTGCCTCTACTTTACCCCGGTAATCGCAATCAAATAAGAAACGGATTTTATGATACGTTTGTTCAGAGATATTGATTTCTCCGACTTCGCCAGAACTCTCCATCCGAGAGGCTGTGTTTACACTATCTCCCCAAATATCATAAGCAAATTTAAATCTACCTACGACTCCCGCGATGACGGGTCCGGTGCTAATTCCAATACGAAGCTCCCAGTGCGGAAATCCTAAACCTATTTTTATTTCCTTCATTTGGTCCATAAAGGAACGAATTTCAAGTGCGGCTAAACAAGCATCGAGCGCGCTGGTTTTGTTAGGTGTTGGTAATCCGCCAGCACACATATAGGAATCACCGATGGTTTTTAGTTTTTCCATTTTATTTCTGGAAACGATTTCATCAAACTGAGTGAAACAGGCATCCAAATCAGTAACTAACTCCTTCGTATCCATAGATTTTGCGACCATCGTAAAGCCGCGAAAATCGGTAAAAAGGATACTCACTTCTTCATAGGTTTCTGGTTCGTAAAATCCCTGGCGTTTGATCTCTTCGGCAATTTTTTTTGGTAGAATGTTAAGTAGTAGTCTTTCCGAAACTTCATTGGCAACTTCTGCTTTCTGTTTTGCCTCTTCGAGAAGTAAATAGCTTTGATCCAATTCTTCCGCGAGAGGTCGAGAAAAAACATATACTAAAAGGTAATTGAATAAAATTAATGGAAGAGTAACCAGAGTTAAATGAAACAAAGTTTCCCCAAAGGCCAAGTCTTCCAGAAACTTCGGCATCTGAAGTAGACTTGCGACCAATATCGCAAAAATTCCAAGGTTGGCCAACCTTTGGCTAAACCGAATGGTTCTTCCTTTTAAAGAAAAAGCTTCATACTTTAAAACTGCGAATCCTAAGACAATCGTTGGTATAAATAAGTAATCACTGAAAAGCGGAAAATTAATTCCATTTGAGGGAAGGATAGCAGTAAGTAGGAGCAAACCCGAAAACAAGATGGATCCTATGATTACAAAGGATAACCTTGGGACACTCCTCCATTTTCTCTTTAAATCTCTGGCGATAATAAATACACCAAGAAGAGTGATAAAGCCAATCAGGTATTGAACTAGGTAGCCCTTATGAATGATCGCTTGATCATAAACGTAATATCCATCAAATAAAAAAGGCGTTATGGAAAGGCATGCACAAATACCCGAAAAAATATCAACTAACTTGAGTATCGGTGGACGTGGCGAATCGATAACTTTTAATACAAATCTTGTAAAAATACTTGGAGCAAGTGAGAAAATCAAAAAACAAATTTGCGATATTCTTAACATTACAATATAATCCAAGGAAAATTTTGTAGGAATCGATTGTAAATTATAGAACGCCGTAATGATGAGTGAGAAGGCACAAAGTTGATTTAATTTCGCAGATGGATTTGACCCGGCCACAATGATGGCCATGAATATGGATGAGAAAAAAGATGCAGCCGGTGGAATGGCATAGGGAAACCATTTCTGATTTGCATACGTTGCATTGTCCATGCCAAGGGTTACCGCACTAGAAAGCAAAATCAAAGAGAAGGAAACAACACCAAACAAGATATAGAACAGTCCATTCTTTTGGAATAGCAATTCGTTCACATCAAAAAAATCGGAACGAAACACACCGTAGGCGATTAGCAGCAAAGGTATGAAAATAAAAAAGGAACCAGGATAAACATTGTATCCGAGTAAAACAGGAGCATTGGAAATCGTGAATATAAAGAGTATATTGTAACCAATAAAGAGAGATCTATGGATACGCCCTTCTAGCTCTTTCCATTTAAAGGTAAAGAAAGGCAAAACAAGAGCAAAGTAGCCTATGAGTGGTATGATTCCAAAAGGCTTAACATATACAGATGCCTTCGGATATTTACCAAAAGGATACTGGAACCAATCATTTGTAAAACCCTTACCTTGTAAGATTCCAAAGTAGCCAAAAACAACGGCCACCCAACATAAATACGTATAATAGAGAAAGACCTTGCGGCGTGTGATCGAATAACAAATGTAAAAATTTGTCGGTAAGATGAGAATGACAAACAAGTAGAGCCAGTTGTTCAACAGGAGTAAAAGTTCTTTCTCTAGTATCCAAGCACGAAGAGAAAGGATGAGTCCCAGACAGCTATACCCTAAAAAAGAAATACCAAGATTGATGGCAAATGTGCGATCTCTACCGGATTTATCAACCGCCCTTTGAAAGGAAAAATAACTTAAAAAAAGACCGACGATGAGAGAAACAATTCCAGGAACGCCATACGGTAATTGGAACCAAAAATATTCCCAAGCATTGGGATTTTCAGAGATTGTGGGAATAGGATAAGGAAGGAAAGAATCCATTTTGCTCTCTAGTGACGGTGCGATAAAAGCGACCTAACTGGCAACAGATTCTAGTAAACGGAGGAAAGAAATTTCCTCCGTTTATGCTTAAAATGGATTAAACTTCTGTACTGATGCTACCTGATTGTTTGATCGAGAACCAAACAACTCCGGTTCCAATGATACCTGCAAACAGCAAAACTATGAGTCCATCAATCGATAGGAAAGGAACGCTCGCACCTGCATGTCTACCAAATCCCATAAAGAAAAGCATAGGAACAGAAAGGAAGGTGTTGATACGAGAGAAGAGGAGAGCCTTTTTGGGGATAGAGGGGTCTGCCGCATTTCCAGACTTTACACCATTGATGATTTTTCTTTGAGCAGGCCAGATGACAAACCAAACATTGAACCACATGATGGTTCCAAGAAGCATACCAAGAAGGATCCAAGAAGTCCAATTCGGAGCAGAAGTTCTGAGTCCACCTTTTTCAAAAAGAAGAGCATAATAGGTAAGTCCAGAAAGGAAAGTAAACATGGCACCCCAACGAAACCAAAACAGTACTCTTGGCATGAGTTCAGGTGTAAGTGCTTTTTTTACGCCAGCATCCAATTTTCCCTGTACAGGGACATTGACCAGGTTCAGGAAGTAGAGAAGTCCAATCCAACAAACACCAGCAACATAATGTATCCAGCGAACTGAAAACAATAACAGCGCATTAAAATCTAAATTTTCCATAGGTTACTCCAAAAAGTAATTCGAAAGATGATATTAATATTTGATAGAATAATTCTAATTTTGACAAGTTTTTAAAATTACCACTGCCAAAAACTAAATCCAAAAAACGGTTGGAAATGATGATTTATAAGGATCTTTTGTAGATGACTTTTGGTTTTCTCACTAGAAAGAAGCCATTCTGCACATCGGAGAGAATGACGGAATCGAATTGGTATTTATCCTTTGCAACGATAAACTCGATGGAAAGATCCGCTCCAATTTCTAAGGGTTTGTATTCTGAGGTTATGCGCACTCGCATAAAAGAAGGTTCCATGGCTTCAAAAAAACATCTCGCTAAGGGTTCCTTCCTTTCACCTTCGATAGAGTAGATTTGAAACGGTAATGGTTTTTTGAATGCAGACATACAAACGGATCTTGGTCACCAGTTGCTCATGGGAATGGAATTCGTCGATTTTAAAATTTTAACAATTTTGAGATCTTTCCCTAGGAGTGACGTACATCGGGAAATGCCAATCTAACTTTTGTACCTCTCCCTACCTCACTCTCAATTCGAATCGTACCCGCATTCTTTCTGACGAATTCTTTCACCAAAACAAGTCCAAGACCAGACCCAGATTCCCCCTGTGTGCCCGAAGTCGAAGTTTGTCTTTCCTCTTCGAGTAAAGTCTCCAATACTTCCTGAGGAAATCCTATACCTGAATCAGAAATGATCAGAGAAAGTTCATTTTCATTTTTAAAGATTTGAATTTCAATCTGACCATCTGTTGGTGTAAATTTAATCGCATTTGCGATTAAATTTCTAAGAATTGTTTCCATCATTTTTTTATCCAAGAAAACTTCAAATTGCTCTTCCATTTTAGTTTGCAAGGTGATGCTTTTGTTGAGTGCCACAGGCGACATGAGTTCGAGGATTGAATTGAGTGTATCGTTCAGGATAAACTTCGACGGTGAATAAACGATCTGTCCAGATTGTGTGTTTGCCCAATCGAGCAAATTTTCTAAAAGAAGAAGGGTATTTTTGGCTGAAGTTTTCATCAATCGAATGTATTCGAGTATTTTCGATTGCGACATTTTTGAAATTTCATTCTCAATCAATTCAGAGAATGAATAGATTGAGCTGAAGGGTCCACGAAGATCATGGGCAATGATAGAAAAAAACTTATCCTTTGTCTTATTTGCGACTTTTAAATTTTCGCTAATGGTTAACGAAAGTTGGTAACTTTTTTCTAAATCTTCTCCCTGCTTTCGAATGATGCGATCTTGAGAGAAGCGAGTCGTCAGATTGTTCCACATAAACAATGATAAAAAAATACTAAGACCCGCGGTCGTAAATGCATTCACTCGATTCGATAGAACCACTTCGGCGTTAGCCTGCGTTAAGGGCAGAAGAAAGTATATCAAGAGATACGATAGACTGGTAATTATTACAGTGATACGTGGTTGTAAAAAGATAACGAATGGTGTTGATATGCAAGCAAACATGTAAGGAGTAATTGCGCTCGTTACAAGTTGGTCTAGAATCGTGAGGGAGATGCCTAAAGCTATCAGGAAAAGATACGTGAATTGAAACAGATGGATGATAAATTTCTTTTTGCGTTTTGAATCTCGGAAATGCAGGCGAAGTAAAATCGCCATTAGCGTAAAATGTATCATGGAGATGGAGTGGGAAACAATCACACCCCATCTCCAAAAATTTTCGACAGATTTTGTCGGATCGAGATGCAACGCAAACAGTACAATATGAAAAAAATTGATAATGATGGCAAGGATCGAAGCAGACGAAAGGAATTGGACATTTCGTGCAAATACTTCCTCTTCTTCTATATCCTTATAAATCTCCGTTGGTCGGAGAATGTTTAACCAATCCAAAATAAAATCCTACTCAGAATTTTCCTCTCGCTAAATGGGATCGGTCTCTGGGGCAACGAGTGGTCCATTGCTTTCCGGTGTAGATTCCTCTTTTTTTGGGTTTTGATTTTGGTTCGTAGTACTCGGTGGCGATACCATAGAATCTGTGTTTGGTTGGGAAACGGGAATGTCCGACTCTGCTGAGAAAGGGTTTTTAAAGCCATCCACGGAATTTAACCAGGAGTCACTTTGTGAGATGGATTGTTCCTTATCGCTCGGATAGGTTTCGATAGGACGGATGGTGATAGAAATATATTGTATCGCTTTTTCGTCACGCACGGGATCAAGATACGCAAGGCTATCATTCCTCCAACGCGATTTGATCCTTGGCTCCATTCGGAATGTTTTCATCATCATGTCTAGGTCTCGCGCATAATTCTGAAATCGGATACGTGGGGTCTTTGCTTGTATTACATAATACATTCCACCTTTCTTGTGAAAGAGAAAGCGATTCGAAATGACGGTCTTTTTTTCTGAGTAGTGCATGACGAGAAATACAGATTCATCAAAACCTTGCATATCCTCTTCCAATACTTTTTCACGAACTACTTTTAGATCTGGGTAACGTTTTAAAAATGTATCAACAGTTTCCTCGATAAATCGATCTAAATCGTATTCTTTTGTTCGTCGAACAATGTCGATTTGAAGGATAGCGTCTCGGTTGGATTTAGCAAACTGTATCCTTGCGGTTTCGGCATTTCGAAGCACGGCCTTGGACCAACCCCTCGGAAACTCAAAGGCAAATCCCAACGAATCTTCTATCCAAGTTCCCGCAAAAAGGGAGCTAGAAGTGAATATACCAAGGAGAACAAGAATTACATGCTTTTTCATCGTTTATAGTATCGGCATTCGCCCCTACGTTTATTTATACTGAGAGATTCCTTTTCGCAAGTCCCATTTTGGAGAAAGACGTAAATCTTTCCAAGAACGTTCATCAAAGATCTCCACGGAGCTCAAAAGTGGATAGAGCGGAGATTCATGGTATGGTGCGCCTTGCAGGCTGCGAAGCCTTCTGTAAAAGAAATTAAAAACTGGAATGAGAAATCCAAAAATAGGAATGGGAATGCCTTTATACTTTGCTTTTCCTTGTCTGCGGAGTTCCTCAACCACCATAGAGATAGTCACCGCCTCGGGATGGGAAAGGACATAAACTGGTTGTACCACTTTCTCTTCCAAAGCTGCTTCGCACCAGGCACAAAGAAAAGAAACCAAATCCTCCACATGCAGGATGGATTTCTTGCGTTCTTTTCCGAAGGAAGGGTAGATTCCTTTTTGGAAGAGCGAATGGAGTTTGGAGACGAAACTTTTTGTTCCATGGCCATAAACAGATGCGATGCGAAATAGAGAAAAGGGGACGGAGCTACCCAGACAATGGTTTTCTGCCGCAATTTTCGAACGTGCATATACGGAAGATCCTAACCTCTCACTCTCCAAAGATAAGTTTGATTCGTGGTGGCCATAGACTGAAACTGAACTTGCCAGACCGAAGGCGTGGCTTTTCTTTTCCTTTGCCAGACCGAGAAGAAGCTTCGTGGATTCAGAATTGATTTTAAAATAGTCTATCTCTGAAATCTTTGAGCCTGAAACAACTCCCGCTAGGTGCAAAACAAGATCCACAGGCTCAAGGATCCCTAATTCTGAAGTTGTATTTATGGTTAAAAAATTTCGTTCATAGAATTTAAAATTCTTATGATGGCGAATGGATTCAGGAATTCTGCTATATTCAGAGCCGATTGCAATGATCTTAAAATTTTCTATCAGATTTGTCGCGACCAATCTCCCGATGACACCAGAAACGCCTGTAAGTAAAATAGTTTTCAATTTCATATAAATATATTATAATAGATAGATTTGACAAAATCCCACTACAGCTCCTAATGCGGCACCTACAAGAATGAGAAGCATCTCATCCTCTTGAAAGGCAGAGCGCAGGATCGACTCAAACTCCTTAGGTGGCAAAGCCGCCATTCTCTCTCCCATCGTTTTCTCTAATTGCAATGCTTCCCCTAAATAGGTTTCAAGTTGAGAAGAATTGGCGATGGCATGCTCTGTCATTTTTAATGCAATCTGCTCTTTGACCGTTTCATAATTTTCTAGCCTACCTGTCGCAAACAAGAGTGGTTTTGCCAGGAGAGATAATTGATCTATCTGTTTGATGATGGCACTCCGAATGAGAAACAGGAGATCATCTGCCGCCTTTCCAAAAATGAGTTCTTGAAGTATGTTTTTTGGCGTGAGTATTTTTTCAGAAACTAACTTAGAATAAAGATAAGAAACTTCCGATTGGCGTTTCAGAAATAAGCCCTGATAGGTAAAAAGACCAAATATTTTTGTTGGAAATAGAGGCCGAAAGATCATCTCTAACGCCAGATAGTTTGTCAAATATCCAACGATGACACCTTGTAAGGGCAGAGTCCACCAAATGGGAAAGAAATAATAAAAAACCATCTGCACAAGGCCCAAGAGAAAACCAAAATAAAAGCCGGATCTTTCAATGAATTTAAACTCAGGTGCTCCCACTTCTTGGAAGAGCAAAACCACAAGACCAACATTATCACCAGATAATTTTTTTAATACTAAGGATTTTACATCAAAGAGTGTGGTAATATCAGCCTGAAGTTTTCGGATCACGTTTCGAATCGTAAAACCGCACTCTCGCTTCACCTTATGATATAACTCCTCTTTGACGACATCGGGAATCAAAGGCCATAATTTAGGATCGATACTATTTGAAAAAAGTTCCATCGTCTCACGAATCGAGACATCTAGGGCTGGTAGGAATTCTTTTTCCGCACGTGCAGGGTCGATCCTGCCAAAAACTTCTTGGATGTTCATCAGTCGGCCCGTGATGGTATCCACCGACTTGCTTGCCATCTTATGTGCTTTTCTGGGTATGATGCCTTGCCATCCCAAATACGGTGGGATGCCCCAAAATCGAATGGGATAAAAGGTCATCTTGAGTGCCAGCCAGTTCGTAAACCAACCTACAAATCCATAGGTAAAGGGGATGAGCAGGAGTTTATAATCAATCCATTCGAAATGCGGGTTTGGCATCTAATTGCCTAGGAAATGCGTAAAATGTAGAAAAGAAACTTATTTCTAGGAGTAAATGTTGAAAAAAAATGCAAAAAACAGCGTGATACGACATAATAATGACTGATTTTCGCTACAAATCAGAAAAAATGTTTGAAATGTGAACGAAAGGTACATATGTTTATCACAATCGAGGGTAATTCTTAGGCATTTCCCTTATTTAATTTGTAAATGAAAGCGAACAATATTGAGGTGAATTTATGTTTAATCGAGGGATCACTCTACTCGTACTAACTCTTGCATTTTTTTTGGCTGGCTGTTCTGGTAAGTCCAAATCAGCCCCCTTTTGGTTTTTGCTGGGAATTGGTGGAGCAGGAAACGCGACCGCCACGGCAGAGGGTGCTACGGCAACCGACTCGAACGATGTACCGCTTCCAGCGTCCAATGATTCCGTTTCTACCTCATCGAGTGGAGACGTTCCAGAAAACACGGCTGTCCAAGAAGTTCCGACTTCGGGTCCTGCACAAGTCACAGGAACGATTGTTCCGGTCGTTGGTGGTGTAAATGCGACTGACACTTGCGGATCCCCGGGAGCGCCCTCAGCTCCGAATTGTTTAGACCTCAGCCAAATCATCGTTCGCATTGAGGTTGCCAATGGTGGGAACTATACTTTGGTTTCATCCACTACTGCCCAAGCTGATGGAAGTTTTGTTTTTTCTTTGGATAACCTTCCCAATAATAACTACCGCGTACTTATCAATACCGGAAATGGTTTGAATTACACCTACCAGGATTTTTCATTCGTTTTTGATCCGACACAAGCGGGCTATACAGCTGTTGCAGTTGGAAATCTAACAGCCGAAAGGTTATATTATTCCTCTGGTCCCGCGACAATATCTGGTATGATTTCTACTCCTGGATTTTCGGGTGACGGGGTCACTGTTAACAGTGGAAATTTATCTGGCATTACAGTAACTCTTCGGGATTCGGAGGGAAATGTAGTTGGAACCACAACAAGTGCAGGAGATGGAAGTTTTAGTTTCAATTTTTCAAATCTTCCTAACGGGAATTATACGGTTGTCTACGAAGGCTCTTCTGTCACCTCGAATGGCCAAACCTTTGCGACCAATACTGAAAACATACATTTTACTTTCCAAGGAACAAATCCTTCCGTAACAACAGTTGTAAATTTAGGAGAGACGAGTCTTCCTTGGCTCGCAGCTACGGAGAGTAGCATTGCACTAAACGCGACTGTTAGAAATGGGGCTGTTTCAGGAGACACGACTTCTGTTTTTACGATCAAACTGAAGAATGAGCAAGGAGCCGTTGTAGATACGACCACTCGCACTGGTAATGGAACTTTTCAGCTAAACGCGAGCGGATTGCCTGGTGGTGTTTATTACATAGAAGTTTCCGGTCCTAATTTTTTCACCGTGTCGCAGTCTTTCCTTTTTTCACCGGCTCCAGATGGGGGAAATAAATCAGTCACAATCGCTACTCCAATTGGGATCGTTGCAAGACCATCTAACGTAGTCGGATATGTAAAGGATGGCTCTGGAAATCACATCGCTGGTTCCGTGATCAATTTTCGTCCTGATCGCGCACAACCTCCGTCAAATTTGACCTATCTATTAAATGACCCTCAAATCGGAAACGGGATCAGACTGTGGATCATAGAAGCAATGAGCGGAGTGGCAGGTGTCAATTGTTCGACAAGCCCTGGTTCTTCTCCTACCATTTGTAGCTGTGCCATCGCTCCAACTACAGCTTGTTTGCTTGCCAACCAAGGCAGCGGCCCATGGAATTATACGACATGGGGCAACAAAGTATATGATGTTCGACCTTCCGACAACCAGGTCTTTTTCACTGCCGCTGCAGGAACTTGGGCTTATTATATTTCTGCTCCTGGCTATGAAAACTGGTGTGGATCGAATTCCGTTCCTTGTTCCTCAAATCCTCTCACCATCTTGTTGAATGGCAGTGATTATAATGCTGGGAACGTAGCGATGGTCTCCATCTCTAACCGTTCTCAAATTGCGGGAACGATTTCTGTTCGGGATACGGCTCCGTCCAATCCAACCGTACATACGAACCAGTCCGGACTCTTTGTTGTACTTTTGGGAAATACGACTACGACAGGGTCTTCCTTGGCGCATATCGCTATTACTTCAGGGGGAAGTTTTGCATTTAATGGCAGTTCGTATGTAGTCACCCTTCCTCAAGGTCTAACCTCCGATGCCCAAAGAGTGGGATACGCATTGCAGACCTTAGCATCCGGTGGAGCCTCAACCCTCGCCAATGCAGATAGCATCGCCGTTGATAATGATGAAAATGCATCTGTCAGCGTGAACAATGGGAACCAATACAATTTCCGTCAGTCTTCGTACCAAGTGATCGTCGTTGATACCACGGTCTCAAGCCCGCGAGCTAGTTACCTTTCAAGCACATCTCTGAGTCTAGACAATTCCTCGATTGCAACAAATCAATATGCAACCACTCCTGTCACCTTTACTCTCAATGGTACTGCCGTTCATAATGTCCGAGCTACCGTGAGCGGAACTGTGACCGATGCCATTTCCACCTCGGTTGTTTCTGGAGCAACCCTCACTCTCGGAAGATTTGACAATGGAAACTTTGTGGCTGATGTCCGAAGAGATTGTTCGGGAGCTTTTGACAATAGCTCTTGTTCGGTTCCTGCTATCCGTCAATCTGGGCAGGATCAAATCATTGGGAATTTGACCTCCGCTGCCAATGGTTCGTATTCCTTCCTGCAAGTGCCACAGGGAACATACAGCTTACGTGTGGAAAAGAATGGCATCGTCACCTATTTCCCTGTCGAAGTCGGACCGACTGGCGGAGTCATCTCTGTAAATACACCTATCATCACGAATGCGGGTCGCGGACACCTTTCCGGATCGGTAAAAACGCCAGGTGGATTTGCATTCACAGGTACCTATTCCTTAGAAGTGGTTGATCCAAATACGGGTTCCATTCGACCAACCGCTGGCGTTCAACCTGCCTCTATTTCGACGGGAGCAACGACCTTTTCGAATGCCAGCCAATATACGATCTTTAATATCAATGCCGGAAGATGGAAGGTTCGGTTTGTGGCAAGTGGTTATAAAACTGTTGAGGGGATCGTAGACATCCAAGCAGATGCTACGACCAATTTTGACATCATCACCTTTGTTCCTGGAACACAAACTGCCGCTGCCATATCTGGACGCGCGCTTTCTGCTCTTTACAACACAGGAGTTTGTGATCTAACGGCTCGCATACGACCAGGCGTAAATGTAAAATCTGGACCGTACGCGATAGATGCCAATGGAGTCACCATTGCCTCTGTAAAAACGGCAACAGATGGATCTTACGCGATTCCGAATGTTCCTCCGGGCAACTATACGTTAGAAGTTTTAGGCTCAGGAAAATATGGAAATTGTACGAGTGGCCTTGAAACATATTCGACAACCTACAAGACAGTGATTGCGGCAGGATCTGAAACACCAGCCAACCAAAACATTCTCGTATCGCCTGTCATTGGTGAGAATGAAATGCGTGTGGTATTGTCTTGGGGAGCAAAACCAAGGGACTTGGATTCACATGTCCAGTACAGTGCTACTGATAGTGGCGAGCGCATTGTTTGGAACAGAAAGGCACCTCTTAGTGCGGGCAATGGTGAACTTGACTATGACATCACAACGGGTTATGGTCCGGAAACAATTACGCTAAAAGGAGCCATCTGGTCTCAACCGGTGAGATATTATAGCATCTACAACTGGTCAGGTGAAGCAAATATGGGTGTCTCTGGAGCCACCGTTCGCATCTTCAAAGGTTCTGTAGGTGAAGTTAGAAATTATTCAATCAACCCGAACCATTCGAATCGTTGGTGGAAACTCTTCTGTATTTCCAATGACAAAAACATCACCGATGTCGGAAGTGTAGGTTGTACCGCTTCCAATTTCCTAGAAAGATCAAAGTATTAGAAATTTTAATTTTACAACAAGCCAGAGATGAAATATCTCTGGTTTGCAAAGTGCACCTCTACAGGTAAGTCATACAATTGCGAAAGATTAGCACTCGTTAAAACGAGTTCTTTTGCACCGTAACCGATTAAGAGTCCATCCTTAAGAAGAAGGATGGTGTCAAAGTCAGATGGTATTTCTTCGATGCGATGTGTGATTAAGATTCTTGTGAGGTCTGTGTTTTCGATCTTCAATCTTTCGATACTTTTTTCTAATTGGTATCTCGCAGTGAAATCCAAAGCTGCTGTCGGTTCGTCTAGCACAAGCAACTTGACACCATCACCCAAGGCGCGTAATAAGAGAATTTTAGTTTTTTCTCCGGAAGAAAGTGTAGAATATCTCTGATTTGCCTTTGCTGCCAGATTTACAGAATGCAATCGATCTAACGCTAACTGATATGCCTCGGTGCTGATATCTTGATACAGCCCAAGTGTTTTGTGAATCCCCGTAATTACAACTTCTATGGCCGTGAGCGATTTTTGTACCAGTTGTTCTTGGTGAGCTGATTGTAAAAATCCTATTTTTTGTTGTAAGGGAGCGAGGGGAGTGGTTCCGTATTCTTCTCCAAAGGCAAAGATAGTTCCAGATGAAGGCCATAGATAACCAAACAAAAGATTGATGAGAGTTGTCTTACCTGCGCCGTTACGACCGACGATCGCAACACTCTGTCCTTCTTTCATCGAAAAAGATATATTTTTTAAAATCGGAATTTCATTTCGGGATAGGCTTACATTTTCAAATCGTAAGATTTCAGACATTCGTCGCTTTGTAGAGTGCCTCGACTTTTTTTACGGCTTTGGTGAATACTTCCTTGTCGTCTAATGAATACTTGGCGAGTAAATTTTTGTCTATAGCATAGAATCCCTTTTTAGATTCTTGAAAATCGCTCATCATATTTGCCATGTAAACCATCTCCACTAAGTCGCGAAGATCGGCAGGAGCCATGAATGGCTTGTGGTGGTATTCGATCGCCACACGCAGGTCTGCGGGAAATTCCCATTTTTCAGCGAGAAGTGCACCTAATTGAGGATGGCTAAGTCCAATCGCCATCTCTTCGAGAAGGGTTGAGTTTCCAGAATCCGATCCTCTTTGGTAAGTTTCAATTTTTTTGAAAAAGGATCTGTCCACAGAGAGAAGTAGAAACTTGCCAATATCGTGTAACAAAGCACTCACGGCTATGATATCCACGATTTTATTGGTAACAGTGTGTTCTGCGGCGAGGTACCGTGCATAGAAGCTGCAGCGATTTGAATGCTCCCAGACGTCCATCATCTTACCGTATTGTCCGTCCATAATCTTACGAACACCAGAAACATAAAGTAGGTTTCTTAGGTTTTTTAAACCCACAACTTTGATCGCCTGGATGATAGAACCAACTTGACTTCGATTGGCAAAAAAAGCTGAGTTTGACAACTTGAGCAGGTCAGCAGATAAAGCAGGATTTTTCTCAATTTCGCCTGCAATCATATTAAAATCAGAATCTGGGTTGTTACAAAGTTGAATGATCTTCGTGAGGGAATGAGGAAGCGGCGGCAAACCATCTATTTCGTTTAGAATTTTGGTCTTAAGATTTGTAGTTATCTCGAGAGGTGTCGTCACTTCCGGGACCGTTAAAGTTGCTCTCGTTAGTTTGTCGTTTGTATGGATGCGGAATTTATCAGATCCGATGCCAGAATTTTTTAGTAGTAGTTGGATGAGGACTAGGCCAAGTCCTGCAGATTCAGTACTGTCAGAAACATCGGCAAAGGCATCTGCCAGGTCATTATAATTTTTAGCGACTTCAATGCGCTTGTTAACGCGTGCCAGTTCTTCCGTTGTTATCGGAGCATTATTTTCGACAGCAAAATGAATCGTTTTTGCTTCAACTTTCATAAGAAGGCTAATATAAAAACTTCCGCCATCTAAGTGTTCTAATTGCTCACTCCACTTTTGAATGATGTTTTCTTGGAAAAGGGACATCCCTTTTTGGTAATCTTTCGGATTTTGAATATCAAGATTTTCGCGAGTAAAGTAATCGCGTTTGGCATTGGCTTTATTGGCATTCATCAAAAGCTCTTTTAGAACCGTAAAAACTACTTCCACCAAATAGAGCTTATCCATATAACCCATGACATGCACGAGGAGTGCATAAATCTCTTGGTTTTGTTCTTCGGTGACGAAGTAGTAATTGATTCTAGATTCTTTTGCGGTCTCTAATTGACCGATGATTTCCTGAAAATTCACTGTTACTATAGTTTCCTGTTGAAACACTCTTGTAAATAGTTTTTGAGGAACTGCAATTGTTTTATTTTTTTTAACCTCCTTCCTGAGATTTGTCCTAGTACTTTGTTATGATGATTTTATAGGGAGTTGAACATGATCACAAATTTTGAAAACGAAAGAGAAGAACTTCACCAATTGATGGAACAAAGATTGGAAAACATACTTAAATCTATGACAGAAACAAAGTACAAAAGAAAAGTTCCACGAAAATTTCCAATGGAGCCAGCGAACCAAGAGAAAGCACAATGGAATTTAGGTGAAATTCCTATATTATTTGGAGCTTAACCAGGATACCACCTCATAAAGGTCTTGGATGAAATGACTTCAGGAAATTCTTGGAAAGCCCTTTCCCAGTCATTTTGATTTAGTTCGGGAAATCCCTTAATGCCCCTAAATATTTTATTCGCTTCGGAGATTGAAGTACTAACTCGAGTTTCTTTTTCAATAAATGCATCTTTTAAATGTCCGATTTGTATCGGTGGGGATGGCTGCCATAATTGATCCCATGCTAGTTTGTTTTTCCCTTCATTTTTTGCGTATAACTTCGTAGTATTTAATTGTTCCCAAGTACGTTCTCGTTTTACCTGTGGTAGGCGGAACCTTTCATATCCTGTTCCCCGACAATGTGCCTTTCCACTGTCCCCTTTAAAGCTGACTCCAGATAACAAAAATTTGGCTGACTTTGCAAGTGTGGCCAATGCCTTCCCCATACCAGCAAGATTTAAACTAGGATTGGCAAGAGACGGCCAGGGCTCCTTTAGCTTATGTTCCAATATTTGATCGACGGGATGGTTCGTGTTTACGAGATAGATAGGATTTGGTAAGGAAAATATCTCGGACAGTCCACCTAACCAAGTTATGATGGGTATTCCACTTGGAATGGAAGGTAAAAAGTGATATAATGTACCTCTTCCTGGATCGAAAGATAGAATGGCATCGGGTAAGAGAGATTCCGATAAAAGGTACTGCACAGAGGTATCGGAAGAGAGTAGTAAGAGCTCAGATCTATGTTGTTTTAAAAAAGAAATTTCTTGTTCCAAATCTGGACTCGCGCCCACAAATACAGGCAATTTTTGACCCATCTGGATGGAGTTCAAAAGATAAGTATCCGCTTTTCTCGCTTTTATCAAGGAATCATTTTTTTGATAATTATGAGTCCAGATACGTGAAAAGTGACCAATCGTTTGTGTATTGATATCCGTTCTGGCATTTGTGATTTGAGTTAGAAACGTCACAAAGGAATCTATTTTCTCTGGAAATGCCCTCGTATAACCTGGGAAAGGTCGCAATTCCAGAGTATTTAAGTTCGTTTTTTTTAAAAACGATTTGAGACTTATTTCCCATTCGTTTTGATCATCGTTTGAATTTAACAAAACATAAGGTATATGATGCTGATTTAATTTTGCGAAAATTTGGGAGCGTTTCATTTGAAAGGCTTCGTTTTGTTCAATTTCGGAGATTGGCTCCCACAGTAGGAGCGGCGGCAGGTGCTCACCGTATTGCCGAATTGCCTGATCTAAATGATGCATAGCGCCAAGACCTAGGAGGCAAAGGATCGAATTTTTTGATTTAGGGAGTGTTTCTACAAAGCGAGACCCTTCTTTGAAAGGGTCAAATCGCGAATGCAAATAGGTGTGAGTGAGTGGATTGAAAAAATTAGAAAGCTGGCCTTCCGAGAAGACCGGTTCAAAGGGAATGGAAAGACCTCTTAGTCCTCTTCCTCGTCATCTGCTTCCGCATCCTCTTCATCATCATCAAAATCATCTTCCTCTTCTTCTTCTTCCTCTTCGGCTTCATCACCAAACTCGTCTTCGAATCCGTCTTCGTCGAGAGACTCAGGTTTACGTGCTTCTTCTTCGGGAATAAAATCTTCATCAATGTCTTCTTCCGCATGTGGCGCAAAGGAAGAACCTTGAGTAGAGGAGACGCCTGAAATTTTATCTTTTTCTTCTTGGATCTTTTCTCTTTCTTCTTTGGAGAGATATTTCCACTGAATTAAATCATTTGTAAGTGCATAAAGTGCTTGTACGGTAAGCTTTCGATTTTTAAGCTTCTTTGGAAGCGTAAGTTTATCAATCTTGTCGATCGCTCCGAATCCAGCGACACAGGTCTCGTATTTTTTTTCACGGCAGAGTTCAATTAAGGATACGATGTCGAAGTCTTCTTTGTGCGATTGGCTCATTATATGGATTCCCCAGAGATAGGAATGGAATGTTACGCCAGTTTGGGAGAATCACCTCTCCTGTCAAGGTAAAGTTCTAAAACGGGCTTTACATACGCGTTCCGTAGAGAAGGATGGGATCAAAGAAACCCAATGGGACATACAATCTTCCCCGCCTTTTGCCTTATCCTCCTCCTTTTGTTCGGAAACTGTGCTCCGTCGAAATCCTCTTATTTCGGGGAAACCGACTGGCAAGCCGTAGACATGGAAGGAAATGCCATTTTCCTAGGGACAACCGACAAGGAGCTCCTGGCTTTGAATGTCTATTCGCCCGATTGCGTACCCTGCTGGAAAGAAATCCCTGCTTTGAACTACCTTTTTTCCGAAATCCAAACAAAATATCCGAATCGAGCACTCTTTTTGGTCGTCGATCCCTACCAGATCGTAGATATACCAAGGACCGCCTCTTGGACCGAAGCCTATGAAAAAGGAAAGACCCGCATGGAAAAGGAAGTCAAGGAACGCAAAATCAATCTGCCGGTATTATTTATGAAGCCGCCTTTTGAAGTCAAAGAAGACTTTCTTGTGACAGGTACTCCAGAGACTCTCCTTTTTGAAACGAAACCACTTCGTCTCTACTATAACTTTATTGGAGCACTTTCAGAAGAGTCCAATATAGAGAACCTTAAAAAGGATCCGAAAGTTAATTTCTTTCGGCATGAATTTGGAATGAATTCCTTATGAGAGCATTATGTGTTAGATTTAAAGATTGCGAGGGGCCCGGAATTATTGAATCCGTTCTGCGTGAAAATGGATACAGAGTTAGTTTCCATAATGCCTATGATCTTAGAGTCCAACTATTGCCAGAAGCTCATTTGAATTTCAATCTTATTGTGTTGTTAGGTGGACCACAGTCTGTTACAGATCCTGATTTAGATTCCTTTTTTCAGCCTTATTACATGCTTGTTAAGAATATGATGGCTAACCATGGGCGAAAGTTAATCGGTATTTGTCTTGGATCTCAGATCATCGCGAAGGCATTAGGTGCCGAGGTTTTCGTTGGAGATAAAGGCCCAGAAGTTGGTTTCTCTCCGATGAAAATACGTGATGTAACACATCCGATTTTTAAAGGTATCAATCAGCCAGAAATCCAAGCTTTCCATCTTCACGAGGATACTTTTTCAATTCCCAAAGGTGCCACACACCTCTTAGAAAGTGATTTGTATAAAAACCAAATGTTTGCTGTGGAAAATAAAGTTTTTGCCTTCCAAGCTCATATTGAACCAACACTGCCGATGCTCGAAGTTTGGAAGAATGTTCACAAAGATTTCATTGCTCAAGGTAACGGAGATTTTAAAAATCTCGCGGAAAAGCAAAAGGAAATGGAAACATCGGCACGTATCATTTTTCGCAATATTTTATATACTTAATGGAAAACAAATGTTTCAAAAATTTTTAACCTTATTATTCGGCAGTAAATATGAGAGAGATCTAAAAAAACTTTCTCCGATTGTTACAACTATCAATTCATTTGAATCGAAGATTCGGAATTTGACGGATGAAGATCTTTCTCTTCAAACCTCTCGATTTAAAGAAAGGTTCGCAAAAGGTGAATCGCTTGATGATATTTTACCAGAAGCATTTGCTACGGTTCGAGAAGTCGCATATCGCACCTTAGGTATGCGCCATTTTGATGTACAGATGATGGGTGGTATCGCCCTACATTGGGGGAATATTTCCGAAATGAAAACGGGGGAGGGAAAAACGCTTACTTCAACCCTGCCCATTTACTTGAATTCTCTTTCTGGAGAAGGTGTTCACGTCGTTACGGTAAATGATTATTTAGCAAAACGCGATGCGAATTGGATGAAACCGATTTACGATTTTTTAAAGGTCTCCGTTGGTGTGATTCAACATGACATGGATCACGAGGAACGTAAAGAAGCGTATGCATCCGATATAACCTATGGAACAAACAACGAATTCGGATTTGATTACCTTCGCGATAATATGGTTTCTTACGCGGAACATAAAGTTCAAAGATCGCATAACTTTGCCATTGTTGATGAGGTCGACTCTATTCTTGTAGATGAGGCGAGAACTCCACTCATCATCTCTGGTCCCGCAGAAGAATCGACAGATAAGTATCTTAAGGTCGATAAAATCATACCGAAACTGATTGAGAGTGAAGACTATGAGGTAGACGAAAAGGCTAAAAATGTCATTCTTTCTGAGGATGGTGTTCATCATGTCGAAAAGTTACTCGGTGTAGATAATTTATATAATGCTGACAATATTGAACTCGTTCACCATGTGAGCCAAGCACTAAAGGCCCATAAACTTTTCTATAAAGACAAAGATTACGTTGTACAAAGCGGAGAAGTGATCATTGTTGATGAATTTACTGGTCGCCTAATGAAAGGTAGAAGGTATTCTGATGGATTGCATCAGGCCTTGGAGGCAAAGGAAGGAGTAACGATTGCACGCGAATCTCAAACTTTGGCATCCATCACGTTTCAAAACTACTTCCGTATCTATAAAAAATTAGCAGGTATGACGGGAACGGCGGATACAGAAGCCGAAGAATTTAAGAAAATTTATAATTTGGATGTAGTCGTCATACCTTCGAATGTGAAAGTAAAACGGGAAGATAATGCTGATAGAGTCTATAAAACGGAGAGAGAAAAATTTGATGCCGTCATTAAAGACATCAAGGAGCGATCGGCGAAAAAACAGCCGATACTTGTCGGAACCATTTCAATCGAAAAATCCGAAGTCCTATCTAAATTATTAACAGCAAACGGTCTTCCGCATAATGTTTTAAATGCGAAACAGCACGAGCGAGAATCAGAAATTGTAGCTAATGCGGGAAAACCAGGAGCCATTACCATCGCGACAAATATGGCAGGTCGTGGTACTGATATCGTTCTGGGTGGAGCCGCTAAATACAAAGAAGATTTAGAACTTTTGGATGAGAAAGCAGCCAAACTAAACATTCATGCAAAGTCTGATATGGACCCAATTTACCTTTTTAGAGAATTACTCATTAAACAAAAGTTTGATGAAGCGGAATCATCTCTAACAAACATCTCGAATTCGGAAGTACGTAAAATATGTGCGGAGATTCTTGAGTCTGCTAAGAAATGGAAGAAGGATCATGATTTGGTCATTGAGGCCGGTGGACTGCACATTATCGGTTCAGAAAGGCATGAATCCAGAAGGATTGATAACCAATTGCGTGGACGTTCGGGAAGACAGGGCGATCCGGGCTCCTCAAGGTTTTACCTTTCTCTTCAAGATGATTTGATGCGAATCTTCGGATCTGATCGAATTGCACGGATCATGGATACATTGAAGATGCCAGAAGGCCAAGAACTTGAACATAGCATGGTATCAAATGCCATTGCACGTGCTCAAAAACGAGTCGAAGGCCATAACTTTGATATTAGAAAGCATCTATTAGAATATGATGATGTTATGAATCGACAAAGAATTTTTATCTACGGCATTCGCAATGAATTACTTGAAAAAGACTCTATGTCCGATAAGATCTTGGAATTCATTGAAGAAGTGGCAGAGAATCAAATCATTCTCCACTGTGAAGGCAATAACACAAGCAGTTGGATGATTGATAACTTAATCGAATGGCTTCGTTCCTTAGGCATCGAAGCTGAATTTCCAATCGATTCGTATAAAAAGGAATCCAATCCACAACTTAAACTATTTGATGATGTCTCGAAGGCAATTCGCTCTGGCTACCAGGAAAAGGTGGAAAGCATTGGGGCTGACATTTGGAAATCCATCGAGCGAAATGTTTTCTTGGACATTTTGGACCATAGATGGAAAGACCATTTATATGCGATGGACCACCTAAAGGAAGGTATATGGACAGTTGGTTATGGCGAGAAAAATCCACTTGTTGAATATAAGCTGCAAGGATTTAAACTTTTTGACCAATTGGTTGAAAATCTAAAGTTAGAAGTGATCTCTTTTTTACTCCGCATCGAAGTATCCGATTCTGATAAGAAGTCAGTGAATGAGACGACTCCTCGCGAATATAAGAAAATCGGCGAAGAGACGCGTGCCGAGGTTGATATGTTTGGAAACGAGGTAAAGAAAAACCAAAACAAACCCCAAGTTTCAACCTCAATCAGCTCTGGTGGCGGCTCTGAACGTAAAACTAGCAGAAGGAAAAGATAGATATAAAACTTAATCTGTGACGAAACCGTCCGCAATCGTATTGATCGATTGCGAGACGAGATTCATCTGCTCGCTTAGCTCTTTCAAATCTTCCGCGTTGATCGCTAAGGATTGCGCTCCACCTGACAGGCTATTGATAGATACCATCATATCTTCCGATGCTTTTTTCTGTTCACGACTTGAAAACTCTATCATCTCTGCCATATCTTTTAGTCCGGAAAGTTCTATATTTATATCTGACATACTACGTGATTGGCTTGTCATTTCTTCCGAAAGCATTAAAACATAATTTTTTACTTCGCCTGATTGGCCTACGATTTGACTAAGAACTGATACGGTTTCTTCCACATGGTGTGCCCCATTGATGACAACGGAATTACTTTGGTCTACGAGCTTCTTAATATTTTTAACAGAGTCTTTCGTTTTGTCTGCAAGTTTTGATATCTCCTCGGCAACGACTGCAAAGCCTCTTCCCGCATCTCCCGCTCTTGCCGCTTCGATACTTGCGTTTAATGCAAGTAGGTTTGTTTGCTCTGATATATCATTGATCAGATCGACAATGCCCGCAATGTTACTTGTTACATTGCGAATCTCTCCCATGGCAGTGTGTGTGGCCCCTACAGATTCATTTCCCTGTTGCGCAAGGCCAAAGGAGGAAAGAGCCTGGGCATCTAAATCCTGTAGTAACGAATTCATTTTGCTGTGAGAGCTTTCGATGATTTTCATTTCTGAAACGATCTTAAAAATATTTTTTGTTTCACTGCTGATCGATTCGAACATAAGTTCGAAACTTGTAGTCAATTCCTCAAGGGAGGCAGCCGACTCCTCTGAGGTGGCAGCGAGCTCTGTCGCAGACTCCGAAACGGATAGCGCTTCATGATTGATGCTAACTGATGCTTTATCAGATTGTTTTGCCGATTTTTTTAACTCAATGACTATCGCGTTTAATTTTTGTAAGAATCTGTTGATGGATGTAGAAAGACTGGCGATCTCATTTGAACCAATCACTGGTAATTTTTTTGACAAATCAGCTTCCCCACTAGAAAGTTCCTCTACTTTTTCGAGGACTTTTTTTAGAGGGAGGTTGATGCTTTTGATGACATAGAGTGCCAATACCATAGAAACAAAAAGTAAAATCAGGACGAAAACTAAGGAGATATATTTTGCTTTTGAGAATTTTTGGATTCTGATTTCAATTAATGCCTGCAAGTTGGCAACTGCCGTCGATTGAACTGCCTCTCCGAGAGAAATACCACTGGTGATCAATGTAAGACTTGGATTCACATCCTTTGGTTTATCCAGATCGGATAACAACAAATTTTTAACTCCTTCCATATAAACCAAAAGATCATTGTGAAATTTATTTTTAGCTTTTTCGAGATCTGCAGAGATGCTGGGATTTGCATCGCTGCTTTTTTTAAATGCATAATGGATCTCCTCATCGATGTGTTTCAATCTTTCAATTGCTATTAATGATTTCGCTTTGCTAGCTTCTGTAAACTTAGGGTTTTTGATTTTTGAGGCAGAATACTCATCGAGAAGGATCGAATTTAGATTGGCGATCGTCTGCCAAATCTCCGGCGTGCGAAATAATGTTACATCCATAAGATAGTAAGTATCTACGTCTGGATCTAAAATCAAATTTGAGTTATCTCCAATTTTTAAGGAAAGCGTTTTGGCAGCTTGGAGGAAGTTTAAAATTTCATCATTTGATAACTGGTCAGCCTTTGCCACCTGGTACCAGTGGATAAATTCAATATCATTTTCATTTACAAGTTTTGATTGCAAGATGAGTTGTGAATTTTTTTCGATGTCAGTTTTTAACTTAGAAAGTGCTTCTGTTCCATTTTCATAAATGCGATTTCCGTTTTGAATGGAGTCGTAGATGGGCTTAAGAGAGGTGATGCCCAATATTTCTTGGTTTGCAAATTCGATCGCTTTGTTTTGCTCAGCAATCAGTAAATAGAGTAAAAAAAAGATCGGAATCAAAAGGGGAGCAGGAAGCAATAAAAGTCGTTTTTGGATCGTTAGATGGTCAAGAAATTTTAACATATTTAGAAGCTCCATACCATGGGACGTTTTTAAAAATATTTAATCTAGGAAAAATATAAATTTATAATAAAAATATAATTGTTTGTTTCTTTAGTAGGAGTACAGAATAAGATCAGGAGTTTCCCTATGAATCATAAACTATCCGTATTCCTACTTAGCTCTACCTTTTTGTTAAATCATTGTGCATCGTCTGGTGAGGTGCAAATGAAAAATAAAGAGGCATTGTATCTAAATTGTATGGATACATTTAAGGATGAAGTCAAGTGTAAATCGTTTTTGGATAAATCTGAAACCGAGCTCGTCTCTGCAGAAGAAAAAAGAAAACAACAGGCAGCAAATTTATCGAAAGAGCAACTCGCAGGATTAAAACTTCGCAGTGAAGTAAAAGATACTCTACCTGGAAAGAACAATGTCTATGTACGAAACTATTTGGGTGATCCGGATGAGATCAAATACTATGGTGAGAGAATCTATTGGGAGTACTACCGACCTGTTTGTAAATTCAGCCCTGACGCCGATCCAGATGAAAAAGTGACGGTCATCTTTAGAAAGATTCTCGTGGAACGAGTGGAACATATCAAACCAGCTTCTGCCATTGAAGAGGGTGCTAGTTTTAGAAAGATTCTATCGCCTGAGAGCAAGAGCGATGTGAAAAAGATGAATGGTATCGACACCGTAAAATAAAAAAAGGGAGAGATTGCTCTCTCCCTGATCTTAAACTCGCGAGATTCTTAATAAATTAAGAGACCAGTGAGGTTTACTTTTGTTGCTGTTGTCGCTGGAGCAATTGTAACATCTGCCGCATCGCACTTTGCTTTGATATAACCTGAAACTACTTGCCCAGCCGTCGCAGACGAGAACTGAGGTAGGTTACAAGGTTGGATCGGGTCATTCACTGCTTTACGAACACATTCTCTCAAGGCAGTCATTTGCTCTGTGATCGTTCCATTGGCAGCAGGTAGTGCGCTTAAAGTTGCCTGTGCACATCCTCTACCAGGGTTGAAGAGTTGGACCGTTCCCGTCACACAAGAGTTAGCCAAAGTGTATGCAGTCAAACAGATCGTCTGGTTGTCGTCTGGTGCGGCAGGAGTGTTTGCTAGATAAAGCAGAGCCGTATCCACATTCCTGTCGTCGCTAGACTCACTTTTGCAACCTGCCATGATCATCCCCATTGAGAGAAGGATGAGAAGCATTGCCATCTTTTTCATTATGTTTAGTTTCATTTTTTTCTCCTTAGAACTTCGCCACGGCACCAATGATGATTCCGTTTTGGTGGGATGCTGGTCTTCCATGAAGATCCACGAATTGGTTTCCAGGACCGTAATCTCTTCTCAAGTCAACTTTGATCTGGAGGTTTTCCGTAAAGTTGTATGTTGGAGTGAAAGTGATGGTTCTGATCTGACCAAGGTTACTCGGAGTAGGTCTTGAACCTAGAGTTTCTTGGAAGCGAAGGTCATAACGATCAGCCGGAGTTACGTTCCAGAGTGGAGGGTTGACCGCGAGGATCCCACCATAACGTTTGTCATCCAAATATTCATAACGGAAACCGAGAGCAAACTTTTCTGTGAACTCATACTTTGCTTGGAATTGGTACGTTTGGTAGACTCGTTTCACTTTGTTTGGACGAGTGAGAGATGTAGAGTCTGTGAAACCAGCAGTGACAAGCCCTTCTGGAAGTGCTGCAACGTCTGCATCCGCAAGGCCAGTTGCAGATTTGATGCTTCCTCTGGAAATACCAGCTTCTTCATAACCGAAGGCTGCGGTGTTGGATTGGCCAGCTCTCTCTCCATACGTATAGTCAAAAATCGTTGTTAAACGATCAATTGGCTTAAAGATGAAGATCAAGTTTTGGATCACCCAATGGTCTGTTTTGAAGCTTGATTGTTGCGCAAAGCCACCATTACCCAATTTGTTGTTTAGGTAGTAAAGAGCGTTGTTGTCTCTTCCTTTGATGTTGTCATTTGCTGAAAGTGTGTTCCAAACAAGAGTCGCAGTATCAGTAAAGGCATACTTCACTTGAGTTCCAATCGCTCTTGTTGGGTTTGGACCGTCCGCATACGCATGTTGTTGTGTGCTTGCTAAACTAGGAGCGTTTCCTGAAGTGTTATCTCCATAAGCAGTTAAGCCATTGTAGCCGAATTGCTGACCGTTTCCAGTATAACCAGTTCCTTGTGCGCTGTTATAGAGGTAAAGAGAAGTGGATAACTTGTCTGTAACCTGTAAGTTGGCACGAGCACCGGTGTGGATGAAGGGGATTGTGTTAAAGAACACATACCCAATGGTGTAGGCGATATTGTCTTTCGAGTCGAGGACCTCAAGACCAATATGCGTAGCCATCTTTCCTGCATCTACTGTGAGCCCTTTTAGGACTGGGAAGAAGAAGGAAACATACGCCTGTTGCACCATTTGCATGTTGTGCAAAGAGTTAGTCGTTTGGTAAGGACGCTCTTGGTACATATTGTTCTGTCCATTTTGAAGGTCCATTCGAAAACCCCAAGGGCTTTCTTTATCCGCTAACTTTTCTGCTGATAACTTCACTGCATTCACTGCGAACTGTTTGTTATACGTATGGAAAGTTCCTGCTGTATCTTGAGTCGCACCTTGCCGGTTATTTGTTGTATAATTATAGTATACATCTACATAACCGGAAAAATTGACCAAGTCGTACCAAGATTTGTCTTTTTCTTTTTTATCAGCCGCTTGCGCGAAGACAGAACCTTGGCTTAATAGAATAGTAACCGCCGTTACTAAGAGAGTATATTTATTTCTCATTTGCCATTTCTCCTATGGGAATGATAGTGCAAGTTGTGTACCAGGTAGGCAGGGTAGCTCAGAATAAAAATGTAAAACGGAACAAATCAACGTGTACTAAAAGCAAATTGAGTATTTTTTGCACAAAAAATAGTTAGAAAAGTTCTAAGTTGCGAATCCAACCGAGAAGAAAATTACAATTTGCTTACAAAAAGAGCACTTTGTTCGCAAAGTGTAGATAATTCGTTATTTTTTGGCACCCTCAAAACGAGGTCCATGAGGTGACTCAGCAGTGCTCCGTAGCGCGCTTTCTCCAAGTGAGGAAAGTGTGCTTGGATTTCGTTTCCATTGATTTGTAGATCGGAAAGCAGGAGTGGTGGTTTCTCGTTCCATAGCGAAAGGCCTTTGGCAAGCCAGGACCAGGAGAAGGTAGCAAGAGCCTCCCAAACGAGCGGAAAGCTGGCATTTCTTTGATGTAGGTGTGTTTTTAAAGGGACGAGAAAGCGTTTTCTGATTTCGTAATCATTTCCCTCCTCATGGAAGGACCTTGTTGTGCAAATCATTTGGAGGATAAAGGCTGCATCCTTGGTTGCCGCATTGGAAAACTTGAGTTTCTGAAGCCAGGTTTCCCACTGTTTCGTATCGCAAGTCGGATGGAGGGAATGGCACCAAATCCCCATCATATAGCCAACGTTGGATTTTGGAAAGGAGTCGAGTATGCGTAAGGATGCCGGATCTAAAACAAAATCGACTGGAACCTTAAAATCTGATAAAAATAGAGATAGTATTTTTTCCTGCAAAAGAAGGTCTACCATGATCGCTGGATTTTTACCTTTAAGTGACTTGGTGATTTCATCTTGCAGGCGCTCTACCGAGATTTTTGCCGTGATGTGATTTGTAGCTTTGATCGCAAGCCTGGTTTGCTCCTCAATTTGAAATCCGAGTACAGAAGCAAATCGAATCGCTCGGATGGGGCGGAGTCCATCCTCAGAGAATCTATGAATCGGGTTTCCGATCGTTCGTATGATGCCTTTGTCTATGTCTGCTTTGCCCTGATGCTCATCGATGACCTCACCGGTCTCTAGGTTCATAGCGAGTGCATTCATCGTAAAATCTCTTCTCTTTAGATCTTCACTGAGAGACGTGCCAAAGATAACTTTATCTGGATGACGACCGTCGGAATACTCCTGATCGATGCGATAGGTTGTGATTTCATAGGGTATTTGATCTAATAAGATCGTGACCGTACCGTGTTTGATTCCTGTTTCAATTACAGATTTAAAGAGAGTTTTGATCACGTCTGGTCTGGCGCTAGTGGTCAGATCGTATTCTTTAGGTACCTGATTCCTATAAAGGTCACGAACTGAACCACCGACTAGGTAACATTCGTGTCCGGCAGAAACTATTTTTTCGTGAATCAGTTTTAAATGGCTAAGGAAAGGTTCTGGAACGGAGAGAGCCAGATTCATTGGCAATTTTTACATATTCCCCTAAATACGATTTCAACAGATTCGGTTTGAAAACCTTTCAAGAGTTTGCTGCTGGGGATCCCGTTCCATGGATCATCAATGCATTCGATTTTTCCGCAAGTATTACAGATGAGGTGGCCATGGGCAAGAGAGACAGTGCGACCGCCATCCTCTTTTAGTTCAAAGTAAGTCACTCGATCCGTCGAATGAAGAGAGTTTAGTAAATTTTTATCTTCCAGATCAGCTAAGGCACGATAAATGGTAACTCGATCCCATGATTCGTCCTTTGGCAACTTTTCCATGATTTCATGGTGATTTAGTGGTCTACGAGACTCCTGGAGGATAGATATGACTTTCTCTCGGTTTTTGGTAACCTTTAAACCAATCTTTTTCAGGATCTGAGATGGATCTCCAATCTGCATAATTTGTTTTCTTTCGAAATGCATAACCTGTCTATTCTAAATTCACGCTTTGCTTCCAGATTTCGAGATAGCGAATACCCAGCTCTGTTCGGGTTCGGAGGAGCTGTTCAATTTCCTCTCGCGTCTGTTTTGGAAGAATGACTTTCGTAAAAATTAATTCCGTTTGTCTATGCAGGATGATTTCAATATTCTCTATGCTACTAGCAAGTGCACTTTCGCATTCACTGTTTCTGGTCGCTTGCAAACTTGGGTTTTCATAACAAAAAATGGCTAGTCTAAAAACCGAGCTTGTCCGCTTTAGCTCATCAAACTCATCTTCGGTGGAAGGTTTACAACTAAAAAAAAAGGCGAGTAAAATCGTCGCATAAGAAAAACGAAAGATCACAGCTTGGTATCCTGTGCGATGTTTGCTAAGGCATCGGCCCTTGAGTTTTGCTCTCTTGGAATGTAAATAATTTCGAAAAAATCAAAACGGGTCTTTAGCTTTTCGCAGGACTGCTTAATCGTGAGCAATCCAGAATTTTTGACCTTATATTCACCTTTCATTTGTTTTACGACAAGTTCGGAATCTAATTTAAATTTTACTTTAAGTTCATCTCGAGCAATCGCTTCCTCCATGCCCCGTTGTAAGGCTTTCCATTCAGCGATGTTATTGGTTGCGATGCCAATTTTTTCGGCGATGGAAAAGATTTCCTCACCTTCATGAGTTTGGGCAGTGATACCAATGGCAGCTGGCCCGGGATTTCCCCTCGATGATCCATCGCAGAAAATGAAAAGTAGCTCTTTATTACGCATTCGTAGTTAAAATTTACCGAATTGGAATGCGCTCAAGGATAAAAGTGCGAACTGATCGGAAAAAAAAGTCACTCATTTAGAAAAGTGACAGACATGAAGGTTGGGGTATGTTATGGGGAAGGTATGGGTGGCGGGGGGCTTCCCCACCCTATCTAGGGCGGGGAGAATAAATACTCACCTAACTTTAATTAAAATCAGGATCTCATATGACTACTCCTTCTCTAGAACTCTCTGGTGCTTTACTCATGTTCCAAAATCGATTAAAAAAATTGAGGAAGGAAAAAGAGAAGTGGGCCAAAAGGACAGAAGTCGAAGCATTCCGAATCTACGATGAAGACATCCCGCAAGTTCCTGTGATCTTAGATCGCTACCTCGATTATTTTGTGTTATATGACAAAAGTTCGCTTCGTTTTCAAACGGAAGATGAAAAAGAACTTCGGTTTCAGTCTATTGCGAACATTGTCTCGGATGTTTACCAGGTCTCGATGGAGAAAATTTTTTTAAAAACAAGGAAAAAACAAAAGGGTAGAGATCAATACGAAAAATTGGATTCTGAGTCCAAGGAAATTACCATTTCTGAAAATGGAAATCAGTTTATCATTAACCTTTCAGACTACTTAGATACGGGACTTTTTTTAGATCATAGACTAACGCGAAAATGGTGTAGCGAAAACGCATCGGGAAAAC
Source organism: Leptospira ognonensis (assembly GCF_004770745.1). Lineage (GTDB taxonomy): Bacteria > Spirochaetota > Leptospiria > Leptospirales > Leptospiraceae > Leptospira_A > Leptospira_A ognonensis. Next base: position 11,516 of record NZ_RQGD01000022.1, on the reverse strand, counting down.
ACGTTCTAAACTTATTTTGTTATACGGGTTCGTTCTCCGTTTACGCTGCCATGGGAGGAGCCATTTCCGTCACGAGTTTAGACATGTCAAATCGTTACATTGAATGGGCCAAACGAAACTTGGCACTGAACGGAAAATCAGGGAAACAATATGAATATCTGACTGTTGATGTTTTGCAATGGATACGGGATGAGGCCAAAAATCCAGAAAGAAAAAGATATGACATGATCATTCTTGATCCTCCGACTTTTTCAAACAGTAAAAAGATGAGTGAGGAATGGAATGTTGAAGAAAACCATAGAAATTTTATACTTACACTTTTAACGAAATTTTTAACACCTAGTGGTGAGATTTGGTTCTCTACGAATTTTAGAAAATTCACATGGGCCATCCCAGAAGAGGAATGGACGGAACGAGGATATCATTGTATCGATCTGACTCTACAGAGCATCCCAGAGGATTTCAGAGATAAAAAAATTCATCGACTTTTCAAAATCAAACCTATTGAAACATAATTTTTAATTTTCGATAAAAGGTTCAATTCGCTCCGCAAGGATACGCCGATTTTCTCCGGATTGCAATGCGAGGACACCTCGAAGGATCGCCTGACGCTCGTTGCTTTGGCGTTTGGCATTTGACTTCAATTGGTTTGATAAAGGAAGAAACAGTAGGTTTGCAAAGGAAATTCCATAGAAGGTTGCGATGAATGCGGTCGCAATACCTTGTCCCAGTACTTTTGTGCCACTTTCTAAATTTTCAAGCACGGTGACCAAGCCTAAAACCGTTCCGATGATGCCGATTGTCGGTGAAAAACCTGCGGCCGTTTCAAAAACCTTTGCTGACCTCATATCTTTCTTTTCTTGTTCCTCGTGCGCTTCCCATAAAATTTCCTCAATGGTCCTTGGATCTGAGCCATCTACGATCAATTGTATCCCTTTTTGTAAGAAAGGATTTTGCAATTTTTTAGCATCTTCTTCGAGAGAAAGAAGGCCTTCTCTTCTCGCTTTTTCCCAAAAACGGTAAAAAGTATTCTTTAGGTCGAGAGGCTCTCTTTCAAATAAACTGGCTTTCAAATCTCGTATAGCGGTTGCTATTTGAGATAGAGAGTAAGATGCTATCGTAGCACCAATCGTGCCACCAGCGATAAGTAAAAAGGCAGGCAAATGAAAAAAAGATCGAAGAGATGCTCCTTCGAGTAAAATCGCGACGAGTACGGAGAGTATAGCGGCAAGGATACCTAAAATCGTAGGATGCATTATTGAATACGTGCCTCTCTTTGTTCTGGACGTGCATAAATTCTTTTAGAAGATTCCTTCTTTTCTGCTACTTCATTTTTAAGTCGATCCCAAATCACGGATTGTGGGTTTTCTTTTGCTCTAGTCAATATCAAGGGTTCGGCATCCTTCCAATTTTCTTGGTTTAAATACAACCTAACTTTTACAAGTTCCAATTCACTTGATAGTAGCTGTAGATTATGAAATTTATAAAATTTCTCAAGTTGTTCCATTGTTTTTAAAGCATTATTCCAATCACCCAGTGATTCAAACATCGGCAATAGAGTATTCCAAGCAAATTCTTGAAACTCGATTTCATTTGATAAATCTTCAAGGATAGGAATAAAATCTGGTTCTGGTGTGGTATACTTTAAACTATTAAAAGCAATTTTCAAAAGATCTTTGTCTGGGGGTTCAAATTTTCTGGCAATGGCAATCGCATCAAGCGCCAGTTTATTCTGTCCAATCTCATAGTAGTATTTTGCATAACTGGCATAAGATGCATAGTACAAGTGTTTGATGAGTAGCGAATCTTTTCTTAAGTCGACACCAGAAAATTTGATGATACTGTCCAAGACGGCTCTAGATTCATCCAGAGAGGCATTTTCCAATCGCTCTTGAAAATATTTAAACTTCCAATCCTTGGGTAATTGGCTTGTGAATTGGATAGGATCTGCCATATAAGGTGGGTAGTAGACATCAAAGCCCCAAAAATTGGTTCTTCGGAGAAGAGAAAGGGCACTAATGTGGGGACTCACATTCGTTTTTTTACGGGCGATAAAAATCAGAAACTGATGCTTTTCTTTGCTCAATCTTTCAATATATGAAATAACCTGCGATTGGTGATTTTTAAGACCCAATATTACCGTTTTATCTTTAATTTCAGCTTTTTTTGGTAAGAACGGATTCGATTTAAAGGGAAGAATGGAACCGTAGTAAACATAAGCATTCGCGGATTCTTCTAAATTTGAGATTTGGTAGGGAATCGGATCATAAATCTCTTTTTTCGAAAACGGAACATTCGTCCGAATGGAAGGGGGATAAAAAAAGATGAATGCCGTAAGTGAGGAGATCAAAAGCATAATCAGCTGAGGATAACGAACGATATGCTTTTGCAGAAGATATGGATAGGTCAGAATGGGCGCAAAAAGTATTGCCACTATCGATCGAATGCTAACCATAATATTCCAATGGTATAACAAGAGTGATATGACTACATAAGCACTTGTCTCCATGGCGACAAAAACATATTCTTTTTGTTTGGTTTCATTCGGTTTGAAAAAACCCACCATACCCGCAAGAATGATGCATAATGCGATGTAAAAATAATTCCAATACGATTGGTAGATAAAAAAGAAAAAGGAAACGACCAGCATGATTCTTCCGATAAGATAGATTGCTTTCGTTTCTTTTTTTATTCCAGTCACAAGTGAGAGAATTCTTCCAAAAAAAACTGCAAAGGAGATAGATAGTATCAAGGGAATTTTCGGCCCTGGTTGAAAATATAAATGTAAGGTACAATAGGCGAGAAGCAACGATAATGCAGATCGATAAAATGGTGCGAATAGCGGGTGTTTTCCGATCTTCGATCTAATTTTATAAAACCTCAGGGAGAAAGCGGATTTGTTTAAGAACGTACTTAATAGATAAGATTCCAAAAGTAAAAAAATAATGATCAAAATAGATTTTAACGAGGAATTATGTGTCGGATCAAAAAGGGAATGAAATGTAAAAAGAGTAATACCGAGTGCAAAACTAAGGAAACGATAGTCCTTGATGGAGCCGCAATAAAGACCAGTGACAAAGGCACAAAGTACTGCGCCGACTAAGATGAGTTCGAAGGAGAAAATATAATCAATTAAAAAATCCGAAGAGCCCTGTCTCTGGAACCAGAATATCTCAAGAGCAAGCGCAAAGATGAGAGCCACCGTAAGTGGAACTGGAATGGCTTGGGAATACTTTCGAAAAATAAAACCAATCCCAAAAAAAAGTATGAGTAAACCTTGTAATATTGGAAAGGCAGAATCACTCGTATCGACTAAGTTGAGTTCGCTTGAGGCGATAAAAAAAAGCAAAGAGAGGAAATATCCCAGGGAGAGACTTAATGCAAATTCTAGAAACGGAAATAGTCCCGTTTCCCAAAAGCGTTTCCATTGTGATTCCATTCCTACTCCATTCGTGAGAATCTTTTTTAAAATACAAGGGAAACTATAGAAATTGCCAATTCATTTGGCAGTGCACAAAAATCGTTGACCTAAATCTGGGCTTTAAGGAGATTGGTAGAAGTCATGCTAACGTTTTTATCATTTTCTTTCCTCGCCATATACGGCATCGATATCCTTCTGCTTTTCTTCTTTGGATTGCACACGTACCTAATGATCTACCTCTACAGCCGCTATAAGAACAATTGTGCGGAAGATGAGACCTTGCTTCTAAAGAAAACGAACAAAAAGTTACCAATTGTAACCGTTCAGCTACCGATTTTTAATGAATTTTATGTCATAGACCGGTTGGTTGATGCAGCATGTGCCTTGAGTTATCCAAAAGAAAAGCTTCAAATTCAGGTTCTAGACGATTCAACTGACGAAACCATTGAAAAGGTTGCTGGACTCGTGCGTTCTTACCAAAAGAAAGGCATCTGGATCGAGCACGTTCATAGAACCAATCGGATTGGGCATAAGGCTGGTGCCTTAGAAGAAGGGATGAAAAAAGCAAAAGGTCAATTCATTGCCATTTTTGATGCCGATTTCACTCCCGAACCAGATTTTCTACTCCGAACCATGGGTTATTTTGCGGATGAAAAGATTGGAATGGTCCAAACACGTTGGGGCCATTTGAATGAAGATTATAATATCTTAACCAAAGCCCAAAGTTTTGGGATTGATGGTCATTTTATGATCGAACAAGTGGCTCGCAATGGTTCCTCTCTTTGGATGAATTTCAACGGAACGGCCGGCATTTGGCGACGCACTTGCATAGAGGATGCTGGCGGCTGGGAACATGATACGCTCACGGAAGATTTTGATCTTTCCTACCGTGCCGAGCTCAAAGGTTGGAAATTTCGTTATATTAAGGATGTGGTTTGCAAGGCGGAAATTCCTGCAACCGTCAATGCATACAAAGCCCAACAATTTCGTTGGTGCAAAGGTTCGATCCAAACGGCTGTCAAACTTTTGCCTAGAATCTGGAATTCCAATGAGCCTTGGAAGATCAAAGCAGAAGCGATCACCCACCTGATCAATTATTCTGTCCACCCTCTCATGATTTTGAACATTTTACTGACAGCTCCGCTTCTTCTCATGGAATATTGGGCAGGTTTTAAAATGGATGACCTACCTATGGAGATCCTATTTGGATCGGCGGCGCTACTTTCGATTGGGTCTCTCGGTCCCGTGATCTTTTATGCCTATTCTCAGAAGGAAATTTACAAAGAATGGAGAGCAAAGCTCGTGTATTTGCCGGTTCTTGTGATGATCGGAACTGGGATTGCGGTCATGAATACATATGCTTGGATGGAAGCCGTTTTTGGGATCCAGTCTGGCTTCAAAAGGACTCCCAAACTTCGAATTGAAAGCGCGGGTGATAATGTCAAGGAACGGATGAAATACACGGTTCCGGTCGATTACCGTGCGATACTTGAATTTTTCATGGGACTTTATTGTCTTCTCTGCATCTATTTATCCTTTCTTGTCGGAAAACCTTATGTCGTAGGCTTTATGCTCCTCTACTCAATCGGATTTTTCTACGTATCCTTTCTTTCTGTAGCAGAGTCGTACTGGAAATTTAAGCCAGCATCCAAAGAAGAGAAAGAGGCAAGTGCCCTTGCTTAGGACAAGCTAGGGGTACTTACTTGACGAATCGGGCTATTTTTAAAAGCTGTACATTCAACTTAGGTTAGGGGTCTTCCATGAGTGAAAAAGTCTACTGTGCGAACTGCTTGCATTGCGTTGTTGTTCGCCAATACGAATCAGAACAAGACAAATACATACTTCGAGTCAAATGTAACAAGAAGAAATGGTCAAAACGTTCTGGAGAGGAAAAGCTCTATAAATATTTTACTGTCGCCAGAAGGATGCAGACAAACTGCGAATTCTACGAAGAGATGGGAGAGATTTTACCTTACATTAAAAATCTCAAAAAAGAACTCCCAATCAAAGACGAAATTTACATGGTGAAAGCCGTTTAGATTCAGTGGCTTTCCCAAGGCTTCCTCGTTCGTTTACTCGGAAGTTTCACAAAACTGAAAATAAACGGGAACGGACGATCCAAGGTAACTTCTTAATCCCAGTTCCAGCTGGAAGTCAAATCTCCGATGATTTCCCTAAGCGTGTTGCGCTTGGGGAAATGATAGCCAATACAGAAAATCTCCGCATTTTATCACCAGTAAACGGGATAGTCGACCTAACGGAAGAGAGGTCGCATTTCCAGATCAAACAAGATGGTGCTTGGACTACGACCTCTCCGTTTCTAAGACGTGTAAGTAATTACGAGACTTTTCTTGAAGATTGCAAAAAAGGTGCACTTGCCTCTCTCGATTTCAAGGATTTGCCTCTAGATAAATATTTTTCCAGTTTTCAAAAAACTGATTCCTTCGAAATATTTTTAGCTCCCTATAGTCGATACAACAACCTTCCGTTTCTCAGCATCATCGCCAAAGAAATGGCTGAAGCATTGCTTGAGTTCAGTCAGATGTTAGCTGAGATTTTTCCAAATGCCAGGATTCATAATTTTTTAAATACTAGCGGTCTATCTTTTACTCATCCAGATGGCATTCCTGAATATTTTATCTCCAAGCATTCAAAGAAGGATATAAAACAAATCACGTCGGATATCGAATCTAGAAAACTTATGTATTTAGGTCCGGAGACTATTTTTCATATACTGAGAATGGTGTATTATTTAGAACCATTTACAAGGCGTCACCTATATGTGTGTTTGGTGGACAGAAAAGGCAGAATTGATACGGAATCTCGTTATTTTTTTCTGAATAATGGTCAATCTTTAGATTTTATAATTCAAAACTTTGATAAACGATATAAGGTCGCAAGCTTTGAATCGATGTATGAATCGGTCTCCCCACATGACATACATTCTCTTGGCAATTTCAATATCTATCAGCATAATATCCTAGTACTTTATGAAAGATTACCTGTAATTAGAAACGCATTTCCTTGTATCGATTGTTTTGAATGCAATACCTACTGTCCGACGGATGCGAGTCCTTATTCGGTAATCAAGGGAAATGCCGATGATTTTATAAAGTCTCGGTGCATCGAATGTGGCATTTGTACCCTCCATTGCCCTTCAGGAATTGACATTCGGACAAAAATTGTCGGAGCGAAACTAGCTTAATATGCTTAGAAATCTTTATATTTTATCTGAAGGTAGTTGGGCTATCAAATCTGCTGAAATATTTGCAGACTTATTTTATACATTATTGGTTTCTGCTGTAGCCGTATCATTCATTGTTATACGTTCCGATATTTATTTAATCCCTTCAATCGAACTCGCAATTTTATTTATCATCTATGGTTTTTTTCTATATCGAAATAAATTACAAAAATATCCCATTGCTCTTCTTTCACAATTAGCTTTACTGCTTCTTGTTTTACCAATCGCATATTTGCAGCCTTTACTCATTTTTTTATCTGTTGTGTTTGCATTTTTCCTTCATTGGCTCCTTGAAAAAAACTATAGCTTTCGCATGCATTTGGTTTTTTATCTGCTATTTTGTTTTTTTCTTTGGGATGCATTCCTGACAGTTCTAGGTTATCCGTTGCGGATTGCTCTCCCAAATAGTTTGGTTTTTCCTTTATTCCAAAACATTGAATCCAAATCTCTTGGACCACTTTTTTCCTTACCTTGGTTAGTTGGTACACAGTTTGAAATTTCTGATTTTCGTTCAAACTTCGAATATCTTTCTACTTACATTTTGATGGGCATTTCCTTGGTCGCTTTTAGAAGACCAATTCTGATATTTTACTTTTTTGGTTGGGTGGCAGTTTTTTTCAGTTATAGTTTTTTAATGGCAAAGCTTCCTTTTCCCTGGATTTTAAATTTTTCTTCGATTGCCTTCCTGTTGCACATTGCACCTGGACGAAATTTTTATGGTTCCTTTTATATTAGCCTAATTAGTTTTTTAGTTTTATTGCCGATAGCATTGGTATTGGGTAAAATAGGAGGGCAACCGATCTTGGTACTCCTGATTTTTTTCCCGTTAGAAGCGTTACTTGTGAGGGTTTTTCTTGGAAAATAATATATCCATTAAAAGTATGGAGGAAAGCATACTCCTATGAATCAACTCCTGGAGATTCTCGAACCCCAAAATATCATTTTTGATTTCACCGCGACCTCTAAGGAAGAAGCGATCCGAAAGATGATCTCGCATATGGTTCAAAACGCTACACTTGATTCCTCTCACGAAGAGGATATCATTGTATCCCTTCTTAATCGAGAAAAATCAATGTCTACAGGTATTGGAAGTGGAGTCGCGATTCCACATTGTTCTGTACACTTTGTAAATGAATTAAAGTGTTCGATGGCGATCGCTCCAAAAGGTATCGACTTCGAAGCTCTTGATAATGCCCTTGTTCAAATTTTTATCATGCTTATTGTTCCGAAAAATAAATTTCAGGATCATATCAAGACCCTTGCTCTCATTGCAAAAACACTTAACATTCCGGAAGAAAGAGAAAAGCTAATCAAATCTACAAATTTTGATGAAATCAAAAAGGCATTTCTCTCGGCAAATTAAGCCGTGCGATCGGAAGCCCTTCGATTTTTTATTTTCGTATTTGCCTTAAGTCTCATTGTCAGTTCCCTAGCAAGTTTTCGATCAAAAGACAAAATTTATACCTATGCCGATGGCGGTTTAACCATTTCCGAAAAAACGACAGCATCGATCGACATCTGGAAAATTCTGACCGACTATTCCCAGTTCATACTCTCCTTAACAAACGGAAGCGCTAAGACAGCATCAGGCGAATCTGTATATACGCACATTGGAAGCCGGCTTTTACCGACATTTCATCTGGCGATATTTTCTGTTCTGTTTGGATCAATGACAGGGGTATTTTTATCGTTATATACGATCTATAGACGAAATAAAATCTTTCATCATACACTTGTTCGCTTATCGGAGGTGATCTTATCAACACCTGTGTTTGTTTTTGCCATTTTGTTACTGATTGTATTTTTTTATCAGCTAGATCTCTTTCCGCCAGGGGGTTATGAGTCTTTTCAAACTTATTATGTGATCCTTCCCGGAATCGCTCTTGGAATGCGTGTATTTGCTCGAGTATACTTGTTTCAAGCAAAAGAAGCGTGGAATGAGTCTAGCAGTAGTTTTGTTCTCTTGTTGCAAACGAGAGGATATCCATGGAGACATATCGTTTTTACAGAAATATTTCGTAAGGTTTTTCCTTTGACTCTCATCGTGATCATGCTAGATTTTAGTTCCTTAATTTCTGGAGCAATGATCGTTGAAGAAATTTTCTTTTTTCCGGGTATAGGAAAATCACTTTTTTATTCCATAAAAGCGATGGATACTGTTTTGCTCGCCACTTTACTTTTGTATATTGGAGTTGTTTTTTATATTGTAAATCGAATCGGGTTCCATTTACAAAAAGTTTTAATCGGGGAGAGACATGAGCAAATTGTTTGATGGGAATGCTCGTAACATTGTAAGAATCTCTTTTTTCATGTTTTTTCTAATAGGATTAGTAACGTTTCATGCACCAAATTCTGTACGTTTAGAATTTGCGAACTTAGGATCATTTGAGACCATAAACCATCCATTTGGTTGTGATAGATTAGGAAGAGATAATTTTGCGATGTTTGCGTATGGTAGCTTAGGAACGATCATTGTTTGTATCCCAGCCCGAATCTTTACACTCATATTCGCTTCGATTTTTGCGTTCTTAGGAAATATTCAAATGGCAAGGTATAGTCTGGTGACTGACTTATTCTCATCCATTTTTTTAGCATTACCTTCTCTGTTAGTTGCTCTGGTAACAATCGCAATCCTTCCAGACTCTCAGTTTACGATTATCATCTCCATTGTCCTTGCTGACTGGGCTATGAGTTATGAAACCATGCGAGGTAAATTGAGCGAAATCAGAAAAAGTGGATTCAGCTCTGCTTCGAAAGCGTTAGGTGGTAGTTCCCTGCATGTATTTGTTTTTCACACTATACCTGCTTTGGCATCCACCCTAGAGTTTCTTTTTTTAACGGGAATTCCGTCCGTGATCATGACAATCGCATTATTTTCTTATCTAGGTATCAACACAAATCTTTGGGATCTCGGACCAGGCCTCGGCGAACAAATTTCATTTTCTAAAGATTATTTTAATAAAACGCCAGTTTCCGTTTTGCTTCCCATCATTTGTGTGATAGCTTTGGTATATTCCTTTGGTAGGGATGAAAAATAGGATTCATGTTTTTAAAGATATTCTCCTTCATTTTAATTTCTAGCCTTGTTCATGTTAGTCTATATCCGTTGTTTGCGGTAGACACATATTACAATTTTCCAGAAGTTTCGATCAAAGGGGAGGCAACTTTTGAAAAGAAGCGAAAGATATGTGTCTTTCCGTTACGCACCTCTCAAAAGGATCCAAAATTTCAGTATCTCTCAAAAGGGATTCCATCCGTTTTAGTTTCCGAGTTAAGAACACTTGAATTCATCTATGTAGAGTATCCTCATCAGGAAGTAATTTACCACTCCTTTGGAAAAAATCCGCAATATTCGATGCAGGAACTCGTAGATAAAAAAGGAGAAGGCATTAAACGAAAAAAGAAGGAAATCTCAAGTGAAGCTGATCTTGAAGATCTGAGAAAAGGTAAGAAGAGCGTTTCTCCTTCGCAAGACCCTCGTTATGTCAAAGTCGAATTGAAACTTCTAACAGAGATTAAGCCTCCCTTTGCAGAGGATATTTATGCGCACGCAGCAAAGTATGAATGCGATTATTCTTTAACTGGGGATTTTGCCGCCTCCGAATCAAAATTAAATGTAAATATTGAGCTCTTCGATGTTTATGAAGGAAAAGTACAGAAATTTTCCGAGGAAACAAGTTTTATCCGAGCCTACCAAGAGCTCACACCTCTTGGCGAAAGGATTCGTTTCGCATTGCAAGGTAAGGAAACAACACTCGTGCAGGTAGAAGCACAAGGATTGGATTCCTGTCTTGTCTATTTGGATGGTATCTATTTAGGAAAGACGCCCGTCACTTCTAAAAAATTTCCTATCGGTAAACGAGAGTTATTTGTCTTCAAAGAAGGATACTTTCCATATAAACAATCCGTTATTCTGGAGCAAGGTAAAACATTCTATCTCGATGTAAAACTTGTAAAAATTGAAAACACATCCTTTCTCAGTGTTAAGACAGTTGAGGAAGGAGCAGATGTGTTTTTAGGCGTTACCTATCTCGGAAAGACACCTCTCGAAAAAGTTTCGATTCCTGCTGGAGCCAATCGTTTAAGAGTCTCCAAACAAGGGTTTGTTGATGCATTCCGGCCTGTAAATGCAAAACCAGGAGAAAACTCTATTTTTGAAATCCAGCTAAGGGAAGGAAAATCAGAAATTTACTATCCTAACAAACAGTATGTGTTTCTCGATTATTCGTATAAAGATTTTGCGACGTATTCCCTTTATGGCTCTCTATTTTTTTATGCTAGTTATCTTTACCTAAATGTAGCCTCTCGAAGAGCCTACGAGGACAGTCGCTCGCAGATCAATTTAGTAAACGCCACTTCCATCGTAAATTTCTACAACGGAAACACGACAAATGAGTTTCTTGGTTGGTATTTTTACCAAACACAATTGATCGAAGCCGCAGAATCCAAAGCGCAGACTCTAAAACACATGGCTGGAACACTTCCGACAGAAAATCGAAGGGATCGCAAGTTAGTCGGTGGACCAATGGTCTATGGAATGGGTTTCATGCTACTGGCGGCCGCCACTTTTTTTTGGTTAGGTCTCGACGAAGAATCTTATGATATCGGATTTTTACCTTATACACCACAAGGTGGAGCGGGTAACCAGCAGCTCCCGAATGGCAAATCGAATCTGGATTCTTACAGTTACATTCAATACAACTACCGATTTTGAGAAAAAAAAGTAGAAAATGACAAACTTTTTAATGGAAATGGATTTGACTCTAGACGTACATTAAATACTTTGGTTTTTACCACACCACCTTCGCGGTGAGTGCTTGGGAGCTTGGCGAGAGATCGTGAAGCGAATTT
>NZ_RQGD01000037.1 GCF_004770745.1 Leptospira ognonensis | reverse complement strand
CTCTTCATAAGGCGACATACGCCGAGATTCCGACGGAATGGAAGGAAGCGATTGGAGCTAAAAAACAAGATTCAGTCGAAAATTTTCTAACGCATGCCCTTACCTCTGAATCAATCCAAACAGTTTTAGATTCCCTTGGTGACTTTGACCGAGATGTATTACATAAGATTTATACGCACGGTGGTGTCATAGAAGTTGATACCATTAGAAACTATATCACCGTCAACCGTGGGAAGTTTGAAGTATGTATACCTCACCTAACTTCATTATATCTGATTCGAGATATTTATTACGTTGAAGATAAGTTCATACGTGTCGTCGTGATTCCCAAAGAAATTTTAGACCACTTGCAATATTCACCTATATTGCCTCCGGTCAAAAAGGGCACACGCGTACGCCAAGAAAAGATCAGTGCCAATGGTTTAGATTTTTTCCTAAACGTAAAAAAACTCCTTTCTTATATTTCAAGAAAAGGTTTGAATCTCGCAAAATCTGGCAAGATCAAACAAGCGGATCACAAACGAACAGAAACAGAATTATTATCTCCCGATATCGAGATATTTCCTGAAAAAAGCCAGGTATATCAAATCGAACTTATCTTACCGATTCTAAAACTATTAGGTTTTGTGGATATAAAAGGTGAGAACGTGATCCTAACGAGCGAGACGGATGACTTCTTAAAAAAAGACATTTTCGAAATCATGAAACTCGTGATACACGAAGTTAACGAAGCTCGCACACGTCGACTTAGCCCACCTGAGGTATTCACCGCAGCCGAAGTTCCCTTTTACGAAAAGGGCATTTTAGATAAAACTGTGAAACTCATCATGGCCCATGGTAAGATCAATGTTTCCGTCATTTTCTCCCATATTGTCCGGGATCATTTGGTATTTGCTCCAACATTCCAAATCAAGACATATGAAGAGGACCTCGCAGATCTTCGAAAAGAAATCATCTCCGCGATCTTCTACTTACAGCTGTTTGGTTTAATTGAAGTGGAGTATCCACAGAGAAACCTAAGTCTTTCCGAATTGGGAAAACATTATTTTAATCATGATCCACTCACAACTCCGACGGAGAAAGGTGGGATCACGATCAACCCGGATTTTTCGATCATCGCCTTTCCGGATCGGGTTTCCATCCAAGGCATTCACTTGCTAAAAGCGTTTTGTGAACTCAAAGACTATGATAGGGTTTATACTTTTATTTTGACAAAAGATTCTTTCCAATTGGGAATTTTACTCGGTTATGAAAAAGAAACTTTTATCCATTTCCTGAGAGAATCGAGCAAAGCTGAACTGGCTCAGAACTTATTATTCTTACTTGATGATTGGGGAAACAACCTTCCGATCGTCACGATCACAGAAGACTCTGTGCTACTGCGAACCAAAGATGCGCTGGTGATGGAGTTATTACTTGGTCAAATCAAGGGCAAGAAGTTTGTAGTAGAAGAAGTCAGCCCTACTGGGATCATCATTGAAAAGTCAAAAGTGATGGAAGTGATCGCGATTGCAGAGAAGCTCAATATGATCATTCGTCTCAATCGCTAACTAAAACTTATTTTTTTTCCGCTACTGCTTCTGGATCTGTAATCTTAATTTTAGTTTTAAAATCCCATTTTCTAAATGGTGAAACTGCATCCAATCTCTCTTGGGAAACAAAAAAGAGTCTATCTCCATATTTCACAAGTCCACCTTTATAGTAGGCATACTTTGTCTTGTGGTCGACAAGGCCTAATTCGGCCACTTTATTCCAGTCTTCGCAAGTTTTG
>NZ_RQGD01000003.1 GCF_004770745.1 Leptospira ognonensis | reverse complement strand
GCGTGACGGAGGACAATGTGCCTTTAGGCCGAGCGAGGGCGAAAGTCCCGAGCGGAGCGTGTCAGCCGCAGTTATACGAAGTCCCAAAATTGATGTTCAAATAAAGGCAGAAGGAGAGATTTTAAATTTTTCCGCAAGAGCTTTAATTTGTCGAACGTTCAATTCTCTTTTACCATTTAAAATCTCAGAAACAACACCCTGGCTACCTAAGATGTTTAAATCTTTTTGAGTTAAATTGTTTTCTTGCATTAAATATTTTAAAACTTCGATTGGTTCCGAATTGGGCTGTATGAAATGATCATTTTCATATTCTTCAATCAAATTACCAACAGTTTCTAATAGTGGAGCTAGTTGATGCTTTTCATCATTTCCAACTTCATCAATTAGTTCATCTAAAACTTTAACTAATTTCTTATATTGTTTGTCAGTATGAGGAACGGAGAGAATATCTTTAATATCGTGCCAGATATTCTTAACTTTTTCAATTTCAAGTATCATAAAATCTCCTTTTTCCATTTACCCTTATCATATTCCGAGTGGGTTAAAACATTTCTAACAAACACTTTCTGACGATTAAAATGAATTGCTGCAATTAATCTAAAATGGTTTCCACTAATATTAAAAACTGTAAATTTGTCTACCTGATCAACAGAATTAAATACCTTTCTTAAATCGTTAAAATCTTTGAAATTAGTGTTTTTAATTATCTTATACCAGCTTTTTAGAGAAGATTCAGAATTAGGATGTTTAAGTATAAAATCATCTAATTTCTTCCAGCTAATTATATGCACTTCAACATATTGTATCTCATATTGAGATATGTCAATATTTTTTTGCTGATCTTGGAAGTAGCTTTTTGGGATTTCGTATAACGAACTAGGCTACACGACGTTGTCCGTAGCTGAGCCTTCGGAGAAGGCGTTAGCGTCGGCGCGTCTTCTTGCCGGGCAAGTAGCGTGTCAGCCGCAGTTATACGAAGTTGCAAAATAAACCATATTTTCCGGCATTTATGGTTTTTAATTTATTTATGTATAGAAAGTAATCGAGTCGAAAATCATAATAATTAAATTTTAACGATTTTTTGGAGAGACTATATTATAAACAGAAGATAGTGGAAAGTATTTAAAAAATGAATGCGAAGGTTTCAACAGACAGTTTCTGCATTTTATTAAAAGATTACAATCTATCTTAATTTAAATTTTTTATTCAAGATAAGTAAGGCTAGAATAGATAAAAATATGTTAATGAAAATAACGGTTTCGTAGTCACCTTCGGCGATATAATATAGGTTTTGGTAACCCTGGATATTGCTTATATATACTTCTCCTGGCATATGAAATCCTAGATTCTTAATCGGTTTTAATGATTTATAATCTTTATTTATTGAAATTTTTGCTCCAAAAATTTTGCAATCTGATTCTAATGTTTCTTCTAATTCTTCAGAATCTACTAACAAACAATAAGTATCAGGTAGGAGGATATTTAATTTATTATTCCGTATAGCTTCTGCTTTGGATAGTCTTCCTACATATAGAAATGAAATAAATATATTCATATATAGAAATAGAGAGATTATTTTCATTTTTTTAGAAGAGTTAAAACTATTTAAGACGAAAAATTGAATTTAATGTTAAAATTCTCTCTTACAGGGTTTTTTGCAATTTCGTATAACGAACTAGGCTACACGACGTTGTCCGTAGCTGAGTCTCGCAGAGACGTTAGCGTCGGCGCGCCTTCTTGCGACGCAAGAAGCGTGACGGAGGACAATGTGCCTTTAGGCCGAGCGAGGGC
>NZ_RQGD01000054.1 GCF_004770745.1 Leptospira ognonensis | reverse complement strand
ATCCCGCTAAGGTAAGTGCAAAGAGTGCTGTTAAGGTTTTGAGTAAAGTTCGCTTCGTCATTTTTGTCTCCGAGTTAGGTATATGCCTAAATGAGACGAAAGTAATACAAATGTGGCAAGACTTTTTTATCCAAATGGTAAATAATTTTTTAGCGTCATTCCGTGGCGAAATTCGCTAGGGAATTCCCTTATAAAAGGAACAATGTTCTGGGATTAGAACTGACAAGGCGTGCTGTAGTTGGCACCATACTTACAGGAGTTATAGGAACTGAAACATTGTCTCGTCGCGGGACAAGAATAAGGTGATCCCTTTGTGCAACCGGCTGCGATACCTGAAGAATTGCAGGTCATTTTTTCTCGCGAAAGGATTTTAAAATTTAAGTAGCTTGAATTTTCTCCTAAGGAATTGGTTCCCTTGATTTCGATGGCTGAGGTCCATTCATAGCTAGGTGTGACTCCAGAAATGATACCATTGGAAGATTGTAAGGAAAGCCCAGAAGCTAACGGAGTTCCTACGATGGCATAAGAAGCGGACGTGGCAGAGCGAACTTCTGGAATTATCTCTGTAATCGCGTTTGTTGGTAACCAATAGGTAGTATAGGGATAGTTCATTCGAAGAGGGACAATCAGTATAAACAATAAACTCTCATTGACTGCCTGCACATACGAGCTCTCTCCTGCAGGATCATTGATCGAAATTCGATGACCGTTAAAACCGAGCGACGCGTTTGTATTACCAGAGAGGATTCCGGATACAGGATCGTAGCTCATCCCGCTAGGCAAAGGAGGATCAAAAGTAACTTGGATTGAATTTCCTTTTCCCATAGATCCTATATTCCAAGATTCCTGCAAATTCTTAGCAAGTTCAACAGAAGAATACGGAGTGAATATGGAGCTGTTTTCTGATTCACTTACTATATATACCAGGAAGTTCCCGATTTCTTTCGTATTTGATCCTTGCAATTCGATCCGGTATTCTGTCGAGGGACTCTCTTTTTTAGGCGATCCGGTGAGCACAAGTGTGTCCGATTCAATTTTTGCCTCAATTCCTTCGGGGAGTGGGGGATCGAAGGAAAAGGAATCGATCTTCGTAATTTTTTCGCCCTTACAATGCACATCTGTCATAGGTAGATTTGCGCCGCTGATCAGGACGAAATAATCAGAGGTAATACCGTTTTCGGAATCGTTAATAAAGTTACATTGGACTGAAGTAATTTCCCAGGAAGAAGGAGTCCCCGCCAAGGCCATGAATAATTGGTCCGTTGTTACGTCCTTTTTTTGATTGGGCTCGCAAAAGGTTCCCAACATCCCCACAACAAATAGAAGACATGATTTTTTCAGCGCGCTTAGAATTTTCTGCATACATTTTTTCTCTTAATCTTAAGCTAACTTTTCGTTAGATTTTGTCGATATTTTTTGGCTACGGTACAGTCAATCTATGGGCAAAATGAGCAGTTAAAAAAAAAGAGGCCAGCGACTGTCGCTGACCTCCTTTCAGGAGAAAGGGTTTTAACAAGTAAAAAGAACGATTATCTCCAACCTTCTTTCGTGATTTCGCTGTGGTTTAAGTACAACCCAGACGAACCAACCGAAGGAGCTCGGTAGTGACCCGAGTATTGGTTGTAAGTTTTATTTCCACCGAAAGGCCAGAGACCTTCGTACTGTGTGAGGGAAGATTGGCATTTAGAAAGACCGCCAGTTCGGTTGTAACCACAAGAAGAATGGTAAGCGACAGCATAATCATCTTCGCCAGGTAGAATGAGCGATGCACCGATCATTCCTTTGTAACCTGGAACATGGTAAACACCGATAGAAGCCGTGTTGTTATGGTTGAAAGCACCACGAGCAGTTCCTACGATGAGAGCTTTGTCCATTGCGTTTCCA
>NZ_RQGD01000049.1 GCF_004770745.1 Leptospira ognonensis | reverse complement strand
AACAAAATACTTTTGGAAAAATATTTTTTTAATAATTAATGAATTTAAAAAACTTAAAATTAAAAAAATTGATTTAACTGTAATAAAAGAAAATTTGAGGGAAACTCTAAAAGAACTGTATTTTATCGACGAAGAACGATTTAACCTTGATTCTCCTACTATTTATTGGGATAAAAAGTCATATGTACATATAGTATGCAGACATATTTTAAATCTGAAAATTGAAAAGATAAATAAGAGTGTTATACCTTATCTACTCAAAGATTTACAAATATTAATACAGCGTATTGTAAACATGATTTATAATGAATGGCAGAACTTTTCTCGAGAAAATCCAGGCAAAAAATTTTCAAAATATGGGGCAGAAAGTTTGTACTACAACGGAAATTATTATGTTATACATATTGAACCAGACGGAAGAATCGTTTCGTTTTATAACCTTGATTGAAATTTCAGAACATGAAAAACTGCGCATAACTGCGGCTGACACGCTACGCTCGGGACTATCGCCCTCGCTCGGCCTAAAGGCACATTGTCCTCCGTCACGATTCTTGCTCTGCAAGTATTCGCGCCGACGCTAACGTCTCTGCGAGACTCAGCTACGGACAACGTCGTGTAGCCTAGTTCGTTATGCGAAATGCCTTAGAAAATAATTTAAGAATATGATCTAAAAAACATTTCTAAGAAAAATTCAGAAAGAAAAAAAACCTTAACTGCATTTTAAAAAATGACCTATTTGGAGTTTTCTATACGAAAATTGAATGCAATTGTGTGGTATAGATGTTTGTTCACTAAATTATAAATAAGAATACTAATATTCGCTTCCTAATATTAAATATTTATCATAGTCTAAAGAATTATCTTAATCATTTTATTCAATAATTATTTAGCACGGGTTTTGATATTCAAGTATAGTTAAAATACTATAAGAAAGGCAATTCATTCTTTATTAAAATTATATGAAAAAAAGAAAGAACATAAAAGATTATAAAATATGGTATCAAAAACTTTACGAATTGTCTCAGACTGATTATTTAAATCTAGACGAGGACACTTCGTTTGATCTTTGGCATATTCATCCTGATAATGAATATTTTAGAGATATAAATTCTGAAAGCAAGGAAATGCATTTTCGATGCTTATTTGCTTTATATAGAAAGGGCTTAGATTTAGGTAAACAATGGAAGAAACCATTCCAATGCTGGATTCTTATCGATCTAGAAAATTCAATTGATGATTCTGTATATTTTCATACAAAAAACCCAAACAGTGACAATTTTCCTTATGATTTTAAAGGTTTTAAAGAGACCGATATTTTCGACGGAGTTCTACAGAATTTCAATGATGAGATAGACACTCTTGGAAAAATTGAATACAATGGATATGAATCATATTATGTTTTACCGAAAATATATTTATCTTAAATGATTATTTGACAAAAGGCACTTCGCATAACTGCGGCTGACACGCTACGCTCGGAACTTTCGCCCTCGCTCGGCCTAAAGGCACATTGTCCTCCGTCACGCTTCTTGCGTAGCAAGAAGACGCGCCGACGCTAACGCCTCTTCCAGAGGCTCAGCTACGGACAACGTCGTGTAGCCTAGTTCGTTATACGTCATTTGAGAATATGCTACTTACATTAAATTATCCAAAAAATTTCGAAAGAATCATTAAAATAGTAAGAGAGAAAGATTATTTAATTCATCCTTATAAAACTAACATTAGCAATATATACAACCCATCAAACTATTTTGAAAATATTAGATTTCTAAAAATTACCTATAAGCTAATCTTGGACCGAAATATTTTTAGCTACATAATATCTTCAATCAAAAGTAAAGAGCCAAATATAAATTTAAGAAATGCAATAGCCTTAATATCATTTTGTCAATTTTCAGAAATACTTATAGAACCATCCTTAGCAATTTACGAAAAAATCAATTATGATAAGAACCATATTACCGATGCACTAGAAGAATTGCGCATTTTCCGCTCTATCGACAACTCCCCCAATCCAGAATCACTAATCGCTTATGCATGCGGATTCAAAAATAATTTTCAAACACAGAAAATGGAAAGACAAGACATAAGTATTGAAGATTGGTTTAGTAAGTATGACAAACTAACAAACTAGGATTCATTTTATTTATTTACTTTAAAGATTATTGAATTAGAATTTCAGAACACTACAGCTATAAATAAATATAAATCTTTGTTCGAGTGGATGCATAAAGAATTCATTTATGCGGCGATCCCAATACATTTCGCACTAATTTTATTTAGTTCAGTACGGCCCGCAAAGATACTAAAGTATAATAAAAATGGAACTCATTCAGAAAAAAAGAAGCAAGTTGTTAATATGACATGGGATATCTTTTTAATAGACTTTTATTGTCGTATATTAAGCCAAAAAGAAGAAAAAGAGGAATTTCTTTTTGCATCAGAAGATAAGGCTTTGAAGTTCTTATTAAAAACAATAATCCAGGTCAATATTGCCCAAGATTTAGAAATCATAAAACCTATTTTTAGTTCAAAAGATCAAGAATTATTGGAATTGACGATAAAAATTAATAAAAATTTCAAAGATATAGCTAACGATCAAGAAAGAAAAATTACTTCATCTTCGGATTTTGAAATAGAAAGAAGAAAACAAACAATTCATCTAGAAAAAAAAATATACAATTAACTCAAACGACGCATAACTGCGGCTGACACGCTCCGCTCGGGACTTTCGCCCTCGCTCGGCCTAAAGGCACATTGTCCTCCGTCACGC
>NZ_RQGD01000027.1 GCF_004770745.1 Leptospira ognonensis | reverse complement strand
TTTAGATGAATATGCTTACCACTCGCAAAACCTTTCTACCGTTTGCCTTGCCATCCATTTCCGAAGATGCGATCGAGGAAGTTGCCCAAGTTTTGCGCTCTGGGTGGGTGACATCTGGACCGAAGGTCAAGCAATTTGAGATGGAATTTGCTGATTTCGTAAACGCTCCGATCGCCATTGCTGTAAATTCTGCAACAGCCGGTCTCCATTTGGCACTCGAGGCCATAGGACTTACAGATGCGGATGCGGTCATCACGAGTTCTATTACTTTCACTGCTACCACTGAAGTGATCTGTTATTTTCACGCGGAACCTATACTTACAGATGTTGATCCGATCAATAACCTTTTAACTCCCAAGACCTTACAGGAAACCATTGATCGATTTTGTATTTGGAATGGTAAGGCTTTAATCTCTAAAGCAACGGCAAAGCAAGTACGTGCAGTCATGCCAGTCCATCTTGCCGGTTTCACTTGCGATATGGAAGGGATTATGGAGATTGCACGGAAATACAAACTCATTGTCATTGAAGATGCAGCTCATGCCTTTCCTGCCGTTCATAAGAATCAAATGATTGGCAACTGGGGAGATTACACTGTCTTCAGTTTTTATGCTACCAAAGGAATCACAACTGGCGAGGGCGGAATGATCACCACAAAACATCAGTCTGCTGCAGAACGTATTCGGAAAATGAGATTGCATGGCATCAATAGAGATGCTTTTAATCGACCTGGCTGGTATTATGAGGTTGTTGAAGCAGGATTTAAGTACAATATGACCGATATACAAGCCGCATTAGGTGTAGTCCAACTAAAGGAGTCTCATCTGTTTTGGGAAAGAAGGACACAAATTGCGAAACATTATCTGGAAGAGTTCAAAGATTTAAAGGGCATTAAACTTCCTTGCGATGACGCAGATGGACAACATAGTTGGCATTTATTTCGAATTGAAATTGATCCAACAGTAGCAAAAATGGGAAGAGATACTTTAGTCGAAGAGCTGAAAGAAATAAATATTGGCACAAGTTTACACTTCATTCCCATCTTTGAGCATCCATACTATAAGAAAAATTTTCAATTTGAAAAGTCTGCCTTTCCCAACGCAAATGAAATGTACAACAAAACACTTTCTCTTCCCTTATTTGCAGGGATGTCTTCACAGGATGAAAATGATGTGATCAATGCAGTAAAAGAACTTTTAGGTGAAGGAGATTAGTTTACTCTAATCTCTCCTCATAAAATTTCTGATCATACGTAGAAATAAGATCCGCGAGACCCAAATAAAATTGATAATCCGTTTTATCTATTTGTCTTCTGATCCAAAATCCTACGACTTGCTTTACTAAATCTTCATCAAAATCATCGTCTCCTTTGAATGTTTTAAATTTTGCGGCCTCCTCAATATCTTCGCTATCGGTATAACCAAGTTTCATAAAATGAACAAATTTCTCTAGAAAAAATGGATCAAGACGTCTCTCTTTACACAATTCTTGATAGCGTTCAATCTCTTTATGGTAATACTCTGAATTCGAATTTAATTTGATGTACACGACAAAGAATGTCCGTGCCAAATTTTTAATGTATTGGTCGTAAGTAGACTGAGTTAGGCTTTTAAAACTTGAATCGTTCACAGCAGGAACGAAATATTTCCGCAATCGAATTGGAAATTCTGGGTGATAATGGCCAAATTCACTTTTGTGATTAATCACTATAGAATCGTCGGAATGGGGACCTTTTATAAAAATAGGGATTCCAAGTAAATTTGATAGTTCCTGGATTGAAATAAAAGATCTCAGATAATAATATATATTTATTATATCTGATTTTTCTAATGGTTTTGGCTGAAAGGAAGGGCCTTGGTATTTTGCCATACCTAACTCTGTCCATGCGGACTGTGTTAATAAATTCAACCGATTGTGAGACTCGGCTGAAATTGGAAGGATAGTAACCTTCCTCCATTCTTGCTGCAAACTGGGTATGCAACAAGAAAGTAAGGCGAGAAATAGAAAACTACTTAATTTTATAAGTAATCTCGGCTGGTAGGTTTTCCCATTCTGCATTGGCATCTTTTTTAAAGTATACGGGAGAAATCGCAGGCACGGAGGATAAACTTTGATAAATAATTAAATCCGTTTCCTTCTTTTCAAAATAACGCTTATCACTCACTGGGGTGACTCCGATGCTTGAAATGGGAACCCAACCATAACCTAAGATAAAGACCATCGTTGCATCTTCGATAGATTTCGCTTTCCCACCTTCAAACCTAACAACGCGATACGGCATTACAGGCAAGCCTTGTTCCGTTAAACTTTTCCTAAAATCATTGTATCCGGGGTTAAGAAGTCGTATTGAGTTTAGTGTTTCGATATAGTCTCTTGCAAAATTTTTCGGGTTTTCCTTTGCCTTTTCGTAGTAAGCACTGATATCTGGAGGATAAGAAACTTCCTTATCTAAGTAATCATCGGCGATAAAATATTTGATGAACTGGTTTCTAGATGTGAACTTATACTTGATCGTTTGTTCCCCGGAAGTGTCCTCTATTGACATTTTTTTCAGATGCACACGGTTTCTTTGCACAAAGGCTGGCTTATAGCTTGCGTCTGTAAATTTAACCGAGCGAATCCTCTGTCCTTCATTAGAGGGTGGATGAAGGATTGCAATTTGTGCCTTGGAAATGGAAACCGTATCAATTTTAAACTTGAGTGTAACTTCTAAAGTATACTCTTCCTCGCCTGACGCAATGAACCTTTCCGTTTCTACGAATGGGATATTTTTGATTTCATGATTTTCTCGGTCGACAACCCATAGTTTAGAACC
>NZ_RQGD01000058.1 GCF_004770745.1 Leptospira ognonensis | reverse complement strand
AAGACGCGCCGACGCTAACGCCTTCTCCGAAGGCTCAGCTACGGACAACGTCGTGTAGCCTAGTTCGTTATACGACATCTGAAAAATAAATTTTAGGAAAAAAATATGAAAAAAAGATTTTTGACAATTTTAAGCATTTTAATGCTTATATTTACCATGAATATAAATTCTCAGCCAATTTATAAAGATAAACAAATGACAATCTTCAACCTCACTACCGAAGATAAAGAGCAATTACAATATCTAAGAAATGAGGCTCTCAAATTCATTAAGGAAAAAACTAATAAAGAAATTAAAGAACCAGTATCAATAGAAAAGTTACAGACTGCTATAAATCTTTCTAACAAAAATACTAACCAAATAATTTTATATGGATTCGGTGTTTTAATTGGAGATTATTTTATAGAAAAACATAAAATGAAATGGCTTGCTGTAGAAGATGAATATGGAAAAGATTTAGTAATTTTTGTAGAAAAAACTTTATACTACGTTGGCACAATAACATTGATTTCAAAAAGAATAGAGAAGAATGAGAAAATTGATGTTCAATACTTAATTTCACAAATAGAAAAACATATGAAAGAAAATTTAAAAGAGTATAAAACTTACTAAATTTTAAACCTAATTTAGAAAAATCACAATATTAATTAGTCCAAATTAATATAAAAAGATTGAAGCAACACGTTCTAATTTTAAGTTTTCAATCAATAAACCATAAGTAAAACATCGATAAGCTAAAAAATTAAGAATATTCTCCGTTTATTTAATTGTCTGACATTTCTAGAACAAAGAATATAATCTTCAAATGGGATATTGATTGGAATTTTCAGACGTCGTATAACTGCGGCTGACACGCTCCGCTCGGGACTAGCGCCCTCGCTCGGCCTAAAGGCACATTGTCCTCCGTCACGCTTCTTGCGTCGCAAGAAGTCGCGCCGACGCTAACGCCTCTTTCGAGGCTCAGCTACGGACAACGTCGTGTAGCCTAGTTCGTTATGCGAAATACAACGGATTTTTTTGATTAAAAGAGTGTAAGATGAATTGGTTAAATACAAAATATAAGTGTTTTCTATTTCTAGGTGATCCCAGTGAAAATAATCTATGGGAGTTTAGTAATTGGGATAAGTTTTCGACTAAGATTTCTTCCTTTTTAGATAACGATATTAACTCTCTAACGGTAAGAGTTAGTCAAATCTCTCTAAAAGATAATAAATATTTAAAATTTGGCAGACTTAAATTAGATAATAGATCTAATGCAAAATGGACACATAATTCTCCGTTTACGAAAGAATTATCAGATGAATGGTTATTCGAGAGTGGTGAAGGCTGGCTCCCTTCCTGGACTAAATGCCAAAATTTAGATAAAAGTCCTGATTTTTTCTTTTCAATTATCAATGAAAAATCACATAGATTAACGAGACCGGTTACTTTTAACCCTATTTTGCTCATGTCATTCTCTCTCGAAAAATATAGTCAAGAATCCATTCTTAATTTAATCCTATCACTCAAAGAAGATACAAAACCTATACTAATAGTCGAACAAGAGAGATATTGGGGTATTCAATCCGGAACTGGCTTTACTTATGCAATGAACGACCTTACCTTAACTCACTTATTTAAAAAAGATCAGCATGGTAAGCCCATAGATTTAGGTAACTTTGAGGAAGAATGGCGATTATTTAAAAGCTAATAATTATGAGATGCCTTTAAGTATGTTGTACTTCGCATAACTGCGGCTGACACGCTCCGCTCGGGACTTTCGCCCTCGCTCGGCCTAAAGGCACATTGTCCTCCGTCACGCTTCTTGCGATGCAAGAAGGCGCGCCGACGCTAACGTCTCTGCGAGACTCAGCTACGGACAACGTCGTGTAGCCTAGTTCGTTATGCGACATAGAGAAGATAGATTTAATAATCCGAGGAAATTAAAAAAAAACTTGATATCATAAATAATTCTGAGAGGAAAATAATCATGAGTAAACTAACAAATACAGAGTTATTACAGCATACAACGGTAAGATTAGAGTGCCAATTGGCCAATGGCAGCTTAAGCGTCGGTACTGGTTTCTATTTTGCATTTCAAAAAAATGAAACAAGCTGGAACAAACTTGCAATTCTAACAAATAAGCACGTTGTCAAAGATAGTATTAATTTGAAAATTTATATTACGCCTCTCGATATCGAAAAAAATCCTAACTACACATCAAATTTTCATACGACAATTATGATTAAAGAATCCGATTGGATTGCACATCCGGATAATAATATCGATTTATGCATGTTGCCTTTTCATAAATTTCATAATGATTTGGTTAGAAAAGTTGGAGAATTTTTTATTTTCGCCTACAATAAAGAATATTTAGCTGATAATAATATACTAGAAAGCCTAAATGCTATTGAAACTATTACTATGATTGGTTATCCAAATGGGATATGGGATATCGCCAATAACCTACCCGTAATTAGACAAGGTATTACTGCAAGCCATCCTAAACTCAATTATAACGGACGATCTGAGATTCTGATTGATTGTGCATGTTTTCCAGGCTCTAGTGGTTCGCCAGTATTAGTTTATAATCATGGCGGGTATGCAACAAAAGTAGGAGATTTTAATGTGAGTAATAGATTAATTTTACTTGGTATTCTATACGCAGGACCAATTTATAAAGCAGATGGTCAGATTATTATTACTCCTATATCATCTATTCCGAATATAACAATAGAAACGAATTTAAATATGAATTTAGGATATATAATAAAATCGGAAAAAATACTAGATTTTGAGAAATTATTATAGCTTTTCGAAAACACAGAGAAATTGCAATACAATCGCAAAAGGAAATTTAAATTAAAAAGTATATATTCTTTCTCTACGTCGCATAACTGCGGCTGACACGCTCCGCTCGGGACTTGCGCCCTCGCTCGGCCTAAAGGCACATTGTCCTCCGTCACGCTTCTTGC
>NZ_RQGD01000006.1 GCF_004770745.1 Leptospira ognonensis | reverse complement strand
ATGCCAGAAGGGGAATTTGCCGTAGGCCGAGCGAGGGCTTGTCCCGAAGCGTAGCGTTAAGTCGCTGTTATGCGCAGTGATTTTGGTGCGAAAAGTAAATTATTTACTCCAGTATTCAATTCTTAAATCAGGAATCATTGAGAAATGTTTTTCATTATTAGTAACTAAGGTATAATTTAAAAATAAAGCCGTTGAACCGATTAGAAGATCGAAGTCGTCAACGGTATTTCCTTTTTTCTGTAAAGTGGCCTTTACTTCTCCGAAGGTTTCAACAATTCCTTTCGTCAATTCAATGACCGGAAAAAGTTCTCCAATTCTATATACAGTAGCAAGATTTTTCTCTCTACTTTTTGATTTCTTCGCACCAAAGATAAGTTCGCCATAAGTAATTACAGAAATAGATTTCGATATGTTTTTTTTCTCAATAAGATTTTTTTGAACTATTTCATTACCTTTTAGGCTATAGATTATGATATCTGTATCAATCAAATAACTCATCTGTTATCCTAGATCGATTTTTTTTTGATCTTGAAGATCTAATGTCTGAAATTATATCTTTTGCGTTTTTGTTGTCGTGCCAAGAGTTTGTAAGTTTAAGAAACTCTAGCGTTTGAAGTTCGCTTTCCAGGTTATCTCTTTTTAGATGATTTTCGATAATCATGACAACTTCCTGACTTACCGAACGATGCTCTAGTTCTGCTCTTCTTTTTAAAGATTCATAAAGTCTGTTATCTATGTCTCTGACCTGTAGATTTGCCATTTTGGTAATCGTAAGGTAAATTCATGAGTATGCAAGCATTTTTCATGCATATTTTTAATTAATTTTAAAAACATTACGCATAACAAACTAGGCTATACGGCGTTGTCCGTAGCTGAGCATCGCAGAGTCGTTAGTATCTGCGCGCCTTCTTGCATCGCAAGAAGCGTGACGGAGGACAATGTGCCTTTAGGCCGAGCGAGGGCGACAGTCCCGAAGCTTAGCGTGTTAGCCGCAGTTATACGAAGTATCGGCAATTTTTAAATAATATTCCTAGTTGCATCAACCCATTGAATTATTAAATTATTTATATTTTTCTTGCTTTTCTTGATTTCTTCAATTGATTTAAAGGTTATTATAGCTCTATCATTCTCTTTCCAGAGCAATAAGCCTGTCTCATCTATTATTATTCTAGTTGGTGGTTGCTTTTTTACTTTCGCACCTCTATGGAATATTAATTGTAATTGTTTAGGTGGCTGAATCCTCATTGTTACCCTATCTTCATTATCATATAAATAATTCGGTCCATTCCATTTTATATTTTCTTGTAGTGTAATCTTGGTTTGAAGTATAATTTTTCGTAATTCATTGATTTCATTGATAAGCGGATGATTCAAATTATTTAGAAAAGTAGTTACTTCCTCGTTTAAAGCGTTTTTCATTAAATTATCCTTTTTAAATATTTTTCATTGGCGATCTTTCGCATAACGAACTAGGCTATACGACGTTGTCCGTAGCTGAGCATCGCAGAGTCGTTAGTGTCTGCGCGCCTTCTTGCATCGCAAGAAGCGTGACGGAGGACAATTTGCCTTTAGGCCCAGCGAGGGCGACAGTCCCGAAGCTTAGCGTGTCAGCCGCAGTTATACGACGGTCTGTAACTTACAAAATCCAATTTTCGATTTTT
Organism: Leptospira ognonensis; assembly: GCF_004770745.1. GTDB lineage: Bacteria > Spirochaetota > Leptospiria > Leptospirales > Leptospiraceae > Leptospira_A > Leptospira_A ognonensis. Next base: position 1,535 of record NZ_RQGD01000006.1, on the reverse strand, counting down.
ATGTTTTTTATTCTTTTGAATTCTCTTTCATTATTTGTGACAAGAGTATAATCATTAGCTATTGCTTGAGATGCAATGAGTAAGTCATAAGGACCGATCATCTCACCTTTTTTCTCCAATTTGCATCGAATAGAAGCCGCGATTAAAGAGGAAAGGGAATCGAACGGAATGATATTCAAGTATGCTAGAAAATCATTTAATATTGCTAAATTCTTTTCCGATTTTTGACTTTTTTCAACTCCATATCTTAGTTCATATTCAGTGACACTCGAAATAAGAATATTATCTAAGCTTACTTTCTTAAACTTTTTAAAAACTGAATCAGGTTTCTGGTTTATAATATATATGCAGATGTTCGTATCCAACAAGAATTGATTCATAATGGATTTCTATTTTCAATACTTTCGGGTTGATTTCTTTCGATAGAAAACTCCTCAGGAAAACTGTTTAATGATTTCCATAATCGATCTACGGCGTCATCGATAGGTGAGATGATTACAGAATTCCCATCTTTTCTAATATAAACTTCCTTTCCTTTAAATCTAAATTCCTTAGGTAGTCTTACAGCCTGGCTATCACCATTTTTAAATAATTTAGCTCGATTCATATATATAAAGATATATATATTTATATAAAAGTCAATACCTTAATTTTTGTTTTTTTTTACTGCTTTTTATATAGTGTTACCCATGTCCAGAGGCATACATTTTTTGCATGGCGCATAACGAACTAGGCTACACGACGTTGTCCGTAGCTGAGCCTCGTAGAGGCGTTAGCGTCGGCGCGTCTTCTTGCATCGCAAGAAGCGTGACGGAGGACAATTTGCCTTTAGGCCGAGCGAGGGCGAAAGACCCGAGCGGGGAGTGTCAGCCGCAGTTATGCGTCGTTACTTTAAGTTTTGAAATTCTCCAAAAATTCTTTAAATTTCTGTGAATCCAATACCTGTATTGCATTTTCAGTTCTTCCCTTCGGTATTACACGACTTAAATATTCCACAGAAGTTTGAGGAAAAAATTGGTTTTGATTTGAAGAATAAACAATTTCTTTGAGTGGTATTACATTTAACTCTTCAGAGTATGGCAATTCTTGACAGGTGAATGGAATATAATGTTGAAAGAAGAATCTTTCATACTGTATCCAGCAAATAAATTTAGGATATTTTTTTTCACCAATATTTTCGTATATCTCTATGAATTTATCTTTGCACGTTTCATCATTCATTCCCCATATGAAGAATTGTTGACTTTTCAAGATTACTTTTCTTAAATTTTTATCTCCATTAAGTAAAGTTATAGCTTTGCCTATTTCTTTTTTTTTCGTTCTGGGAAAAGTAGATAAACTCATTTTTAGGAGAGCAAAATAAATATCAATATTTCTTCTTTCTGGGTTTAATGTCTCAAAATGGATTCGATGGTTTTCATGGTCTATTTTTTTAACTTTTGTCGTAATAATGGTTTCACTTTCCACTTTCTTTATTTTAGTTTCAGAATCTTTATAAGTTTTTGTTCCAAATATACTTTTAAAAAACAACAGAA
>NZ_RQGD01000015.1 GCF_004770745.1 Leptospira ognonensis | reverse complement strand
TAACGAACTAGGCTACACGACGTTGTCCGTAGCTGAGCCTACGGAGTAGGCGTTAGCGTCGGCGCGCCTTCTTGCCGCGCAAGAAGCGTGACGGAGGACAATGTGCCTTTAGGCCGAGCGAGGGCGTAAGTCCCGAGCGGAGCGTGTCAGCCGCAGTTATGCGAAGCTGAATTTTATCAGTTTAGAATTTCCGTTTTTAAGTTAAGACTTTTTTAAGATCCAATTGTTTTCTGCCAAAGAGCAGTTTTTCTGAATTAATTGCAATAATTGTGTTCAATTCTTTTACTATTTTGGCATCGCTAAGATTATATAAATTCTTTCTCTTTGTAGCTTTTTTTGTATTTTGCGTGTCGTAGTATGTTCGTATGAAAATTTTTGGTGTTAATGAAAAGAAATATGACTTAGCTAAAGCGGGCACTCCAAATTGAGTGTCCCAATTTTCTAGATTTTTTGAGATAATTGGCGTATCTGAGGTAATAAAATTTTCATCTATTCTTGAAATATAGATTATCCAATTTTGAGAGCATAGTAAGTTAGCAAAATTTGGAATTTTTGATAAAAACTCAATATGCGGAATATTATCAACTTCAATTTTGAAAAAATCTTTTTCTAGATTAAGTAAAAATTCATCCCTTTCCTTCTGATCTATAATTATACCGGTATCTCGTTCATAATCGCTAAAAAATCTATCTTTTCCTTTTACATTAAGTATTCCTTTTAATGTTTTTGAGCTTATGTCTGACGTAAGATGTTTAATATGACTCCTTGTTTTATTATTTCTTAGATAAAGCATACTCATAAGTAAAGAAAGAATATATTTTTCATCGAATGTTATTTCGGAATTTCCTAATACTATTTCTTTTATAAAAGGAATGAAATTTGATATTGGTGTCTCATAATTTTGAAAGAATGCTTCTACTTCTTGACTAATTGTATCTTGAATTCCAGTTTCAGCTGCATAATAAAAGTATTCTGCGCAGAGAGGTTTAGTACCTTTTGGAGGATTAAATTTCTTTTTTATAATATCATAAATTTCAATTAGGTTTTTTTCATTCTTAAATTCCTTTAAATAGAACCGGGGAACTATATGTTGCCATTTGGTGATGTTTTTCATTTGTAACCAATTATTCAGTTTCGCATAACGAACTAGGCTACACGACGTTGTCCGTAGCTGAGCCTCGCAGAGGCGTTAGCGTCGGCGCGCCTTCTTGCAGCGCAAGAAGCGTGACGGAGGACAATGTGCCTTTAGGCCGAGCGAGGGCGAAAGTCCCGAGCGGAGCGTGTCAGCCGCAGTTATACGCCGTGCGGTTTTAAACCTAATTTCTTTGCAACTTCATTTACTCTATTGTCAAAGCTATAAAATTGAAGTTTCGAATCATTAAATTTATCTTTCAGAAAAATTGCGGTGGCAATATGAATAGCATCTAAAGATCTGCAATCTGAAATTTCTTTTTTTAATTCAACTATTGATAAAATACTATCATCTATCTTAACTAACGAACATTCAGAAAGGATTTCATTTAATCTTTTTTCATTCTTCGAAAGCCAGTTTGAAGTTAATTTACTTTTGTTAGATTTATAGAATCGTCTTAAAACAATTGTTGCTTCAATAGCAGTAAGGATAGAACAAACAACATCATTTTTTTGATTCCAAATTTTAGAGGCTTTCTCATGAAAATCATCTTCTAAAATCAACGATAATATTATACTTGTTTCGAAGTATTGTATCATTTAATTCTCTTTAGATTCTTGATATAAATGCCACCAATCTTTCTGTTTAATTGTTATTTTCTCTTTTGGACGAATGATTTCCCTTTTCCGTTTAGGCGGAATAATTTTACCTTCATCGACCAATTTCTTTAAAATTTTATGATTTTCGCTAATTATACTACTTTCCGGTTCAGGAAATTTCAACTCTGCTACAACTTTATTATGCTCGGTAATAAGAACATTTTCACCTTGTTTTACAAGATCAATGTATTGACTTAGATGCGTTTTTAATTCCCTTATTCCTACTGATATCATAGTTTAATTGTAGTCACAATAGTCATAATCTGTCAATGCTTATTTGAGTTTAAAAATTGGAAGAAGAAATTTAAATCTAAACGAAATTTACGATGACCCATTTTTTTTTGATTATTGTTACCCATGTCTTGAGGTAAACATCTACCGCATGGCGTATAACGAACTAGGCTACACGACGTTGTCCGTAGCTGAGCCTCGCAGAGGCGTTAGCGTCGGCGCGTCTTTTTGCAGGGCAAGAAGCGTGACGGAGGACAATGTGCCTTTAGGCCGAGCGAGGGCGCAAGTCCCGAGCGCAGCGTGTCAGCCGCAGTTATACGCAGTTCGTAGGTGATTCAAATTCATTTCTGATTCGTCTGCATCTGGCATATTCCGCTTATTTGATATTTTTCATCATCTTTGTAAATTTCAAAACAATATCGCTTATTGTCGGACGTTCTATAACAGTTGTCCTTATCACCGGAATCAACGATTAGACTTTCAATAATTAGTTTCATCTCGTCTTTTCCTGAATATGAAAAATAGGGGTAAGGTAGAAAATCGTTTCCTCCACAACCATCTGCCCATAGAAATTCACAACTAGTCATTTTTTCAAATTCCGAATGATTGAAATTCTCTTGTAAAGTTCGAAAATCTCTTATTAAGGTTTCCCTTTCTTTAAAGATAGTAGAATTGGCAATTCTGTTGATTTTGCATTCAGTTATTAAAATTTCAAAATCTATTAATTCATTGAAAGTATATAATCCTCCTTCCTCATATTCTTTGAATTCTGATTTTAATTTTAAAAGATAATCCTTCCTCTTTGAAATCTCTATATCTTTATTTATAAGGCTCATAGGATCAGTGCCCATGTCTAAGATAAAAGTACTTAAAACATACCCTGTAATTTTTTCCAATTTTCCACTCAAAACAGTGACTTTAATCCATTTACCTTCTAAATTTCCTACTTTTGTATTTGTATCAGGCACCGAAATTATTTCGACTTTGTTTCCACCTTGTAAAAAACCAAATGATTTAGATTTCTGATCTGGTGATTCTCTAAGATGAATATTTTTTCCCCTTATGAAGGCAAAGCTTTCAGTATCTGAATCATCTGTTTTATTTTTACAGTAAATCAGAAGTAAAATAAGTATTAGAGATAGAATTTTTATTTTATTCATTTTAGTTTCCTACGAATTGCGTATAACGAACTAGGCTACACGACGTTGATTCGACGTCGCGGGAGAGCGACGCGGAGGACAATGTGCCTTTAGGCCGAGCGAGGGCGAAAGTCCCGAGCGGAGCGTGTCAGCCGAAGTTATACGCCGTAGGAAATGGATAGTCTTATTTTTGTTTAAGTTTGGAATAAATAAATCAGTTTTTAGAAATTATTTTAATAGAGATAGATAAAGTTGTGAATTATTCTTTTTTTTGATTATCAAACAATTCTTTTATGCAAGAATTTGTTTTCAAACTAAATGTAGATTCTTTAGATTCTAATTTAATATCATTAAGTTTATTCCGAAACGGAGAATTATCATCAATAATAAAT
>NZ_RQGD01000046.1 GCF_004770745.1 Leptospira ognonensis | reverse complement strand
GCTTCTTATCGCTTTGGGGTTAAAAAATTGGTTTTTTTGGGTTCATCTTGTATCTATCCTAAATTTGCTTAAGAGTCTGAATTCAATTTTTTGATTTAAAATAATTCTAAACCTTCTGTAAACTAGCAAATCCAAATTTCTAGTTCAAAATCGAATTTTTGCAGCTCCTTACATTCTCCTCTCTATTTTTTAATCCTGAGTACTTTTTTCATACCATATACGAAGAAATGAAGGATGCCACGATCACTGATGAACTTCAATATTAATTTAAAATACGGCAGGTCAATTTTCCTCTGCTTGCCTAAGTTGTTTATTGATTCAGACCAAACGTTTGTTTGTTTTGAGTTAAAAGATAATATTTGCACCGCGCCTTTGATCCAAGAAAAATTAGAACGAGAAAAGCCATAGCAAACATTCGAATATTCCAATAATAAATTTCTATTTTCGTCCATTTCCTCAATGAAGCTTATCATTTCGTGAACACTGGAAAAATTAAATACTGTTACTTCGGGATGCGCGCCCGTATCGAAAGCTAGGCTTAATGTTCCCAAGGACTGAGCCTCTAACAAAGGTAAATTGAATCCTTCCCAGAGTGAAGTTGAAATGAAAATATCTAAATTTCTAAGATAGTCCGTCTTCTCTTTTTCCGTTAGATTCACCTTAACTTGAATGCCTGAATCTATTAAGTCCTTGGCATCGCTTTTTTTTCCATGTCCGCAAAAATGAAAATCATACTTTTCGCTACCAAGGATTTTGGCCAATTCTATAAAGTATTTTACGCCTTTATAATCATTCTCACTCTCGCCCACTCTACCTAACATTCCAATCTGCAATTTGTCAGTTGAGATTGATTTTTTTGTTCCTAAATCTAAAACATTCTCACTACCCAATAGAACTACATCAGCATCTTCATAGCCGACATCATACTTTACAAACTCTGAGATTGTGATGATTCGATCGGCATACTTTTTGTTTTCATTTCTGAGCTTATACTGTTTTCTAAGGAATTCTTGAAGCTCTTTGTTAGAGAATAGCTCTGGTGTCGGATCACCGTAGTCATGCATAATCAATGGAATGGATGGATATTGTTTCTTAATAGCGGGTATATATTTCCAAAATGGAAACGTATGAATGTAAATATAATCTGGCTGGACTTTTCCGATAAGTTCTAAGACGGCACTTTCTTCTTCTGTGACCATTTGAATTTTCTCTGAATGGATATCTGATAGGATGCAACCAACTGTGACATCATACCCGAGCTTTTCCCAAACAGCCGCCAACTGTTTAATGACAACATCAACGCCGAAACCTTGCGCAGATAACCTGACAGCAAATATTAATATTTTCATATAGTTAGTCCAAATTTAATGAAGTGATTCCACTTTCGTACCAATCGTTTTCGATCACTAGAATCTTCTTCGCCCTTCTTTCTTGTTCCATTCTCGAAATGAAATACAGTTCCAAATCGAGTTAAAATGATCTGATACCCAAGCCGCTTCACTTTCATACAGAGGTCAATATCTTGTGCTTCCCGATTATAGAATTCATCGAATCCGTTTGCCTTCAAGAATAGATTCCACTTTATCATTAGAAATGCACCAGTCACAGCAGCAAAATTTGTTATCTCTTTAGAATCTTTAATCGATTCGATTTTCTCATTTCCATAAGAATGGTATGGAAAATACCCATCCATACTTTCATCAAAATGGAAATCAATACCCGCATGCTGTATTCTTTTATTTTCAAATTGCATGACAGCACCTGCGACTCCATTTCTCGGATTGGAAGTCAATGCTTGATAAACCTTTAATAATATATCTGCACCATCGATCAAAGTATCATTATTCAAAAATAAAATCGAATCATAACTGGCATGCGTATAGGCAACTTCATTATTATTTTTTGAAAAATGATATTTCAAATTTCGAATTACTTTGAAATTCTCTTTTAAACCAGAATATAATTCTAATACTTTTGGATCCGTTGAACCGGTATCACCAATGAGCACCTCAAAAGCAATTTGACTCTCCTTAAATTTCTCAGCCTGTTTTTCTAAACATTGAATTAATGGAATTATGTAATTTGGCTTATCGAGTGTTAGAATGACAATGGAGAGGCCGTTTGTTTTATCTTTTTTAGTGTATGGACGATTAACGCTAATTTGCTGGACACGATTAAGATTGCTAAGATCATAAATATTTTTCATTTTGTTTCACTTGATATGTTTTTTATAGGTGTAAAAATAAACTAAATTAAAAATTTTCGAAGGGTTTAAAATATAACTTCCGAGACGGAAAGCAGCAGAAGTTCTCATCGTTTCTAACCTCGATTCTAATTCACTAATCTTTTGAAGCAGTGCATTCAATTCAGGAGATAAATACTTTTGAAGGATTGCTTTCCGATTTTCAAGAAATTTCTGATCATTCGCTGTAGACGAGAGTCCGTTTAGTGAATATTTTGCTATTGGAATGCTAACGTATTTTTTTCTGATATCATCATCCGCAAAACATCTAAAGTTGATGATCCAATCTGCAAGAATTTTAAATGATTCATCGAAGCCATCAAATTTTAATAATAAGGATTTTCGAATAAAAATGGCTTGATGGCAGATATTTTTATCAAAGAGTTTTGCTTCGGTAAAGCGACCATCATACATCTTACCCGTCTCGCCCCACTCAACATCGCCATATATAAAATCGAAACGCTCATGCTCTCTATTTCCAAATAATTTTTGTAAAACCGAGTTATCAAAAAAAGAATCGTCTGCCCCTAAAAAATATAACCATTCTCCTTTTGCATATTTGATCCCTTGGTTCATTGCATTATAGATTCCACGATCTTTCTTTGAATAAAACTTGAGGTTTGAATACTTTTTCTGATATTTTTCAACGATAGATCTTGTCCCATCGCTTGATTTATTATCCAAAATTAGATGCTCAAAGTTTTTGTATTTTTGACTCCCAACACTAAGTATACACTGCTCAATATGTTTTTCAACATTGTATGAAGGTGTAATGATTGTTACTTTAGTCATTGAATAGTTCGATCTTTAAAGCTTCGGAAAAGATTATTTTTATCTTTCCGTTGCTCCGTTTTCGATAAAATCTTGATACGCTAAGGTGATCCCGTCATGCAAATCCACCTCATGTTTCCAGCCCATTTGATGAAGTTTCGAGACATCTAATAATTTTCTTGGAGTGCCATCTGGCTTAGTTAAATCAAATGTTAATTTTCCAGAATAACCTACAACTTTTTGAACTGTTTCCGCAAGCTCGCGAATCGTGACCTCGATCCCAGAGCCAATATTGACATGCTCACCGCCACGTGCATCATTTGTTACATCGTAGCTATTCATTAAAAAAATACATGCGCGAGCCATATCATCTGAATATAAAAATTCTCGCTTGGGATTCCCCGTTCCCCAAATGACAACCTCGGGCATATTCGATATTTTTGCTTCATGGAAGCGGCGAATAAGTGCAGGCAAAACATGCGAGTTTTGAGGATGGTAATTATCTCTTGGTCCATAAAGATTCGTCGGCATGACGGAAATAAAATTGGTGCCGTATTGTCTATTATAACTTTGACACATTACGATCCCTGCAATTTTCGCAACCGCATAAGGTTCGTTTGTGGGTTCTAATTTTCCATCAAGAAGCTGACCCTCATCCATTGGCTGTTTAGCAAATTTTGGATAGATACAAGATGAACCCAAAAAAACCAATTTTTTAACCCCAAAGCGATAAGAAGCATCGATAATGTTATTTTGAATCTGAAGATTCGAAAAAATGAACTCAGCTGGGTACGTATTATTCGCATGAATGCCTCCCACCTTTGCGGCAGAAAGGAAAACATATTCAGGTCGTTCCATTTTAAAGAATGCATTTACTTCCGATTGTTCGGTAAGATCCAGTTCCTTTCTTGATTTTCCTATTAAATTCTGGAAACCATCTTTCTTTAATACTCTTATCAATGAAGATCCTACAAGACCTTGATGACCAGCTATATAAATCTTCGATTCTTTCTTCATGTGTTTCGACCTTTTTATTTGCTATTGATGATACATTTTAGAGACATAGATTACTTTAGTGCTTCAGTTAACTTATCTTTGGTGGTATTCTCTTTCCAAAAAAAATGTTTAAAGATTAAACTTTTTGATAAATGCCAATAAAGTTGTCTCCGAGCCCGATTGCATCAAACAATCTAGTTAGTAAATGATTCATCCTAGTTTTATGAAATCGATTCACCTTGTTTAGCCTTTTTTGCTGAGATTCCGTTATTTCAATGCCAGTGGACCAGAAGGCTGCCTTCTTTCCAGCTTGATCAGGAAAAATGATATTATGAATTTGTTGGTATCTTGCCCATTCTGAACTTGTTACGCATTTCAGGCTGACAAGTTTGAAACCAGCGTTCCTTCCCAGAATCTTAAACGATTTTCGAGAAAAGTGTTGGAGGTGATAAGGTGTGTGCCAATTGATCCACTTCTTCTGATTCCATTTTGCGCTAAAACCATTTGAATTTGGAGTGGTGAAAACTAGGAATCCTCCCGGTTTCAAAATATGATTTATCCCTTTTAGTACCTCGGCCGGATTTGCAAAATGTTCTATGACTTGGTCCATAGTAACGTAGTCAAAAAAGTTTTCAGAATAATTTTTTGCATCAAAGGAACCAATCTTTACGTTAAACTGATACTTATCAGCCACTCTTTGCAAATTTGCATCTGCATCGACTCCATAAACTTCGCAACCTCTTTTCTTGTGGTAGGCGAGCGACTCACCAAACCCACATCCTATGTCGAGTACTCGGACATTTTCAGGGACGGCCGCAAACGCCCGATAGTCGCCACTCCACCACCCTCTAATACCTTTCGTGTATTCGAGTGGTTGGAAACTATCAATACTTCGTTCAGTCCTAGGATAAAAATTTGTATAAAGATCTGTGATTTGTTGATCTGTAAAATCAACATCTAGATATTTATGATTACAGTTGTTACATTGCAAAAGCTTATAAACGCCTGGATAACCATATCTATCATCGTATAAGTCATTCACAAATTTTGTGTTAGAAGATTCGCAGATTGGACATTTTTTCATAAGGATAAATTCACTAACTCTTAAATTGATTTAAAACTTTAGCCACTTGCATGGCTTCTTCTTCCGTTGTAGAAAATGAAATCGGAAGGCTTAACGTATTGGCATGAATCTTTTGACTGATCGGAAAACTTCCTTTAAGTATACCTTTCATCGCCTCCTGGTTGTGAGGGGCAACAGGATAATGTATTTCCGTTTTTATACCATTTTCCAATAGATAATCTTTTAATCTATCACGATCTTCATGTAAAATATTGTAGATATGAAAAACATCATAAAAATCTGGATGAAGGATTGGTTTTTGAAAGTTTGAGTTTATATTTTCTTCATAAATACGTGCTAATTTCCGTTTATGAAGATTTATCTCGTCTAACTTGCGCAACTTGATTGATAAAAATCCTGCCTGAATTTCATCAAGCCTGGAATTATAACCAAGCAACTCATTATAATACTTTTTATCGGAACCATAATTTCTAAGTTTTCGTATATCGGTATTTAATGTTGGATCATCGGTAACAATCGCTCCCGCATCACCCAGTGCTCCGAGATTTTTTGTAGGATAGAAACTGAAGGCATTGCAATGACCAAATGTCCCGATTTTTTTACCTTTATACGTTGCACCGTGAGCTTGGGCACAATCTTCGATTAACATAAGATTATGAGTATTCACGATCTTAAGAATTGGATCCATTTCACAAGCTTTTCCATACAAATGCACAATCATGATGGCTTTTGTTTTGTTGGTAATTTTTGCTTCAATTTCCTTTGGATTGATATTATATGTCAAAGGATCTGGTTCCACTAGAATGGGAACTAGATTGTTTTGAATGATAGAAAGGATCGTCGCTATGTATGTATTAGATGGAACGATGACTTCCGAACCAGGCTCAAAATTTTTAGCGCGTAAGGAAAGAATCAATGCATCCAAACCAGAAGCCACACCTATGCAGTATTTATTTCCATTATATTCTGCAAATTCGGACTCGAAACGAGAGACTTGCGTTCCTAATATATACCAACCAGAGGCGATCACCTCCGAGGAGATTTTATTAAAATCATCAAAGAAGGGCGCATTCACTTTCTTTAAATTTTCATATTCTATCATTTTTTCCTAACCTTTGGTTTCCTGGATGAATTTCGAATTTGTTTCTACGCATTCTTCCAATATTCAATCCTACTTACTTTTTGAAAACTTTGCGAAGAACTCGATGAATGAAAACATTGGACAATAGCCGAGTTACAAATTTTGCCAAATACAAAAGTGCCATGTCGAATCCTTTATGATAATGATGGAAATCTTGGTTTGTCATTTTAGTGGAAATTGTTTCTTGTAAGGTCAATTTTTTACATTCCAAGTTATATTTTTTTTCCATTCGGTTCATCCGCTTTACATACTTACGATACACTGCTAAGTAACTAGCATCATGATTATATACTATAAAATTACAGGTAAAATAACCACCGCTAAAATACTTATACTGATGGAAATGATAGAAAATCAAAGGCGTTCCGGCCACCCTAAGTTGACCACCAACTTCAGTTAATGGATACTGTTCCAAATTCCACATGGCTACCCCAGCACCAATGTTTTTCAATATTAGTACATTCTTGTATAATGATGGCCATTTATCTAAATATTTTTGATCTCCCATCCGGTCGGGCTCAGAAATATAATAACACCAATCCAAGCATTGTTCCCTCCATAACTTTAAACAAGCGAGACCGTTTTCATCGCGCCTGAAAAACATCATCTGGACATTAAAGATGCCATTCACTTCCAAATGTTTTAATCTCTCTGGAAAGCGATGAGGGATGATCATTATGGAATGATTTGCAATTTCGTCAAAGATAGGTTGTGGACTTGAATAAAAAAATAAATCCGCATCTAAATAGATAATATGATCGATCTCAGGATTTTTTTCTAAAACATAGGATGGTAGTACAGGTGATAAAGTCCAACAATACTCTTGCCAAGTCCGATTTCCTTTGGCAACGAGCACACCTTCATCTTCCACATCTTTCAAAGATAACACGGTCACATTGGGAAGTTTTAATTCGTTAAGTTTAGAATAACATTTGTCATCTAAAGCCAAAATCCATAAATGAAAATCTTGAAAATGTTCAACGAGAGACGAATATAAGGTTAATCCCAAAGGGAGATAGTTTGAATCAAAGAGTGTGCAAAGTTTCTTGTTTTTCATGTTTTTAATTTAAAGATCATTCCTCTTTCGTATGCCTTTTCTCCAGATTCTAAATATTGTGCGGCATTTAAATACGAATCAAAGTCTGCAACGAGCTCATATTTTCCTAAAAATAATTGGATGAATTTTTCCTGATTAAAAAACCAAGCAGGATAGGAGGCATCATATATCCATGGAGGTACCACTTGTTTGGTGATACGATCTCCGCCTTGCAATAGAAAGTATGTTCGATCGATGAGTATATATGGAAAATTATACTTCAAAAAAGACTCAATCAGTGAGCTTGGATCTTCAATATAAGGAAGAACACTTGATAGTAAAAGCACATTCGGTTTCGCTGATTGAAAAGCAGCTTCTGTTGTTTCAAAAAACTTCAAGCGATCGTTTTGAAAATTCTCCTTTCCACAAACTACAAAATTGTTCTGTTCTACTATGGACCAGCTTTTTAACACATTCTGAATCATTCCAATGTTTTGATAATAGGAACTTCCAAGAGAGCCACCAAAGTCTAAAACATGGAGATCGCCAAGTTCAGTACTTGCTTTAAAAAGAGCTGCAAGTATCGGCCAGGAATAAACCTTTTCATCCAATAACACGGAGTCTCTCTCCGCGACTGCTTTGCCATCTCTAACCTGCAACAATGCTTGTTTGCATTTTTCCAATATTAGATTACTGTCATAACCTGAGCATTCATCACTAGCAGCCTTCCAACTATCATAATTTCCAAAAAACCCGAATGGATCTTTTGGTGTTGTCAAGTCTGGTCTAGGGGATAATTTATTTATGATCCGAATGAGAACGTTTTTTACTTTTTGTTTTATGAATACTGGGATGAGAAACTTCACCTTCCTTATAAATGATGATGATTTTTTTATAATAGGTTCTGCACTCTTACCGCTGGCGTTCAGAAAGTATTCTTTAATCACATTTTTACTTTTAATATCCTCACGGACCCGTACTTTATAAAAATCTTGTTTGGTTTGAACTACTTCCGTCGTATAATCATCGTTATCAGAGCAATGTGTACCCGAACCATCATTTCCAATGTTTTCAATATAAGACTTTCCAGGATATAAGGTAAGTTTGTTTTTCAAAAATGCAGAGGCATACCATCGAATCGCCCAGGAATTATTTTTTCCTGAAATTTGATCGATCAGCATTTGTGTGTAAGGATAACTACCAAAAAAATCGAATTCCTCAGTTTGCTTTCTGCGCTCGATCTCTTCTAAAAGTTTGGAACCATCTTCCTCAAACAAATCCCATCCGCGTTTCCAAGTGGCCCAGCCCCAACAATCTGCCCCTTTCAGAAAGAAAAAATCAGGCAATGTTTTGCTAACAGGATACATATAACCATGTATGCTGATGACATTCTCATCTTTCTCATATAAATCCAAATTGGAATTCATATAATCTAAAAAATAGGGTGATGTGAGCATATCATCTTCAAGTACAATCACCCTTCCATGTTTTTGAACTACTTGAGTTACACCTGAGATGATTGATTTTGCCAAACCAAAATTAACTTCTCTTTCGATGATTTGAATGCTTTTGAATCCTTCAATGGTTCTGATATAATTTCTAACGTCCGAAACACTAGCAGTCTTACTCTCCGATTTCGCAGCATCCGAAAAGATATAGAGATCACTGTCTTTAGAGCTTGCGTTAGCTTTCAGAGATTCAATCGTTCTTGTTAGATGTGCGACTCTATCATACGAAAAAATGGCGATCGGTGCAAATGATTTTACATTCGTTTCTTTCATAAGGATTCCTGCTGGATTCTATCGATCTCAATCTGCTGGATCTCCTTTCCATTTGCAGAAATAGCATAAAACTCGATTCCATTTAAATGATCGATTACACCCGTATTTATGTATCCAATAAATCCTGACTTTTTAAGTTTCTCGCTATCTTGCGCGATGGCAATGTCTGGACGTTTGATTTTAAAATGTTTCAGAGTTCCCAAAACTTCCGATTTATCTTTTACGACTAAAATTATTTTCGCTGGAATTTTTGGATCCAATGGATCGGACGCCCATCCAATGAATCGTGCAAAATGTACGCCTCTTATAATGGTAAAATGATAAAAATATTCAATGCGTCCAGTTTTCTTAGAACTTTGTTGGTTTGGCACCAATTGGTATTCAGAAAATGCCGTGGCTGATTTTTTGATGCTATTTCTTGAGATTCGGAATAAAAAATATTTTTCTCGGAGTACGTGCAAGTAATGGAGGATGGGGATTCCTATGTAGCGATGTGTAATCGAAACCTTATAAAGATTTTTAAATTTCCATCTCCATGGACAGACAAACAGAATGAAGGCGAACCAAGATAGTTGGTAGTAGTTAGATCTTTTGGAAAAATGACTTTGAAGGAATCCCTTGAATCCTGTTGCACGAACTCTAATGCCTGTTTGTTTCGTATCTTCTTTTAGTTTAAGTTCCGGAAACGTGAGCATGCGAAATCCCTTTCGGAAAGCTCTATGGGTAAATTCATAATCGGACTGGTAATGCGGGATGAGAGTTGGGTGGAACCCTCCGATTTCATAAAAGACGCGCATCTTAAAAAAGAGCCCACGGGTGGAGAGGATGTTGATCTCCTCTGGACTTTTCGCATTGGAAAAGATTAGATGTTCCCAATCCACATTCGATCCCGAATCTAATAGCTCACCTGTGACACTGTCATAATCCTGGGAAAGGATGAGCGCATCGGGATTTTCGTTTATCTTCTCTATCCCTATTTGTAAAAAATCTTTCTCAAATACCACATCGTCATTGAGAATCAAGATATTTGCCTCGGCTGATACCTTATTTTTGGTAAGCCATTTGTAGCCTTGGTGTAAGGATCCGCCCCACCACCAGTTGCCCTTTCCTCTGATCACTACTACATTTCCGAAATAACCTGTCACCATTTCAGAGGTCCCGTCTGTAGAACCATCATCTACGAGTACTAAGGTGAAATCCTGATACGTCTGCTCTTTCAGGCTTCGGATCAATTTTTCAGTTACATTTTTGCGGTTGTGAACAGGAAGAATTACATACAGCATAATTTATATTTGGTTAACCAAAACTTCCTCTTCCTCGATGATCACATACCCTAATTGTTGCGATTTGGAATCATCACGGAATACTTTTAAAGGCAAGATGTCCTGCAGTCTATGTAACATCTCATCATCGTCTCCTCTCATTCCCAGAGAAAATATAAAATCTCCGTTTTTAAGCGAAGGAAGAACAAAGGTAAATTTGATTAAATATTTTTTACCCGCTTTCATCGATTTGATCGGGTAACCTGCAATATCTGTATTTGTATGAAGTGCATACTTTCCATAATCATCATATAAAATCCACCCGAAGGAAGGGCTCGCGATATCAACATTGACACTGACCTCTGCCATGAGTGTGAGCTTAGGATTTCCAGTAACTATGGTAACGCGGTCATTCACTTCATTACACAAAGTGGCTCTTTCAATTTTAGCCTTCATGGATCCGATCGATGTCGTTGACTCATTCCCGTAATCCCAAACGATTTGATCTGAAGTTAAGTTGCTTGAGTCTTCACTATTTATATTTTGAATATTTGCATTTGCCTCTTCAGGGGTCGTGACTTGCGGGAGTTGGTTGAAGACCATGAAATTGATATAATCGGTCATGACTTTCTTCGGATCCCCATCCATAAACAGCTTTCCATCATTGATCCAAATCGATCGATCGCAGAAGGATTTCACTGCCTCGGGGCTATGTGTCACAAGAATCAGAGTCCTCCCCTTCTCCTTGAACTCATGCATTTTCCTAAGGCATTTTTGGCTGAACTTCATATCACCAACCGATAAAACCTCATCGGCTATGAGTATATCAGGATCGATATTGATAGCGATCGCAAAAGAAAGTCTGGAGTACATCCCTGTGGAATAGGTTTTAATCGGATGGTACATAAACTCGCCGATATCAGCAAATTCTACAATCTCACCTAACATATTTTCAATTTCATCATCGGTGAAACCGAGTAACTTACTCGCAAACCTTGCATTGTCGATTCCCGTTAATTCGGAATCAAAACCAACCCCTAACTGTAATAAGGAAACCTTTCCATGTATGCTCACCGTACCTGAGGTAGGAGTCAATTCCCTCGATAAAATGCGAAGCAGTGTGGACTTCCCAGCCCCGTTTCTTCCTACAATACCAATAAATTCTCCCTTTTTAATTTCTAAAGAAATGTCAGTGAGGGCGCGAAAGTCAGTAAAATACTTCTTATGTTTAAAATTAAATAACTGTTTAAGTCGATCACTCGGTCTGTCATAAATTCGGAAGACCTTGTTCACTTCATGAAGCTTAATGGCAATATCATTCATTAGATTACATCTCCGAATTCTGGTCGTAGTCGCTTATACGTAAATATCCCGAGGCAGATACAAACAAGTGTAAAGGACCAAAAATAGATCATCGAGAAGGTATCTTCATAGAATGGCTTCTGATAAATGAAACTTTGTCGATAGCCGTTGATAATATAATAAAACGGATTTAGCTTCATGAAGATTCTGTATTTTTCGGGATACGTGTTCAAATCCCAGAAGATCGGTGAAATCCAATACCCTATCTGAAACAAAACTCCCAATATATTTCGAGTATCTTGTAAAAACAAACTTACCGATCCAGTAATCCAGGAAATGCCGATTAACAATACACAGGTTGCAAAAAGGTAATAAAGACTCTGAAACCAATAAAAGGAAAAGGAGATACCGGACGCAAACATCATGATGATCAGCAGAAATATAAAAATTAAATGAACGTAAAGTGAAGAGAGAATTTTAATCAAAGGCAAGATGGAAAGGTTGATTTCTGGCTTCTTCATTAAGTAGGAATAGCTGGAAAATACATTGGCGGAACTAATGCATGTGCCAGAAAAAAATTGCCACATGATCATGGAACAAAACAGCCATGGTAAAAACGGATAATTGCCAACGGGTTGGAATCTCATCGCCTTGGTAAAGAAAAACCACATAACATACATAAAGATCATTGGCTCTACGAAAATCCAAACGACTCCAAGTACGGAACCGAAATGCCCACTTTTAAATTCTCGGATGGAAAGATCAAAAAGCAATTTTCTCAATCGGAAGATCTCGAGTATAAAATTTTTACCGCGTATGATTGTATGAAATAGATCATTCTTTCTTTTCCTACTTTCAACTGCTGCAACATCATTCGTTTTGCTTGTCATCTGAGATTAGCTTCCTGATTCCAATTTATTTGTTGAATTACTTGTCGTGACAATTAATCCTCCTATTCCGATAAAAATGACCATTAGTTGAGACTCCGAGGATTCGAACGGAATGCAGGTTATGAATAACAGGAAAATATTTATATAAAGATGTAAATATCTTTGCTGAGTCTCATCACCCTTAAAAGTCCTGTATGCTGCTAGAACAAACGTATATGCGAAATAAAAGTATAATGTCAGAGCAGTCCACGGACCGGAAGTTCGGTGCGCATCAAAAAATACATTATGAAACCAATACGTAGCCGACTTTTCAGTATCTACTTTCGGATAGATGAAAAATCCATTTTTTATGTTTGCAAAATAATCAAGAAAATGATGGATTTTTACATCAAAATTTTGATTTAAGATACGATGGATTAAAAAACTGTCTTTGAGTGCGTACAATGTGAACAGGATTAACAATAGTGCGGAGGCAGAAGCTACTAAGAAAATTTTGAAATTGATTTGAATTCCTTTTCTATAAAAGGAAAAAAACTGAAATGCTAAAATCAATGTTAAATTGATCCCAATCAGAAAGACAAAGGTTCTAGCACTGAAAAGATAATTGATATACAATCCTAAAAAAAGCAAAGCCAAAGCGAAGAGACTTAAAAAAATATTTTTTAACGGTGTCAGGTAAACTTCTGGATGGAAACAAAGGAAGGCTATCGGAAGGATATTCGCAAGTACTGTGATGCCTGGCGAATTCCCTTCGGTCCGGTCGTAAAAATGAAAAGACTTCCCATAGTAGGGAGGATCAAAATGAATCACGGTCGCAATCGTCATCAGTACGGCAAAGACCATCATGCCAAGGCTAACAGAAACTAAAAAGCCTTCCCTGTAATTCCGTGACTTCAAGGTCAAAAGGAATACAAACGTAAACAAGGCGGGCAAAAATCGTAAGGAATGTCCGTAAAAATCAATCCCAGTGAACTTCCATTCGATGGGTGTCACGGGAATTTGATAGAAGAGGTAATAAAAAACATAAAATAGGAGAATGGAGGAAAATACCAAAACTTTGTGCAAATCCCACTGGATAAAGGGAAACCCTTTCCAGATAGCAAAAACGAACATCCCTAGAACGAATACAGGCAAAGAATAGTTTAGAAAGCCAATTCCAGTAAGTAACCCCAAGAAAAAATATTCATTGGGGAGGCCAAAAAATATTTTTTTCATGCAACTGCAAGCCAAACCGTTCTATTCATGGTGCCAATTATTACAATGGCTCATTTTCACGTAAAAAAGCCATTCATTATTCTGGCTTTTCCTAGCGAATCGGTTCCATCTCGAGCTTTTGAATCACTTTTCCTCGTGGGGAAACTGCAAAAAATTCAATTCCCTGTAAGTAGTCGACCTTCCCCATATTGATATAACCGATGAATCCACATTTCGGGAGTCGCCTTTTCGCATGGGCTTTCATTATGTCGGCCCGCTTCAGCTTTAAATGCGCAAGCGTACCTAAAACCTCCTTCTGGTCCTTTACCACCAGGACCGATTTTGCAGGCCGCTCGGGATTGGTAGGATCTACAGCCCAACCAATGAATCTGACATAGTAGATCCCACGAATGTAGGTGAAAGTATGGAAGGTTTCGATATGACCTGCTTTCTGAATTCTTTTCTCGGCAGGAAGCACTCTAAAATCGGAAAGCTTATATTTTGTTCGTTTGATACAATTTCTTAGGATGCGAAGTAAGAAAACCGATTCTTTCAAGACTTTGATTTTTAAGGTAATGTGAAACACTAGTCCTTTTTGTTTGGTATAGATGATAAACGATTTCAATTGATAGAACAAGGGGGCAAGGAAATAGCGATACGGAATCGAAACCCGAACGAGATTTTTAAATTTCCATCTCCATGGACAGACAAACAAAATAAAGGCGAACCAGGATAGTTGGTAGTAGTTAGATCTTTTGGAAAAATAATTCTGAAGGAATCCCTGAAAGCCATTTGCACGAACTCGAATGCCTGTTTGTTTCGTATCTTCTTTTAGCCTCAGTTCGGGGAATGTGAGCATGCGAAATCCCTTTCGGTAAGCTCTATGGGTAAATTCATAATCGGACTGGTAATGCGGGATGAGAGTCGGGTGGAACCCTCCGATTTCATAAAAGACGCGCATCTTAAAAAAGAGCCCACGGGTGGAGAGGATGTTGATCTCCTCTGGACTTTTCGCATTTGAAAAGATTAGATGTTCCCAATCCACATTCGATCCCGAATCTAATAGCTCACCTGTGACACTGTCATAATCCTGGGAAAGGATGAGCGCATCAGGATTGTCATCGATTTTCTTAATGCCTACTTGTAAAAAATCTTTCTCAAATACCACATCGTCATTGAGAATCAAGATATTTGCGTCACTTGAGACCTTATTTTTGGTAAGCCATTTGTAGCCTTGGTGTAAGGATCCGCCCCACCACCAGTTGCCCTTTCCTCTGATCACTACTACATTTCCGAAATAACCTCTCACCATTTCAGAGGTCCCGTCTGTAGAACCATCATCTACGAGTACTAAGGTGAAATCCTGATCCGTCTGCTCTTTTAGGCTTCGGATCAATTTTTCAGTTACATTTTTGCGGTTGTGAACAGGAAGAATTACATACAGTGACGCCGAATTCGCTTTTCTTTCATTAGGCGGTACCATCGCATAACTTTTTGGTTCTGAGGATTTGAGTCAACTGGAAAGATATATTTTTACATAAATCTTTATTAATTTTTCGTTACATCCTCAACTAACATTTTATTTATACACAATTTTGAGTATCCTGATAGCAAAATGTTCGCGTTATGTGCAGCATAATGGGCACTTGGTTGCCAAAATTCCGGGTCTTTTTTCTTCTATACTTCCGTTTCGTAGTTCGTCTAGAATGCCAAGCGTTAACTCATATTCCTTATCGATCGCCGATACTGAGCCGCGCCATTTTCTTCCACCATATTTAAGAGATGAAAACAAAGACTGAGTAACTTAGCAGTTTTTGGAGGGGGGACTTTATTTGGCTCAGGCAAAACTTGTCTATCTTGAAATAAAAGGTAGGGAATGAGATGATTTTCATCTGCTTCTTCCAAAACTTCTGCAAGGCATTTCATGAGGTAATCAATGTTTTCTTTTATTTCTGAGATCATCTTAAAGTCCCTTCAAAATAAATTATTGCTTTCCGATTCGGATGTACTAGTTTGTAATCATCGAATATTAATTCCTCTGACCATGCGTAATCTTCTCTTAACCTTTTTTTTGGCTTCTGCCTTGGCAAATTGTAAGCCGCCGTCCCTTGGGAATCTATGCGACCCTACTTCTAAGGAAAATTGGGAAACAAAATTTTTGTTATACGCTTTGTCGATTCGGGTCGGTGGGACTTCCTGTTTTACGAATGTGATCGCGGCTAGTGTGAGCAACCCTTCCACCGAACGAATCAACATTACTCCGCGCTATCTTTCAGGTAAGATGCTCAAGCGAACTACCGATTTGGAATTTGAGCTGGATCAAAATATTGGCTTGGACAAATGCACTTTTTCTCTTGGCATCGCAAATGATAGTTTCACAAAAAAAATAGAACAGATTTCCAGTAAAACAAGTAAGCTCGTTTTGACTCCAGTCTCTGGCTGGGCCAGTGGCATCGAGAGAGAGCTTGGCATTTATTGTAAGGCGGATATTGGCAATGAAACCTTGAATCCGTACCAAATTAAATATAGTTTTGCGGATGCCTATAGGTATGTATCCACGACCGGAAATGATTCGAATGCAGGCATCACGGAAGCGGCTCCTCTGGCGACCATCGCAGCTGGAATTTCCAGTTTGTCAAGCTCAGGTGAGTGTAGTTTATCGGGTAATGCTTGTTATGTACTCGTTAGCAAAGGTGACTATACAATCTCAAGTACCTTACACCCGTGAATCGAATTAGTTTGTTGGGCGGTTATGAAACAGACTTTCTAACCAGAAATGGAGATCCACTTGCCACAAACTATACTCCTTCCATTTTAATGGATACCAGGAGTTCGACGGGCGGAGGCATTTCAACGCCCATCACTACCTTTTCGATCACAGGTTCGGTAAACAAAACAAGTACGGAGATCAGTGGATTTCACATCAAACCTCCAACGGGAGGAACGGGCTTTTCTTCTGCCGTTGCTTACACATCGATTACAGATACTGGCATCGTCTTCAAATCAAATAAAATAGAGTTACAAAATCCTGGCTTTGCAATGGGAATCTACACCGACACAACAAATGGTGGAGATCTCATTTCTAATCTCATCGTTCAAAATGGAACCTTCACTGGCAATTCATGGAACGGAATTTACATCAGTTCCACGGGAATTGGTTTTGCGAACATAGAATCGAATACAATCACCATGGGCACTTGTTCTGGAACCTCATGCATTGCCAATGCGATCGCCACGAATAGTTTGGGAGCTGCCTCTTTGATCACAAAGAACACACTTAATTTGGGGAACGCTACCGCCACAGGTGGTTCCGTGAATGGATTTTTTCCTTTTTGTTCGAACTCAACACCGAGTATGACTTTTTCCAATAATATAGTTAAGGGTACATCTTGTACGGGTTCTGGTTGCAAAGTGAGTGGTCTCCACTTAAGTATCTCCGCGCTCAGCACGAAAATGACCATTTCAAGCAATGAAATCAATCCGGGTGCATGCACGGTCGGCGCTTGTGAAACCAGAGGAGTTTACATCACAGGCACCAACGCTACGGAAATCGATTTATTTTCCAATACGATCTATGGCGGCGATTCAGCAGCAACGACATCAGGAAACACATTCGGCTTATCTATGAATACCGCTACCAGTTCCTTCATTAACTTTCAAAACAATCGAGTTTATACAGGATCCTCTCAATCGGGGTTTGGAATTTCGGTTGGATTGCGAATTGGAGCCACGGGCGGGAGCGGGTTCAAATCAAACCATGTGAGTGGAGGCAGTGGGAATTTAGTTTTTGCTCTTTGGGCGTCGCCCTCCTCTAACACCATCATCCAACAAAACATTTTTGAAGGTGGCAATAGCAACTCTTCTGGAAATGCGACGATCGATCTGAATTTAGGAAATGAATTTTTATCAAAATCGGCCACAATCTCATAGTTACGGAATCTGGGGCAAGCAGTCGGTACTGTGTTTCCGAAGACACGGCCGCTCATGGCCCTCAATTTTTTACGGACAATGCGCTTTTTGATTGTCCCACGGGCTACTATAATGACCTAGCTACACCCAATCCAGCAAAAACAAACTGGTGCAATGTGGGCGGTGGCACGTTTTCAATTGCAGGCTGCGTTGATCAGATGGCTTCTCCCGCTGGTTTGAACAATCCCTCGCCTGTGGATCCTATATTTTACGACGCGGCTAACTCAAAGTACTGTCTTTCTTCTTCGAGTCCTGCAGGGATTACCAGCGGAACTGCAAACAATATAACGATTACCGACATCAATGGCCTCACAAGACCTACAGGAAACCGAGCCTATGGCGCGTACGAACCTGGATCAACTTGCAATTAAACCTAAGATTCGTTAAACTAAAACTACGCGATTGAATTTGCATGTGCGAATTTTTTAGTCATTTTCCCGAAGGAATATGGCATCAGCCTGCAGCACAGAATGATTGATAGGCGAATGGAGCTGCTCATAATTCCCAACGTATCTAAAACCCAAAGCCTTTAGTGAGGAATAAATTTGATCAAATAGTACCTGTCCCTCATACAAAGAGACGAAAGATACTTCTGTGATGATCATTTTGGCTTTTCTTAAAACATCTGTTCCGCCTTTGATGACCCGGTCCTCATAACCCTGCACATCTATTTTAACCAAGTATGGTTTTGTTAAATCAATTTCGCTAGTATAGCTATCTAGCCTCGCGAGTTGGATTTCAATTTGATTTTGTTTGACTGCGAAATCAAAATGTTCTGTATGGTGGTCCATTTTTAATAAGGAGGAAGATGGCGAGTATTCATTCAGCCATAACTGCATCTTCTCTTCTTTTTCACCAAGACCGACATTGAATGCTTTAAAATTTTGATCCGTCGCAAAATCAATTTTCAGCTTTTCAAACACTGTGGGAATTGGTTCGAAGGAAATAATTTTCGTAGACGGGAATAAAGTTCTAACCTTTTTTGCAAATTGTCCTTCATTGGCTCCAATATCAATAATAGAATGAAAGTTGAATTCTGTGAGCCATAAGTTGGCTCTTTTTAAATCAGCATCCTCTTTTTGTTTCTTGTAGCGTTCAGATCGAACGAAACTAATATCTAAACCCAGGAGTTTGAATAGAGATTTTATGACTGTTTTTATCGTTTTCAAAATAATATTTTCTTACTAAGCTCTTTTATGATTTCTGATGCTAAGGATCAAATGATTTCTTCCTAAGTTGTTGTAAATCTATTTTCGAAAAGCTATTTTTGCGTTTATCGCATAAGCAAGAACAGATTCTGATACGATGAATCCAATCTTGATTCTACAAAAAATAGCTTTGGTGTAAGGTTTTCTTGTATATCTAAAGTTGTTCGATATCGAATTATTTTCAATATTTGAATAAAGTAATTGTATCGCTTCCACTTTGGGTAATATACTCAAAAGAATATGAACCTTCAATTTTATGTTCTTGTATGTTACTTGATCCCTGTATTCTTTATTAATTTTCCCATCGGACTCATCATTTCCTATTTCCTCAAATTATTGAAATACGATAAGGCTTCAAATCGGATCAATAACTCCCTTGCCTATTTTTGGCTAAAATCTTTTTTATTTCTGACTGGTAGAAAATTAATTTTTGATCCTGGAAATTGGAACCCAGACAGCAAAAAGAGGTTTTTAATCTGCAATCATACAAATTCTCTTGAAGTTCCGTTGATAGTTTCTCTGCCTTATTTAACTAAAAACAAAGATGTCAACTTATCATATTTAGGTGGTGATATCATTCAGAGATATAAGATCATTCCGTTGATGATGCATTCACGTATCGTAGAAGCAGTGATTTATTCTGAATCAAAACCGAACTTTAGAGATTTTAAAACCCGAGTATTAAAAGTATTAGAAACAAGATCTATATTTCTCTACCCTGAAGGAAGGAGAACCTTTACAGAAGAAATTCAACCATTCGAAACTGGAGTCATGAAAATCGCCTACAAGTACCAAATCGATTTAGATGTATTTGTTGTTAGCGGAATGATGGGCTATAGCAATGATAAGAAATATAGTAAACTAAAAAAGAAAAAACAGATTTATTTTCAATTTTGTGGAACCGTTCACCCCAAAGATCATTCCGATTTTGAAAATTTTTTAAAGACAGCAACTGAGCTTATGATCGCCACTAAAAAGTTACAGGAAAGCTCATTACTCCTCTAGAACCTAAAACGCCAAGTATGGCTATCGTTACGGAAAGCAGCAAATTTACTCTACCAAAAAGTGCAGATCGTTTTCTAAACTTCTCAAATTGGATGGGATCAGATTCTGCATAAGTAAAGGTAGCAGGTCCCGAAAAAAAGTCATGATAAAGAGAAGAAAAAAGCAATACTAAAAATAGTAAAATTTTTAGCAAAAAGACAGGGGGTATCGAAAAAATAGACTCATGTATATTATGTGTTAAATGAAGAAATCCTTTCGTATAAAGTAAAAATGTCCCAGAAATTGTTAACATCAAAAATATAACATAAGATACCTTCCGAAACTGTAATGCAGTCTTTTCTAGGAGCTTAAGTTTCACATTTTTTAGATCAGGATCACGAATGACAGAGATGATGACCAGTACGTAAAAAATGATCCCGCCAACCCAAAACATTGCGGCAAAAACATGGACAAGCAAGGTGAAAAGATAACTGATCATAAATGACAAAATCTGAAAAATGTTCCCTAACATCCACGAGAAAACCATATTTAGTGATATGGGCTTTATATTTTAGCATCCGCAAACGAGAATTTAATAAATGATCGACAACTTTCAAGACTCTTTGAGTTTAAACGACTATGCCGGCGGAAAAAATGATATGGCTATGGCCAAAATCAAGTACCTACGCTCTTTTCCAATTAGGGCTACTCATACTTTTGATATATTTCATCTTTAAAGTGATTAACCATTATACACAAAGGAACGAAAATGCAAAAATCAATTGGTATAAACTAAATCATTTAGCAACGAAAAGAGGACTCCGATTTAGTGAGCGAAAAATTCTTTATCATTTTTTCCACCAACTAACATTGAAACATAGGGAAAATTTGTTTTACTCCAAACAATCTATGTTAGTCCAACTCTTTCATTTTTTAGCAAACCATGAAGGTGAGGAATCTGCAAAATATTTAGAAATTATATGCAAACTGGACAAAGACCAAAAACCGACCCTTCGCCATAAAAGTGAATTTCGGGGGTTGCTAGATGTTGGTTCTGAAGAAATGATTGCCTTTCGCGTCAGGAAGCATTCCGGACTTGCGATTGTCTCGGAAAAGTTGGATGGTCAAATTTTGCTCTCCGTGAAAGGCAAAAAGTATGCCAAAATTCCCAATCAGTGCCAAATGGAAGCCTTTGTCTACCGATCGGGAGTCGGTCTCGTCTCCCTCCAGGGCAAAGCTCAAAAAATTTCACACAACTCCCTGCTATTTTCCTCTAAGTAAACTAGAATCAAGATAACTTCTTGAATTTTTCTTTCCCTTCTATTTCATGTGACATAATATCCATGCTTTGGAACCGATTTAGCCGCAACGGAGAGGCCCTTTCCATAGGGTTCGTCTTAATATTCTCTTTTACCTCCCTCATCTGGAACGGGAATTTTATGGTGAGAGGGATTGCCACCTTCCAGGGTGTAGGAGACTTTTTTTCGGGCTCCTTTGATTCTTTCGGTAGTTTGATCAAAAGTTCATATAACAAGCTTGAATCGTTTGAGAGGGTTCGCGAGGAGCGAGACTCTTGTTTAAATGTTATGGAAGAGTATAGACAACTTTCTAAGGATGTGGACCGCCTCAAGGCAGAAAATGCCATCCTAAGACAGGAATTAAATTTTCCGCTCCGAACAGATTTCCCAGCAGTGAGAGCAGAAGTGCTTAGCGTTCGTCTCAATACCATTTATCGCACAATCATCATCAATAAAGGCTCTGAAGTAGGAATCAAACCATATATGCCAGTCGTAGCACGCGCATTAGACGAGAAAGGTAAATTTACCGAGGCACTTGTAGGAAAAATCATAGCTGTATCCAAAGGATCTTCCGTTGTCCAACCTCTCATCAATTCAAACTTTTCTATGGGCGTCTCTGTCCCTGGTACAAACTTATGGGCATCTTTGAACGGTAACAGTGGTCGCGGAACAGAGGTTTTGTTAGATTATATTGATTCGGGAATCGTGATTGATCCAAAAGCCATCGGCACTTTCCCTATGGGCCCGACCCAAGCGAATACGGGAAGTACCTACTTTACCGAAGGTTTTAGTAAGATTGGTAAGCCAGTCTATAGTTCAGGTGGATCCGGGGTTTTTCCTTCGGGCATTCCCGTTGGAATCATAGTTGAAGAAGGAGCCCGAAATGGTTCCTTCAAAACTGCGTTTGTCCGGCCATTTGTTGAATTTGATAAAATTCTAAATGTCATTATACTAAAAAAACTGCCAGAAAAATGGCGTGAAGAGTGGCCTGCTGAAAAGACGATTCAAATTGATGGCCCCTACTTCGGTGAAATCGATTTTCCAAAAGAAAAAGATTATAATTCTCAAAAAAATTTAAATCCAAAAAAGCCAACTAACTTTCTAAAGCCTGTTGTTAATCCAGAAGGTACATTGCCTCAAACGAATACAACTCCGCCACCTGAGACTGGAAATACGGAGGTAACGCCATGATTTTAGAAAAACTTTTTATCATCATCGGAATGTTACTTGCTCATTTTCTAAATGGATCAAATCTCTTCGAACTCGGCAATGCAATTAGGCCTGACTTTATGGTCATATTTGTCATTTTCTTTGCGTTTAGAAAAGGTGCTATGTATGGACTTTGGCTTGGATTTTTCGGCGGACTACTCACCGATACTTCGCTTGGTGGTGAGATAGGTCCTGATGATGCCATCTATTACAAGATTGGATTGCACTCGCTCTCTTATTCACTCATTGGATACATCATCGGTAAGGTCACTCGCAATGCTTATACTGAAAATTATATATCTATCACGATCTATGTTTTTGGCTTCACCTTGTTGTCTCGAATCTTAACATACCTTCTATTTTGGATGTTCTTCCATTCAAATCATAGTTATTCATTTTTCTATGTGTCTCTTTACAATGCTTTCATCGGTCCTGCACTATTCTTTTTCTTTACCTGGGCATTTAGACTCGATCCTGATGAGGTTCGGCAATGAGTGGTTCCGCTAGTGAATTTAGATTAGAAAATTCTTTTCGAAGAAGACTGTATTTTTTCTCAGGGATGATCGTTTTCACTCTCACAGCCTATATCTTACAATTATTCAATTTACAAATTGTCCAAGGAAGTGAGAACTCCCTTAAAGCCGAAAGATTTGTTCGCCGAAGTGAATCAATACCTGCGGACCGAGGTCAAATCTTTGACCGCAATTTCATCACGCCAGAAACATCACAGCCATTAGTTTCCAATTCTGCTTCCCTTGATGTGATTTTAAATACAAACCTTCTTAAAAATGATCCGAAAAAGGTAAAAGAATTTCTATATAAATTTTGTGAATCTCTTTCGATTCCTCTTGCATACTATGAGAAAGATTTGCAAGAGAATAGACTTCTAAAGAAAATAAAATCTCGAGAACCTTTCGTCTTACTTGAAGGAATCTCAAGAGAACAACAAGAAAGAATATTAGTTTTAGATAATATCAATCGTTATGTATATCTAGTCTCCTCTCCTGCTCGTATCTATCATATGGGTCCAGGTCTGGCGCATATCACTGGTTATGTGGGAAAGCCCACGACGAATGATATACAAGAAAAGGAAATTAAATCCTATCAGCTTGTTGGAAAAGGTGGAATTGAGGCTTTGTACGATACCATTCTGAGAGGCCAGGATGGTTTTCGGATTCAAAAAAGAAACACCGAAGGCAATATCGAAGAAGAGAGAGTCATCGAACACTCGATTCCAGGAAATAATCTAATCTTAACGATTGATCGTGATTTGCAAATTGCTGCCTATCGAGCCTTAAAAGGTGTCAGAGGTACGGTCATTGCCTTAAAACCGACAACTGGCGAAGTTTTAGCAATGGCTTCCAATCCATCCTATGATCCAAACATTTTATCAGGAAAAAACAAACAGGATCGAGCTAATCACTTTGGACGAGTAACAAACAATGGCGGGTTTTTAAATCTTGCCATACAATCTAAATTTCCACCAGCATCCACCTTTAAAGTCTTAGTGGCATTAGCTGCCATGGAGAGTGAACATAAAATTAGTTATGATCCAAAACAAACTTTTTCTTGCCCCGCGAATTTTACTTTAAAATCAACATTTAAAGGCGTACCTGACCAAGTTTTTTATAATTGGGATAAAAAAAATCATGGGGAATTGAATTTGGCGCAAGCAATTGAAAAATCAAACTCCGTATATTTTTACCAACTCGGCTACAAACTCGGTGCAGAACCGATCCTCGCCTATTCTCGGTTATTTGGTTTGGATAAAAAAACTGGTATTGATTTACCTGGTGAAATCACTGGTTTCGTACCAAGCTCAGAATGGAAAAAAAGAACATATGGAAACAAATGGTTTGATGGAGATACTGTTAACTTGTCCATCGGCCAGGGTTTTATTTCTGTAACTCCTATCGAAATGGCTCTCTTCTTTATGGCCATTATCAATAATGGAAAAATTTATAAACCCTACATCATATCCGAAGTGCGAAGCCCGTTAGACAATTCCATAATTCAAAAAACAGAGCCAACCATTCTTAGAGATGTTCCTTTAAAAAAATCAACGGTTGAAGCGATTAAAGAAGGACTTTATTTAGTTGGCTATTCAGGGACAGCTTCCGGAGTCATGAATGCACCAGGATTGCCAGAAGTTGCAGGTAAAACTGGAACGGCACAGACAAGAAGAAGAGGAGCATCATCTTCAAACCATGCTTGGTTTATTGGATATGCACCATTTAATGCACCACCAGATAAACAAGTATTAGTTGCCACTTTTGTTGAGTATGGTGTTGGAGGTGCCGCCTCCGCTGCTCCTGCAGCTCGGGAAATTTTTAAAGCCGCTTTCCCACCTGGTTCTTATCCAAGAACAGATAGGACTAGAGTGAAAACGATGGAAGAGGAAGCTCCTGTTGAGGAGGAGGCATTTTAATGGCAGAACGCAACACAGAAAAGTTAGATTACTTTTTGATATTTTCGGTTTTTATCGTAGCCTTAGCTGGTGTGCTAACCTTATATACACAGGAAGCAAACACTGCGGATGGACTTGGCAGATGGTATAAACAGTTCATATTCGTATTCGTCGGATTAGGTGCCATGTGGTTCATGTCCCGGATGAATTATCAATTGATTGGTTCTTATGCCTTATTTATTTATCTTTTTTCCATCTTGCTTCTCATATTAACTCTGATTCCTGGAATTGGATACCTACCTTCAGGTCGAGGTGCGAGATCCTGGCTTAAACTTGGTCCCATAACTCTTCAAGCCTCCGAGTTTTCTAAACTGGCGACTGTGATCTTGCTTGGACAATACCTTGTATTGCGTGAAAAAGAAATGCATAAGATCACTGTACTTCTTGTACCGTTCATCATATGTTTAGTACCAATGCTTTTTATTATCTTGCAACCAGACTTTGGAACGGCTGTCTCCTTTTTACCCATGCTATTTACCATGCTTTTTTTAGGTGGTGCCGATATCTTACACATTGGGTCTCTTCTCACCTTCGGAAGTATTTCTCTTATGGTTCCGATGTATTTGGCATACTATCGATTAACTCTCGTTCAACCAATGATTGAGCTTTTGAGAAAGGAGAACAAGGTAGAACTTGTTTCGCTAGTGAGTCAGGTTCAAGGCAAAATTTGGCCGATACTTGATGGGAAAAAAGTGCCAGGTTTTGAAATACCTGGATTCCAGAATCCAAAAAACATCCAATTGATCCGAGAGGCAGCCGAGACAATCAAAGATGAATATGGAAGTCTGGGTTTTAAGATCCTTTCGAATGAAGCTTTTATGATCGGGCTTGGTAGCTTTCTAACCTTGATCAGTGTGGTAATGATTGCCGTACGAATTGCACGAGGTTCCAAAACAATCAGACAGTATTACATTCCTGTTGGAATCATCGGCTTATCTATCCTTTCTGCTATGGCTGTTCATAAATCCATTCCATTTAGAGAGAACCAAGTCATACGCCTAACAGCGTTTCTAAATCCTGATCAATTCAAACAGGGTGCTGGATACCAGTTACGAGCATCAAAACCAGCCGTTGGCTCTGGTATGGTTTTTGGAAAGGGTCTTTTCCATGGCGAAATGACTGAGGGGCGCGTACCGCACGTTCCAGAAGCTGGCACGGATTTTATATTTGCTTCTTGGGCAGAGCAAACAGGTTTTTTCGGGAGTGTTTTACTCTTATTCTTTCTAATGTCCATTCCGTTACGTGGACTACAAATATCCTTCGAAAGTAAAGATAGATTTGGGTCCCTACTAGCTGCAGGTATTGTTGCAATGATATTCTTCCATATAGCCATCAATGTAGGAATCGTGATCGGACTTCTACCCGTAACAGGTGTTCCATTGACT
Source organism: Leptospira ognonensis (assembly GCF_004770745.1). GTDB lineage: Bacteria > Spirochaetota > Leptospiria > Leptospirales > Leptospiraceae > Leptospira_A > Leptospira_A ognonensis. Next base: position 399,208 of record NZ_RQGD01000046.1, on the reverse strand, counting down.
TTCATGAGTTATGGAGGGTCCCATTTAGTTATGGCTATGACAGCAGTCGGTATCATCCTTTCGATTAAAAAACGTAAATTTGCAAACTGATGAGCGTTCCCTTAAAAAAAGTCACAGGCAGCAATGACTTTTTTACTGAAAAAGTCAAAATGGAACAAGCGTTAATCGATTTTGAAAAACTAATTCTCGAGGGAAATTCTTTTTTAGAATCGATTGCTTCTTCTTTAGATCTTATGCAAGCATTAGCAGAAGAGCATAAATCAGCATATTTTTTACAAAGAGTAAAAAAGCTTCAGGTCTATTTTCATACGCTCAGTTTAAAAAAAAGTTATAACCGAGATGATTTTGATCCCCTTTACCATATGTTGGATAAAATCAAAAATGAGGACAGGATTGAATTTTTAGATTCTGCTCTAAAAAATCGAATTTCAAAAGTAGCTAGAAATCTAACAGAAACGAAATCACAAAAATCTGAAAATCTTAAGTCACTCGCAAATAAAGAAATCTTTACGGCATTTAAAATCGCGGGTGTACATTTCCTCATTCCAAAGCGTCCACATCGAATCCTTAAAAATATCCCTGCTTTTAAATCCCGTATCACTCTAAATCAAGAGCGGATCTCACTTTTTCCAGGCCCTGGTTTTCTCATCACAGAAGAAAATAGCATTCTAAAAAAGAATGTTCTCTTAATTCATTCGACATCCACAAAAAGAGAGGGTTTTTATTTTGATGAATTGCTTGAAGATTGGGCTATATCAAAAGATTCGATAAAAGGTTTACTCAAAGATGAGAAGGGAAATAAAAAAGTCTTAGGGAAAATTCGAAGGAAAGGAATCAATTACCATTTGTTGAAGTTAGGCTAATATCTCTAAGGAAACATTTTTATCCAAATTTAGTTGGTTTTTTAATGAATCAATACCAGAAAATTTCACCTCATCCCGAATCTTTTTAAAAAACTGAATTTCTATTTCTTCTCCATAAATATCATCCGAAAAATCAAAAATGTGGGATTCTATATGCATGTGCTTACCATCAAAGGTAGGATTTTTTCCCACATTGACCATCGACTTATAACTTCTTTCTTTAACTTTCGTATAACATGCGTATACTCCAATTGCGGGAAGCAATACATCTATGGGTATTTTAAGATTTGCAGTTGGGTAATGTATGGTGCGGCCGCGTTTGTCTCCTTCAACAACCTTTCCGGTCAATGAAAAACTCCTTCCTAATAATTGATTGGCTAAGTTTACTTCACCTGATTCGAGATACTTACGTATCGCCGAACTGGAAATTTTTTGCTCTCCATTGGCAACCGCATCTTTAAGTTCCACTCGGTAACCAAATCTTTCAGCATTCTCTTCCAAAAGATGGATATCCCCTCTACGTTCTGCTCCAAAAAAATGATTGTATCCGATGACAATAAATTTGGCATTCAATTTACCGATAATGATCTTTTCTAAAAAATCTTCGGCACTCATACGCGAGAGTTCTTCTGTAAAATCAAGTACCAATAGATAATCTATGTTATACGTAGAGATCAGCCGCTCTTTTGTTTCCTCTGGGGTCAGATATTTAAAATTTGGACGTTTTCCGAGAACAACGGCTGGATTCGGATAGTAGGTCACAACCACGGAAGGTATGTGTAAGCGAATGGATTCCTCCACAGTACGCAGAAGGAGTGCCTGGTGACCTAGATGGATCCCGTCAAAGTTACCAAGAGTGAGCGCCGTTCCTTTGGGAAACACCTCTTGCAGCGAATCTATGCTTCTGATAATTTTCAAGGTTAGATGGTTAAAAAATCCGATAGAAAATCTAGGTGCTACATTTGAAACTAAAGTCTCTTCTTCTCACGGCAATCTTTTTCTGGTCGGTTGGTTCCTACTCGGAAATTTACGCGGAGGATTTACCAAAGGCAAGCAATGAGTTTCCTGTCGAAGAAGGACTTCTTCCTGAGGACATCGGTACCTTTCCGGAGCTCAAAACTTGGGCGCTCTATCAATTCTTAGAATTGGAGGAAGATTCGACACTGTTTGGAATCCAAGACCAAGTTTGTAGAATGATTCCAGAAACTGGATTAAAATTTTTATTGGGAAAAGAGACAGCACATAAAGGAAGGATGTATCTCTACCTAGACCTAACTCGGTACCTCCCGCAAAAGCGAGCCAGATTCAAGCCTAGAAAACTAGCAATCTATGTGAATGGGCATCTAAAAAAAGAAATCTACATGAACAAAAACAAAACCTTTGCCAATCCTGTCGAAGTGCCGATCGAACCGAGTGAATTTGACTTAGGCAAAATAAATATCGAACTCATTCCAAGTAAAAATGAAACAGGACGGTTTTGGGGGATATGGGATGCGTTTCTGGTTGAAAATCGAAAAAATGAAGATTAATTTGCGTACTTTGCGCGGTAATCGTCTTCACTTATGGTCTGGAAGTAGCTCGTAAGTCCAGCAACCTTAAACACCTTTTCAATCGCAGGCTTCATATTGGCAATGGAGAACTTTCCCTTCAATTCTTGGACATAATTCAGCTGTTTGATGAGCATGCCGATCCCGGAGGAGTCAATGTAGTTTAGTTTCTCAAGGTTGACAACGACATGCAAATTGGAACCAGCATCTTGAGGGATGTTCGTCTCCAGGAAGTTTTTAAAATCTAAAGAAGTATATATGTCTAAACTACCCGAAATACTAATGACATGGGCTTCGGCATTTTTCTTTAGATTTATTTCCATAGCAAGTTCTACCCTACAAGGTTTGTTTTATTGAAAATTATTCAACCTTATTTTTGCTCAAATTTAATGATTTCACTTCAAAAGTCGAAAATAGATATAGAGATAAATTTTTTGGGAGTTCTTATGCGACTTATACTAGCAATTTCAATTTTCTTAATGGCTTTCGGCAGCCTTTTCGCAGCCGACGAAGATCAAAAAGAAATCACACAAGCAGATCCTTACAAACTCAACTCAGACGGAAGCATTGCCCTCATTCCTTATAATGACAGACAAAAAGAACGAATGGCCGCTTTGGGTAAAGAGATTGATAACTACAATGTTCAAATCAACGAGAAATTAAAGTTCCTTAGTTTTGAAAAAAGAGTAAAGGATTCAAGATACGGTCAAGTTGGCTATGCCCGCGAAATCAAACTTCCGTTTGAACCAAGTTATGTGCAACACAGTAGATTTGTTATGAAATTAAAGGGCGGTGGTGGTGCCGAAGGTGGTGGCTTCTCGCTTGATGAACTGAGTTTTTGGTCAAGAAAATCTTTGACAACTAAAAATAAAGAGCCTGTCACAACGTACCGCGATTTAAAAAATTCTGCGACTGCAGGTGGTACAAAAGGTATCGTATTAACTGTCAGAACGGTGACAATCTCTGATGATACAACTAATACGTATGAGTTGGAAAAAATACAACTACCTTGGGAAAGACTTAAACTTGCTACCGCGTATCGGGATAGACAGATCCAAGTATTAAGAGCCATAGATCGTTACATTATGGCAAAAGGTAAAATTGAAGCTCGGGAAGTTTCAGATTCAATTCTTGAAGTATCCTTTGGCGGGGATTTCCAAGAGCCTTAAGTCAAAACGGGTGGTATGAAAAATAACATTCCACCTTTTCCAGATTATTATGAGGCACTAGAACTCCCATTTGGTGCCACGACGGAAGCCATTCGTGCCAGCTTCCGTCGCATTGCTAAAATTTGCCATCCAGATGTACCAACTACTGGATCGGAAAGTAAATTTCTTCATCTCTATAACGCCTATCGTATCTTAAGTTCCACAAAGCGCAAGTCATACGACGAATCCTTCAAAAAGTATCGTGCTGTTGAATTCATTCGAGACGAAATCAACAAATCCTCCCCTCTCGTACTTCCTCCTTCTCGCATCAGTTTCAGTACAGGAATATTAGAGTTAGCAAAAAGAGGACTGATGCGAAAAGGATTTCGGACAAAAGATCGGCGGAAAATCACAGGCATCAATCATGATATCATCATTACCGTTAAAGAACGCGAGATGTTCCGGCGGATCATAGCTACGATCCCTTTAACAGTCAGAATCGTGTGTCAGGTCTGCATGGGAGGAGATTTACATTGCCCTGCCTGTGATGGTGCGGGGAGCTATAAAAGTTCGAGAAATCTCAGAGTAGAATTCCCGCCTACTACCTTACAAGACCGACGTATCTTTGAATTTGATCTTTCGAAATTTAGGCCAGATTCCTATACCCATTTTAAGAAAAAATCGCTTCGAGTGATGATTCATATCTCTAAAAAAATATCCCTTGCCGTCTAAGTTATACAACATAGATCAGTAGTTATGAATCCCTTTCCGAATATCATTAAATTTGAACCGATCTATAAGGAAAAGATTTGGGGCGGAAACAAATTTAAAAGTGATTACCAGCGAAAAACCCCATCGGGTTTGATTGGCGAATCATGGGAGATCAGCGATTACGGCTCAGAAATTTCGAAATTTACACGTAACGAAACCAATACGGAATTTAACTTTCGCGAGCTTTACCAAAATCATACGGAAAGTTTTTTAGGCAAAAGTTTTTTAAATCAGAGTTTTCCTTTACTCATAAAGATGATTGACGCACAGGATAAATTATCTGTCCAAGTACATCCTGATGATGCTTATGCTGAAAAATATGATCCCAGTTCAGCAGGAAAAAAAGAATGCTGGCTGGTCCTTTCTGCAGAACCAGATGCGGAACTCGTCATCGGTTTTTCCAGAGACACGAGTAGAGGAGAATACGAACGTCTTGTTCAAGAAAACAAAGCCGAAGAGATGCTCAAAAAATGGAAGGTTAAACCTGGTGATGTTTTTTTATTAAATCCTGGAACCATACACGCAATAGGTGCTGGGGTTGTTCTTTTGGAAGTACAACAATCTTCAGATTCTACTTATCGCGTATACGATTACGGTAGGTTAGGTGATGATGGCAGACCAAGAGATCTACATTTAGAAAAAGCGTTATCTGTGTTAAATTTTAAGGAATCAGACTCATCCGAAAAACAAAATGCGAGACTTCTATCGGATTCCCCTTTTCCAAGATATGTTCATACTAGTAATGATAAATTTCGATTGGAGTTATGGGATTTAAAGCAGGCACAAAACATTTCACTTGCACCTTTTTCGGATCCTGTGAGTTTCGGGATTATTCACATCGTTTCTGGATCCATTGACCATCCAGCAACGGGTAAACATTACGTAAAAGGAGATACGCTCTTTCTTACCGCTGCTGCCCACGCTTCGAATGAGATTATTTTTGCATCTCCTAAAACTAAACTAGCGTATATGGGCGCAGGAACGGATTGGGTCCGATGGATCTGACTTATTTAATAAGACGGCAAAGGGATACGATCAGTTTCTCCAGGAACTTTCGGGAAAGTTTCATCACCCCAAGCTAACTTTGCTTTTTCTATCTTTGCGAGGTCTGTTGAGACAAAATTCCACCAAAGGTGCCTCTTCTCTGGAAAAGACTCTCCTCCGAGTAACATTAACCTTGTTTTCGACGAAGTAGAAAAGGAAATTTCGCTACCTTTTTCAAAAACTGCCATTTCTCCTATGTGTAAAGTTTTTCCATCAACAAACATTGAACCACGAGAAACATATAGCCCTGCTTCTTGCTTCTCTGGCAATTTCCAGCTAACAAGTCCTGAGGAATTATCGGAACTGATGTCTGCATAAAACAAAGGAGAGTGGACAATCGCAGGCGAGGATAGATGTAAAAATTTACCACCTAGCAGACGTAAAGTAAGTTCAGAAGTTTCCCAAACTGGAATTTCGTTTTGGCTGAGATGCTGAAACGAAGGATCCATATCTTCTTTTTCGGCTGGAAGTGCGATCCAGGTCTGTATCCCTTCTAATTGGTCCGTTTTCGGATCCTTTTCTGACCTTTCGCTATGAGCAATGCCCTTGCCCGCGACCATCCAATTTGTTTCATAGGGACGAATGAGTTGGGACACTCCCAAACTGTCTCGGTGATGGATCAGCCCATCATACAAAAAAGTGATCGTTGCCAGACCAATATGAGGATGTGCCCGGACTACCATCTCAGAGCCAGATTGTAAGCGCGTGGGACCAAAATGATCAAAGAAAACAAAAGGTCCAATACTGCGCTTTTCCATTGCCGGTAAGATTCGTTTGATGATAAATTGATCGCCTAAATCTTTTTTTTGACCCTTTAGAATTACATTCATTTGTTTTTAGACTTCAATTTTTTTTGTAATGGTTTACTTTTAGATTTTTTGATAGGCTTTTTTATCTTTGATCTGGTGATAGAGCTATTTTCAAAGGTTTCCTCTACCTTACCTACAAATAATCCGATGGCTTCTTTCCCTCGAGTCCAATGTGCAGTATTACGTGCGTTAAAGTACATAATGAAAACATTTTCCTCTTCTGAGAATTTAACATCGCAAGCATATACATGGCTTGCCTTCCAACCTTTACCTGTTGGTCCCAAAATGGGACCAGGGTTAACTCGATCCCAAGTCAGACCATCTTCACTTTGTAAAAATAAAATAGCCGAACCAGATTCCTTTCGTATCGGATTCCAGAAAATTCCATTTTGAAAACCAAAAAAGCGATCTCGCCAGCGTATGACTTTGATTGATCCCGCTGCAAGGTTGACATAGGGATCCTCTTTTCTTGGAGAGAATAAAGGTTGGCTAAATAAACGAAAAGGACCTAGGGGTGACTGGCTTTCTGCCACACTGATGTGAAGTGGCTCACAAAAACCACAATCTTCAATATAGGCAAGGGAAGAGGAGTAATATAGCCGGTAGGTCGTATCATTCATTTTCACCAAACAGGGATTACTTACGGAACTTCCCCATTTTTCATTAATATGGAAATCTTTAGTCGGTGTTAGGAGAGTAAGCGGATCAGACCAAGTAACTAAATCTTTGCTTTTGATAACCACTATTTCCGATTTCCATTTTCGGAACGGAAACCACGACATAAGGACATGAAACGGTTTATACTTCTCATAATATAAATAATAATCCCCGTTTTCCTGAAAGATAAAAGGCCTCATTCCATTTTTAACAACGTACTTTGGTTTCCCCCACTCGATGCCGTTTTCTGATGTATAATGCAATATACCAAATATGTTGTGAACGAAAAGGTGCCATTTGTGATCAATGGTATTTTCTGGAAATAGAAAACTCGGATCTGCAAGAATGGGTGATGGAAAGTTCGGTTTTAGAATGGGCTCATCTTGGTATAATTTCCAAAATATATTTGTTTTGTGAGCCTTCTTAGATGTTTGTTTCAAAGATTAACCTCTAGGCCTTAGGTTCCATGTAAATGCCAATAGGATGATAGCACATAAGGTTGCGGCTACGATCGCCATGAGAGCAACATCCCAAGAATAATTGTCCACCAAATATCCCATCCCTTTTCCCTGGGCGGTGCGGCCGAGTGATCCGAAAAGTCCGATAAATCCAGCCGCAGTACCTACCGCTTTTTTCGAAGTAAAATCAAGTCCAGCTACACCAAGTAACATTACGGGTGGATAAATGAACAATCCGATTACACCGAACAAGACGAAGTCGATCCAGATGTTTCCAGGAGGATTGTAAATGATACCGAGAAACGCAAAGAGTATCGGTACGATACATAGAAGACTTACCATGCCTCGCCTTCCACCTGATTTATCGGAAATCCAACCCATTAGAAGAGTGGATCCGATGCCTCCAAATTCAAGTACTAAAGTAGAAAATCCCCCAGAAGTCAAATTGGCACCCTTCACTTCCTTTAGATATGTAGGCCCCCAATCAATCAAACTATAACGAATGATATATACAAAGAAATTGATGATGGCAAAAAGCCAGATATATTTATTTAAGAGCACATTTGCCACGATAAGCTGGCGCATACTCAGTTCATGTTCATGCACCGCCCCATGCTTTTTATTTGGATCTTCTTTCGGATAATCATTATTAAATTCTTCAATGGGTGGCAAACCAACGGATTGAGGAGTGTCCGCAAGCCGGAGATACAAATAGAACGAGCCAGCCAAAGCAATCGCACCTGGGACAAAAAAAGCATATTCCCAGCCCAAGTGTGCGGCAGATTGAGAAGCTATGACACCTACAAGACCTCCCCCAATGTTATGGGCAATATTCCAAAATGCGAATGTCTTTCCCCTTTCACTGACCGAATACCAATGTCCAAGAGATCTTCCGCAGGGAGGCCAGCCCATTCCTTGTACTAGTCCATTTAAGCCCCATAGAATGATGTGAACCCAATAAGTCGTCGCAAACCCAAAAGAAAAATTTAGGATCGCCGTCAAAGCCAATCCGACAGCCATAAACTTACGTGGATCAGACTTATCCGAAAGTGCTCCCATGATGAATTTGCCAATCCCATATGTAATGGCGGTTACAGCAAGCATATCACCTAAGTCTTGTCTTGTGTAATGGAGTGCTTCACCAATTTCTTTTGAAACTGGCGAAAAATTATTTCGGACTAAGTAAAAGGTTGTGTATCCTAGAAACGTTGATTCTAGAATCCGAAATCTAAATTTGGGATAGTCGAGTTTGATCTCCTCTGGTGTTTTGAGAGGGATCGGTGCCTTTGGTTGAAACCAATGGATCAGCTTTTGTAACATGGTCTAGGAACCTTGAACCAATCTTACAAAGAGTCAAGTCCAATCCAATTTCCAAACGATCAAAAAGAGGTGGCATTTTGTCTGACAATTCCAATTGACAATCTAGTGATCGAGTTCAAATATCTGAGAAGGTGGAGGCTTGGCTTTGAACTTTGAACAAATACGTCCATATTTAATTGTATTTATCATTACTACTTTCGTCGTAACCTTACGTTATCTATTGTTTGCTGGGAGCGCCTACATAGTATTCTGGAAAAAATGGAGGGATAAATTTTCCCATCGGATCATCCAAGGGAAACTAGCAGACATTGCTAAAATCAAAACAGAAATATTTTACTCCTTAACTACTATGATTATCTTTGGTATGGTTGGAACGGGGATTTTTGCCGCTAAAAAAGCAGGATGGACTCAGATCTATGACAAGCTATCCGATTACAGCATTGCCTACTTCTTATTTTCCATCGTAGCTATGATCCTCATCCACGATGCTTATTTTTACGTTACACATAGATTGATGCATCATAAAAAAATATTTAAACATGTGCATCTCGTGCATCATCTCTCCACAAACCCTTCCCCTTGGGCTGCCTTTTCTTTTCATCCCTTTGAAGCGGTAATAGAAGCAGGTATCGTACCTCTAATCATTTCATTTATGCCTGTGCATGGCATTGCCATTTTCATCTTTCTCCTATACATGACTTTCCTAAATGTTCTCGGACATTTGGCATTCGAGACCTTCCCTAAAGGTTTTGTTCGAAACGGACTTACAAACTGGCATAATACTACCACTCACCATAACATGCATCATAAATTCTTCAATTGCAATTATGGTTTATATTTTAATTGGTGGGACAAATTGTTTAAAACGAATCATAAAGATTATGGGATCCAATTTGAATTGATCACCTCACAACCATTATTTTTAAATAAAAATAATTTGGTTCCATAAGCTTAGATAATGAAATAGTTTCTTTTATCAATAAGGTTCGCCATTCTTATGAGAGAACTGCCAGACACCATTCACAAGTGCGGCTTGGATGTCATCATCGGGATAATAGGCAGTATCATCCGGGGATCTATCACCAATTTCAAGGTACAATACATCCGTGTCAGATCGATTTAAAAGATGGTGTCCATTTCTGGTTCCGGCTTTGAAACCTGCACACATTCCAGGTAAGAGTATATTCTCCCCAGCATCGGTAATGAGTGTTGCTTTTCCTTCCAAGATATAAATAAATTCATCCTGCTTTGAGTGCGCGTGCCGGAGCGCGGAACAAGAATTTGGAGAAAGGCGAGTCAGATTCACTCCAAAGTTTTTTAAGCCAAATATATCTCCTAACTGTCGCTTCACTCTGCCTTCCATTCTTGAGGCAAATGGTTCTGGATAGATTGATGGTTTATTACGTGGTGGACTTTCTAAAGCGACAATCGAAATTGGTTGATTTTCTTTACTCTCATTCATATATTTACTCTTAATTTTTATTTTAATTATAATCTAATGATTCCATTGAAACTAATTGAAGGTTAACAAGAATTATAAAATCCCCTCTTCTAATGATTCAAGATAAAAAAATTCGGGCGTTTTGACCCCCGCCTCTTTTCTGATTTGAATGACCTCAGCTGATTCAAAAAAATTCCTTGCTGCATCGAAACTGCTCCACTGTGAAAAATGGACGACTTTTGTTTCTTGCTTTTCAAATTTTAAGATTTGGTACGTTTTCTCCCCTGCTTTTTTTCTAAGATTCTCGGCTAGATCAAAGAATATTTTCCATCTCGCAAAATCCTCTACCTCATGAATGACAAGTACAAATTTCATCTAATACCTACTGTTTTCATCATCGTATACGAAAGTACGCAAGTATATGTTTAGCGAAACCAAACCTTTGGTCAAAACACCAGCTAAGTCATTAGTAGGCATTTTATGAAACACTTAAATAACCTTGCATCCGCTCATAAACATCCGTAGGCCAATGGGTTAGCCGTTTTTCTGCTAGACTTGCATAACCGTAGAGCAACTCCATCGAACAACGTTTCTCACCTGCACAACTCGAAACAATTTCAACCAGTGCCGTTGACTCAGTCAACCTCTTCACCACTAGCTTCATTTCTAAATTATCTTCAAGATAAGACGGGTTGTGAAACCTGGCTTCGATACGCATGGCTGGTATTCCAAACTGGCTAGTCACAACCATTTTCGCAAAACTATAATTAAGTGATATATCAAACCAATCTTCCACAACCTCCACAAATAAGTTGAAATATTGGGGCGTAAAAACAATCCCTCCTGGATCGCAATGTTGAAATCTGACTTTTTTGTGAACGATAAATGCGGTAGTCATTAAATGTATTGCCTCTTCATTTAAACTTTATTGGACCATTTTATTGCCGATTCTAATCGATCATTTCCCCAAAATAACTCATTACCGATTCGAAAGGTAGGAGCACCGAATATGCCACAATCAAAGGCTCTTTCTGTTTGAAGTTTCAGTTTCTCCTTAGTTTCCAGCAACTCTGCTTTTAAAAAGATTTCGTCGGGTTGAAGATTTAGTTCCCGAAGGATTTGTGCTATCACTAGAGAGGATGAAATATCTTGGTCATTTGCAAAGTTCTCTCGGAATACAGATCTGATGAATGGATCAATCCAGTTCTCATTTTCAAAGGAGCAAACGATACGGGATGCGAGAAGCCCATTTCTTGGAAACGCAGAAGGTTTGTTAAATGAAATTTCTTCCTCCGCACAAATTCTTTCGAGATCACGCCACATATATTTTCCTTTTGAAAGGTTTAATAGAAACGGAGAGGTATTCCAACCTTGCTTTTTGAAAATTGAACCTAAAAGAAATGGCTTGTAAACAAATTCAATTTCATGTCTCCGAGCGAGCATTGGTATTCGCATCACTGCCGGATAAGAATAGGTACTTCCAAAATCAAACCAGAACTCAATCTTTTCCTTCAATCTTTCAACCTCATTTTCAAAAAACTTATAATTTCATCTCTAGCTTTCAAAGTAGGCTGGCCGACCTCATCAATTAAATGAGCAGTTACAACGCTGTGGGGACTGGCGATCACTTTATCAAAAAAGGGCGGAGGTTTGGAATTTGCTGCATTATCAGGTAACACCCGATCGACAAAGAGATCTCCTAATTCTTTTTTATAAGCGCAAAATCGTTCCTCACGACAATGAACATCTCCGGAAAATCGATACGCGAGAATTTCTAAATTTTCTTGTCTCAATCTTTTTTTGACTTCAGTCAACTCTTCTGGACTCATATTGATGCCAGCAGGATCATCCAACGGCAGTGATGGCTGACATAAAACAGCTGCTAACATTGATGGTTCCAACATCATGGTTAAGGCAAAATTTCCCGTAAAACACATACCAATGGCACCAACACCCTTGCCACCTACTTCGACATGAGCTTGCTTGGCTAGTCCCCTTAACCAATCAACGATAGGACTAGATCCATTCGATGCCAAAGTTCGAAACTCGAAACTTACACAGGCTCTTTTGAAAATCACGATCCCTTCTCTGACCTGGGGAATGGCGCCGTCTTTACCAAAAAGAGAGGGTAGGAATACAGTGAAGCCTGCCTCGCGGACCCACCTAGCAAAGCGTATGAGATCTGGGCTTATACCTGGCATTTCAGGCATCACAATCACGGCCGGGCCGACTCCCGAAAAATAAACCACTTTCGTGATCCCACCGATAGTCACCTCGCGGGATTGGAAGTCAAAAAGTTCGATAGGCACGCTAAATTCCATTCGCATTCTCGATTACGATCGCAATCCCTTGACCACCACCAAATTTTCCAAATGGAGTCCTTGCTCCGTCTAAAATAACATCCATTTTTGTCCCCTTTCTTAGTGCATATACACTATCTTATTTTTAGAAAAATCTTGCAAATGAAATCATCAGCTTAAACTTTCTGAAGTAGAGCGACCTTCCTTACTTCCACCAACATCTTTAAGGTTTTTTCAAATTCAACGATACCTAAACTCTTTTTCATACTATCTTGCGCAATCTTCCAGAGTTGAATGCCTGTTGTTAATTTCGTCTCACCTTTATTCGTAAGCGAGAGTCCTTTTACATTTCCAATTTCTTTCTTTTCCATTTTGATGAGCTTTTCACGTTCCAATATTTTTAAGCTTCTTTGTAAGGTGGTTCGATCAATATCTGTCATCTTTGCAAGTTCTGTTATACTTATGTCTTTTGTATAAGCAATGCTCAATAACACAGTAAACTGTGTGATTCGTAAGCCTGAGTCTTTCAACATGAGATCGTAATAATTTGTAACTAAACGACCAGTTCGTCTTAAGCTTAGATTTAAGCAAGAAAGCCCAATTTTTTTTATGTCGTTCTTTTTATATTCCATAAACTTTCTTTAACTACTTAGTGTATATGCACTATATCTGTCAATCATCAATAATGCCATTCTGGTTAAAAATGATATTCATGCTATACGGCAGCTATCGAAATGCTATTCTTTTAATTCTGAAAAATTCTTAAATACGTCCAAGGAGTTTGGATTGGTTAATGTATTTTTGTTTTTAACCTCTAATCCTTGTATGGTTTGTTTTACGGCTACCTCCACTTTCTTACCATTCACTGTATATGGAATTTCAGGAACTTCTAGTAGGATTGCCGGAACATGACGGGGAGAAGTGTGGTCTTTAATTTTATTTTTAATTTGTAGTTTTAGATTTTCTGTCAAAGACTCCCCTTCTTTCATTTTCACAAAAAGAACCACTCTTACATCATCCTTCCAATCTTGTCCGATGATCACTGAATCTGCCACTTGAGGGATTGTTTCCAAAACCGAATAAATATCTGCTGTACCGATTCGGACGCCGCCTGGATTTAAAGTCGCGTCGGAGCGGCCGTAAATGACAATCCCTTCGTTCTCCGTGATTTCCGCGAAGTCTCCATGGCACCAGATATTGGGAAAACGATCGAAATAAGCGGAGCGGTATTTACTACGATCAGGATCATTCCAAAAGAAAAGTGGCATACTCGGAAACGGACGTTCGCAAACAAGTTCACCTTTCTCTTGTTTTATGGATCTCCCCTCTTCATTAAACACCTTTACATCCATACCCAATCCCAAACATTGCAACTCTCCCGGATAGATTGGCAAATTCGGATTTCCTAGCGCAAAACAGCCGTTCAAATCAGTTCCGCCGGAAATAGATGAAAGTTGCACATCTTTTTTAACGTTATCATATACGTAATGAAAGCCAGAAGGAAAAAGCGGACTCCCCGTCGAAAGCATGACTCTGAGTTTTTCCAAACCAAAATGAGCTGCAGGTTTTGCTTTTTCAGATTCTAAGACAGATAGGTATTTGGCACTCGTTCCGAAAATAGGAATCTCATCCTCCTCCATCCATTTCCAAAGTACTTTCCAATCTGGAAAAAAAGGATTTCCATCAAACTGACATATGGTAGCTCCAAGTGCGAGCGCACTTTGAGTCCAGTTCCACATCATCCAACCGCAAGTAGTATAATAAAATATTTTCTCGCGTTCTTTTAAATTACAATGTAGCGATAATTCTTTTGTATGATTTAAGAGAACACCTGCTCCTTGTACGATGCATTTAGGCAATCCGGTAGTTCCAGAAGAGAACATTATGTAAACTGGGTCGGAAAAAGCAATGGGAGAGTAAATAATATGAATTTTCGATTCTGGTAACTCAGAATAGCGTACCGGCAAATAAATCCCGTCTAACGGAAAGGTATCTCCTAAAAAGGAATCAATCACAGTCGCTTTAAAATCTGAGTTTACAATGGCCAGTCTTTTTGTTACTTCAGATAATTTGTCCAGTATCGAAATCTTTTTTCCTTTAAATAAATAACAGTCAACAGATATCAAAACTTTGGGTGAGATTTGCTCGAAGCGATCTAGAATCGCTTTGACACCAAAATCTGGTGAGGCGCTCGACCAGATTGCTCCTAGGGAAGTAGCGGCAAGCATTCCTATGGTAGCGATCGGAGCATTTGGCACTAGACCACAAACGCAATCTCCTTTTCCAATCCCGACTGACCTTAAATAGGCGGATAATTTTGCTACGTGCTCTTTTAATTCTGAATAGGTTAATTTAAATTTTAAGCCATCTTCCCTAAGAAACAGAATCGCGAGATCCTCAGAATTCCCCTTTTCTAGTAAGTTCTGAGCAAAATTTAATTCGGAACTAGGGAACCATTCTGTTTCCCAAAAAATATCCGATTCTTTGATAGCCAACGCTCCACGATTTATAAATTGAAAGGAGGAGTGGTCTGCCCATTCATTCCAAAATTCGTTCAAATGGGTGACTGACCATGTATGGAATTCAGAGTAGGACGAAAACTTTCGGCTATACTTAGATTCGATCCTCTTTTGAAAAATGGAAAGCGAAGTATTCTGTACTAAAGGTTTCCATAATGGAAGAGAGCTAGTCATAGAGACATTTTCAAAGTTCTATTTCTGTTAGGCAAGTACGATTGGATTTTAGTTTTTATGTTTACGTTCTCATATTTCCTATGATTACTGGAATCATGTTGGAAGCAATGAGTACTTTTAAGAAAAAAATTCTATTAATTGTAGGGGTAGGATTCTTTTTCCTTTGGCATTTGCATAATATCAAACCCGAAAGCACCTATGCGATTGATAGCTTAGTAAAACTTGTCCAGGCAATCTCGATTCAAAAAAATCACTTTGAGTCAGAAGAACTTGTCTACCTTGCAAAAACTTATGATCCTACAAATGAACTGCATCCACTTCCTACTTTCATCATCCATGCAAAAGGGAAAACTTTATCACCTTTTTCTGTCAATTTTGCCGGATTTAACGCTGGTTTGTTAACTTTTTTTCGATCTAGCCACCTTCCCTATGTTTGCCTCTTTTTTAGTATCTTTACTCTATTTTTCCTGGCTAAATCAAGTCGCATTTCCATTCCAACTTTAATTCTAGCCTGTTTCGGTACTCCACTAGTTTATCAAGGGTTAGAATATTCTGAGAATTCTATGCTTTTAGCCTTACAAGGTTTAGGCTTATATTTTTATTACCTAAGCGATAATCGAAAAAATAGATTTTTAGCTGCGTTTTTTCTTGCGTTAGGAATCTTTCTTCGTCTAGAAACAATTCTCTTTATCGCTTTTTTTTATCTCTTTCAGTTGATCCTTGTTTACCGCTTTCATATTTTCAAATTCTTACAAAATGAATGGTCTACTTTGTTTGGAACTTTCTTACCTGTTCTTTTATTTTGCCTACAAAATTTATTTTTATATGACCATATCCTAGGAGCACGCTTCCTTAGTAATCAAAGTACGTTACTAAACTTTCATGTCTTTGATCGTCTTATCCAAATGCGTAACTTGATCTTTTTAACTTACTTCAAAATTGGCTTTTTCGGCTTTACGCCCATATTTTTACTTGCAATGATCTATCTTTTTTATCAAAAGAAAAATATAGAAAACAAAAAAGATTTAGTTCTACTTTATACGTTGTTAGTATTTATTCCAATCACTGCATTCATTGCACCGAATGATGGTGTTACAAACTGGGGCGCTAGGTACATGAATCTCGCGATTCTTCCTTCTCTCTTACTATTTAACACTTTTTACGATTTTTGGAAAACAAAAGAAAGTAAACTAAAAAAGTATTCCCTGTTACTCCTGTTCTGTTATTCGTTCCTCATTCTTGGATTGGGTTTAAAATTTCAGCAGGTCGCTACAAAAGAAATAAGACTCTTTCAGGAAGATTTGACGAGTCAAACTGCGAATCTGCACGTATTAGGTGCGGAAACGATAGGTCTTTATTCAGGCACGCATTTTTATGATACTATTCTCATTTTACCAAAAACTGCAGAACAATTGGAACAATTCTTAAATAAAAATCATTCAAAAATCGCAAGCGATGACAAAATCCTTCTTAGTCGTATCAAACCAACGCCGGGAGTGAAGGAAGGCATAAAAGTCGGCTTATTTCCTGCAGAGTCGCATTACGAATCCTTGTTGTCTGTTCTTAGAAAAAAGTATCCTAAGGAAACGCAGATCTCTGGTAAAAAATTGAATTTTCACCAATTTTCCAAATAATTTATTTTGCTATATACAAAAGAATATTTCGTCTTACATTAGTAGTAGAGATTCAAAAATCGATGGAACATTTTACAAATTTCAATGCGAAAGATTTTTTGAAATCCCTCTTTATCATCACTTTTTGTCTCAATTTTGGATACCAAAAAATTGTGGATAACGAAGCGAATTGTGGTGTGTTAGGTGCACCGGAAAGCGGTTGTCCTTACGCATTTTTAGACCATGCTAATGGGTTAAATGTTGATCATGAACTTGGAGAGGATGGCGAACATACAGACCATGTATGTTTGTCCTGTCCTTGTAATTTGTTGCTCTCGGTTTCATGGGATTTAAATTTATATCATGTATATGTCCAATTAAATCGCGTTTATATTCTAATTCCTCCGCCTGAATTTAGAAATTTAGAAACCGAAAAAGGATACTTTCGCCCCCCTCGCCATATCACCACTTAATTCTTCACTACGTGTCTTACACGATTTTGTTAAGGAGAGCGATATTGTACTTACGTATTACATTTTTATTATTTTATTTATTATGCATGGGCATTTATCCAATATACGGACAAGAGATTTCAAAATCATATTGTCGGTCGCCATGGGATATCGAGAAAGTGACGACGTGTGTGATTGAGAATCATCCTAGCTTCAAAATGGAGTCTATGAAACTTTATGAGATACAAGGTAGAAAAAAGATTGCGAATTATTTTTTCCCCGCTAATCCCAATGTCTCGACTTATCTCTCAAATAGAAATGCGTCTGGTCCTCCAAATGTGTTATCGTCTTCACCAGCCCAAGCCAATAACTTTCAATTGATGGTGACTCAGGAGATTTTTGTTGGCGGAAAAAGAGAGAAGTCCATACAAATCGCAGATGAAGAATTTCGAACACAGGTATTGCGATTAGAGACTGTTAGACGCAACTTATATTTCCAGAGTATCGCAAATATCACTCGTTTTTTAAACTCAAAGCGAGAAGCTGAAGTGTCTTTCAATTTGTACAAACTGTCCCAAAACCTGACAATGCTTTCAAAGGCGAGGGTAAAAGAAGGCATTGCGCCGGGAATGGATGAGAGTTTGGCAGAAGCTGAGGAGCTCAGGATGGCGAAAATTTGGAAAAATGCGCATCGAAGGCTGGAACAAATAAAAGGTGAGGTTTATGTGCAATTGTCCTTACCGATGGATACCAATTGGGATTGGAATCCCAAAATTGAAATAATCATTCAGATTCCGTCAAACTTGGACCAGTTGCTTCTCCTTGCCCTAGAAAATCGTCCCGAAATAAATCTAACGGAAAGGGAAATAAAAATCGCACTTCTCCGATACGAGGAAGTTAGGTTGCAAAAAATTCCAAATCTAAGTTTTGGAGCGTTTGTTCAAAATGATGGATTCAATGAACGAGTTGTTGGTGGTCAGGTGAGTCTTCCTCTCACAATTTGGAGAGATTTCGAAGGAGAGAGCATCGTTGCTAAGTCAAAGGGAGACCAGGCAAACGAAAGTAAGGAACTGACAAGTCGAGCAGTAAAACAAGAAGTCATCAATGCTCTATCCAATTTCATAACTTTTAAGGATGAGTTAAGTTTTTATGATCCAGATAAAATGGATCGGTCAAACTCTGATTTAGAAAATTTATCTGAGGCACTTCGATTGGGTAAAATTCGTGTCATAGATGCGATCAACAACCAAAGAATCTTAGTCCAAACTAAACTCAATTACATTCAAACTAAGAATGATTTCGATCTCTCTCAAATCGAACTCATCCGTGCACTTGGAATGTCCATCGACAAATTAACTATTAGAGAACAAAAATGAAATCTAAACTATTTTTAACCATTTCCATCCTTACTTTTTGTTTTGCTATTTTCTGGATGTACCGAACTTTTTTTGATACATCTTTTAACAACTCGGACAAAAAAGACAATCACGACCCGAATTTACTCATACTCGAAGAAACGAAAGCAAAGAATTTACAGATTCAAACTGTCATTGCAGAAACAAGTAACTTCAGTCCTCGGGTTGAATTATTGGGAGAAACTGAAGCAGTTCCAGATGCTATCATTGACGTTCCTGCAAGAGTTTCTGGACGTTTGACGTCTGTTAACTTTATTGAAGGTGACCGTATTAAAAAAGGCCAACGCCTCGCGATTATAGACTCACCCGAGCTTACAAAACTCAGGTCAAATTATATGACAGCAAAAACTAAATACTCTGCTTCGGAACAAAATTACGAGAGAATCAAATCTTTAGTGAAAATGAATTTAGCCGCAAAACAGGAACTAGTAGATGCAGAATCAAATTTAAATGTCATTAGAGCAGAAAAGATATCAGCGGAGGAAAATTTACGTGTGAATGGACTCGGAATCACGGATTCTGTTTCTGGAATTTATCATGTCACCGCACCTCGCTCAGGTTTAGCAATCTCTAGAAATGCCATAATGGGATCTCAAATCTTAGGCAACCAGACACTAACGACAATTGCTGATCTAACTGATCTTTGGTTCCAAGGCAAAATATTTGAAGGAGATCTACATTATCTCAAGGAAGGCAATGCCGCTAAGGTGATTTTGAATGCATACCCGGATTTAATTTTTTCAGGTAAATTGAATCATATCGGTGAAA
Source organism: Leptospira ognonensis (assembly GCF_004770745.1). Lineage (GTDB taxonomy): Bacteria > Spirochaetota > Leptospiria > Leptospirales > Leptospiraceae > Leptospira_A > Leptospira_A ognonensis. The sequence goes on along the minus strand of NZ_RQGD01000046.1, from coordinate 379,909 downwards.
GAGTCGATCCAATCTCAAGAACCATTCATGCTCGCATCGTTTTCAAAAATGTAGATAAAAAGGGAAAGATTGGACTCTTTGGAAGAGCATACATTGAAATCGAGCCAAAAGAAGGAATTAAAATTCCTACTGTCGCCATACAGGTCATTAACGACAGAAAGTACGTATTTATAAAAACTGGTCTGAATCAATTTTATTGGAAGGAAGTTGTCACGGGATCAGAAATAGATTCAGAGACAGAAATCAAATCTGGATTAATTTCGGGAGACGAGATTGTTACCTCTGGTGCCTTCGAATTAAAAGCTATCTTATTCAAATCAACGTTTGGAGAAGAATAGATATGGAATTTCTCACATATATTGTCAAATGGTCTTTAAACAATCGACCTATTATCTTAATTTTCACCTTGTTTATGGTTCTTTTTGGAATCAATAGTGCGAGGAAAATAAAAATAGATGCCGTCCCTGATATAACAAACGTTCAAGTTCAAGTGATTACTTCTTCACCTTCACTCTCAACTTTGGAAATAGAGCAATATATCACCTATCCTGTTGAACGAGCCTTATCAGGAATACCACATTTAATTGAAGTCAGGTCTGTATCAAGATATGGTTTTTCGCTAGTCACCGCTGTCTTTGCTGATGGAACCAACCTATTGAATGCCAGGCAATTGGTAAGTGAAAAGTTACAAGAAGCATCTGGGAATATTCCGACTGTTTTTGGGACACCTCAAATCGCACCAATTACGACTGGTCTCGGCGAAGTATTTCAATTCACCTTAGAGAGTAAACTTCACAGTGACATCGAGAAAACAACCTTTCTCAACTGGTTTATCAATCCTATATTAAAAACCGTTCCAGGAATCGTAGAAGTGAATAGCTTCGGTGGAAAAACGAAACAATACCAGGTTATCATCAATCCTCAAGCGATGGTTTCCCTTGGTGTTTCTTTAAATCAGATTGCAGAAGCCATTGTGAAAAATAATGGAGCGACAGGTAGCGGTTATATCGAAAAAAATCAGGAGCAGCTAATCATAAGTAGTGATGGCCTTTTGAAAAATATCGCCGATTTCCAAAAAATTCAAATTGGTAGAACAGCAGATGGATTTCCTATCTATTTAAATTCTGTCGCCAAAGTACTAGAAGGTTATCGATTAAGAAAAGGAGCAGCAACCGCAAATGGGAATGGAGAAGTTGTAGGAGCCGTAACGCTCATGTTACTCGGTGGAAATTCACTTGAGGTTACAAAGGCTGTTAAAGAAAAAATACTTTCTATTGAGAAAACTTTACCTGCTGGTATGAAAATTGTTCCTTATTATGATCGCTCCATTATGGTGAAAAATACGATTCAGACGGTAATATGGAATCTATCAGAGGGAGCTCTCCTAGTAATCATCATACTTTTCATTATGATAGGCGATTTAAGATCAGGACTAGTCATTGCAAGCATGATCCCTTTAGCGATGTTATTTGCTTTATCGATGATGCATATCCGCGAATTGCCAGCAAATCTTATGTCGATGGGTGCGATCGATTTCGGATTGATAGTAGATGGAGCCGTAATATTGATCGAAAACTCTCATAGGCGTCTTCTAGACAGAAGAAAGGAATTGAAAAGAAACTTAACTGATTTGGAAAAAAGAGATACCATACTGACAGCTACCATTGAAGTAAGAAAGGCTACGATATATGGCGAACTCATCATAGGTATCGTTTACATTCCGATACTGGCACTCAGTGGGACAGAAGGTAAAATGTTTATACCTATGGCTCTTACTGTACTTTTTGCATTACTAGGAGCTTTTTTTCTTACCCTCACAATCATTCCCGTTTTGGCTTCCTATTTTTTAAGTCCCAATCATCATGAGGAAGAAGAAACTTACATTTTTAAAAGAATACACGCTTGGTATACTCCAAAATTAAATTATGCGATCACCAAAGGAAATGAATTTATATATATAACAGGCGCTACATTTGTTAGTTCAATTTTACTTTTTTATTTTATGGGTGGTGAATTTTTGCCAACCCTTGATGAAGGAAATATTCTCTTAGAAGTGACACGACTTCCCTCGGCCTCGTTGCAATATTCTATCGATACCACTTCAAAAATAGAAAAAATCCTCTTAAAAGTTATACCAGAAGTAACAGGTGTCGTATCTCGAAGTGGTTCACCGGAGCTTGCCAATGAACCGATGGGTCTCGATAAGTCTGATGTGTATCTTAACCTCCGCCCTCGCAAGGAATGGTCTCTATCAAAAGAAGAATTAGAAAATAAAATTGCTGAGACTGTACAGACACATGTGCCGGATATTTCCTTCGGGATCTCTCAGCCAATTGAAATGAGAAATAATGAAATCATGGCAGGCATCCGTTCAGATGTCGGAATTAAAATATTTGGCGAAGATTTAAAAACATTAAAGTACTTAGCGGAGAAAATTTCCGAAACGATAAAATCGGAGAAAGGCGTAGTAGATTTGCGAATTGAACAGCTCTCTGGTCTTGAATACCTCAGGATCAATCCGATCCGAGAGAAGCTTGCACGTTATGGACAATCAGTTACAAATATCAATCAACTTGTACAATCAATCTCATCGGGATATCCAGTCGGAATCCTTTACGAAGGCATGAGGAGATTTGACATTGTCATAAAAACGGATACAGGATCAAATCCAGATAATATACGAAACTTGCCGATTGAAGTTGGAAATAAAATATATAGCCCTTTACACGAGTTAACAGACATTAATATTGAGGATGGTCCCGTTCAAATCAATCATGAAAATCAAAGTCGTTTAGCGCTAGTTCAGTTTAATATTCGCGGTAGTGATATGGTAAACACCGTCAAGAGAGTCAGACAAAAAATCCAAGAAGCTCTGATCTTTCCACAAGGCTACCATTATGTGATTGGAGGTGAGTTTCAAAAATTTGAATCAGCGTCAGAAACACTGATGATCGTAGTTCCCGTCACTCTCATGGCGATACTCTTAATTTTGTTTTTAGCCTTCGGAGACTGGACCCCTGCTCTCATTATTTTTTTGAATGTGCCCCTTGCCATTACGGGCGGAATCTATGCACTCTTTTTGCGCCAAATGCCATTTAGCATATCGGCGGGAGTTGGGTTTATAGCACTGTTCGGTGTAGCTGTGTTAAATGGACTGGTACTCATTACCTTTATAAGAGAACTCGAAGAAAAAGGAATCGACACCCTAAAAGCTGTTAAAGAGGCAGCAGTCTTGAGACTACGTCCTGTTTTAACAACTGCCCTACTTGCCTCGATTGGCTTTATTCCCATGGCAATTAGTACGACACCGGGAGCCGAGGTACAAAGACCTCTGGCCACTGTTGTGATCGGCGGGTTAATCACTGCGAGTATATTAACCCTTTTTATTTTACCTATTGTTTATTTGAAATTCGCAGCAAGGAAGGCTTTCATACTTTCAAAAGAAGAATAGTCTGCTTGTTTGTTATAAGCTAGACCAGGCAATCCGTGTTTCTCTGAACCTGGTCTTGTAAAACCGTGAACGGCTCCAGGATGAGAAACAAACGTTAGTGGAGCTTTCGCATCTTCCAAAGTTTTAATGAAAGTAGCGACTGCTTCTTTTGGAATGAATGGATCATCTGCCCCATGATGGATGAGCATTTTAGTTTTCACCTTCTTCGCGCCAGATGCTAAATTTTTGCTTCCGAGCATGCCATGAAAGGATACGATTCCGCCTTTTAAATCTTGGCCATCAAGTGCAATTTCGATCACACCCATACCGCCAAAACAATAACCGATGGCTGCAATTTTTGTTGGGTCTACATTTGGATCAGCCTTCAAAATCTTTAGGGCCTCATTGATTTTCTTTAAAAGAACTTTTGAATCACCGTTGGCACCTGACAATTTTCCCGCTTCGTTGTGATCTGCAGCTACGATCCCTTTTCCATAAACGTCCATGGCGAAAGCAACATAACCCAAATCAGCAAGCTGTTTGGCTCTTTGTTTTGGATAATCGTTTAAACCCCACCATTCATGGATAACGAGTACTCCAGGTCTTTTCCCTGATACTGAGTTGTCAACTGCCAAATAACCCTCGTAAGTTTTTCCATCCAATTTATATTCGACAGACTTACCTTCGATTGTCTTTTTGACAGGCATCTCGACGCTTGGCGTGCTTGAACAATTCATCACGACAAGAGCGACGACTAGTAAAAAATATTTTTTCATAATTCTCCTTTCTTCGATGAAAGGATGCATCCGTTTCCTTTCCTTTGTCAATCTTTTGAATCCGTATTTTTGCTTTCAAGCTCCTGTTTTTTTATCTGGAACTATGAATAATTTAAATTCTTTTGAAACATTTCCCATGTCTAAAAGCTCCTGGAAGTTTTAAAGACAATAAAATTAGTATACCGTTCGGTCTACTTTTAATCAATTTCTGAATATTATTTTTTGATACATCTCAAATTTTTGTCGCACAAATCAATCCCGCAAATCATATTCAGCTAGAACCTAGAGGCGAGTATGATCCAAAGCAATTATTATCAAACGAATGAAGATTTAAAAGAACACTTCCAATCTCTTATTGATTGGAATGAAATTGTGAACATATACGAGAACAATTTTGAAGATGCGAAACTTTATACAGAAACTAAGAATCCGCGATTAGAAATGGCACCCTCAAGCGTTGAGGAGGCAATCGCATTCTATGAAGAAATTCTAAATTCCTGCGGTGAAATATCTGGCATGTATGTTTCTCAAGTTGCTCAAGAAGTTGATTGGGAGGGACTTTCGTATGAAAATGGCGTCGTAAAACATCCACAGGCAATGGTTGATGTGATCCATAAATACCAGGAAGCAGGTCTAGGTCCTTCTGGTTTCAAACGAAAGTATGGTGGCTTAGGAGTTCCAAATATCATTAAAGCCATGATCGCCGAACTAATGTATAGATCAGACAGTTCGATTACGATAGCGGTTGGTAGTATGGGTCTTGCGAGTATTTTGGAAAGATGTGCAACAGATGAAATGAAAAATGAATGGATTCCAAAAATCATCTCCAATCATTACAGCGTTACTATGGGCCTTTCGGAACCAGACTTTGGATCAGATTTACCAAATGTTGCCACGAAAGCGGTAAAAAAAGGCGAGGAATGGTTCATCACGGGAACAAAAAGATACCAAACTATGGCTTGCGGTCTAAATGGAGAACCAGGCCTCACACTAACACTCGCTCGTAATGGATCGCCAGAGAGTGGGGCACGAGGTCTCTCTTTTTACATCGTTGAAAACAAGGATTACTCCATCCAAGGTATTGAAAAAAAATTGGGCATCAAGGCATCGGCGACTTGTGAAGTGGTCTATGAAAATAGCAAGGCTCATCTTGTAGGAAAAGAAGGCTTTGGTCTTGTTAAGTATGTAATGGGGATGTTAAATGGTGCAAGATTAAGTGTTTCCTCCCAAGGAACGGGCATTGCCACAGCTGCCTACGAAGAAGCTAAAAAATATGCTATGGAACGTATACAATTTGGAAAACCCATCATTACAATTCCTGCTGTTAAAAGATTATTGGATCGTATGGAACGTGAAATTGCAGCGATGCGATGCCTTATGGTGGAAGCAGCTTATTCTGTGGACAAATACTATTGGTTTGAAGATCTAAAAAATTTAGATCCTGCTTCGAATGAAGCAAAAGAGGCTAAATTTTGGGAAAAAGTAGCAAACACATTAACACCTATATCCAAATATTTTAATTCTGAAACATGTAATGATTTAGTATATGACGCATTGCAGGTATTTGGTGGCGCTGGATATACAGAAGAATATGATCTTGCAAGGCTCTATCGTGATGCACGGATCACAAACATTTACGATGGAACCACCCAAATCCAAGTCAACGCAGCCATTGGCGGCATCACTTCGGGAATGTCCCAGACTGGCGTTTTTCGTGCTTATCTAGAACATCTATCTAAAGATTTTTCTTCTCCTTCCACTTTAAAAAAGCTAAGAGAAACCTTTGAGGAGATTGTAGAAACTTGGAAAAAATTTAACGAGACTCCCGTAAGAGAGAAGTATGCATTTGAAGTGGTTGAATCGGCAGCAAGACTCATCGAAGGTTATTTGATGGAAAGAGCTGCTCACCGTGCGAAAGGTGAGAAAAAATCAATTCGTCAGGCTTGGTGTAAAGAATATCATGTAGATTCACTGGCGATAGTCACGGGAAATCTGATTCGATTGCAGGAGATGGTTAAGTAATCTTACGTTTCATATTTTTTTACATAATTTTAATACGAATCGGTCGCTTGGCAATTTGAGAAGTCAGACAAGCGACTCGATTGTTACTCACACAAAACTATTGAGTTTCCTTTCCAAATTGATACCAATCTATTTTTCGCGTGAAATGCATAATCGCTGCCAATGCAGCAAATAGTGCACAGGAACCAAGGAGTAACGCCTGTTCCTCTGAGGCAAGAATGATATATAGAAATGTATAAAGTATCAAATAGTAGATACTTGTCATCATTCCTTTTTTCTGATTCTTTAATACACTGGCTGCATAATAACCAATTAGCCCCGTTACTGCAAGCGATGCGACTGTATAGGCAGGTAAAAAGCCAATATGCTCAGATAGAGAAAGATTCAAAATATAAAAAAGAATCATCGCACTTCCTATGAGAAGGTATTGAATGGGATGAAGGATGACACCTCCAAATATCTCCATTAGAAAGAAAATGGCAAAGCTAGTAACAAGAATCAAAAGGCCGTATTTTGTGGCTCTTTGAATCTTATGGTAATAATCCACTGCCAACACTAAGTCAACTCCTGAGCTAGATGAAAAAATCAATTGAGACATGCTTTCATCCATGTTCATTATATGTTGAGGATAACTTCGTGCAAAGTAAGAGGATTCCCAAACTGCAGAAAATCCTTCCTCGGTGATGCTACGTTCTTTTGGCAAAATATTTCCAGCAAACGATGGATCCTTCCAATCTGCTGTCATTGTAAATTTACTATTTTTTCCAATGGGACTAAAATAGAGACTTGAGGAACCCTTTAGGTCAAACACAAGATTAAAATTGGTCTCTCCTGAATCCGTATTCAAGGAAACGAGCGCATGCAATCCGTTCGGAAAATAGCTAGCTCTTGTTCCTGGCAGGAGATTTTTATTTTTTCCTCCCCAGTTAAATTTCATCTCTCCACCTAATCCTTGCATATCGGACAAAGAAAGAAATACCTTTGCATCCTCAAAATAAATATAGGTCGTTTCAGAAGGAAAATCTGAAGTATCGATAGCTCGAAATTTTCCAGAAATCTTAATTTGACCTGCATATAGAGGCGTTTCGTAGATACTTCTCTTTCGCAATTCGGTTTTAAGATTTGCATCGTAATAAATATCTTCTGGGAGGATATATGCATATTCGGTAACATAATCCCATTTATCCTTGCTATTCGCAGAACCTGATTTTGGTATACGCATGTTATATGGAATTTGTAAAATGGGACCAGCTATTATCTGACTTTTCCCCCATTTGTCTCCCATTTCATCCGCAGCCGCGTTTCTTGAAATGCTTCTTTCTTCTATGAGTGATGAAATCATTAAGAGTGGTATGAGAAATGCAAGTATCATACCTCCTAAAATCATCAGACGTATATTGATCGATGTTTGAAATTTACTCATTTTAAATTCTCCATGAAATCATTCTAGCCGAAGTGAGTGAGTAAATTATGTGTAGAGTGTGAGGATTGTGTGAGCGTGAGTAAAAAGTTACGATCTGAAAATGAGCGAGGCTTGCACTCCATTACCTTCCCGATTTTGGACTAGGAGCTCTGCATGGTGGAGTTCTGCAATTTGCTTAACAATGCTAAGTCCGAGCCCTGAGCTTTTCTGATGGGTATGCGGTCTGGGAAGGGAATAGAATCTCTCTTGAATTCTTGAAAGTGCATACTCGGGAATTGTCGAGCCCTCGTCTAAAACATCCACTTTAACAATACTATCATCGAGCTTTGAGATATTTATTTGAATGCGATCTCCAAAGTTTGCGAAATCCATGGAATTTCGAATTAGATTTTGAAAGGCAATGCCAAGATACTCTCGATCTGCAAGAATGACAGCCTTGGGACCGGCTAATTGGTATTTGATTCCTTTTGTTTGGAATTCTAAATCAAATGAGGAAATCACCTCTTTTAAAACTTCATTCAAATCAACCTCTTCCCTTTTGAGCAAATATTTTTTACCTTCAAGTGAAGATAGAGATAACATTTGTTCTATGATTCTTTGGATACGTTTCCCTTCTTTTGAAATATTTTCCAATAGTATTTTACTGTTCTCGGGATGTGTTTCCAATAATTCTGAAGAGGCGATTATGGAAGACAACGGACTCTTAATTTCGTGAGTCAATGTTTGCACGTAATTTTCTATATATTCCTTCCCCTCCAATGCAGATACAAGACTATCTATTTCTTTTCCTAAAAGTTCCAGTTCTTTTAATCCAATCTTCGGAAATGGAATTCGTGATTTGTTCCGCAATGCTGCGACATACACAGAAAGTTTGCCAATCGGTCTAAACATCAGATAAGCAAGGATACTAAACACGAAGGCGATGCTGAAGCCAACAACCAAGGTGATACGCCAAAATTTTTCCTTAGCAAGTTCAATGAAAGGAACGACGCTAATTTTTGGTTTAACAACCGTGATCACACCGATGACTTGCTGATTCCAAGAAATCGGAGCTGCAACAAAAAGAGCACCTTCCCCGGAAGCATCTTGCAATTTGCTAGATCTGGCCCCGTACTTTCCTTTTAAAGTTAATAAAACATCATTGAACTTAGAATAGTCGAGCCCTTCCCTATAACCCTCCGAATCGAAAATCACTAGTCCGTTATGATCTGTGACATATGCTTGTATGTCGGTTTCCGTCTTCGTCAGGCTATAAATTTTCGCTTCAAAATTGCGAGCCTTTGCATTTTTGAAAATCGGAGATAGGATGGAAGAAGCAATTTTTTTTAGGATACTCGTGGTAGGTTTTTCATCCGGCAAATTTTCTTCTATACTCGCAGAGAGAATGTGAGCTGTATCATTTAAGGACTCTTCAACGGTTTCCATATAACGTGGCCGAATAGAGTCCTCCGTTTTATCTATAAGATAGTAAAAACCAAGTCCTAGGATAAAAAAAAACTAAGAATGATGCGGATCCAAAGATTCATATACTTTCCTTTATGCCATAACCTTGCCCTCTTCTCGTTTCGATGAGATCTGCTTTCGGGTCAATTTCTTTCATACGATTTCTAATATTCTTGATCACGGTATCTACGGCACGATCAAAACTATCTTCTGGTTCTGTCCAAACACTGTCCATAATTTCTTCCCGAGTAAAAATTCGCCCTGGATATTTTAAAAATAGAGAAAGAGTTCGGAATTCATACGGAGAAAGAGCCATAAGCTTCTCCTTAAAGTAGATTAACTTTTTTTCCTGATGGATAAATAAAATCGGTTTCTTGGATAAAGGTATCGCATTCGTTCTTCGGGTGATGGCTCGGATTCTCGCCACCAGTTCTCTCGGACTAAATGGTTTGACTACATAATCATCAGCACCTAACTCCAGCCCCAAGACTTTATCAATTTCAGAATCTCTTGCTGTCAGCATAAGTACAGGGACGGAAAAATTCTTACGAATTTCTTTTAGAACGTCAAATCCACTCTTATCAGGTAAACCAATGTCAAGTAAAACTAAGTGTATTTCATCCGACATATGTTTAAGTCCATCTTCGCCCGTCATCGCACTTACAGTAGCAAAACCTTCGCCTCTCAATGAAATTTCGAGAGCAGAAAGTATTCCAGGCTCATCCTCAATGATTAGAATTTTTAAGATAGAAGACATGATCACCTTACAAGCAAATTTGAAAGGAACAGAGTGAACTTATTTTTTGGCTGTTTCATTTTTTTGCTAGAATGAATCTTCGTTATAGGAAATTCTGTCTCAAAATAAAGATAAGGATCCTTTCATGAACAAACTCACCATCTCTTTGATACTTTTATTTGCAACGATATTTACTACCTCGTCCCTCAGTGCGAAATGTTATGGCTTCCGCGATGCAGAAATCAAAGTCTGCGTTGAGGGTGATTCCAATGCAGATCGAAAAAAGGCCGGCGAAGTTTGTAAAAAGGTAAATGGTTCAGACTGTGGGCTTACGACGGGCAATTCTGGCTCTTGTACAGGACCTAAATGTTATGATGCGAATGGGAACCAAAACAAAAACATCAAAACGAATAAATAATAAAAAAAAACGCCAAGGATTTAAACATCCATGGCGTTTCCATTCTACTTCAAATCTCTTTTAAAAATACTAAGCAGTCACCAAATCTTTTGCCTCGATTTCCATAACTTCTGGAGCTTGGGAAACTCCCGTTTTGCGAGCTTTTGTATTTCTAGACTCCATGATTTTTAGTGCATACTGATCTGGCATCGAGTAGGCAAATATCCTTTTCCAAACTGATGCAAATTGTTTCACAAATCCAGCTGCATTATAATGTTGTCCATACTTCGCGCATAACTCTTGCAATCTAGGAGCGATTTCTTGGTAACGCTTTGCAGGAACATCTGGAAACATATGGTGCTCAATCTGGTGGCTCAAGTGGCCAGTCATAACATAGAACAATTTGCCGCCTGTTAAATTTGAACTCCCTTTCAGTTGTCTCAAATACCATTGTGCTTTTGTTTCATTTTTGATCTCTTCTGGAGTAAAGGTCTCCGTGTTTTCAGTGAAATGTCCACAGAAAATCACTGCATAGGTCCAAACGTTTCGGATCATATTTGCAAGTAAATTTCCAAGTACGACTTTTGGAAAATTTAATCCAGCAAGAAGCGGGAAAAACAGATAATCCTTCACAAGCTGAAGTTCAATTTTTTTAAACCAAACATTTCTATAATCTTTATAAGATCGTTTTGTTCTTTGTTTCTTTGGTTTTTCCAAATACTCTACTTTCGGACCATGGCCACCCACACCCCACTGAAAGTTAAACATCAAAAATAAATTCGAAAACAACTGAGTTAGGTGAACCGGCTTCCAAGTTTGCTCTTCTGTGAGTCGAGTGAAATTATATCCATAATCATGATCCTTTCCCACAACATTTGTAAATGTATGGTGCATATAATTATGATAGAATTTCCATTGTTTCGAATCAGAAACGATATCCCACTCGAAAGTTCGTGAGTTAAAACGAGGGTCATTCATCCAATCATACTGACCATGCATTACATTATGACCAATTTCCATGTTATTTAATATCTTGGAAATGGCAAGGAGCCCAGTTCCCAGAGCAAAGGTGATTGGTTCAAAGCTAAAGTGGATCAAACCCCTTCCTAATATTTCTGTATATCGATAGGTTTTGTATACCCTTCTGATATGATCGGCATCTTCCTTTCCTACTTTTGCCATAACATCTGTTCGAATTGTTTCCAATTCTTGTCCGAATGCTTCCATCTCTTCTGTTGATAAATTTCTGCTTAAAGTTTTCATTTTATTTTACCTATCCTATTTGTTTTCTATAAATCTAATTCAAGTCTAGCTTCTGCTCGGCTTACACAAATCTGAATGTTCTCTTCTCCCTCACCGGAGACAGTTTGATTCATTAAGTTTGTAACAGAACCACTTACCTTTTTGCAGACACATGTGTGGCAAATCCCCATTTTACATCCGCTTGGTGCGTAAATGCCATTATCTTCAAGCTCATCCAGAATCGACTTTTCTCCCTTGAGTAAAATCGTTCGGTGGGACTGAAGTAGAACGACTTCTTTTGGTCCTTTGGATGAAGTTGAAAAGTTCACTTGGTTTGGTAAAAGGAAAAGTTCCGATATAATCTTTACATCACCTAGCATAAACTTAGCTGGCCCCTGTAAAGGAGCAGGACCACAAAGATATACAAGTCGATCGGTCAAGTCCGGCACGAAACTATGTAACATTTCGTTCGTTAAAAATCCAAAATCAAATCCTTCTGCTTTCACGTCAGTTAAGACGTGTTTTATTTCGAGCCATGGGTTTTCAGCTTCCAGTTTCGCAAAAGAATCATAGAAAATGATATCTTCTCTAAATCGAGAGAAATAAAGAAGTTTCACTTGGCCTTTATAATCTCGTTTGCTTAGGTCCTGAAGAATGGAATGGATCGGAGTGATACCACTTCCACCAGCAATCATGAGAATTTTATTTGGAATTTCTTTTGAAAGGACAAAGTCGCCTTGGGCTGCGCCAAGTTCGAGGATGTCGCCGACTTGTACCCTTTCGTTGATAAAATGGGATACTAGGCCACCATTTTGTTTTTTCACAGTGATGGTTGGGTTTTTGTCCCCAGGAGCCGAGGAGAGAGAATAAAATCGTGTCACACGGCGTCCTGCGATCTCGATCGTGACCGGAACATGCTGACCGGCCTGAAAACCCTTCCAATTTCTGTTTGTTTTGAGAACAAGTGTTTTCGAATCTAAGGATTCGTTACGAATCCCAATGACCCTCGCCTTGGTCGCTGTGAGCGAGAATAACGGGTTAATCTCGCCTAGAATGAAGTCTGCCCACTCTTTCGGCTGTAAGGATGCCAAAAACTCCTTGGGTTGGTTGTAGATAAATGGTAATGTTTTCATATTTTCGCCTCTTCTTGGTAAACAACTGTTCACAGAGTTACCATACACCGTTAAATATGTCAAACCGAAAATCTTACTTTTTCTCCTTGCCTGAAAAAAAAAGTGAACAATCGTTTACTTAGATTCAGATGAAGCTCAACCAACGATACTTACAAAAACTCAAAACAAGATCCACTTTGATCCAATCAGCGCTAAAATTGATGGGGGAAGTGAAGGGACTTGGCGAGTTAAGTCTGCGCGAAGTCGCAGGAGAGGCGGGAATCGTTCCAGCTGCCTTCTACCGACATTTTAAAAACATGGAAGAGCTTGGCCTAGCTGTGGTAGACGAACTCGGTCAAAAACTTAGAACCATACTCAGAGAGGCTAGAAAAAGTGGTGCCTATAGGGCCGCTCTCAAAGAATCTCTGGATCTTTACTTTGACTATGTGAATAAAAATCGCCTATTGTTTCGTTTTATCTCGCGAGAGAGAACGGGAGGAAATCGCAGAATCAGGCACGCAATCCGTAATGAAATGGCCTTTATCGCATCGGAATTAGCGGCTGATATGCGGATGCCGAAATCCATCCCGTTTTCCGAAATTGAGTTTGTTGCAGAGATGATCGTTGCCAATGCTTTTCATATGGCAGGCGAATACCTGGATGTGGATTTAAATGACAATCGAGAACATAGAAGGATCGAAATCAAAACAGTCAAGCAGCTTCGCCTTATCTTTGTTGGTGGGATCCGCGCAAGAAGACGAAGGAAGAAATAGATTTTTGAAAACGAATTTCCTGATTTCGTTTTATACTGATATTACTTTACTTAATAGCCAGACCTTGGAACGACAACCTGCACAAGATCACCTTCAAGAAAGCTAGATCTCGGATGATTGATCACTTTGTCTGTTTCTACAATTCCCGATTTCACCTCAACTGAGGAATCCAATATTCTACTGATTTCGATTGGTTGGAAATGAATCGTATTTTTTTGATTCAAGATTGCTACAAAAATAGAATTCCCTTGGTAAATCAAACTGCTAGCCGGGACATTTAGATAAGGAGATGAAACAGGAGCTCCTAAGTTTACTTGTGCATAGGAACCCGGCAAAATCTTTTTTTCTGGATTTTGAAGCTCAAATTCGGCGAGAACAGTTTGCGAAGAAGATTCATAACCCTTCGCAACTGTTAAAAAGTTCGCCTTGAATGTCTGATCGGGAAATTGGGGGATAGATACTTCACTTTTTAATCCTGGCTTTAACAGGTAACTAAAAGTACTCGGCACAGATACAAAAAGGCGAAGTTTGTGTACATCCGCTACCACATATAGTGGAACAGCTGTTTTAGGATCACTTACATTTCCCTCTTGGTTGACAAAATCGCCTAAATTTATATTTCTTTGGGTGACGATGCCAGAAAAGGGAGCGATGATCTTTTTAAAATTGACAAGTGCCTTCCATTTTTCCCAATTTTTTTGAATCGCGATCAGCTTTGCCTTTTCCGCATTTTGTTCTGCCAATACTTCCGATATTGCTTGGGCTGAGACTGCATTCGTTTTTTGTAAAGATAAATATCGATTTGCCGTCACCTGCGCTAGCTGGTATTTTGCTTCTTGTGATGCAACCTCTGCTTTTGCTTTTTCGTATTCAGCATCTAACGCCGGAACCTGTATCTCGGCAAGTACAGTACCTTTTTTAACTTCAGCACCATAATCCTTATGCCAAGCCTTTACATATCCAGAAACTTGGGAATAGAGTTGTGCTTCATTCCATGCTTTCAACGTCCCTGGCAAAGTCACGTTTTCGTTTCCATGAAAATAACTCGGTTGAACCAACGATACCGTCGGTATGGCCATCTCCTTTGTATCTCTCTTTAATTTTTCAAATCTATAATATCGAAAACCAATTTGGAAAATAAAAAAAAGCAAGAATATGTACTTACCATATTTAGGAATATCTGATTTTGATAAAAATTTAATCATATGGAATCCTTACTAGAACTTGAATCCTCTAACTTGATTTTTCCGTTTAGAACACCTTTGTCTTTAAATGAATCTACGATTTGATCGAGTATGATATCTTCTTCTAAATAGGAAGCTCTAGGATTTTTGATCACCCTATCTGATTCACTTAGTCCGGATTTTATATCTACGAAACTGTCCGTAACTTTACCAACTTCAATATCCTTGAAATGAATCCGATTAGAATCAGTTAAAGTTGCGACGCGAGTTCCGCCTTCATCAAAAACAAGAGCACTCGTTGGAATTCGGAGAGAATGATTTGTATTTTCAATCGACCATCGAACGGTTGCATAGGAACCAGGCCAGATTGATAAATCTTTATTTTCTAATATAAACTGAACGAGTACTGTTTGTGTATGGGCATCATATCCACGAGAGTAGTTTCCGAAACTTGCTTCAAAAGTTCGATTTGGATACTGTGCCAGGCTGACCTGAACTTTTAATCCGGGTTTTAAGAGTGATACATAAAAATTTGGAACAGATACGAACAAACGCAGCTTATGAATATCTGCGACTGTAAATAAGTTTTGAGGCCCTATTCCCTCACTCAGGTTTCCCTCTTTATTTACATATTGGCCTACATTTATATTTCTTTCCGTAATGACCCCATCAAAGGGAGCTCGTATTTTTTTAAATGCTAGATAGACCTCTTGCTTTTTAACTT
The DNA here is from genome assembly GCF_004770745.1 of Leptospira ognonensis. Lineage (GTDB taxonomy): Bacteria > Spirochaetota > Leptospiria > Leptospirales > Leptospiraceae > Leptospira_A > Leptospira_A ognonensis. The sequence goes on along the minus strand of NZ_RQGD01000046.1, from coordinate 364,647 downwards.
GTTGCTTTGTTGCATTCCAAATATATTTTTCAGCATTTTGAGACGCCTTGGCTACAGATATAGATTGTTCCGAAACGACGTTGGATTCTCTTAGTGCCGTATACCGTTTCTCAGTGATATCTGCTAGATCATACTTCGCCCTTTGCGCCTCCCATTCGGCTTGCGCCTGAGAAAAGTCGGCATCCACGGTGGGCGCAAGGATCTCAGCTAGAACTTCTCCTTTTTTTACATAGGCTCCATAGTCTTTATGCCAATGTTTCACATAACCTGAGACCTGTGCATACATGGGAGCTTCAAACCAAGGTTTCAACTGTCCTGGAAACGTAGTCTTTTCATTTCCTCCTTGCACTTCAGGTCTGACTATGATGACTGAGTTTCCAATCGAATTTTTGCCACCTTCTGTGGATGCATTATCTTCTTTACTTGGACTACAAGAAAATAAAACCATAAGGATTGCGACAAACAACCAAGGCTTGAACTCGTTATAAAATAGATTTATAAGACTAAACATGTTTACGTCTCCCTTCTGATCCTTTATTTTTATTATAGACAATCGCATAAACACACGGGACAAAAAACAATGTTGCAAATGTAGCAACTGTTAAGCCACCGATCACAGCAATGCCCAAGGGCGCATTTTGAGAATTACTAAAAGCCATGGGAACCATTCCGATGATCATCGCTGATGCCGTCATGATCACAGGTCGAATTCTCGCATAACCGGCTTCCACCGCGGCCTCAATGGCATTACCATGTTCTAGTATCTTTTCTCTCGCATAAGAAACTACAAGTATCGAATTTGCGGTCGCCGTTCCCATACACATGATGGCTCCCGTCAAAGCAGGAACAGAGATATTTGTATCAGTTAAAAACAAAATCCAGGAAATACCCGCTAAGGCTCCAGGAAGAGCTGTAATGATGATAAAAGGATCAGTCCAGGATTGGAAATTAACGACTATCAGAAGATAAACCAAAAGAATGGCTAGGGCCAATCCACCAATTAACTCTACATAGGCGATTCGCATCGTTTCTGCTTGCCCGTGAATTTCAATAGCCGAGCCTTTAGGCATCTGATCCTTCAAGGAATCGATCGCCTTCTCAACATCTGACAGAACGCTACCAACATCCCTACCTTCTGCAGATACATAGATATCAATCAGCGAGAGCAAATTATGATGAGTGATCAGTCCAGGTGTTCCTGTTGGCGTTAGTTTTGCAATATTACCTAAAAGTTGGATGTCCGAACCTTTGGCGGATAAATCTCCCGTATTTACAGGCACAGTCAATAAGTCTTGAGTTCTACGCATTTGAGTTTGCGGAACATAAATGTTTACTTGGTATGAAATTCCAGACTTTCGATCTAACCAATATTTCTGGTCAATCTGTTGACTCCCAGAAGTTGTAAGCAGCATATTTTCTGCCAGTGACTTTAATGGCAGATCTATATTCAAACTCAAGGAACGATTTCCTTCCACAAGTAATGTAGGAGTGTTCATTGTTTGATGAATGACCACATCTGCCGATCCAGTAATTTCACGAAACTTACTTTGCAAAATTTGCGCAAATCTGAAATTATCTTCTAGATCTAATCCATTTATCTGAACATCAATGGGAGCTGGGGATCCAAAATTTAAAATAACGGACGTTAAATCAGCAGGTTGGAATGTAAAAATCGTTCCAGGATAAAGCTTAGCCAATTCTTTGCGCAAACGTTTTCGGTATTCCCAAACAGGCGATTCCTCATTCTTGAGAGAGATCGTAATATCACAGTCTTGGGAACCGATGGTAGGTGTAGGAATAAAAGCCATGTTATGTGGACTTACGACAGGCAAGCCACAATTGCTCAAAACATTTTCAACATTTCCTGGAATCAATTTCTTAATATCTTCGGAAACGAGAGTAGAGATTCGACCAGTAACTTCGAGGCGAGTCCCTAATGGCACTCTCATATGCATCTGAATCGTACCAGATTTAATTTCTGGAAAGAAGTCCCGTCCATTGACAAAAAGCAAAACCAAAGAACCCATTGCAACGATCATAAATATGAATACAAATCTTTGCCGGTTTTCGATGATACGTCGGAGAAGAAAATGGTATTCCTCCCGCATATGGTTGAATTTTTGATCAAAACCTTTCTGAAATTCTTTTAAGAAATTTATGATACTCTGAAAGGGAATGATCGAAAGGAACATGTATAAAAGATCAGCGGCTCTTTGAATTGCTGGATTCTTAAATAATACACCTCTAGATTTTACTGCTTTTGTTTTTTCCGTATGAGGAACTGACACATGGTCATGTAACATAAACTTAGCCATTGTTGGGACTAATGTTCTAGAAAGAAGAAACGATGCAAGCATGGCGTACATCACTGCCTTCGCCATTGGCATAAAAAGCCACCCAGAAACACCACTTAGTTGAAACAATGGTAACCATACGATGACAATCGCTAAAGTTGCGACAAAAGTGGGAATTACGATTTCATTTGCAGCATCAATGATTGCCTCTTCCAACGGTTTCTTTCTCTCAATATGCGTATCGATATTTTCTATCATTACCGTTGCATCATCCACAAGGATACCGACAGCTAATGCCAAACCTCCCAAAGTCATAATATTGATAGTTTCTCCAGTTAGATGAAGAAGTATGATGGAACATAGTAAGGAAAGCGGGATAGAGGTTGCAATGATCGCTGTTGCTCTCCAGGATCCAAGAAAAAGTAAGACCGCAATGCCCGTGAGAGCGGATGCAAGAACCATTTCATGAACAACATTCTCGATGGAAGCCTCCACAAATAAAGAGGCATCGTTTAAGATTTTGAAATTTACATCGGCTGGAGCAATCGCTTTGATCCTGGGCATCATTTCCTTAATGCCATCGACTACTTCCAAGGTAGATGCATCTCCACTCTTCATAACGACGATCACAACAGACTGTTTTCCATCGACAAGTACCGAGTTCAATTGAGGTGGGCCAGCCAAAGAAACGTTCCCAATATCTCTCATAAAGATAGTTCGATTCCCTTCCGTTTTTATCGGTACGTTATTAAAATCTTCAACAGCCATCGGCATGGCATTGGTCATAACCATCCAATCCGTTTTACCAATCTTTTGATCACCTGCAGGTAAAACTAAATTCTGTTCATTGAAAGCGTGGTAAATATCTAATGGGGAAAGATTTCTTGCCATTAACTTTTGTTTATCGAGAGAGACCAATAATTGCATTGGTGTTCCGCCATAAGGCTGCGGGATAATGGCTCCTGGAATTGTTACGAGTAAAGAACGTATGCGCATAAACGCGAGATTATAAAGTTCCGCCGGCGTCATAGAATCGGAAGTTACCTGCAACATCGCAACGGGAACAGAGGATGCCTCCAAACGCATTACCATAGGAGGAGATATATCAGGCGGAAGCGAGTTAACGACCGTTTGTGAAATGGCGGTAATTTCTGCCTCGGCCCCTGCAAGATTTGTATCAGGTTGCAATTCAATATTGATGATACTACTTCCGTAATAGGATCGACTATCTATGCTCTTTATACCTTCCACGGTTGTTGTTAGTGCCCTTTCAAATACAGACGTTATCCTTCCAGATACGTCCTCGGGCAACATTCCTTGGTAGACCCAAACAACAGATATAACTGGAATCTTTATGCCAGGAAATACGTCCGTAGGTGCTTCTCGAATTGTCTGAATTCCGAAAAATATGATTAAAATTGTCATTACGACAAATGTGTAAGGTCTTTTTAGTGCAATGATTACAATTTCATTCATTTCCTTTCTCCTGATTCCACTTGGAAGGTGCTGTTAGGTTATTAAATTTTTTATTATCCAAAGATGGGTTTGGAACGCCTTTCGTTGGTTGAATATGATCAACGTCTGTATCCGAAAAAATTCCAAATGGCTCCACCTCGTCCTCACCAGGTAAGTGGGATTTATTCCATCCTCCACCTAAAGATCTTACGAGCGAAACTGTCGTTGTTAATAGGTCTGTCTTCACCTGCACGGCACTTAACTTGGATTCTAATGTCCCCAACTGGGCATAAAGTATTTCCATACTGTTACTTAAGCCTGCGGTATATAATTGTGTGGTCATATCTTGGGTCTGTAAGGCCATATCAACGGCGACTTCTAGTTTTTTCGTCTGAAGGAAAAGGAATTTAGTCTGTGTTAGATTATTTTCAACTTCTCGAAAAGCATTGAGAACCGTTGATCTGTAAACATCCTCTGTTTGACGATAGGCGGACCATGCTTGTTGTAGCTGTGCTCTTCGATAACCCCCCTGGAAAATTGGTATGGTAGCAGTGGATCCATAGGACCAATAACTATTCGAAAGATTAAATAAATCCTTACTCGCTTCAAGCCCCCCTCTTGCTCCAAACGATACATTTGGAAAAAAAGCAGCCCTAGCCATTCCAATTTCACGATTTGCTCTTGCCATTTTTCGTTCTGCAGCGGCAATATCAGGCCTTCTTTCCAATAATTTAGCTGGAAGCGTGATGGGTAATTTAAAGGTGACAGATGATAGTTTCGGTTGCTCGGCAATTTGGAATTTACTAGGAGATTGGTTTACCAAAATCGCTATCGCATTCTCAACAAGTCGCCTCTGGCTGAGTATCTCATATCGTTTAGCCTCCGCTGTATTCAAAAGGAACTCGGCTCTAAAAAGATCTATTTTTGGGGAAATTCCACCTTGAAAGCGTTTGGTTACTAATTCCAGAAGTTGTTTATAATACTGGATCGAAAGGTCATATGTTTCCTTTTTTGCGTCAAGCCCACGTAACATAAAATAGTTGCTAGCAACTTCAGATTGCAAACTTAGTCGTGCGAGAGCATATTCGGCAGCGATCGACTCGGCCTCATAAACTTTTGCCCAAGTTTCATTTCTAATACTCGACCAGAAATCTGGTTCCCAGGAAGCGGATGCACCTACACTTACATTGTTATCACTTACAGGATCTAAGGCTCCACGAAATAATGCGTCTTCAGATTGCTTGTTATTCGAGAGATTGAGCCCAACACCAAGATTGGGAATCAGACGGGACTTGACTCTAATGATGATATCTCGGGCCTGTAAAAATCTTTCGGAGGCCGCTTGTAAATCCGCATTCGCCTCCATAGCCTGCTCTTCTAATTGGTCAAGTTCCGGATCGCCAAAGAGTTTCCACCAGTCCATAGGAATCTCTTCTCCTCCAGGATTAGCTTTGATAAAGGGACCCTCGCCTTGCCAGGCGTCAGGAACAACGAAATTTGCTGGCTCATACTTCGGTGCTAGATTGATAAAGGCACCGTTCATACAACTGCTGATGGCAAATATTGCCATGATTACGATATAGCGAATACTTGAGATACGAAATCCCATAACTTTCTCCCTACTATGTGCACGTTTCCTTTCGAAAAATATCCTTGTCTATTGACAAAGATCGAAACTACATTCGATGCAAGTTATGCGATAGGGGGAGGAAGGTTGGTATAGAAAAATGGGAGATGAAAACTTGAATGTTTATCAGCGGAACTTAAAAAATCATTTCCGGAAAGAAATAAAGGAGAGAATAAATGAAATTCATGCTTAGCAAAAAATACATGAAGGTCGGCTTCCTCTTCTAAATCTAAAGATTCGAAAACGGCAAAGTATTGGTTTTGTATTTCTTGAGTAACTCTGGTAGTATCCGTCTTCTTAACTTCTTGCGAAGTGAGAGGAGAGAAACAAAATGGCAACCAAAGAATAAATGCAAAGAACGGAATGCGTTTCCAAGTATTCATTTTGTTGGTCCTACTTACTTAGTCTGATTCTAATTCTATTCTGACGACTTTTTTTTTCAAACTTGGTACTAAAAAAGTGAACCGTTCTTTCAAACCTTCCAATATTATTGGATACTGATAGATATGTCTACCCTTGCCAAAGAGAAAAATTCTTAATTTTAGTGCAGATGGCGTCAAAAACGATATTCTCGCTTTCTAGCATCGTTTTATAATTGAGAATATCCTCAGGCCTTCCTTGCAATTCTGGAGAGACCAAACAGAGTTTAAATCCTGCATCCTTCAATTTCCTATAAATCGAATGATCGAGAGGTAATTTTGTAAAACAATCTACCCAGACCCAATCGACAAGACCTTTCAATAACATAACGGATTCTAAACTTTCCCATTCGGAAAAACGGACTGCGATCTTTCGTTCACCTAACTTACCCAAATGAACAATCATCGGAAAACTGGAATCGAGAAAAAAATATTCCTCAATTTTATATTCTTTTAGCAACTCAAGGACTTTCAGTTCAATTCTTTCCGATTTAATGTTTAAAATGAGAGTCTTTCTGTGCTGATAAGATTTCAGAAAAGTTTCAAACAATTCGCCCTCTTTAAATGGATCATGTTGCAATATGAGATCCTCACCCCTGTCTCGAAGGTCAAGCTCAAGACCTATCCCCTCGGGTAATGACAATAGCTCGGCAACCGTGTTGATTCTATGGGCGATGAATTCAGTTTGGATCATTTTAGTTCTTTTTTTAATTTGAAGCTAAAATCAAACGTTCTACGTATAAATTTCCATTTTGATTTGAGCCCAGTATTCCAAGAAGAATGTCCGTGGATGCGAGGTGGAAAAATGACTGGAAACCGAACTACCTCGATTTTCTGTTTTTTAGCTTGGTAGTAGGCATAAAGATCAAGAGCAAAATCGTAAGGGGGGTTTTCCCAAGTATCAAAAAAACTCTTCGGAAAAAGATTTGGTTGGGCATTGATATCCCAGAGAAATGTTCCCATATAAAATGATTCGAATATACTCATTCCCATCGTAAAAAATTGATCTGCCCAGGACCTTCCTTTCCGTTTTCCTTTTACATAAAGCATTTCGCGACCATCACGTTCCAAAATCTCAAGTGCACGTATGATATCATAGGGATCGGTTTGCATGTCTGCATGAGTCCAACCGATATACTTTGATTTCGCGACTCGCAAACCAGATAAAATCCCAAAGCCATATCCCTGATTTTTTTCAATTTCTAAGATATTTGCAAAAGAATATTTTGGAACTAAGTCCTTCATTACCGCCTTGGATTGATCCGTCGAACCATTATTGACAAGTAAAATTTCAACATCCTTTCGATTTAAGACCTTTTGGAATCGATCGAGGATGAGCGGAATGTTTTTCTCTTCATTATAACATGGAATAACTATTGTTAAAAGATTCATTTAAACACCCAATATTTTTGACCTATAAAATTTAAGATGGTAGAGACACCAGTCGCACATAAAAAAGCAAAAAGTAAGTAATCCGGAAGCACTCTAATCGTGAGATTGTTTACTAAAACATTTGCACCCAATGTAAATAAATAAAGACACGTAAACTTTAAGATTTCTTTTAAGGAATTTTCCTTTTTTTGGAATGTAAAGTATTTGTTTAGTAGATAGGCAACAATGGATCCAGCAATGAAGGAGATCGCCTTACCCTTATCATGACCAAAGTAGGGAAATGACAAATAATATACGGAAAGATCGGTCAAAACAGCCGAGCAACCAGCAATGATAAAAAATAAAATTTCTCTTTTCATTTGTAAGGGTGCCATTTGGTTTTTCTAAAAAATGTCTGCCAATACAAGTATGTATGATAGTCATCGGGAGTACCCCAGCATACATAATAATCAATAGGAAAAACTTTGACATTCAAATTCATTTTGATTGCTGTTCCAACCATCGTATCAATATAAAACTCTCCATTCACTCGATCGTTATCTTTCATTAACTGATCTAATACCGTCTTGTATAGGCGAGCGTTCTTAAAATAAAAGGCTCCGACAATGGCATCATCTTTGGAAGGAGTTTCCGAAATAGGAATTTTAACAGAAACGGAGAGTGCATTTGTGCCCTCTTTTCGAACCCAGCCATACATTTTCGGATTTCGATCCATCATGGGGCTATTGCTAAATGTAAATACCATCACATCAGGCTTCGTATCAAAAAGAAACTTATCTAATTTCGCATGATCATATAACATGCCATTATCGCTTGCGGCTATGAACAATTCCGTTTCCTGATTTTCATGCTCCAAGCCCAATGCTGCGGTAATCGCTTGACCTTCCGTCACTTTGTCTAAGCTAACGATTGATACATTTGTAAAGGCACTCTTAAGCGTTTTCTCTATCGGATAATTGTCCAGGTGATCTTTTAGACAAACAAAAACATTTCGCTCGGCCTCAGGTAAACATTTCGCAGCATGAACCACCATCGCTTCCCCATCCACAGCTAATAATGGTTTTGGAGTTATGAAACCTTTCTCTGCGAATCTACTACCTTTTCCTGCCATCGGAATGAGATTGATGCTGTTTCTCTTTTTCTGGTTCGTCCACGATTTTAATGCCAAGTTCTTAAAAATTGAAGACCAGTGCTCATATTCCTTTAATTCACCTGGCGTTCCCCATTGCAGCATATGCTCTATTTCGAATATTCTAACCTTCAAAGAATCATTTACCAGGAGATTGTAGACCACGCTTACGTAAAACTCTCCGTTTACGTCCAAAAGTTTCTCCATGGTTAAATCAAAATATTTTTTTAGAATAGAGCCTGTACGAAAATAGTAAGTACCATCCGATGCATATTCACTCATGCGGTCATTTGTGAATGGCTTTTTCTCTTGGATCTCAAGCATCCAATTTTCTTTTTCGCGCATGAACGCATAATTGATAGTACCCAACATATGAGGATGAAATCCACGATAGGCGGAAATGGCACCATCCGCCTTTTGATCTCTGACATCCTGTTTAAACTTAGAAAAATCCCAATCTTTTCCAAAATCACAATAATTCACTATGACTTCTTCATCGTCGTCTATCAAATGATAGACTTGTGAGACTGCATAAACAGGACCCTTCTTATGTGGTTCGATCGAAATAATATTCGCATTTGGTGCTAGACCCTCGAGTACCGATTTCATGTTCGTTTCCCTAAGATGGTCTTCATTGCATATGAAAGTGAATTTTGTTTCTCCTGGAAACATATCAACAACATGCGCAATGATCGGACGATTTTCGACAAGAATGAGAGGCTTTGGTACCGAATAACCTGCATCTATAAAACGTTTACCAATACCCGACATGGGAACTACTATGTGCATATTAAACCTTTTGCCTAAATTTTTCAGCTTCCCAATGCGAAAGATATTTGATCTCTTCTTCCGAAAGCGAAGATGGTTTGAATTGGGAAACGATCTGGTGCAATCTCCATACCTCTTCACTTTCTCTCGCTTTAACAAGATTGCTTCCAGAAAAGTATATAGACTCGCCGAAAACAAATACTCTCGGGGTAGATCCATACTCTCGCATATAGGAATTTAATTGTAGTTCGATGTGTTCAGAAGAGATTTTCTCAAAACGTACAGGGATGACTCCGAGAAAGACGACTCCATCTGGGAAAAAGGCTTTTTGCGTGATCGATACAGAATCTACCTTTGTATTTGAAGAGTAAATGGTTACAAAACTCTCGTGAAATACCTTTTCCATTGCTATAGAAATTTCATTGACGACCTTATCATGATTGAAATGTATACCTGAATGTTTTGCGAGGGAATCACAGACCTCATTTGTCAAAATAAAGGCAGCTGACGCGGAATGAGCTCTTGCGACCAATCCATGATTCTGAAATATATAGACATCCGGTGTGATCCCATTCTTTTCCTCGAATCTCTTTTTTGACGCCATCATCTGTAATGCTAAATCAATACCTGGAGTTTCATATTTAACAAAGGCGGCATTTGGCAATATTTCAAACGCTTTTTTTTCTGCATTGGCATCGCTAAAAAGTGCCGTTACTTGCACTGGATGTGAATGCAATACAAACCCATCCAAGTTGGAATGTAACAAAGTTTCGATAGAAGGACGTCTATCAGGCGTCATGTTGTTTTTTGTTACAATCTTGTTTGCTAACTCTTCTCTCTGACGTTTCTCATATACTGCCCAATTTGTCTCGAGGAAATCTTTTTTTAAATTTTGATTGTCGATTTTGACAAAAGAGTCCGCTGATTTTAAATCGGAGAGACGTAACCCAGAGGATTTTACATACATAAATCCGTCAGAAGTTTTAACAGAAGTATTGCCCCCTCCTGCCTGCACAAGATCAAATCTTTCTCCTAGCCTTCGGCTAACGGAAACCAGTTCATTTATTTTCTTATTATCGTCGATCATATGAAAAGCTCAATTGCCTTTGAAAAAGAAGAAATCGAATTTGGAGTAATTTCAGTTTCATTGTACCAAAAAGCAGAAATGCCAAAATTTTGAGCCCCTAAAATATCTTTTTCGTAATTATCACCTATCATAACAGTCCGATCCTTTACAATTTCAAGTTTATCTGCTGCTAGCTGGAAGATACTTGTAGAAGGTTTTTCTGCACCTGCTTCCTCACTTGTTATGATCACATCGATAAAGCTATTAATTTCTAATCTCTTAAGTTTTTCCAATTGAACTTTTGTCGTCAGATCGGTAACGATCGCAATTTTTTTCGTATTTCTTTTAAGTAATCTTAAAAATTCCAAGGCATTTTCACGCAGCTTCATTTGATTTAGAAAAGGCTCCCAATAGGAAGATTCCATAGCGATGGCGTGATTGCTTGCATCAATACCTATTTTTTCACAGAATTCTTTTGCATATAACAGACGACTATGCGAAGCGGCTTGCCCATGTAATCTTTGATTTATTATCTTTCTAGCACTCTGAAATTGACTGAGCGCTTCCACTTCTGATATTCCTAAGTTGGCCTGGCAATAAGAGATAAAATTTTGTATCCCCAGTTTGTTACAGGGCTCATACTCGTAGAGTGTGTCATCTAAATCGAGGAAAAAGTATTGAAAGTTAGATTTCAAGATCAACTTCCCTATACTTTTGGTTGATCATTGCTAACACAAAAATCTGAATCAGTCCCAGGTGCGAATTTTCCCAAGAGTGTTTTGGACTGATGATCTCGCTAAGCAAAGGTAAGTGAGTTCGAAATAAATCATCGAGTTCTTCTAATTTTGGAAAATGATGAAATGTAAAAAACTGAGTCTTTAGATCTTCGCCATAATCCCATGACGAGAGCCAACCACCGTCTTCCAATGCTAATATAAGACTTTCAAAATGAAATTCGGAACTGATGCTTATTTTTAAAGAGATCTTTGGAAAGACGGAGGCATTGCCGATTTCAAATTTACTTTCCGAGTATTGTTCTATAACAAGATCAGCAAAATTTTTCTGAGGGGTAATATATTTATTTGAATCGCTTAATCGCTGTTTAATTTGTTCCTTGATTTTTTTGACCGAATATCCTCTCTTCGTTGTATCTCTTAATATTTTCCAATGCAACCGAAGATTTGTTTCCGTTTGCATAAATATTTTTATATCTGTTACCTTTCTCATCTTTGGTAAGTAAAAAGTATGTAAGCCACTTAAAATAATAAAATCTGTAGGCCTAACAGGAAGCGGTGCAGTAAACTTTCCGGTAGCATGATCGTAATCTGGTCTATAGATTACCTCTCCTTTCTTTAAACGAATCAAATTATCTGCTTGCCTCTCTAAATAATTTGCTCTTGGATTTAAATGAGTAATGTTATTGTAGTTTTGATTCCCGCGCTCCCATCGATGATCACCGTCACCTTCGAGGAGGGTTACTGACGGGGACAATAGACGTTCCAATGCATGCAGCAATGTTGACTTTCCAGCACCGCTATCTCCACCAATTCCTATCAAAATCGAGTCTGGTCTTGTATAAATTCGGTTCATACGGACGCCGATTTTGTAGATCGCAAATAAATTGATCGCAAGCGATACTTGCAAAAGCGAGAAACTCAATCCTGCAAGTTTCGAATTGAGTGTTTTTAAAGAAACGATTTGTTCGAAGAATAACAAATCATTATATTCACCTTTCCATACAAATACGAAGAAAAATAAATAACTCGAGACAAAGAAGCCATAAAGAAATAGAATTTTAATATTATCTTTTACATGTTTTAAATAAAAATATACGAGGAATGGCAAAAGCCAAAGATACCAGGCAGGCGCTGGTGGAATGAATAATACAAAAACCGCAAACAGTATGGCAAGCCACGTAATGAGCAAATCTCGATTCACTTTTTGGTAATCCGCAAATCGCAAGTAAAGAATGAGAATCGCAACGACGGAAAGATAAAGTGTATGTTCTCCCACTTTATAGATCACGGACCAGATTAAGTCCTGTTTCGGATTGGCAAGTACCATTTCCCGGAATCCTTCATCAAAATACCATGGTAGAGATATAAAGAAATAGATAAGAATCGCTGCGGAAATATATTTGAGTGACTCGATTTTTCCCTTACGTTTCAGAATGTAAAAGAAACAAAGAGGAATCACTGCAGCAACATGAAGCTTAAATGTCATCGCTAGACCTAAATAGATCGACGACTTTAAATGCTTATCATCGAGTAAATAGTAGATAGATAATAAAAGCAGTGCAGTCGGCCACAAATCCAACTGACCATGCATATAAATCGCATACAATATGATAGGAGAAAGAAAGTAGATCACGGTAATCGATCTATTTCTTTCTGGAAAAAATTTTTGAATCACCTGGTAAATTATAATGTCTGCAAGCAAGGTGGGTAAAAGGAATGATATTTTTTTAACAACCAACCCTGCGTTAAAGTAGACAGCAGGTATTTGAAATATCGAATAGAGATAAAGCATGGAGGGGTGATACGGGAATGCATCGATCGGCAAGGAATTTGTCGCTTGCCAAGGTGACTGGATGTTTCCTTCCAATAATGATTTTACAAAATGATCTAAAAAAGGAATGAATAAGTCATTGGAATAGGCAGAGGAAAAAATGAGAAAAAGGATCACTTTGAAAAGCAGAATCAAGGTCGTGATCGAAATTCTAGATTTTAGAAGCATTAGATAGATGCTTTAAAAATAACTAATCAAATCAAGTATTTACTCATTCCATTTGCGTTCGAAACTAAAAAACCAGACTAAAATTTCATTGCTCCAAGATTCTTTCTGCACGTCCATGTAAGTTTAGGTAGCCCAAAATACGTTCGCAAAGGCGTATTCCTCAATTCTTATGAATCTATATTTGAGACGAATTCAAAAAATCAAAGCTAAATTTTCCTTAAATCTGCGGTACCTATCTTCCGTCCTAATCCTTTTCTTTCTGCTATTCTTTAACTTTCCTTCCTTGGGTTATGAGGCTGAGTTCTACGCCGAAACGGGCAATAATTTCTTTTATCATGCGAAATTTACCTCTTTCTTGGAGAGTCTATCTATTCCCGAAGCTGGCTACCTTCCGTTAACCCAAAGGCTGGTTTCTTTTTTGATCGTTCAGACTTTTGACATACTTTCTTGGTCTCCCCTTGCGTTTCAAATTTGTGCTCTGCTCGGATTCTCTCTTTTAGTATCTTTTATAAATCTCAATGGTTTCCGAAAATTGATACCGTCTGACTCCGTTAGGTATTTAACCGGCTTCCTTCTGGGCCTCTACCCGAATTGGGAGATGTTCACATTTATCAATTTTATTTATTTTGGATATATTTATTTACTTCTAGTGCTCTTTCTTGATGTCTCTCGAAAATCAAATTTCGTAGTCCTTTTGTTTGCATTCATTGGTTTTCTCTTGGTTGCTTCAAAAGCACTTCTACTTGCGATCGCTCCTGCCGCAGGCATCCTTTCTTTATATCATTTTTACACAAAAAAATATAAGAACCTTTTGGTAGCCTCCTCGGTTACTTTAGGAGCGCTCCTACAGAGTGCATTTAGTTACATGACACTCCAAAGAAGTAACAAGGTAGAGTCAACACTTGCAGCAAAATCTTTGGAACACATACTCTCGCTCGGCTATGAAATGTTAGTGGATTCCTGGATTCAATTTATGATTCCAAAATCATTCGGATCTTTTATATACGAAGATTTTCGAATTATCATCATCACCGCTTTACTCTTCTCCCTTATGATTCTCTTTATGCGTAGAAGTTATCAGCCAATATTTTTCATTTTAACACTCCTCTCGGCTACCTTTATAGGAAACCTACTCTTCCTCCAATTCGTAGGGGAAGATTATTTTCCTTTGCACAATCAATACTTGTCTAATGGCTTGCCGTTTCATCGTTGGTATTTTATTCCTCATCTCTCTGCGATTTTGCTCTTCACGCTACTCATCTTCAAAATCAAATATCGAGTTTTACGATTTTTTTTGTTTGCCTTCTTTGTCATAAATCTTCCGACCCTTCCGAAGTTTGCAGAAATGACTCCGCCTTATGATGATAAAGTAAATTCCAATTCGCAATGGGTAACCACACTTCCACTCCTCAAATCAGATTCTTTTTGCATTCCTATCAATCCTGAACCGTGGTACATATCTCGTTACTGTGCGGAAACTTCGGCACCACAGGGTAAAAAAATACTAGCAATCCTGGTAAAACTTCCGCTCAAGGAAAAAGACAAAAAACCAGAAACTTGTTTTGGGTTAGATGAAAATGGAAAGAAGGTAATGTTTCAAAACGTCTTTGATAAATCTATGTATCAATTTTGGACAACGAAAGAACCTAAAATCGTCCAATCCATCCATTTCATCAATTCGGAAGGTAAAGAACTTGAACCACAAGCGTCCAGATACTATGCCGTTACGCATTAAATCAAAATCTGTTATGGCTCAATCTGGGAATTTTCTAGGATCAATAGACCGTCATCCGATTGGAAGGCTCGATGGTAATGAGGAAGCTTATCTTTTTTAAGAACATGCATCATAAATAAGCTCTTGGCCCTTTGTAGGTCTTTAAAATCTGCGTGATCTGGATTTGGTTGGAAATTGGGAAGGTACGTTTTTTGATCTCCCAAAACCACATAATCGTAGTTACTCTCCCAATGAAAGAAGGGACCCCAAAACTCTTCAGTATATATATTTGTAAATTTTCCTTCAATGGAAAAGAGCAAAGGATCATAAAAAACACGAACGGATGGTTTCTTCTTACCCTCAAAAAATTTTACAATGTCGTTATACTTTCGAACTTGCGTTTTATGCCATTCCCTTTCCGTTCTTCTCGCTAAAATTTCATACTCCTCCCGAACACTAGGAACCGAAACTAAAGGGAAAAAGAGAATGATGGCGACCAAGATAGAACCTAACTTGGATTTATCCATGGATTTCCGAAAGAGATCCAAAAGGACAATCAAAGAAAAAGTGAAGAGCAAAAACAAACCTATGTGTAGGTAATGCAACCAAATTCGCTTTACGAATAGGAGAATCGGAAGGATAAAACTAAGCGAAGAGACCAGAAGAAAAAATAACAGCTGATCCTTTCGATGGGAAGGAAATCTCTTAAAATTAAAATTCGAAATATAGATTCCAATGGCTGCAAGAGGAAAGATAAAGAAGGAACCCTTAAAGTAGCCAGACCATGACCTATCCATGAGCCCAATCCAATCCTTAAAGGAAACCGTTAAGTCATCGACTCCGTGTCCCGTATTAAAAAAAGTCCAGTTTAAATACTTAATTAAATAACTCCATTCCCCATAAATCAGCATACCAAGGTAAGGTGTGCATATCAAAAATCCGAGAAAAGTCCAACTCGCCCCTTTTAAGAATTCCTTAAAAGGGATCTCGCGAAATTGAATAAAATAGGCAAACGAAGGATAAATTAATGCAAATAATAAAAATGGCAATGTCGAAATTTTTAGTGAAAACGTTACGCCGAGTAACAGGAAATAGACTCCATATCGAAATCGATTTAGATAAAATTGTAAAATAAAAAGTAATAGGAAAAACAATAGAAATGGTTCTGGTTTAGGGATAGAACTTGCATAAGGGAGAGTAGGAACTAAAACGAGTGGAAATAAAAAATAAAGAGAATAGTTTCGCTTAACAATTTTTAGGATTAAGAGTGCGGCAATGATTACGGATACTATAGTAAAGAGCGAAAGTAGGATCCGATTCGAAAGGATCAAACCGGACTCCCCGAAAAGGTGGAATGGGATCGCTGAAAATAAGGACAATGCCCAATACATCGGCCTACCATACCGGTGGTCGTCCCCATCTAGCGCTTGATAAAGAAAATCCATTCCACCATGAGGCTGAAGGATACGATGAGTCTGATCGTAAGAAATCAATTCATCCATGAATAGAAGGTACCTTCCTTCCGAATTATCTTGGTTTGCGATTGTTGAAACCAAAAAGTAAATCGAAAGGTAGGCAAAGAAGCAGATAAAAGGAATAAACGAACTTATTTTCTTCATCTAACTCTCTTTTTTCTTCTCCAAAAAATAATGATGCTGAATAACACAATGATGATCATCATTGTTCCGATATTATAAGGCTTTTCGAATATACCTGCCATATCTGTTTCTAAAGGTAGATACGAACTATCCTCGGGTGCCCAGCCTGCAACATTCCATTCTATTTTCGTGAATGTTTTATTGGCACAATTATTAACTTCCAGTATCACTTCTGAAATCGCAACTACCTTACTGCCGACAGGGATCCGTTCTTCGGAAACCCAAATGCCGGACTCAGTTTCAAAATAATCAACTGTCGTTTTCACACAGTAACCTTTTTTATGCTCCGCGTCTACGACTGAGGCCCGATAAGAGAGAATCGGTGAACTCGTTACTTCTCCCGCATAACGACATGTTACAAATATATTTTCGGGAGTCTTATATTTTAATTGGGACCAGTGTCCATTGGAACGACCTGCAGAAACGATTGGAAATTCTGAAGGTATGATCATCATTGTTGGAGAGAACAATGGGATTCTGTCGATACACCACTGCCCCCGACTCAAACCCAGACATTCCTGTGAAGTTGATGTCCGATTGCGAAAAGCCGACATTTTGATATCAGTGCCAACGAATTGGGGCCTAGAAAAACAATACGCAACCGATTTGGCATCCGTTGGAAATGTGATTGTTGCTCCTGTCTGCTCCATTGGAAACGTATACCCTGCCATGCTCCGCGGATCAATGGTATAAGGAGTGGAGTCTTCCTTATGAACTGCTTCTCTTGCACACGAGGGATTTAGCGTATCTACGTTACAAGTTGCCCTATCTCCTGATTGAAAACTCAAAAGCATTCCACCAAACAGAGGGCAAATGTCTAGGCCTTTCTCAAACCGGTCCACTCGCAAGGACACGGAAGTAGAATTTGGAACAGTTTCCTCTGTCGGAGGTGTTGCCTGTGGCGCAGAATCCTCACCACTGTTACCTGGTGCCTGCGGCGTGGTTCCATCTGCTGATGGGGCAGGTGAGTTTTGTGACGATGCTAATAGTAATAAAAGCAATGCAGATTGATCTTTTTTATGAACACATGTGACTGTACCAAAAAAAAGGAGAAGTAGATAAGAGAAAAAATATTTTATTTTCATCCTATTCAATAAGACGAATCGTTGAGAAATTTTACTACAGAATCTGAATCCATACTAAAATCTCTGTAAATGATGAACGATCGCATCGCGAATTAAATTCTTATTGTACGGTTTTGGAATATAAAAATCAAAACCTGCATCCATTATCTTCTCTTTTTCTTCAGGCAAACAAAGTCCAGTGCATGCTACAAATGTAAATTGGTGTTCTTGTTTTCGTTCTATTTTTTGTATCGCTTCCACGCCCGAAAGACCTGGCATTTCTATATCCACAAATAATATCCCTGATTTATTTTCCTTTGCCCAATCCACCGTTTCGAATCCTGTTTTCGCTTCTGAACAGATTGCACCAAAAGGTTTTAGATAATTCAGCAAAATCTTTCGATTCATTTCATTATCATCAGCAACTAGAATTGGAATACTTCTGATCCTCTTTTTTACAATTTCTTCGGAAAGTGTTTCCTCTTTACTCGATGGAATCTCTGAGGTGGCCAACCCTGGCTGCAACTGTAACTTGATGACAAACTTCGTTCCCACACCTTTTTGAGAGGAAGTTTCTATCGATCCACCAAGCGCATTTAACGAAGATTGTACGATAGAAAGGCCGAGCCCACTACCCGCCATCTCTACTTCTTTAGGTGAAAAACTTGCATACTTCTGAAATAGATTTGGCAAAACTTCTGGGGCAATCCCAGGACCTGTATCTTCGATTGTAATTTTTATTTTACAACCCGTAGAATCTTTATCCTCCGTTTCGATGCGGAAGCTGACCTTTCCTGCGGAAGTAAACTTAAATGCGTTTGATAGAAGATTCCATAAAATCTTTTCGATCTTTCTTTCATCGCTAAAATAAAAATTTCGGATTTCGGGTGCTCGAAAAAAATCAAACTCGATCCCCTTACGTTTTGCTTCTGACTTAAAAAAAGTAAGAATGGAAACAAGTGTTTGGTCTAAAGCAAAAATTCGATTCGATTCTTGGAGACCTTGGGACTCAAAACGTGAGAGGTCAATGATATCATTTACAATCCTTAAAATGACATCGGCCGAATTTTTAAACTGTGAGATAATGACTTTTTTTTCTGGATCTGTTTCACTTATATCGAGGATATCGGCCAAACCAAAGAGTGAATTCAATGGGTTTCGAATGTCATGACTGATGGCCGCGATGAAATCTAACTTCGATTGGTTGGCCGCCACTGCTTCCTTTCGGGCATTTTCCAACTCCGATGCCTTTACCTTGAGTTCCATGAGCTGAACGACTTGTTTGCTCAATTTTTCTAATAAATTTTTCTGCACATCCGTTAAGATTTTCGGTTTGTTATCTAAAACACAGAGAGTTCCTATATTATGATTTTGAGATGTTTTTAAGGGCTGCCCTGCATAAAAGACAACATTCGGACTCCCAGTAACAAGGGGATTGTCATGAAAGCGCTCATCTTTACGTGAGTCAGAGATTTCAAAAAGACTTTCTCCTAAAATCGCATGCGCACAAAACGCCACATCCCTCGGAGTCTCTGGTGGATCTAGACCAATTCTAGCTTTAAACCATTGTCGTTTTTCATCAATCAAACTGATGAGGGCGATTGGGGTTTCACAAATTGCAGAGGCAATTTGCACGATGTTGTCAAAAATTTCCTCATTGATCGTATCTAAAATCTCAAGGTAACGAAGATTTTCAAGACGCTCAAATTCATTTTCAGGTAGCGGTGCAATTTTCATGAGGATAACTAAAAGTTATGCCTCCACTCCTTCTTTGTCACCTCGAAAAAAGAGCGGAATTCAATGCCTACCGAAAAGGATAAACATTGAATTATGGATTCCTTATTAATTTTCTGAAAACTTCTGAGCAGCTTCGCAACCAGGAATGGAAACGTTGCCTTTGGCCCCTTTAAAGGTATCACAGGTAGTTTTCTCTATTGCCGATATACATGTTTCGAAAGCTTGTACCTGTTCTGCGGTAATTTCTCTTTTCTCTTCGATTCTTTTTTTCTCGCCTTCTTTCATCTTTTCATCAAAGAATGCGACGCACTTTTCTTCGGACTGCATGAACGCAGGAATCATGTTCTTATACTCAGGAGGAATTTTTGCAAATTCATCTTTTGTGCAGCCAATGGTTTTAGAACACATTGCTTTTTGAAATTTTGGAACGAGATCCTTTAATTTCGCTTCTGGAGATTCGGAAGATTTGCCACAGGCGACAAAAAAAAGTAAAGTCAGGCCGAAAAGTAGAGTTTTGGTTTTATGATGCATTTCCATTTCCTTAAATCTGTTATGTAGCCAATTTAAGTTACCTCGGAAATTTAAGGAAAGAATATTTGAAGGTGAAAACTGATTTACCTACCCCTTCCTCCTCCATTGCCATGGCGCCTTCCCCCGCCGTTTGGATGCCCATTTCGGTTGTGGTGGTGGTCATTCGTCCCGCCTGGTGGATTCGGATTGTTCGTATTTCCTTGGTTAGGGTATACAGATCCTGGACCGCCGATTCCATTTCCTGGATTACCAATATTTGTTCCTGGGGATCCTATCCCATTTCCAGCATCGCCGATCCCGGAGCCGGGTGTGCCGATGCCATTTTGTTGCTCTGCTAACAAACTAGAACCAAAAAGGAGACAGATCGAAAACAATCGTTTCATGATTCGAATGTAGAGGAGTTTTCTTGTTTGGACAATTAAAAATCAACGATAGACGTTTCATTTTCAGATTTTTTTCTCGTTTTCTTGGAAGGAAAATTTTCCGTCTAACCCAAAATAGATAAATTTTGGTTTTTGAGGGTTGTAGGTCGTATCCCAGGCATCCAGAGCATTATCGATACCTACGAACCATTGAAAATTTGTAAAAAATTTCTGAGCCAATCTGACATTTAAATTTGTATGAGGATTTACCATTCGGTACCCGAAGGTTTGCCCCGTTGTACAATGAGATTGATTGGTTTGTGCACAATAATCAGAGATCGGACCAGGAATATTTGCCAAAGTATTCTGAATGATTCTTTGTGATTCCGCATTGATTGCAGTTTCCAAGGTTTGAAAGTTTTCGCTTAGATCTGGATTGCACCAAATCGGGTTTTTCACACAGTAATATGCTTGTTTTCCGAATACAACAGCAAAAACAGAGAGACTAACGCCCGATTGTTTTTCATCAATTCTAATATTTAGATTCCAACGATTTGGACCTCTACCTTCCAGTGGCAATCCAGTAGTCTCATCTTTCGTGTCTGTAAAAGTATAACCAATCCCAGACGAAATCATTTCATTCACTCGGATTTGGAGAGAAGATTCAAATCCTGAGGTTGTCGCTTTTTTATAATTTGAAGTTTGATAAACTAACAAACCAGAATTGTCTCTATCAGGATTTGTCCGAAATCCGATGAGGTTATCTACATTGTTATGGAAAAAATTTTGAGTCAGCCAGAAATGTTTACTGATATCCCATTCCCAACCAGCGTTATAACTTCGAGATAATTCTGGTTTTAAATTGGGATTGCCAGTTACCCTGTACCCAACACCTGGATTTAAAAAATTAAAATAAAGGTCTTGAAAACTCGGTGCACGAAAACCCAATCCATTTGCCAAACGAACTCGTATTTTTTCCGTGAGATCATAACGAACGGCAAGTTTTGGCAACCACTCTCCACCGTAAATCGAATCGTGATCATATCGAATTCCAGGAACGATTTGAATCCGTGGTGAATCCGAAACCCTCCATTCATCTTGAATAAATACTGCATTTCGAAAGCGATAAACATTGCCGTTGATAGATTGTCCCTTCCCAAAATCAGGGTTTAAATCCTCGGGACATATGTAAGGAAAGTTCCTCTTACAATCCTGAGACACTCTAGCAGACGATAGATGATCTTGTAAATTTTCTACTCCAAAGGAGGTTACATGATTGGTATTAATTTTATAATCCACTCGCGAACGAACCTCAGTGATTCCATTGTCGGTGCGTTGTTGTGTGTCTAGTTCATCTGACTTTCGTTGGTCATTCAAATACAAATCTTGAAATCGAGAATGATTGATGTTTAAGTTTAAATTAGTCTTTTGGGTAAGATTCCAATCTGCGTTGACTGCTCCCATTACATCATAAGTTTTATTTGTCCGATCAAAAACAGTTCGAGGAAGCACGGCATCGACCGCCGCCTGCTGTAAATACCGGTAATACAGAGTTGTTGTTAAAAGTAGGTTGGGATTGATTTGGATTGTAGATTTGTTTGATAGGTTTAAATCATTAAAAGCACCTGCCGTTGTCGATTCGAGTGGAGGGTGATAAGACGGTATCCGAGTCGCTAAAAGATATGAGGACAGAAATGAAGTATCATTTGGATATAGATTATAGCCTGGTGCTAATGACGCCGTTCTGCCAACTCTTGGACCAGATGTGGCATCTGGCGTGAGATCATAACCTTCTCCCTTATGCCATCCTACAGTAAACAAAGTACTTAATTTATCAGATTTTGCGCCAACCGTTGCATAGTTTCGAAAATCTAAATACGGCCCAAAATATTGTTGATTTCCTGTTCCCGAAAGAGTTCTAAACTCAGCATATAACGGTTGCTTTGCTTCCTTCGTAATGATATTGATGACACCGGCAATTGAATCGGAACCATAAAGTGCTGAAGATGCACCTTTTACAATTTCAATTCGTTCAATATCATCTGCTTTGAATCGAGTCAAATCAATGGCTCCACTGAATCTGCCAGTTGTTCGCTGGCCATCAACAAGAATCAAAACATTTTGAGCAGATAATCCTTGCAACCTAACGGTAGAGCCACGTTCTCCTGCTTGAGCTGGCCTTACTTCAATCCCCGGAACATTACCTAATGTTTCAGAGATATCTTTGGCACCCATAGCATCAATATCCTTGCGTCCTATCACTTCGGTCATAATCGTAGAGTCTTTCAGAAAGCCTTTTCGCCTAGTACCAGTGACCGTTATTGTATTTGCATTGTTCCTTATCGAATCCTCCTCTCCTTGTCCAATTAAATTATTTTCAGATAAAACAAGAAGAAGAGTTAGAACAGATCGAGATAGTCTATTCATTTAATTTAAAAATTAAAGTGTTTTCCAATTAAATTTCATATAACCACTAGTACCAGCCGAGCTATAATAATCTAATATCTGTAAAAGGTAGTTAGTTCCTTCGCTACCTCTTACCAAATAAACTAATCTTTTAGTGGAAAGTAAATGGGTGTTTCCATCATAATTATACCAGCTAAACATAGAGGGACTGGCACTATCACTTGCATTTCCAAAACCTCCGTCTCCGGTTTGAGATTGAATGGAATCGACTACAATCGTACAACTGGAAACATTTATGCTCGCATCAGAGAGATTCGTTTTTGTTGTATCACATGACCCACCAGAACCAGCGCCACTCGTTCCACTATTTGCACTGACGACAAACCTCTTAAAACGAATATCCCATTGTGTACTCGAATCTGCTTTTTTTCCGCCTTCTTTAAGGCTCACGTACACCCATTCCGAAGTCGAGCTGGCATTGGCAACCGTTGTATAAACTCCAGATGTTAAAGTTGTTTCAACCGAACCTGAACTCGAAGTCGATGCATTCGTTGATCCTGCAGACGCAGGTGACACTAATAGTAGGGCGGATGCAAGTGTATCATCACTTGCTTTTTTTTCTCCGACACAATTGAAGACCAAAACGAAAACAATCTGAAGAATATATAATTTTTTCATGATCTACTAAAGTATGCTATCAGAAGATACGAATATCTTTGAAGCTGTCAAAAGTGCGGTACTGCTCAAACGAAAGTAATGTGACGTTGAGGATTTCGAAAAAACATTCGTAGTCAAAGGCCAACTATTATATTCGATGATGGCTGACGAGGAAGTTAGAGTTGTTTTTGACTGGCAATCTGCATTATTAACTCCAGTTACCCAAAAATTTACCTTGGGAGCAACATCGGTTCCAGATAAATTAATGCAGATTTCTTTTTCGGAAGAAAGGGACAGACTTGGATTTGCACCACTCAAAGTTTGCCCTCCTTGGTAATTTCCATATTCTGAATTACGAAACCAGGCAAATGGGTTGGTGTTAGATACAGATTTTCCTATGACGAACTGGTACTGACCTGTTGACGAAGGAGTTACGGAAGTTGGTGTCGCCGAATAACCGAAAAATAAATATAAGTAGCCATTGTTTCCAAGTGCTTTTACGCCTGTTATGCGGATGAACTTACCCGTTCCTGCCGTTGGTGAACAAAACGAGACGTAAGAACCTGATGCGTATGTATCATCAATTGTTGTTTCACACACCTTTGCTGCGGCAGCAGCAGCTTCAGTGGCTTTCGTTTGGGCATTCAAAATCCCGAGGATGGCTACATTTGTCTCCATGCCTTGGTTGTCCTCTTTTCCTTGGCAATTTACAAAAAAGAGCAGAAGAGTTAGGGGCAAGAGAAAGAGAGAGATGGTCTGATTGTGGTTCATGGGAACCCTCCTAAATGAGAATAAGTCTCAATAAATAAAGCCGACTCCTGCTTGTCAAACTTATTTTGATTCTCAATCTCAATTAGGATTGACAAGCATTTCCTTTCCTTAGGAAATGGCGAAATGATACGAACTTTGACCGCCTTTTTTCTTTGTGTTACGACCGTCTCTCTACAAGCCCAGCCGAAACTAAAGATTGTCTCCCTCAATGGTTCAACCACTGAGATCCTTTTTGCACTTGGACTCGGCGAACAAATTGTCGGTGTGGATACATCTTCCTCTTATCCCGCTCTCGCTCAAAAAATCAATAAAGTGGGTTACCAAAGAACTCTTACCTCAGAAGGGATCCTTTCTTTTTCACCCTCTCACCTTATAGGAACAGTAACGGCCGGTCCACCGAGTACGATCGAACAGTTAAAACTTCTTTCCCTACCCATGCTCATTGTTCCCGAAGTAAACTCTCCCGATGGAGTCGAAAATAAAATAAAACTCATTTCAAATTTTGTCGGCAAACAAAAAGAAGGTGAGAATTTACTCAAAGAATTTAAATTGAAAATGAAATCCTTTCAGAAACCGAAACTGCAAAAAGAAGTAAAAGTTCTCTTTCTCTACTCTCGAAATGCTTCCAGTATTTTTGTTTCGGGGACAAACACTCCAGCCGCGAGCATGATAGAACTTTCTGGAGCTGTAAATGCAGTCGGTGATTTTACTGATTATAAGCCCTTAACTTCCGAATCGTTGGTATCAGCAAATCCAGATGTGATTCTAATCACAAAACATTCTTACGATATGCTAGGTGGAGGCAAGGCACTTTGGGATATTCCAGGCATTCTAACAACGAAAGCAGGAATGAATAAAAGTTATATAGTGATGGATGATTTACTATTGCTTGGCTTTGGTCCGAGACTTCCCGATGCATTGAAAGAGTTAGGTAATAAATGGAAAATGATCGATTAATCAAACGAAGAATTTTACTGCTAATGTCTTTATTGGTTATGGTAACGTTGATACCTATCGCTGCGTTATCCGGAGTGTATAAGATTGATGTTTACACTCTATTCTACTCACGTGGGACGATTATGCACGAGATTTTTATCAATCTCCGATTACCGAGAATTGTTTTAGCTCTTCTGTTAGGAGGCTCACTATCTTGGTCGGGTGCCATTATGCAGGGATTGTTTCGAAATCCGATTGTCGATCCTGGTCTTGCGGGTATCACCGCCGGTGCTTCCTTATTTGCAGGAGTAGGCATTGTATTCGGACACTTTTTACCTTTTCTATCGAGCATGTGGAGTTTAGTGGTCTTTTCATTTTTTGGAAGCCTCGTTACAGGATTTTCCATTTTATTTTTAGCACGTCAAAATGGAAAATCGGAAGTCTATAATCTTCTGTTGATTGGTATCGCTGTGAATGCCATCTGTTACTCTGCCATTGGCTTATTAAGTTATATTGCGAATGATGCTCAACTTCGCAATTTATCGTTTTGGAATTTAGGCAGTTTAGGAGGTGCAAATTGGAATTCGATCGGCCATTTTGGTCCTTTTTTAATTCTACCAATCTTTTTTAGTCCGTTTTTATACAGGAAATTTAACGCTTTCTCACTTGGTGAACCTCAGGCTTTCCACTTGGGCATTTCTGTTGAAAGTTTAAAGAATTTATCTCTGGTCCTAATTGGAATTTCTGTCGGGGCTGCGGTTTCTTTGACGGGCACCATAAACTTTGTAGGTATCGTAGTGCCACATATGGTCCGTTTGCTGATAGGTCAAGATTATAAGTTTTTGTTACCCATTACTTATATATTAGGCGGAAGCTTATTACTCCTCAGTGATACAATCTCAAGAACGATTCTCGCACCTACTGAAATTCCCGTAGGAATCATCACGGCCCTCATCGGTGCCCCATTTTTTTTATTTATACTCTACCAAAATCGAAAAGGGAAAATATGAGTATAGAATTAAATAACGTAAGTTATAGTATCAATCAGAAATCACTCGTTAAGAATATAAATTTTAAGATCATTCCGGGAGAACTGCACGTTTTACTTGGTCAAAATGGGGCAGGCAAATCTACAATATTTAAACTGTTATGTGGTGATATTAAACCAACTTCTGGTTCTGTCCAAATGCACGGGAAAGATCTTCGCGATTGGAGTCCTAAGGATCTATCTTTGATCAGATCCGTGTTAACTCAAGATTATGAATTAAACTTTCCCTTCCTCGTTTCAGAAGTCGTTGAGTTGGGTCGCATTCAATTTCCATTTGAAAAAGAAAAAAACTCAATCGCGGTCAATGGAACCTTGCACCTAACTGATATGAATCATTTTAAAAACAGAGATTATTCTTCTCTTTCTGGCGGAGAAAAACAGAGAACACAATATGCGAGAGTACTCTCTCAAATCTGGGACGAGCCATATAAATATCTCCTATTGGATGAACCAACCGCGGGCATGGATTTAGCAAATCAAATTAGGCTACTTGAAATCTCAGCTGAGATGGCAAAAAAAGGCTACGGAGTAATGCTGATTCTTCATGATCTCAACTCTGCCTACCAATATGCGGATCGAATTACATTCATTAAAGAGGGCAGAATATTCGTAAGTGGCTCACCAAAAGAGCTAATCGATCCTGATCTATTAAAACAAATTTATGGAGTTAATTTAGAAGTGATCTGGACTGAACAAGGAATTTTTTTTATACCAAAAAACAAAATGAAGGAAACAAATTATGAACGTAGCTTTAGCTGAGTCATGGGAAAAATTAAAATTAGACGTACCTAATTTAAGAATTCGGGATGCTGCAAAACAATTAGGCGTCAGTGAGGTAGAACTGCTTACTACACGTTTTGGAAATGGAGTTTATTCTTTGAAAAATGAATGGCCAGTTTTTTTAAGGGAGACTCCTACACTCGGATATGTAATGGTCCTGACGCGAAATGAATGTTGTGTCCATGAACGAAAAGGCGAATTTAAGAATGTAACCGTTACGGGTAATATGGGACTAGTAACAGGAGACGACATTGATTTGAGAATATTTTTTCAGCATTGGGTTTATGGATTTTATGTGGAGGAAAAACGAGAATCAGGTATTCTCAGAAGTTTTCAATTTTTTGACTCAAACGGGGAGTCAGTACATAAGATATACGCTACAGGAAAATCTATCCTAAAAGCCTGGGAAAATCTTAAAAAACTTATGATCGCGGAAGAATCATTAAAAATTGAGATTCAAGAATCAGTCTCTGTCCTCAATGCTAAGACATTTGATGCGACGAGGTCAAATGAATTTCTCAACGATTGGTCAAACCTAAAAGACACTCACGATTTTTTTGGATTATTAAAAAAATACGATTTAGATAGAAAACAAGCTTTAACTTTTGCCTCTGAAAAATTTACGAAAAAGGTAAAGAACGATACTTTTGCGAAATTATTAAAAGAATGCTCGGATAACAAACAAGAGGTGATGATATTTGTAGGAAACATTGGTGTCATCCAAATTCACACGGGTTTGGTAAGTCGTTTAGAAACGATGGGACCATGGTTTAACGTACTGGATCCAGATTTTAATCTTCATTTGAGACAAGATTTAGTTTCAGAAACATGGATTGTTGACAAACCCACGGTGGATGGCATTGTTTCTTCTCTCGAATTGTTCGCAGACGATGGCGTTTTGATTCTACAGTTGTTTGGAAAACGAAAACCAGGCCAAGCGCAGCTAGAAAGTTGGGAAAAATTGATCCATTCCTATTGAAAAATATCGACGCAGCATCCCGACTGACACGAAAGGATTCCTTTCTTAGCTCGGCTCAAAGAAAGCTAGATTTTCCGGTCCTTCATGAATCACGATTCGTTTGATTCGGCCGTTCGTTTTTGTGACTTCGTTCTTGAGTCCGCGATAGAACCATCTGGCCACATTCTCAGAAGTTGGATTGATCCCTTTGAAATCAGCATGGTCATTGATTAGGATGTGATCAATGCTATGAACTAACTCCAAAAGCCTGGTTCTTGCCGTAAGAAAATCGTAACTGATGCCATCCGGGCCGATATTTCTCTCACCTGTCAAAAATACCTCTACCTTCCAGGAATGGCCATGAATAGGCTCATCGGAGCCATCGGGGAAGTAATCATAGAGAAAGTGCGCCGATTCGAATCTTCCTTCGATTCGGACATAAAAATTACCAGATTCTTCCTGAAACATTCCATTGACGAATAAGACAGAGTCTATTATTTGTATAGATAATTTCGTTTTGAGGAGTCCGGAGATGACTGAAGCTGTAAAACCCCGATTTTATAAAGAAATGACCGTTGGTGAGGCCATTGCGATCCACCCAGAGGCTGGTCTCGTATTCTCAAGCTATCATTTGGGCGGTTGTTCGCATTGTTCCATTAACGAAGTTGAGACGATTGAACAAGTTTGCATGGGATACGGAGTTGAAGTTGAGACTTTGATCGACTCACTCAACAATCTGTTTTCCGAAGAATAGATTTATTCCTCTGATACCCGATTGGAAGCTAGTCTTCTAAATCGGGATGCGTTTTTCCTTTCTACTCATCGATCCTTTTCCTCAGCTAGTAGTCCATGTACTTTGTGAAGGCCATGCGACTTTTCTTTTCCATTCAAGTGAAGCTCCTCTTCCAGCCATTTCGCTATTCCTTTCCAAAGGTCAAGAAATGAGTAATCTTTTTGAGAGAGGATGGGCAACCAGGAAAACGGTAAGGTAAACGCATAAGCATCCAAATGTTTTAAGGTGATTCGCAAAAGTTCGCCCGCGCTGAATTTCAATTCCAATAGATTTCCCTTCTCAAATTCTTTTACGAGTGCCGTCATAAGAATCGGCCAATTGAAGGGAATTAAGTAAAGGGACATTTCAGGTAATAACTTCAATTTATCAAACAATTCTTTGAAGTTAAATGGGTCATCACCATATAAGGAGACATTTTGATTCAAATGGAACTGAAAATCTTCCTGAACCTCATCTCTAATTCTTATATACTCTGAGCGAGGTAACATCGAGTGAGAGGAAGAGAACCGTTCGTTCGGTAAAATAGGTTCGCCAAACACGAAATGCATCTTAGCTGGGAAGGAAAAATAGTACATCCAAGGATAGATGCCTGCCAACGGAGAAAAAGGTGAAATCGGAAAAAAAGGCAAACCAAACTTTTGGACAAAGTGATTCAATTTATCATTTTTATATGCCCATGGATGAAGAAATTCTCCATTTACAGTATAAACAGGAACAAGTTCGGCATCATAACGATGAGCAAGCCTTAGAAAGGAAGTGGAAAATTTTTGGATTTGGTATCGCTTTTCAAATCCTTTTCCGATGCCTTCGACGCCTTCCGGAAAGATGAGAACGTCTTGATTGTCCTGTAAGAGCGCTTCAAAATTTTCTAAGGTAGCATCCACGCATCCTGCCTTGTGCCAAAAATCTTCGATCAAATACGGATTATTGATTCTGTTCTGCGTGAGCATAGGATGGATGAGTGGTCGCGGAAATCCACCTTGTTCGAAGTTATTTTTCTCCCAAAGCAAAGTATTAAAAACAATTCCATCCCACGGGAAAGCCATACCAGAGTGATTGGAAAAATAGATTCGCAGTTTTTTCTTTCGATTTTCAATTTTTTCATGATTTAAAACTTTTGCTCTAAAATAAACATGATTGATCTTAGAGAATATTTGTTCTGTCATGTGCCTTAGGAACACGTAATCTATCTTAGCTGGCAACTTCATAATTTATTGATTAGAAACCAAAAATTTTCATATTCAAAAATATCAGTCAACTGATTCTTTTTCCTATCGCATGGAAACTATCGACACTAATAGAATTTTAGAATCAATAGAAAAAAGAGAAGTCGATCCCGAAGGATTGGACCTAATCCTAAGAGAGCTAATTGATCTTTGCGCCATTAGCGTTTTACCAGCACCTATCTACGGCTACATGTCCCAAATGTATTATTGGAAAGGTGAGGTGAGCGATAAAACGGGAAAATTGAATCTTTATGAACATGCTGTATTCTTTGCAAAAATGGGAGTCAAAAACGATCCGCACTGTGTGATCTCAAACTTTTGGCTTGGTACAAATCTCGGACTCTTAGGACAGGAAAAAGGGATTCTCTCGAGCTTGTTTTTGTTGCTGGATATCGAATTTCATTTAAAGGAAAGCTTAAAGTTGGATGAATCCTACTTTCACGGCGCACCTCATAGAGCTCTTGGCTGGCTTTATCATATACTTCCACCTTGGCCGATCTCTTCTGGGGATAACAAAAAAGCCATTTATCATCTTGAGAAAGCCATTGCATTTGGAAAAGAATTCCCGCTTAATTATATTTATGCGGGAGAAATTTATATCAGCCTGGGAAAAAAAAAGGAGGCAACAGAAGTCTTAACCAAACTTTCAAACTGGCCTGAAGATCCTTGGCATAAAAATGAAAATTTACCATTCATTCAAAAAGCCAGCGCACTTTTAGAAAAAATATAATCTCCGCCATTCTAAAAAAACCTAAACGATTTCACCGCCACAGCTAGAACCAGCTCCAGCGGTACAACCATAACAATGATTAGCAACTACTATCTCTCGTTCTAAATATGTATCCATCTGAAAGTCACTAATATGAGAAAATGGTTTTGCTTCAAGTTCAAGCATTTGATTGAAATCACAATCATATACCTTTCCATCATACCCAACCGAAATTTGATGCCTACACATGAGTCCATTTAAGGTCTGAGGATTATACGCATTCACAAGTGTTTCCATATACATCTCAAATTTTCCAGCTCGCACAAGTGCTGCTAGAAAACGATTGATGGGAAGGTTATTGATACAAAAAAGCTGATGGAAGGTGATACCAAACTTTTTAAAAAGGCTCTCCTTAAATTCACGTTCCAATTGTTTTTGAGAAGAACTTAAGAAGACACCCACGGGATTGTAAACTAAATTTAAGGTAAGATTCTTTCCATATCCAAATTGGTTCAATTTCTGAATCGCACGGATCGATTTTTCAAAAACTCCATCGCCTCTTTGTTTGTCTGTTTGACTTTCGGAAAAATAAGGCAACGAAGAACAAACTTCAACTTCATTTGAAGCAAAAAAATCATAAAGATTTTCATGTCCGGGTTCTTCAAGGATTGTTAGGTTACAGCGATCGATAACAAGTTTACCGAGCCTGCGCACCGACTCTACAAGATATCGAAAATTTGGATTTCCTTCGGGTGCGCCACCTGTGATATCGACGGTCTTTATAGATGGAACAGATGCAATGACTTCTAAACATTGGTCCATAGTTTCCTTTGACATCATTTCAGTACGAAGAGGAGACGCATCCACATGGCAATGTTTACAAGCCTGGTTGCACCATTTCCCGATATTCATTTGAAACACAGACAAGGAAGTTCCTGTTAAAGGCTTGAGATGATCACGTTTAACAGCATCATAAAAAGGCTTAGAATAAGAATTTAATTTCTCAATTTGATCGGTAACGAGCATCGGTTGATTTTATTATAATTACAAAGATTAGATGGACAATTCATCGATTTTGTTGTTCATTTGTACGCTATGTACAAGGCTAATGCCTGCAGCCATAGCAGCAGCGACATGAACAGCCTCATTCATTTGTGCTTCATCTGCACCTTTTTGTAAACAAGTCGAGGTATAGGCATCAATGCAGTAGGGACATTTTAATGCATGAGAAACAGCAAGCGCGATGAGAGCTTTTTCTCTTTCGCTCAGTGCACCTTCTCCCATAACGGCTCCATAGTAGGAAAAAAATTTATCCGCCAGATCTTTGTTCACTCTTCCAATCTCGGGAAACTTAGCTAAATCGGATGCGTTGAAATAGTGGTTGTGATTGCTCATTGGAAATCCTCTCCAATTGCAGACTCTTTACCCATCTTTAGGTAGCAAATAAAATTTGAAATGATTCTATTCTCTCAGACTCTTTTGTATATCAGAATGGACAAATGGGATAATGCAAAGTACAGCATTGTATGTGACGTGACGCAAACTCTGTCTAAGGGTTCATTAGAATGGTCTTAGCGTAGCTTTCAGAAAGAACTATGAGTTTTTTTACGTTTTTAATTAGTTAGAGCAAAAAGATCTCCGCCTATCAAATCATTTGCAGTTTATGTGATAAACTTGGGACGTCTTTTTTCGATTAAAGATAAAAATCCCTCTTGGCCATCGCGTGATTGAATGGTTTGCACAAATAAATCCACATCCTCTGGCGAAATGGCGTCAATGATGGGACGGTAATAACTTCTTTGTGCCGTTTTCATTCCACGTGCAGAGTTATAAGTTAGCTTCGCTAAACTTTCCGCAAGTTTCATACACTCCGAATACAGAGATTCTAAGGGCAATACTTCATCTACAAGGCCAATTTCTTTTGCCTCATGCCCTTTCAATTGTTTTCCAAAGTAAAGTAGATCGCGTGCTTTTGTTGTACCAACCAAATCACGTAAGATCATCGTAGGCGCCGAAGGAAAGTTCAACCCAACGAGTGCCTCTGAGAATCCAATACGTCCGCCTTTATCAACCATGTAACGATAGTCAGAGTAAAGAGCAAAAACTGCACCCGCTGCCATACAATGTCCATTGATGACGGCAATACTCGGTACGGGAAAATTAAAATATAAGGTAGCACAACGGATCAGTAAGCTTACAGCTTCTCTGACTTCGTTGTCTGATTTATTGTACATGAGAGTCGGCTCGATCCCATTGGAAAAAAACTGGGACTGTGCGGATGTGAAAAGCATAACTCTAATTTGAACGTCTTTGGCATGTTTCTGCAGAAGACTTTCAAACTTCGAAAATGTATCGAAATCAAATGTATTTTTCTCATTGGACTGCATCTTGATTTCCAAGATGCGGTCTCCATGATGAATTTCTAAAAAAGGATCCATTAGCTATTTTTATATAAATCTAGGATTCGATCTTTATACTTTTCTGTAATCACGTGTCGTTTCATTTTCATAAGGTTTGTCAGCTCATCGCCGACTTCAAAGGGCTTTGAAACTAACGTCACATACTGAACTTGTTCAAAGTTTTTAAAACCAGTTTTTACACTGTTATAGTTACGAACTTCCTTTTTGAAAAAATCGATCACTCTCGGATTTGAAATCAGTTTATCTGGTTTCGTATCCGTGATATCATTTTCCTTCAGCCAAATAGCAAGCGCGTCAAAATCTGGGACAATGATGGCACCGAGAACTTTCTGATCTTGTCCGACCACCATCGACTGACGAATGTAAGGAGATTCATCAATTTTATTTTCAATCGGAACTGGCTCAACATTTTCACCACCTAACAGAACTACCGTATCTTTCGCACGACCAGTCAGGGTTAGCGTTTTTTTGAAATTGACCATCCCAATATCTCCAGTGTTCATCCAGCCATCGACAATCGTTTTGGCTGTAGTTTCTGGATTTTTAAAATATCCTTTCATGACTTGAGGACCGCGGACATGAACCACACCCTTGACCCCGATTTTACCTGAAAGAATGTTTCGTTTGTCATCAATGTGACAAAGCACCTTTCCCGCATCATCTCGGATTTGGACTTCTGAGAGTTGGACGACATCACCCACCGAGCCCATAATCGGACGATCAAAGGTTCTAGCGGAGATGACTGGGCCTGTTTCTGTCATACCATACCCTTCGAGAACCGTAATACCAATGTCCATAAAGAAAGCATCCACATGCTTCTGAAGGGCTCCACCGCCAGAAAGTGTTGCTCGTAGATACCCACCAGTTGCCATACGGATTTTCGAGAGAACTATGCGATCAAGAGTGAAGTAATTGAAAATCAAACCCAATCCCGCGATCACATAAGCGATTGTGGAAAGGCCACTTTCCATGGTACCTAAATAAAAACCCAATCCACCAAACAGAATCGTGACGGTAAACGGAGCCGTGAATATCCATTTCAGAAGTGCCACGGAACCTAAACCAAGGGATTGAAATATATTTCTACCTTCATAATCTACTTCCAAGCCTTTTAAAAAGCGAAGCGAAGCGTGATAATGTTTTGAAAAGAAATAGGCAAGTTTAAACAGAAACCTTCGTACAGGTGGCGTTTGTTTAGGGTCATTTACTTTCGTATAAATGCCATTGTAGATACTTTCCCAGACTCGAGGCGCAGATGCCATAAAAGTAGGTTTCGCCTTAGCAATATCATTTCTTAGATCCGTTACTTTTGTATAATAAGTGGACCCACCGTTGATGATTGCGAAATATTCGACGACTCGTTCAAAAATGTGCCACACAGGAAGTATGGAAAGCAAGCGATCATCAGGCGTAACCTTTGCAACTTTCGGAACTACGTAATGCATCTGGTGCATCATGTTCGAGTGCATGAGCATGACACCTTTTGGCATACCTGTGGTTCCAGAAGTATAAATGAGAGTGAACAAATCGTCCGGTTTAATGCCTGCTATACGCTGCTCTGCTTCTTTTTTCCCTTTAGCACGTAACGTACGACCCTTTTCAAGAAGTGTATGAAAGAACTCAATGCCTGCACTGGCTTTTAGCTTTGAATCCTTGTCCATGATGATGACGGTTTTTACGCCTTTGGTTTGGGATTTGTTGTTTTTGAATTTTTCGTAGACTTTATCATTTTCGATGAAAACTACTTTTGCACCTGAGTGTCCAAGAATATAAACAATTTCGGAGTCTGTTATGTCGGAACCTCGCGGAACATTGGCAGCACCCGCAAGTAGAACGGCACAATCAGCAATGATCCATTCCATTCTATTGTCAGCAAGGACGGCAACATTTTCGCGAGCCTTCACGCCAAGATCGATGAGAGCTTCCGATAGGGCCAATCCACTTTCGTACAATTGCTGATATGTTAATGCTTGGTATTCTTTTGCCGCATTTTTATACCAAAATGCTGGCCTAGGACCGAATTTGTCCGCGGATTCTTTATAAACTTCTGCTAGGTTATTTGCCATATCTCTCCATCTGAAAAAGCGGTCTTTAGTCTAGTGTGCTTTTCCAGATGGTCAAGATTTTTTTAAAGAAATCAGTCCCAGTTAAAATGGGTCTGTTGGTGGCCTTTCTGCAGGTGGCGTTTCCGAATTTCGGTAAGTTTTACCATTTGGGAAGAATTGAGCAAATTTCTGGCTTTTAAGCCCAATTGCGGGAAAAGGGTCGCGTCTTCAACGTTGGCGCAAAAGTCGTTTTGTTGTGTAAATGAGCTTTTAAGCTCTGTGTCCATATCTGCGTAGAAATCCATGTCAGCCTCCGTGCGTCTCTGGTTTCGGGGGGTTTTTTGTTTGTAGGGCTTATCATCCGTGACAAGTAGCCTACCCCCAATAATGTTATCGCACCAAAAAGAAAAAGCTGAAGCAAAAAAAATCGCTTGTACTATTTTTTTTCGCATATTTTTTGGTACTAGTTTATGACGATTCGTATGGTAAATTCTACAGGAAAGCGAAGCGGGCGCTTTGTTGCTTACGAATATGGAGAGGATTTATTCGGTAGTCTTTACATAGATAAATTTTCAGGTAGAGATAGAGGCAAACTGATCGATAAATGGAGGTTAAGTGACCTTGGAAGCCTCATACGAGTGCTTGATTCTGAAATAACAAGAAGAGAAGAAGAAAATTACGAACGCCCAAGATACGTCTGATTCCGTAACTCGTTTTTTGGATCGACGACTTTTACGCTATACTCATCTATATAAAAATAAAAAATCTGCTCTCAAAAAATTATCAACACTGCGCTTGGTATTTTTCTCATCCATTCTTCTCGGATATTCGTTTCTTTATTTCTCCAATTTTTCTCCTATCACATATACGATGTTAACTTTGCCAGTAGGAGCATTCGTTGCCACCGTCAGACTCTACCAAATGCGAAAAGAACACGTACGTAAACTCGAGAAAACCCTTAACTTCCTCAAACGAGAGTTAAATCGAAAAGAGGGAAACGTAAAACAACTGCCTAGTTTTGAAATCTGGGAATATGAAGAGACAATCCGAAATCATCCTCTCTCCATCGATTTAGATCTCTGCACAAAACAAGGGCTATTTCCTTACCTTGATACTACCGTGTCCGTTGAAGGCTGGAAACTGTTTCAAGAACAGCTCCTACAAATCCAATACATTTCGGCCAAAGCTGCACAAAGTAGAATCAAAGAGACATTAAACACGAAATATCTGACATACCACTTGCTGCGTAAGGTAGAAATGTTTCGATCAACAGCGATAGAAAAAATTTCGATTCATTCGGCGCCCTCGCAGGTAAATTTTTGGCAAGATAAGAAAATATTAAAAATGATCTTTCCAACGCTGAGCATTTTTACACCCATCTGGCTTTTAATCTCCACTGTATTCTCTTTGCCTTTCGCACCTTTGTTACTTCTTCTCAACTTTTTACTATTTGTATCGTATCGAAAGCAGTCGTCTCGGATTTGGAAACATATCCAGGCATATTCGAATACCATTTTCACGTTTCATTGCGCTTGGATGCGAATGGAGAATGGAAATAGATCAAACATAACAAAGATGATGCGAGAGATGAGAAGGCTGGGTGATTCCTCTGCTTGGATCATTTCACCCATTCCGCATATATTTCTCAACGTTCTGTTTCTTTGGGATTTATGGAAAGTAAAGAAGTATAGCAAGTGGATATCAAATTATGGATCAGAATGGGAAGGGTTCCGAGACAAGTGGATTTCATTAGAGGCCTTACTTCCGATTGCACATTTTGCAGTTTTACATCCAAATTATGATTTTCCCAATTTAACTGAGAATCGAAATATCTCTGCCTCGATTCTTGCACATCCTTTGTTAGACGAGAGAAGTAGAATTGGCAATCGTCTGCCTTCCATGGAGGAGGGAAACCTGATGATCATCACGGGTTCAAATATGTCTGGGAAAACAACCTATCTAAGATCCATCGCAGTCAACTTAATCTTAGCGGGTATGGGCGGGCCTGTTTGCGGTCGAGAGATGGATTTCTGTAATTTCCGAATTCACACACTCATTCGTTCACAAGATTCTTTAGAAAATGGAATTTCCTTTTTCTATTCTGAAGTTAGGCGACTCTCAGAGATCATAAAAAAATCCGATGCTTCCAGTGAACTACCTATATTGTTTCTTGATGAAATCTTAAAAGGTACAAACTCGCGGGAGCGACAAATCGCAACTCGTGAAATCCTTCATGCTCTTAAAGAAAAGGGAGCCATCGTATTTTTAACTACGCATGATTTAGAAATTGCAGAGACCAATGGTGCCAACCTCTTTCATTTTACGGAACTCGAGAAAGATGGTGAAATGATATTTGATTTTCAGTTACGTGATGGCATTTCCAAAACGACAAATGCTCTGCGCATTTTGAAGAAAGAAGGAATTCCTATACGAGAAACAATTTAAAAATTTGAACTACTTTTGTTCTGGTTTCGACTCACTTGAAAAAATCTGAGTCAATTTTCCTCTTACACTGCTCCAGCCAGATTGAACCGTGTCTGTGACATTATCAACGGCGCGGTTGACATATTCCGAAACCGCTGACCCGGCGATGCCCCCAACTGTTGCACCAGCAGGACCGGCAAGTAAAATGGTTCCCGCATATACGGAACCTAACCAGATGGGGTCGATATAAGGAGAGTTCACCCCATAAATTCCTGAATAAATGATGGGAAGTTTTAAGGCTCGACCCGCAAGGCCTGGCAACGCAATTGTAAATTTCATATTTATTTTTTTATCGAGAGAGATGTCTCCCTCACCCTTTGCAGTGAGTCCATCAGCTTTCAATTGAAAATTTGAAAATTGAAACTTCCTTTCATGATAGAGCATTCCAACAGAGATCTCTTTATAGGGAGTTGATTTTGAAAAATCCAATTTTTTTAGGGAGATGAGATTCCCGATGGAACTAACGGGTTTGAGAATGTTCGTGTAACTTAGCAATTCACCATCTTTTGATTTAAAATCAGATTTAATTTTCAAAGTTTTTACCAGAGCATCCTCGGAATTGCCCAAAGCATTCAATTCAAATTGGGACTCCAAATTACCTGTCATCGGAGCAATATCAAACTGATGTTTTAACAAATCAGCAAGGATGATACTGTCTGCTTTTCCAGTTAGCTCTAAGCGCGGGGAACTTCCCCAAAAGAAACTTCCAACGGCGTTTAATGAACCTCCATATAACCAAGCATTGATTTTTTGTATCCTCATTTGGCTTTTGTGGTAATGGAATGATAGATTTAAGTTGTCGGCAAAAACACCTCGTAGGTTCGCATTCTTTAAATTGAAATTTAGATGCACATTCATTCGATTTACATAATTTGTATCTTCCATTCCTCGAGTCAGAAGAGATTTTTCTAAGTCTGCCTCTATCCAAAGTTTTATGAGATTGATCACTGAGTCGGCATCAATATAATCCGATCTGCCTTCAAAAGAAATCGTTGGAGAGAGGGGGGGTTTATCAAAAGTTACGAAGCCAGATCCGTTGATCTTGATTTTCCCCTTCCATTCTGCTGAAATATCATCAAATGCAAGTTTACGATTCGCATTGTCATAGGATATTAAAACGGAAATGTACGCATCTAAAAATGGTTTCGACCCTTTTCTCGCAAGATTTTGCAGATGAGCTCGTTCAAATTTTGCGGCTACAGTAGTTGAAGTCCTTTTGTAAAAAGGAACAACTCCATTTAATCTTGCTGATTTCAAATCAACGTACGGAAAGATGATAGCTATATCTGTTAAATTTTCTCCAGAAAAATTTTGAAAATCGATCGATCCTTCAAATCGCAAATTTTCGTATGATAACAAATTATTTAAAAAATTCGCATCAATATATAGTTGAATTGTTTCCTCATTTAGTTTCCCATATAAGGAAAAATCAATACTTTGTTTCTCTAAGTCTAAATCAGTATTACATTCCCAAATATATAATTTGATAACTCGATTATATAGTCTATCATCGAAAACGATATTGATATTTTTTAATTCCAATCGATGTGGTAAATCCCCGAATACCTCCAAATATGTAAGTATCTCTGAGCTGGTACTTTTATCCTTCTCTCTAAGATCATTTGGCTCAAGAAATTTTGAAAGCAGAGGAAACGATTCATCCTTTTCTCGTTTTAACTCTATGTTTCCGGTATTCAAGATGATACTACGTATCTCTAATTCTTTTCCAATCAGTACTCCGTAAAAAATTTGGATCGTGACTCGTTCTACTTGGATGAGCTTCTTATCTGCTTTACTTACAGTTACCTGGTGAAGAGAAATCCCAGGAAATGGAAATAACTCTGGCTCAGACTCCTTGTAATCGAAAGTTAGTCCAGACTGTTGGTTCACTAAATTTAGAATGAGATTTTTATAGTAATCAGGTTCTGAAATAAGAGGATAGAGTAAAAAAAAAGAAGACATGGAAAAGATAAATAAGCCACCAAGAAAAAGTTTTCCGACATATCCCTTGATTCGCTCACCGAAAGTGATTATCATTTCAATTACATTCTATGTCATCATTGGAAAATGGCAAGCTACCTTTCTCTCTGCGTCCATAGATTTTACGATAGGATTTTCTATCTTACAGATATCCTTAGCGATTGGACACCGAGTATGAAAATAACATCCAGATGGCTTCTTGGAAATACTAGGGATTTCTCCTACTAAAGGACGCGTTGTACGGTTTCTATTTTTCAATTCGAAACTAGCAGAAAACAAAGCCTTTGTGTAAGGATGTGCCGGTTGTTCCATAATCTTTTTTTTTGTACCAATCTCGACAATTTTGCCTAAATACATAACGGCGATGGAATCAGAAATATGATTCACGATATTCAAGTCGTGGGAAATAAAAAGGTAAGAAAGATTTAGTTTATCTCTTAAATCAAGGAGTGTGTTAATCACCTGTGCTTGTGTGGAGATATCCAAGGCAGAAACAGCTTCGTCACAAATCACAAGCTCGGGGTTTAGAATTAAGGCGCGGGCAATCGCAATCCTTTGTCTCTGGCCTCCAGAAAATTCATGTGGGTACCTAGACAAAATTGAATCAGGCAAATTCACCTGAAGCAGACTCGATCGCGCAAGCTCCGTCCTTTCTGAACGAGTTAATTTCTTATTGTGTACAAGTAATCCTTCCGTTATAATTTCGCCAATCGTTAAACGAGGATTTAGCGATGAGTAAGGATCCTGAAAAACAACCTGGATCTTTTTGCGAAGATTCATTTGATCAAGTGCTTTCAGATCATGAATATTTTGACCATCATAGGAAATCGTACCACTTTTTATCGGTACAAGCTGGAGTATAGCTCTGCCTAATGTCGATTTTCCGCATCCTGATTCACCCACGAGTCCCAAGATAGAACCTTTGGGAATTTGAAAAGAGACATCTTCTACAGCCTTGAGTTCGACCGACTGGAAGGAAAAAAATTTTTTATTCGAATAACAAACGTTTAAATCATTTAATTCTAACATTTAGGAACCCACCACGAAACACTGAACAATATGGGTTTCAGATAAATTTTTGAATATGGGGTCCTTTTCTTTACACATCGAAACACGCTCGGAGCATCGATCATAAAAATGACATCCTTTGGGATAGTCACGGGGAGTGGGAACTATCCCGTCGATAATTTGAAGACGTTTCCCTAATTTATCCTTCGTTGGGTAGGCATCTATCAATGCTTTCGCATATGGATGTTTTGGGGAATCGATTACCTCAGCCGTCGTCCCAACTTCAACAAGTTTGCCAGCATACATAACACCTATTCTATCCGCGATATTTGAAACAAGACCGATATCATGGGAAATGAAGAGGATCGACATTTTTATTTCTGCTTTTAGCTCTAACAAAAGTTCAATCAATTGCAACTGTATGGTAACATCAATGGCAGACGTAGGCTCATCGGCAATCAGCAGTTTTGGATCGCACATGAGTGCCATGGCGATAGATACCCTTTGCAACATACCTCCAGAAAACTGATTTGGATACTGATCTAGTCTTTGTTTTGCGTCAGTAATGCCAACACGTTTCAAGAGTGCCTCGGCTTTTGCCAATGCTGCCTCTTTATCGCCTAATTTATGTAATAAAAATCCTTCGATTAATTGATCACCTATTTTCTGTAATGGATTGAGCGAAGAAAATGGCTCTTGAAAAATGTAAGTGATGTCCTTTCCTCTGATGCTCCTTAATTTTTCGATCGAGCATTGAGTTAAGTCTTCTTCTTCAAATATTATGGAACCTGATGGATACGATGCTTGGTTTGAAGGCAGAAGTTGTGTCAAGGAGAGTGCGGTAATTGACTTGCCACATCCAGATTCACCGACTAATGCAAAAATTTCACTTCTGCCTATACTGAAGGAAATATTTTCGATGATCGAAAGTTTTCCTTCTTCGGTGAACAATTGCACACTTAAATCCTTAAGAGAAATTAAATATGGCTGCATAGTTTGATTCATTTATACGTTACCTTCTCTTTCGGATCGAAGGCATCTCGGAGTCCCTCTCCAACGAATGCAGCAAATAAAATGGTCATAAATAGAGCAATCGAAGGAAATGTAATCAGCCACCAGGCACTGAGTCTTTCTCTACCTTGGCCAATCAGTTCACCCCAGGAAGGATTCGGCGCAGGGATGCCATATCCTAAGAAATCAAGAGCCGATAAAACTGAAATAGCAGAAATCAAAATAAAAGGTAAAAAGGTTACTAGGGGAGTCAGTGAGTTCGGTAACATATGTCGGAGGATAATGGACCTTGAAGGCACACCCATTGACCTTGCAGCATCCACAAAGGCAAGATTTCTCAATTTTAAAAACTCGCCTCTAATATAATAACTCAAACCAATCCAGCTTAACGCTCCATAGGTGATGAGTAAAACCATAAAGCTTCTACCAAAAAAAGCGCCCAGGATTAAAATAAGATACAGAAACGGTATAGCTGACAAAATCTCAATGATTCTCTGCAAAAATAGGTCCACATTTCCAATGTAGAAACCCTGAATTCCTCCTATAATGGCTGCTAGTATAATCTCAACAAGAACAAGTATGAGACTAAATGTCATGGCTAGCCGATATCCATAAATGATCCGAGTAAATACATCCCTACCCCGATCATCTGTTCCAAACCAATGTCTAAACGTCGGCATCGAGGGAGGATTTGCTCCTTCTTCTAAGCTAGCTAAGTTATCTTCGTTGACTCCAAAGGGAACCAACGGAAAGAGCATATAATTTTTTGAATTTTGAAATTGTGGTTTCCGATTTAGATCTTTGTAATTTGGTTCGGTTTGCTCGGATCCGCCAAACTTCGATTCTGGGTAAAAATTAAAAATGGGAAAGGAATACTCTCCTTCGTAAATGATGAGCAAAGGCTTATTGTTGAGAATGAGCGGTGAAAATAAGGAAAGTAAGTAGGAATAAAACAAAATCAACAAAGAATAATAGGCACGCTTATTGGTTTTAAATTTTTTCCACTTTCGCTGGTACGCAGGATTTGAGATTAAGTTCATTCGAAGTTAATCCTTGGGTCTATTGCCACATAACAAAAATCCGAAATAATTTTGCCGATCAAACCCAGAAAACTTTGAGCTAAGAGAAGTCCCATCATAAGATCAGTATCTCTTTCTCTGACCGCTTCAAAACTAAGCAAGCCCATACCATCAATATTGAAGACAAGTTCGATAAACAAAGATCCAGAAAAAATCAAAGTGAGATTGCTACCAAAGCCAGTCGCTATTGGGATCAAAGAGTTTCTAAACGCATGTTTAAAAACGGCAGTAGAAAAATCGAGACCCTTAGAAACCGCCGTACGAACATACTCCTTCGCAATTTGGTCTAGTAGGCTATTTTTCATCAGTAAAGTTAAGACTGCAAAGGAACCAATCACATAACAGATAACCGGAAGAAACATATGACTGATTCGATCCTTGATCTTTCCAAAGAATGTCAAATCTTCATAGAAGTCTGAAACTTCATGTCCTAAAGGAAAAAAGGTAAATACTTCTCCTGAAGCAAATAAATAAAGTAAAAGCATCGCGAACGCAAACACAGGTAAGGAATACGTAAAAAATATAATGAAGCTGGAATATAAATCAAAGTTTGACCCTTCTTTTAGGGCTTTTTTTATACCCAAAGGGATACAGATGAGATAGGTCAAAAAAAATCCTGAAAGACCGAAAAAAAGAGAAACTGGTAACTTTTCAACAATAAGATCGGTGACCTTTCGCGAGTGTAACCTAGACTCGCCTAAATCGAGAACTATGATTTGTTTTAGCCAATACAAATAGGCAATCGGTATTGGCTTGTCTAAGTGCAATCTTTCTTTGATGATTTGAATTTCTTCAGCTGAAATTTGTTTGGTGGATGCTCCCGATTGATTCGCCGCGCCTTTAATTTTTGCAATTTCGCTATCGAGTGGTCCACCAGGTGCTAAATGTGAAATTAAAAAAACAACGAATGTAATTCCAAGGAGAGTCGGGAAAATGAGAAAAAATCGTTTTAGGAAATATCTCCACATACTACAACTTCCACCATTTGTCTACTTTCTCATATCCCTTCAATTCCAAATATCCTTTTGCACTTCTTTTTTTTCCATCAATGACTCCCTCCGCAAGAACCATGCCCTCCCAGTAAATTAATCCCGTAGATTTTCTGGCATCAAACTCTTGTTCGGTAAACATTGGCTTTACGATCCAGTAACCATTTGGAAATAAAATTTTCCACTGAAGCGGATAGGTAATCTCTGACTTAGGACTCGTCCAATTTCCATCCGCAAGTGGCATCATACTAAGTTGATTCTCTTTTTCAAATCGTATGATTACACCAGAGGGACTTCGTAAAATTCCTGTCGCCTCAGGTTCCATTTCCCTTGATGCTCTAAAATTGAAACTAACGAAGTCACTTCCATCGTCAGCAGATAGACACAACCAATCCCAAGATGTATTTTTTCTTACTATCGAGGTTTGAAAGCCAGATCCCTCGCTCCATTCATGGTCCATCCATGAGTCTCCTGACACAATCTTGTGGTCAACATTCTGAAATTTCAGAGTTCCCGTT
This sequence comes from Leptospira ognonensis, assembly GCF_004770745.1. Classification (GTDB taxonomy): domain Bacteria; phylum Spirochaetota; class Leptospiria; order Leptospirales; family Leptospiraceae; genus Leptospira_A; species Leptospira_A ognonensis. Next base: position 320,877 of record NZ_RQGD01000046.1, on the reverse strand, counting down.
GTGACAAGTCTCGGATAACTATAATAAAATGAAGAAATATTTGAATTTCGTCTAGATTTGATGGAGATACCATTTTGCCCATGTATTAATGGTGGTTTCGTCGCCGTGAGTATGAAATCTATATTGGTTTCTGAAAATTTTGGTTTGGCAATGATTCTAAATTTTTCCTTTCCTAAAATTTGGAATTCATACTCACCAGAATGGATATACTCTGGGGAGTAGCCAGCTAACTTGCCTAGCGTTCTTTGTCTTGTCTGAAAACTTTGATGCATTTTCTTCGATACCGAGGAAATTGCAAAGTGGACAGGAAAAATTTCTATCCGTGCATTTTCCTTCTCTTGACCGACAGCCAATCTGAAAAAAGACAATTCGTAACCAAAATCCTCGCCTTTTTCCGTCTTCAAGTGTCCGACAAAATAAATCCATTCCAATCCATAGTCTTTATGAAACGAATGGTCTTCTGGGAATTTAAAAGATATTAAAAAAAATAAACAAATACTACCTAAAAGGATTTTATTGTTCATCTAACATTGATTCCCACTTCTTTTCTAGGGGAAGGATGCTTTTGTAATTTGATTCCAATTTTTTCATTCGCTCTGTTACATCTTTCATTTTACTTTTTTTGCCGAGTTTATGATATACCTTAGCCAAATTGAATAAAATCGATAGATTATCATCGTTCAAGGAGTGAGCTTTCTTCCATTCTACTTCGGCTTTTTCAAAATGACTCTCTTTGTAATAGCAATAACCAAGAATCGCATGAGAAAGATAATTATTCGTTTTGAATTTATTATATGCTTCGAGAAGTGAAGTTGCCTTCGAAAAATTTCCAGAATTTGCCAATGCCCGACCATAGGCAAGTTGTGTGTTTAACTCACGTGGTAAAATTTCGTAAGCTTTTTGGTATTCGTCGCAGGCATCCTTAAAGTTCTTGATGGAATAACTTTTTTCGGCACGAGCTTTATGCTCATTGAATTCAGGTAATCTAGGCGACAATTGTAAGCCTAATAACGTGATATCATCCATTGGATCTGTACCCATTGTAAATTCTTTATGGGCCGCCATAATAAAATCAATGCTCTCCTGGATGGTTCGCTGGTCGGTTTTTTCGATGAGAGCCATCAATCTTTCTTCGCCAAACACCTCACCAACATCATTCTCTGCCTCGGTAATGCCATCGGTGTATAAAAACAATTTATCACCAGGCTCTAATTGTAAACTATGATCACGGTACGTCTCGCCACCGTCTGGAAACATTCCGAGAAATGTTCCCTCTCCTTCTTGAATCTCTGCTTTTTTGGTTCTAGCGCGGTAAAGGATAGGTCTTGGATGGCCAGCGATGGAATAGACAATTCGGTAATCTTCTTCGATGAGCACGTAAACGCAGGTAGAATATCCTTGTTGTTTTACTAAATCTAATAGTTCACGATTGATGTGTTTAAAAGTTTCTGAGGGTTTTGCTTTTTTGTAGTTTGAAAATAGCATTTTAGACAAGGCAGTAATGAACGCAGCGGGAACACCATGGCCAGAAACATCACATACCACAACGCCTAACCGATCTGAGCTGAATGGAAAATAATCATAATAGTCTCCACTCACTTCTTGCATGGGACTATAAGCGGACCAAAATTGAACACCTTTCCAATCTGGTATGATTTGAGGAATCAAACCTTTTTGAATGTTTTTGGCTAATTTTAAATCTTTGGCAATGGAAAGTTGCTTTTTTTCTAATTCAAATTTGAAGGATTTTAATACCTCTACGGCCGCCTCTAAATCTCGGTTTTCAATGGCTAATTCTCTAGACCTGTTTACGACTTCATTTACATCAATGATCGAAATCTCTTCGGATGTAGTCTCGGATTTCGCGGTAATCATCACCTTGTGTCGATTTGATAAATCATCCTTATTCAGTGTGGATCGGGAAAGAAAAAATGTATCTCCTTTCCACTCAAACAGATATTCATTAGCATCAGATCCAAATTGAATATTTTCTCCTAAATCTTTATGTACAACATGGATTCCAAATAACTTTGTTTTGGTCATTTGGATGCTATATTCTTTTAAGGCGAAAAGTACCGATAAACCGTTAAGCATACCTTGAAAGAATATCGCATCATACCATTTTTCCACATAACGAGAATGATATTCAAATAGGAAATATGCTGCATTAGGTCCATGATTTTGGATATTTAAAAATACAGTTCTAGTCAGCCTATTGATAAGAATTGGAATTCGATGGATCAATTCGTTGATACTGATACGTGTATCATCTAACGGAAGTAAATCGTAGGCTTGTGTGATGAGCGTTTCTGTTCCCAGATGGTATAAAAGCCCCGAAACATCCATGGTCTGAGTGATAAAACCAATCATGCGATCTTCTAATTCCTGTGAAATCCAAAAGTTAGGATCTCGCATGATCCTGGAATAGGTAACATCATCTACGATCTCAGGAAAAGGATTCATCGAAGTAGAAGATTTTGTCTCCTGCAAGAGCGCTCTTATAAGTCCGGAAACCCTTCTTGAGGAAAGTTCACGCCCTGAATTAAATGCAGAATTATCCGAAGACATAGTCATGGTATCGGATAAAACTAAATTTCAATCGATCCTTAGGCAATAGATTTTTATATGGAGGAAATGATTTGGTTTCTTAGAACATTCACTCTTTTTTTTATCGTTTTTGTAGTCTCCATTTTCGCACAAAAGGATGCTACTTTTACGCAGAGCACAACAACTGCTTTGAAATGGGAGCCTGCTCTCCGGCTTATATTACAAAATTATACTGCAAAGTATGGTCGACTGCCCATCTCAGGCGAGACGATCGAGGGCAAACATTCTGGAGAGGAGATAAAAATCGAATTCCTTGCGCTTGTTCCGAATGAAAAGGTCATCTTTAAAATCATAGGCCTTTCACATCTGGAAAGTGAGTCTCTTCACATTCAATTCACAGAAAAAGAGAACCTTGTTCATATTGACATGACTCTTTCCGCTGTGACAAAACCTGATCTGGTTTCGAGAATCGTTTTTTTATTTTTTGGAACGCATTCCTTAAAAACGCAAGCAAACTCTCTTTCCTTGCTTTTGGCTCCGTTATCAAAATAGCGATCTAATCTTTTTCAATCAAAACTGTCGCCATGACCATCACTCCCTCTGAACGACCGAGGGCACCCATACCCTCTGAAGTGGTGGCTTTTATGGATACCGCGTCTTCTGGTAAGGCGACAATACTGGCAAGCGAACGGATGAGCTCGGATCGGATGGGACTGATCTTGGGATGATCACCAACATACGTACAATCAACATTGATCAATTTCCAACCCTTTTCACCGATTAAAGCCAAACACTTTTTTACGATGATAGAAGAAGAAATGTCTTTGATAGAGGCATCATGATCAGGATAATACTGACCGATGTCTCCAAGTGCTGCCGCACCTAATATAGCATCAGCAACTGCATGTAAAATGACATCCGCATCACTATGACCTAAAAAAGCAAACTCAGATTTCACTTCTACTCCAGCTAACATGAGTGGACGAAATTTTTCCTGAATCAATTTATGAAAATCTATACCATTTCCAACTCTAATCATATAGCCTACTTTTTATAACTTATCTCTAACATTCGATTGACTGACTTTGCTGCACTCTCAATCACTTCCGCATCTAAAAAAATCTCAAATTGTTCATATAATAATGCATCTCTGACTTTCTCAAGAGTGATTTTTTTCATGTGTGGACAGGTCTGGCATGTCGAAACAAATTCTTTTTCGGGAAATTCCGCTCTTAAGTTGTCACCCATGGAACATTCCGTAACCAACATGATTTTATCCGTTTTGGACATTCGGATGAAATCGATCATTTGTGACGTCGAACCTGAAAAATCGGCCTCTTTCACTACATCTTCATGGCATTCCGGGTGCGTAATCACCGTCAGCTCACCACCAAACAAACGTTTGGCAGACTGAATATCGGCAGGTGTATACATTTCGTGTACCATACATTTTCCAGGATGTGTAATCAATTTTTTCGATGTTTGGTTTTGAACATTGCCCGCTAAATATTCATCAGGTAAAAAAATAACAGTATCGGTTTCCATGGCATTCACGATTTGAACTGCATTTGCCGAAGTGCAGCAAACATCTGTTTCAGCCTTTACATCCGCAGAACAGTTGACATATGTAACAACTGGAACGCCAGGATATTGTGCCTTTAGTTTTTTGACATCTTCGCGAGTGATGGACTCAGCAAGAGAACAACCTGCTTTCATATCTGCGATCAAAACCTTCTTGGTTGGAGAAAGAATTTTGGCAGTTTCGGCCATAAAATGCACACCATTGAATAGTATGATATCGGCAGTTGTTTCCTTTGCCATCTTAGAGAGGTAAAGCGAATCCCCGATGATATCGGAAACACCCCAAAATACATCGGGTGTCATATAATTATGTCCGAGTAAGACGGCATTCTTTTCTTTCTTTAGTCGATTGATCTCGTCTACTAAAGGTAAAATCCTTCCATCAATTTCGTGACTCATATAAACAGGCTTTAATTTTCCAATTAACTCGTCTTTTGTGACTAAGGACATACTGTCCTCCTTTGGTATTTGTAATTATTGAAAAGGATCTGCCGTCAGTTTTGTGGCTGTTTCACGTAAACCAGAACTGGCAGGTGGGATGCCATTGTCTATGGATGCACAGTTATTAAATTGTAATTTCCATGCTGCGACGGCATTTTGGGAACTGCCGGATGCTGTGCCTCTTTGTGCCTTTCGGTAATCGCCTGTCGTATTAAACGAGGTCTTCGCGCAAGCAATCGCTTGGTTGTACAGAACATTCGTCTCACTGAAACAATTGAAATATAGCTCAGCAACGGTGTCAGAAGCTTTATCAGTTGGGCTGATTTTGGATTTTAGAGCAACTATGAGAGCGGGGCAAACGCTCACAGAATTATCAGGGCTGGAGATGCAACTCGCTTCACTGAGCAAAAATTTTTGGCAGGCTCCTTCCACTCCACTCTTTTGAGATAAAAGAAAGCTAATCGTATCAGAATCCACTGCTTCTTTCTTCTTTGGCTTGCAAAGGAAACAGGAAATGAAAATCGTAAGTAGCATGAAAAAGCGAAATGTGATTTTCATAGGGGTCTTTCTACTTCTCCTGGTGATTTCAATTATTGTCTATTTCCTTTTTCGCAAAAATCAAAAGGATTTGATTTCAAATAAAAGCTATGATGCTCGCTCAGAAGTGGTCTGGAATTCTCTGCACGATCGGATGGAAGTCATCACAAAAGGTGGCTATCCTGAACCGCTTCTTGAATACTTAGACACCTTGAGAGGCAAAGAAAGGTATGAATGGGGCAATGACAGAAACCAAACCTTTCTTCATATCAACCAGCAGTATCCAGACGAACGGGGATCTGTCCTTTACGCCGTCTACGTCTCTTACTCCTTCTATTTAGAGGACTTAGAAGCATTACAATTGGACACTTCCCGAACCAATTGGGAAAAGTGGGAAAAACGAGAGCAATTACGTTCTCACTTCTTTCCAGGCAAACTCAGAAAGATTCTCTTCCCCTTCCACCCATCACAAAAACCGTTAGAATTGATTTTTTATGCTGAGGATTACCAAAAAAAACACCCCCAAACTTACGGTTCCGAACGAAAACGAATCCTTGCGGATAAACGGAAACAATTGTATGCTTCCGATCCATTGGAATTTAAAAACTGGGAAGATTCTAAATTCCAGAAGAACATCCTACAGATAATTTATGAGCGAGAATTAAGTGTCATGTCCACATTTGAAAAATCTAATTTTTTAGAGGCCAAGTTGAGAGACTGGGAAGAGGATCATTTTTGGAATTGACAGACGATTTTTCTGCGTATAAATATAGAGATTATTTCTAAATATAAGAGAGTCTTCATGAACCGAGTTTTCTTTTCACTTTTAAGTGTATCACTTCTTCTAGCTTGCTCCAGTGGAGCAAAACGATTAGACGACAAAACAGATTTCGTTGCAGACTCTGGCGGACTGACCAGCCAAGAGTTAGTTCGCGCTGCTGAAAAGTTGGCAGATGAAATTGGGGTATTTTTTAAAGAAAATCCGGCAGAAGCTGGCGTATTTGTTGCCCATTACCCGACTAGAAATGATACTTCGGAACAAATCCAAACCGAACTTTTCGACAATGCATTTGTTTCCAAGCTCATCAAAAACAAAATTTATACTGTACGCACGAAAACGAGAGAACAGTCGTTAAATGAAATCCAATTCAGCCTTTCTGGTCTGACTTCAAATCGCCTTTCGATCGGTAAGTTAAAATCTCCAAACTATTTTGTTCGTTGTGAAATCAATGAAAACATGTTTACGGCAGATGGAGAAAAAATCGTCGAACAGTCCATTAACATCGAGCTTGTTGAAGTTGAAACTACGATTGCCGTCTGGTCTGAGAAGGTATCTTATCGCAAACAAGCCGTTAGAGGAAATAAGGGCGTCGGCTGGTAGGATTTTCTAGGAGAACCTCTTGTTACCAAAAATTTTAAGTCTTTTTTTTCTCATTAGTTTCACTACTTTCGGATGCGCCTCAGATTACGGCAAAGTGATCGAGGCCACGGAAAATGCATACTATAGCCAGGATTATGATTCGGCCATCCCGTCGATTCGAGGCCTTTACGAGGATGCCGCTTCAAAAGACCAACTCCTCTTCCTAATGGAAGCTGGTATGATTTTTCATACTAAGGGTGATTTTGAAACTTCAAACAAAGTTTTTAAACAGGCAGAAGAGCTCTCAGACAATATCAAAACCAGTCTCACTAAAGAAGGTTTGGCATTTTTACTCTCTGATAATGAATCCAATTATACCGGAGAGGACTTTGAGCGTGTGATGATAAAGTTCTTTATCGCCCTAAATTTTATGGCATTAGGCGATATGGAAAATTCGAAAATCTACTTCCGTAGGATGGATTTCGAATTAAAGGAAATGAAATTCACCGCTGCCGCCTATCGGCAAAACAATGCGGCACGTTTGTTAGATGCTTATGTTTCAGAAAAACTCGGCAAGTACAATGATGCCCGCGTTCAGTTTAAAAATATGGAATCATTGATCAACTCTAGCCCAACAGTTGCTTCTGATCGATTTGTTCTCGCACTGAGAGAAAATGACTCTCGGGACATGGGTAAGTATGGAAAGGGAGCTGCTTATGTGCAGGCATTCTCAAATTCCATGCAAAAAGTAAACATACAATCACCTAATCTTTCTGAGGTTGTCATCATTCACGAGGCAGGTAAATCCGCGATCAAAGAATCTCGTGGCAAGTTGATGGATGATGAGTATTTCGCACTGGCACTACGTGGAGCCATTGAAATTGCGGCTCGTGCCGACGGTGCTGGTGTATCCGTAGCTGGAGTTCTTGCTACACTCAGTACGGCTGAAAATCCCATTCCCATTTACAGAGATCGCGATTTAGAAGGATCACGAAAAAGAAATTTCTATATCAATGGAGTAGAAATTGGCTCTGGTGACGTTTTAAACGATTATTCTGACACAGCGATCAAAAACTTTAATGATAACTACAAGGCACTCATTACAAAAAATGTAACCTCTCTTGCGGTTAAGGTAGTTGCGGCTGTGATTGCCTCAGAAGCTGCCGCAAAGGCCATTGAATCTGGTTTGGGAGATAAAAATAAAAACGATTTAGTCAGTGGGTTGATACGACTTGCCGCAGGTGCCGCAGCTGGACTTGCTACAGCACAGGTGATTGGTCCCGATCTCAGGTGCTGGAGAACCATCCCTTCGAATTTTCAAATTAAAAGAGTCTTTTTAGAACCCGGTGAGTATTCGTTTAATATGGACCAAGGAACGGGCATCACTACAAATGCACCTACCACGATCAAAGTAGAAGAAGGAAAGCCTCTCTACATCAACGTCAGATCCTATACAAACAATCCTTAAACTTTCGTTTATCCCTCTGCTTTTCTTCTAAGAAAAGCAGGGATATCGTAATCTTCACCAAAGTTCTGATAAGGTTGGTTCTGATTGGTTCTAGTATTTCCTAAATTTCTCTGGCCAGATCTCAAATTTCTACTGGAATCTATTTGCGAACCAGTATCGCGTTTTTGCATATCTTCATTTTTTCGAATGTAAACCAGCGGAGAAGTATTTGATTCGTCGTGACCAACTGCCTTCTGATCTCTTGCTGTGTGTCTCTGGCTGGCTCTCTTTTGGAAGCCAGTAGCAATCACAGTTACGCGAATTTTATCTTCTAAATTCTTATCTGCATTGAGACCGATGATGATATTTGCATCTGGGTCAGCCTGTGCTGTAATGATTTGAGAAACCTCATTCCATTCTTGGATGGTTAGATCATTTCCTCCAGTCACATTGATGAGAAGAGATTTTGCTCCTTGGATGGATGAATCTTCTAGTAATGAATTATTGATCGCTTGCTCTACGGCTTCAATCACACGACCTTCACCTCGACCCTCACCTACTCCAAGAATCGCGTCCCCTGTATCTTTCATGATGGTTTTTACATCTGCAAAATCGACATTGATGATGCCGGGATGATTAACTATATCACTAATTCCGCGAACACCGTTTAACAAAATATCATCGATGACTTGAAACGCTTGGTCAAAGGGAGTATTTGGGTCCACGACTTGAAAAATTGAGTCATTTCGGATGGTAATCAGCGTATCAACGTTTGCTTTCAGTTGTTCAATTCCAATACTTGCTAATTCCGCACGTCTTTTTCCCTCAAAGGAGAAGGGAACTGTAACGACACCCACAACTAAACATTTCATTTCTTTCGCAATGGCTGCGATGACAGGAGCTGCACCTGTTCCCGTTCCACCACCCATTCCTGCGGTGATAAAAACCATATCTGCTCCCTTAAGTGCAGCGACGATTCTGTCTTTATCTTCCATTGCGGACTTTTGTCCTAATTCTGGATCTCCTCCAGCTCCCATGCCGCGGGTTACTTTTGTTCCTAATTGGATCTTATGTTCTACGGGAGATTTAAGTAAAACCTGTTCATCAGTATTCATCACTAAAAAGTCTACACCTTTCATTTGTGAATTGACCATACGGGTAACGGCATTCATCCCACCGCCGCCGATACCGACTACCTTGATGTTTGCTGGGCTCGTTCTTTCTTCTTCTAGATATAACATATATTTTCCTTAGAGATTATTCTCCATCCAACGGCGTGCTTTTTTTACCCAACTGTCCTGCTCTGATCCAGACCGAATGTTTCTCTGTTCTAAATCTTGCAAGCGTGATGCATATTTTATGAGTCCAACCGCAGTAGCGTATTCAGGTGAAGAAATCTTATCTATCAGCCCTGTCAGGCCTGCAGGTTTGGCACGTCCGACTGACAGGCGAAATACCTCTTCTGCTAACGATTCGATGCCAAACAAAAGGGAAGTCCCTCCGGTCAAAATTACACCACCTGCGAGAGCAGACTTATAACCTGATCTTGTAATTTCAGTATCGACCATTTCCAAAATTTCGCGCACTCTTGGTTCCATGATTTCTACCAATTCGGAACGAAAGATAGATCTTGCAGCTCGACCCGAGATTGCCGGAATTTCAATTTTTTCCGTTGGATCTATTTTATCGAGTTGTGTGTGACCATATCGCTTTTTCAAAATTTCTGCGGATTCGATTGTTGTCTTTAGGCCAATTGATAAGTCACTAGTAATGTGAAAACCACCGAAAGGAACGACGGAGGAATAGGCAATCCCTCCATCGACATAAATAATAATATCACAAATTCCCGAGCCTATGTCCACAACAGCGGTCCCCAAATCTTTTTCGCCACTCGTTAGAACTGCTTCCGAGGAGGCCAGTGAAGAAAGAACTCGGTCCATTTGCGTAAGACCTGCCTGCTCAATACAACGATCAATATTATTTAAAGCTGTATTTCCACAAGATACGATATGAACTTCTGCCTCTAATCGAACACCAGTCATACCGACCGGATCTTTTATATTTACTTGATCATCTACTTTAAATTCTTTTGTAAGTACATGAATGACCTGTTGGTCATGAGGGACATGGACCGATTGAGCAGCCTCTACGACTCTCATAATTTCCATCTCAGTGACAATGCGCTCTTTGTTTGTAACTGCGACGATACCCCTTTCATTAAAACCATGTACAGATTTTCCAGAAACATTTACGACTACTGAGCCGACCTCTTGCCCCGCCATTAGCTCAGCATCACCAAACGCCTCTACAATTGATTTTGTCGTTGTTTCAATATTAACAATCGATCCATTTTTTACTCCGGTAGATGGAAACGATCCTGTACCTATAATTTCAATTTCATATTCGTTTACGAGCCTACCGATGACTACTTTTACGAGAGAGGATCCTAAATCGAGCGCTGTTATAATTGGGGCATCTTCCATACTAATGATAGACGGCGTCTTCTCCCCTCAAATCGATTGTAGATACTTTTATATTTTCAGATTCTAAAAATGATAATGCTGCATAAAGTTTTCGAATTTGATATAAGTCGAACTTATTGCCAAGAAATACCTTTGCATGTGAAGGAGATTTTAAATAAATCATATAATCTCCATCCTGCTCTAAACTAACTTCAGATATGCGAGTTTTTAATGCAGGGTAAGATTCAAGCCCAGAATGCAATTCGGAGGATAGGTCGCTAAATTGAGTGCCTTGTATCTTATTGGATGTGATAGGAAAACTACCTGAAATCACGATTAGATGATCAGCGAGCACGTTGTTTTCGGAGAGAATTTCTTTGTCTTTATCGACTTCGTATATCATGTCTCCAACGTGCACTACAAATTCTGCAACTTTCTCCTGCAAGGTGATAATCAAAATTCCTTCTCTGTCCCTATTGACTCTAGCTAGTTTAATTCTCGGATGAAGATTGAGTTTTTTTTCCCATTCATTCCATCCTTTGATCTCCTGGTTCATGCCTTCTGAGGGTACTCCGAGATACTCGACCAGATCCGCTGGCTTTAATACGACCAACCCCTGAAAAACAATCTTTTGGATCGGTTTTGGCGACTTCACCCAATGGAAAAGAAAGCCTATACCCATGACTCCCGAAGCAAGCAAAACCAAAGGTACTATAAACCTACGGTTTGGTCTTTTTTCGACGATTTCTTCGGGTATGTCAACCATATATTGATTATGTCTCATTGTTAGGATACGAAAGGCTGTTCTCGTTTGTCGAACCGTAAACGATTAGGACATAAAAAAAGGCCAGATTTTCATCTGACCTTTCGCAAAAACCTTAGAATGAAATTCTTAGATTAGTTGCTAGCTACATGCTTTGCATCTACGGTTAAATCCATAGATACTTTTTTGTATTTTTCTGCTTCTTTTTCAAGAGCATCCGCTCTGCGAAGAAGATCCGCTTTCTCGTTCATCTGGGAAACAACTTTCCCACCACGAGTCGAATGCGCCCTGTCACGAAGTCCTTGAGCAAGCTCAAGTTTCTCTTTTACAACACTTGCAAGGTATTCTGAAACAGCTGATTTCTGAGCAGGTGTAGATGCTTGTTCGATCACAGCATTTTCCAAAAGCTCAAATCTTTCATTTGTATCAAGCGCTTGCAAGTTTGCAGTAGCCAGACCTAGTCCCAAGAACCCGATTGCGATTTTTTTTGTTAGTTTCATTTTGACTCCTCTCAAGAGTTAGGAACTTCATTTCTGAAATCCCTTTTTTTTGTTATGTATATATTAAACGAAACCTACGATTAAATTCAATCTGAAATTGTTTAAAAAGAGGATCAAACTAAGGATTTTTCGTAAAAAATTGCTAAAAATCATTAAATTGAGCAAAATTTAATCACAAATTAGATTAAATTTAATCATTTGGGACATAATTCCTCCATCGCAAGTAAACCCTTGCGCCAAAGTAATCGCAGGCTTGGATCGCCTTGCACCTGCAGAACGTAGAAATCCGTTTAGGAAGTAATAAAATAAACTGAGAAGAGTAAGGAAAGGAGGATGCCCGGCAACTGCCAGGCTTTCATTCAATAGGTAATGTTATGTTGTTTCTGATTCTGAGGCTGGTGTGCTAGGTTCTGTGACACCGTCTTCTAGCACTTCGCTCTCGCCGGAAGCACCTTTATTCAGCTTCTTTTGACGTTTTTCTTCCTGCTTCTTTTTTTTCGCGATGTCTTTCTGTCGTTTTTCTATCGAATAGTTCTTTTTTACCAATTTATCATCCTTTTTTCGTCCATTTCCATTCTCTAATATTTTGTTTTTGTATAACTCATTTTTTTATTCAAAATGATTTCTACTTTCGTCAACTCGCCTGGTTTTACGATGATTTCTGAATTTTCTAACTTCATCTCTTCCATAAAACTAGCTCTAATCTCATACTTCCCTGGTTTCAAATTCGTGAACCAAAAATTTCCATCTTTGTCAGTTACCACTTTAAAGATTTGGTTTGTTGAAACGACAGTCGGCATATAGATCTGGTTCTTTTCGATCGGATTGTCCAAGGTCTTATAGAAGACTCGACCTTGGATTGCACCATAACCGTCCATTGATTCGATGATCTCTAGATTTGATGTTTGTTTCGGGATGACTGCCGCTGCTGTTTTGTAGATCGGGTAATTGTCTGCTCGAACTTCAATTTGGTGCACACCCGCAGGCAATTTCTCGATTTTGATGACAAAAACTTCCCCAGGAATGATCTTTCCATTTCGGGAAGTCGCGCCCCAAATGTTCGATTTTTCTGTCGCCACCACAGAGCTATATTCTTCCCCATCCACTAGAACTTTGATCTTGCGGATGCTATCTTCAGAAGCAGAAGACTTTAATTTGCCTTGTTTGTTCAAAAGGTCGTAAGGTGATTTATTGGAAGCCCCACCGTAAGACTTATCTTTAATGATTGAGGTTCGGATCAATATATCCCCTGTCGTAATGGAAGGAGGAGCTGGAGGTTCCACGTTTACGATCGGCGGAATCTCGACGGTTGTTGGGTTTTCGACAACCGTTTCTGGTTCTGGAGTTGGAGTCGTTACGACCGCTACCGTTTGTGTATTGTTTGGTGGAGTGACAGTTGTATTGGTCGGCCCAACGTTTACTGGTTGGTTGATCACTACTGCAGGAGGTGGTGGTGGCGGGTCCTGTGGTTTAGGAGATCCTGATAAAAATATACCTGCCGCATTCCCGGAGACTTGTGGAGTTTGCTCATGGCTGAATTTTTTTGCCATTGCAACGGTTTCTTCTTTGGCAACGAAGAATGCTTCGAGAGCCGTTACTACTTTATCGTTGTTTAAATCTGCTTTTTCTAACGCGTTTCCGAAGTTATATGTAAAAATACCATGATTGATGCTACCACCTACCTCAATGGAAGTCTGGTCATCATCAGAAGAGGAGATCACTGCCTTATCTTGGAAAAAGTAGTCCTCAGCATTTTGACGGACAACCCCATCATTTCCTTGGGCAATCGGAACATCCGCCGCACCGCGTGTGTTTTTCCCTTTTTTCGCAATCCCACCAGAATAACAGCAGTCCATAACAAGAACCGTTTTTGTGGATTTGATGCCTGACAAAAATTCATTTAGCTCCTCATCGGAAATATGAGGTCGGTCGTAACAAATCAGATAATTTCGCATCCCATTCTTTGCCTTTGCATCTTTCATGTACATGCCATGGCCGGAGAAATAGATAATGACGGAATCATCCTTACCCGCCTGCTTTCCTAAAGCCTTGAAGGCGTTTTTAACGTTTTCGCTCGTGACCATAGAGCCCAATAGAACCTTAATATCTTTATACTTTCCGTTTTTCTGAATCTTTTCTTTCAGAAAGGTCGCATCTGCCTCGCACAGGTTAAGCTCGGGGATTTTAGCAGTATTGCCTTTGTAATTTGTTCCAATAAAGAGGGCGTATCGATCCTGACCGAAAATGGGCAGACTTGTAAGGAGACTGATTACGAAAATGTAAAGGTAAACTCGAAATGAAGTCATCTAGTATGATCCTCTCGCTTAAATTTGACCTTATGATCTTCTTAGGAAAAAGCAGAAAATCAATTTGATTTTTCCGAATTTCGCAAAAAATCAAAGACTTTCGGAAGCACAAAACTGCGAAATTCATCGTTCACTCGCGTTTCTCCACGGCAATCATAGTGGATATTGTCCACAAACTGCTCAATCGGATAGCCTGAATTTGGAAAAAAGAACAGCTGTTGCTTGGGATGCTTTGCGAAAAAGGATTTCAATTTTTGAATGCGATTTTGGACTTCTGGGGCCGCTTCTTTAGAATCAATCCAGGGCATATAAACAAAGCCGAAACGGATGTCCTTTTTTTCTGCATATTGGATCAGATCTTCCATGACTGTGAAATCTATCGGCTCCCAGGATTTTGGATCCGTATTGTGAACTTCCTTTTCTGCCTCCTCTTTGTACTTTGCCTTTGCAAAGAGAACGATTTCTGGTTTCACACGATTTGATATATTATACTTTCCTAAATGTCTGGAAATCTGATCCTCTATGATGAAATTATCTTCTCTCTGGGAAGGTGAAGGGAGACACAAGCCCGCTTCCACATTTGCACATGTTTCACAGAACAAGGATTTTGTTTTATAATCTTTTGAAAGTTTCCAGTTTTGAAAGCTCAGGGCATTCCTAATCGCACCATGATATTTATAAGATTCGTATAACAGAGGTACTGCTTTCGCAATGATAAAAATTCTTTCTACTCCTTCATATTGTTCCCATAATTCGCCAATGGTAAACTGATGAAGGTATCTATGTCCAAAAAACTCCCACAATAATTGATCTATATTGTCCTGTTTGCCGCTGTAACTGATGATTTTTTCTACAGTTGGTGTCTGAAATAAATTTTTCTCCCATCCCTCGTGCCACCTTCGATTGATATAGGCAAAAACAGTTTCATTGGTTTTTACAAATTTTGCAGACGGATCATAGAGTGGAGGTCCATAGCCCGTCGCATAGAGTTTAGGCGAAGCAGTAAACAAAATCATCTTTGGCTTTTTATTTCCAGATTTTAGATATTTGTCCAAAAAAAATCGGTAATACTTTGGTCCCATCGCGGGGAGACTATGGTTATAGACGGAATACTCCTGTTTGTTTCTGGGAGTGTAGCCAGCTAGCGCCATGGATCGAGAGTCGCCAATCATTATGATGTCCGCATCGGCCTTTCCAGACTCAACGTAACTCCGTTTTAAGTTTACAAAAAATGTTTCTGGTTGCTCAAGATAATATACATCCGTTAAACGAACTATAACTTCTAATAAAATGAAAAATGATACGGCAAAAAAGATTCCTTTAAATTTAGAATGCAAAGTAAATTACCTCTTTTCCGAAAATCCCTCTGATCAAGATCAGAAAACCGATAAAAATAAATATAAATGCTTGGAGCGAATAATGCTGTTTATAGAACCAATACCGATCTTTTTTGAAATAAGAGATCCCATCGAGTATGAATAGAGGCAGGGTCAATCTAAACATCTCTTCAAACAAAGGCAAAGCCGCCTTTATGCCGTTTGCTGGCAGAGCAGTCCATTCCCAGATACTAAAAACCTTTTGGAAATATAAAATCATCATGTTCGCATCATAGCTTCTAAAGGCGACACCACTTAGAGCGACCAAAACATAAATCGAGATTCTGGAAAGCGTACCTGTGAACAAATTACGAAAGGAGAACTTTGGATTCTCTTCGGTTTCCTTGGTTTTTGGGGACAAAAAGGCTACATAAAAAACGGTGTAAACACCTTGTATGATACCCCAAAATACGAATGTCCAATTGGCACCATGCCAAAAGCCAGAGACTACAAAGATGAGAAATAAATTTCTAAGCTGCTTTACCTTTCCAAATTTGCTACCACCAAGCGAAAAGTAAACGTAATCTCTAAACCAACGATTCAAAGTGATGTGCCACCTGTTCCAAAACTCAATGGGATTTCTGGAAAACTCAGGAGTTTCAAAATTTACAGTCAGTGTGACTCCGAGGAGTCTTGATGTTCCAAGAGCAATAAAAGAATAACCTGCAAAGTCGCAATAGACTTGCATGAGTAGTCCGAGGCATGCCACAAAAATCTGACTTCCATCGATAGTTGCGATGATTCCTGGGTTTGCAAGGTAGAGTCCCTTCCCACCAAGGAAAACTTGGTCAATGTAATTTGCCAAATTGTCGGCAACATAAACTTTCATGAAATATCCAAGAAGGATGTCCCAGATTGCCAATTGCACGCCTTCGATCGTTGGAAATTTTGGTTTTTTTAGTTGCGGAAGTAAATCTATCGCTCGTTCGATGGGACCTGCCACTAATTGAGGAAAGTAATTTACAAATAATGCAAAATCAAAAAAATCTCTTTCGGCTTTGATCTGACCTCTATAGACATCAATCGTATAGGACATGGTTTGGAAGGTGTAAAAGCTAATTCCCACAGGAAGGACAATGTGCTGGATTGTAAAAATTGTATTTGATTGTAAGGCGGTGCCACCAAACAGAAGTGAAATTTGATTAAAGGAAGCGACCAGACTAGAAGAGAAAAAATCGAAATACTTCATCGTGAAAAGAAGACCCAAATTCGCTATGATGGAGAGTGCGAGAAACAGTTTTCGACGAAGCTGTGTTTTGGAGTTTTCAATGCCAATCGCAGAAATATAGTCAACTAGCGTACTTGTCACGATCAGAGTGAGGAAAAACCACTCCCACCAACCGTAAAAGAAATAAGATGCCGCAAGCAGCCAGAGATTCTGAGCTCGGAGTGCCCATTTGTATTTTTTCGCGAGTACTCCGAAGATGAGAAAAAATACATAAACGGTCAAAAAAAATATTAAAAAGACAAATGTATTAAAAAGCATGGAGTTTTCATAAATTTTGATATTTACCCTGTTTGTAAAACGGAAAACTATGTAACCGTTGGATCTCAAGAATCACCTTCAGAAATATTTCGGCTTTTCCAGCTTTCGTCCAGGTCAGGAGGAAGCCATCCAGTCCGTCCTTTCGGGCAAAGACACTCTCGCCATTCTCCCCACCGGAGCTGGTAAATCATTGATTTACCAATTGCCTGCAAGTTTAGAGACAAACAAGTTAACGCTCGTTATTTCGCCTTTGATCGCGCTCATGAAGGACCAAGCAGAAAGTCTTCATGCGCGCGGTATCTCCGCCGAATTTTGTAATTCGACACAAGATGAAGTGGAACAGATGAAGATCATTTCCCAAGCCGTGCGCGGGGAACTTAGAGTGCTCTTGATCTCACCAGAACGGGCAATGTCTCTCAGTTTTCTGCGTGTTTTTGCTCAGATGCATCTTGCTTACTTGGTTATAGACGAAGCACATTGCGTTTCGCAATGGGGTCATGATTTCCGTCCGGAATACAGACAAATTCATACCTTAAGAGAAAAACATCCTAAAGGTGATTTTCCAATCCTAGCTCTAACAGCCACTGCGACGGAAAAAGTCAGAACCGATGTACAAGCGGCACTTGGCATGGCCTCACCAAAAGTCGTACTCTCTACATTTTACCGTCCGAATTTAAAATTTACTGTCGAATATCCTTCCACCGAACGAGACAAAGCTGACAGATTGCTCGAGCTGTTAAGTCCTTGGAAGGAAAATCGCAAGATACCAGGGAGAGCCATCGTATACTGTGCCACCAGGAAAAAAACCGATGAGGCGTATGAATTACTCAAAGACTTTGGATTCTCTGTGGGTAAATACCATGCAGGACGAACGGATGGCATCCGAGAGCGTACACAAAATGCATACACCACAGGAAAAGTTCCAATCCTCGTAGCGACGAATGCCTTTGGAATGGGTATGGACCAACCTGACGTCCGCTTGGTGGTACATTACCAAGTGCCATCCTCACTTGAAGCTTACTACCAAGAGGCTGGACGAGCGGGACGAGATAATGCACCTGCTGAGTGCATACTCTTTTATAAGAATGCGGATGTCGCCACACAAGCCTTTATGATATCGAAAGAATCAAACTTTAAGGGTGGAGATACATTATTAAAATTTATCAAAGATTATGCGAATCAGCTGATTTGTAGGCAGGTTCAGTTGTGTGCGTATTTTGGAGAAACCATTCAGCCGTGCGGCATCTGCGATATTTGTATGCAATCTGATCTTTCTCCTGAACGAGATAAGTTCCTTAAAAACGAAGAAGTAAAGGCTCGAAAAAAAGAAGAAAAACGCACATATGATTTTGATGAAACAGAAGAAGAGGCCATTTTAGAATTTTTAAGACAGTTCCCAGCAACTTTTGGTAAGAACCTCATTGCAAAGACTCTTGCTGGAAAAAAAACGAAAGACATATTGAGATATAGACTCGAACGGAATCCGCATCATGGAAAACTGAATCGCATACCTGAAGAAGCGATTGTTGCTAAGCTAGAAGATTGGACAGAAAGAAAAAAAGTATTCGTATCAGGAAATAAATACCCAAAGTTATATTTACCACAATCCGGTCCCGTTAAACGAACGTCAGGTCGTTTGAGTGTGGATGGAACAGTGCCGGCAATAAAACCCAAAAAAGCTCCAACAGAAAACTCGCAGATTCTGAGAGATTTGATGAATTATCGAGACAAGAAATCTCGTCAACTCAAATGGAAAAAGTTTATGGTTTTCCAAAACCCAGTCCTCAAGCGAATCGCAGAAAGAAAACCTAGAAGTCTTGCAGAACTTGAAGCAACGAAGGGAGTTGGTCCCGCAAAAGTAGAAAGATTTGGAAATGATATCTTAGAAATTCTTTCAAAATGGCCTTAAAAGACAAAGAATAAGAGGAAAGATTCAATGGAAGAAAGCATCTCAGGAAAGATCGCCACCCACGAAGAGGAGTTCACGGGAACTGTCACCTATGACCTAACAACGGGCTTGATTACAAAGGTTGAGAGAACCATACTGCCAAATTCTCGAAATTTTAGCGAAGACTGCCTCATCTTTCCTGGCTTTGGAGACATCCACATCCATGCCCGCGAAGACATTTCCGGAAAACATACCTACAAGGAAGATTTTGTTTCTGCTGGTGAAGCTGCGATCAACGGAGCTGTTTTACATGTTGCTGATATGCCAAACAATCCTGTTCCGCCCATCAATGATCTCACCTACGAAGAAAAAACAAGGCTCACTCAGAAATCAAGGATTCACATCACGCTTTACGCAGGAATTGGACCAAATACATCCCCGCTTTCCAAAAAAGTTCCTTACAAAGTTTTTATGGGTCCGTCCATAGGCGAACTCTTCTTTGAAGACAATGCGTCGCTCGAAAAGGTGATTGAGAGGTATCGGGGGCAAGATGTCAGTTTTCATTGTGAAGATCCTGAAACATTAACAGCGAATAAAGCAAAACCCACGCATGAGGAGAGACGTCCGAAAGAAGCTGAGACACTAGCAACCGACTTTGCTCTCATGCTCATAGAAAAGTACGAACTAAAAGGAAAGCTATGTCACTATTCGACAAAGGATGGACTGCAAAAGATCATCGCTGCCAAAAAACGCGGAATCAATGTCACTTGCGAAGTCACTCCCACACATCTCATGTTTGATATGGACATGCTGACACCAGAAAACCATAAATGGTTTCAAATGAACCCACCACTTCGCGGTAAGGAAGACAGAATGGCAATGGTGCAAGGAATCCTTGATGGTTATATCGATTTTCTGGCAACAGATCACGCACCACATACGATTGAAGAGAAGGTTAAAGGAATCAGCGGGATATCTCAATTAGATACCTATGGTCTATTTGTAACCTATATGATATTAAATTTGAATATTCCAATACGAATGATTGCTCTCATCTGTTCAAAAAATCCTGGTGACTTTGTTAAGCCTTATCTTCCTGCCAAATACGGGTCTGGTTTCGGTGAAATTAAGGAAGGTTATGCGGCAAATTTTTCCGTTTTAAACTTAAAAAAGCCTTTTTCGTTTTCCCGACAAATGATAAAAAGTAAATCAGGCTGGTCTCCCTTCGAAGGTTTTACCTTCCCAGGTTCCATTGAAGCCGCTTACTTTTTAGGCAAAGAAATGCATGCGAAATGATGAACACGTAAATGGAATTGATCCTTCTCTTTATCCCTTTCTTTCCCAGTTTCCGAATTCCTTTCAGGTCTTCAATTGGAAAGGGGAATTTATTGAAGTTACTGATAAATTCTGTCGGTATCTCGAATTTGACAGAGCAGAAATCTTAGGAAAAAAAATTACAGATTTCCTTAAGGAAGATGATTTTGAACAATTAAATGAAGCTTTCGATGACTTAAGAAAACGAAAATCCATTGCAAATTTCGAGACAAAGCTAGTTACGAAGGCCGGTGAAGACATCTGGTTTATGTGGATCGCGATCCCTTTAGCTGATTCTAAAACCATCATTGCCATGGAACGAGACATCACGATTCAGAGAGATATTTCCTACGAATTCATTCTCCAACAACAAAAGTATAAATCCATTTTCGATAACATTCCTATGGGACTTGCGATCACTGATGAGAAAGGAAGAATCATTGAAACAAATCGGACGGCAAGAAGGTATTTTGATATTAAAGAAGGCGAGGCGTTAAATCGAACCTTAAATCTTCGAAAATATACCATGATCCAACCTAATGGTAGTAAGGTATACCCTCGCAAATCGAGCTTAATGCGTGCACTTCGTAACAAGGAAGTACTCGATGATTTAGAGCTCGGACTTATAAAAAAAGACGAGACGATTTGGTTTGAAATTCTTGCTACCCCCATTCCATTGGATGGTTTTGGATTGGCTGTAGCATTTATCGACATTTCTAAAAGGAAACAGGCGGAAGAAAAAATTGCCTATATGGCATTTTTTGACCAACTAACAAATCTTCCGAACCGAAATGCACTTATAGATAAGCTATTCCCGATCTTTGAAGAGGCCAGACGACATGGAAATCTCGTCGGTGTTCTTGTCATCGATTTAGATAACTTCAAAGTCATTAATGACTCAAAAGGTCATGAATTCGGAGATAAGATATTAAAGTTAGTTGCATTTCGAATTGCAGAGAGTGTAAGAAATTATGATCTCATATCCAGACAAGGTGGTGATGAGTTTACGATCATCCTTCCAGACTTGACTGATGAAAAGGAAGCGGCAGTCGTAGCAGAAAGTATTTTAGATGCTATGACAATTCCATTTTTATTAAGTGATGAAAAAATTTATGTCAATGTATCCATCGGACTTGCGATCTATCCAAATGATGGCAAGGATGCAGATACACTTTTAAAGAATGCCGATAGCGCATTAAACCTGGCTAAACAAAAAGGAAAAAATAGATATACCTATTTTACTGCCGAATTACAAAAGTTAGTCACAGAAAGACTTGAGTTAGAAAGTAAAATGAGATTAGCTCTAGATGAAGGGCATTTTAGCTTAGTCTTCCAACCAAAAATTGATTTAAAAACATATAAGCCTACGGGAGTGGAAGCCCTGCTCCGATGGAATTTTCCAAATCGAGGCATGATTCCACCCGAGATATTTATTCCTATTGCTGAAGAAACTGGTATGATCCTTGCCATAGGAGAATGGGTCCTTAAGCGAGCCATCCAAACTCTAAAGAGCTGGAATTTGGCTGGTATTGAAAATATTACGATGGCTGTAAATATTTCGACTAAACAATTTCGTCACGAAAAATTAACAACCGTTATCTCAGAAAATTTGCGAGAATCGAATATCAACCCTAGTTTGTTAGAGATAGAAATCACCGAGAGTGCGCTCATGGAAAATACAGACGAAGCTGTAAAAACACTCAAGGAAATACGAAATTTAGGCATCACGATAGCCATTGACGATTTCGGAACTGGATATAGCTCTCTCGGGTATTTGCGAAAATTTCCAATCTCCTGTCTAAAAATTGATAGGTCTTTTGTCTCTGAAATTACAACGGACAAAGACTCGGAGACGATCATACATGCTGTTTCAAACCTCGCACATAACTTAGGTCTAAGTGTTGTAGCTGAGGGAGCTGAAACCTTAGATCAGGTGGACCTGCTCGTTGCAGGGGGGATCGACAGCATCCAAGGATTTTACTTTTCGAAGCCACTCAATGCCGAAGATTGCCTAAAATTTCTGAAGGAAAAGCTCTCAATTTGATGTTGACCTAGCTTATGAACCGTCATTTTTAACATTTAAGGAATCCGCTTGAAACTCTCGATCCATTGGCTAAACGATTTTATTCCGCTAAATTCTATACCGTTCTCAACCGTACTAGAAAAAATCAATACCTCTATTTGTGAAATTGATGACGTAGAAAATTTCAAAGAACACCTAACAAATATCATAACTGTTAAAATTACCGCAGCAGAAAAGCATCCAAATGCAGAAAAACTTCAGGTTACAAAATGTACGGATGGTAAAAAAACTTATCAAATCGTAACGGCCGCCACAAATATTCAAGTATCCGATATCGTTCCCTTAGCTTTGCCTGGGACAAAAGTTGATGGAAAGGAAATTTTAGCCTCCGAATTGAGGGGAGTTCCCTCCGAAGGTATGTATTGTTCTGAAAAGGAACTTGGATTAGCTGATGTATCAACGGGCGTACTCGTATATCCTGACTCCACACAGATAGGAATCGGTATTAGAAAGTTATATAATTGGGAAGATACAATCTTAACGATAGACAATAAGTCCATCACGCACCGTCCCGACCTTTGGAGTCATTTTGGATTTGCTAGGGAATTGGCAGCGCAGCTAGAAATACCGATTTCTTTTGATCCACTGAAAATAAATGCGGATTCCAAGCCAGGTGAGGATGGCGTGAAAGTGATCGCCAATGACAATGCTCACGCGTATTATGCATGTTCGATTCAAAATGTAAAGGTTTCCCCATCTACGACTAAAATTAAATCTCGTTTAGAAAAATGTGGCATCCGCTCAATCAATAACGTTGTTGATGTTTCCAATTATCTTTTGTTAGAAATTGGGCAACCCACTCATTTTTTCGACCGCGACAAGTTGGAAAGTTCTGAATTTTCGGTCGACTTTGCAAAACAAGAGGAATCTTTTCCATTGTTAGATGATTCGGAACCAAAATTATCCTCAGAGGTATTATTGATTCGAAACGGAAATACACCTGTCGCTATCGCTGGTGTTATGGGAGGTAAAGAAAGTGCTGTAGGAGATCACACATCAAATATCATTCTCGAATCAGCCATCTTTAAAAGAGAGGATGTCCGAAAATCCATCCGTAAATCAGGGATTCGAACAGAATCTGCAGTTCGATATGAAAAAGGATTAGATACCTCCACTTGCCTTCCCGTAATCCATAGAGCTTTGCAGTTATTGTCTGAAAACGGAGGGAAGGACTTTCATTCCTTCACCCCGCAAGGATTCAATCATACTGCAGATAAAAAAGTTTTTATAGAAACAAATTTGGATTTTTTAAATCAAAAACTGGGCAAAGTTTTGAACATCAGTGAGATTCAAAAAATATTTGAAAGGCTATCCTTTAAATTTGAATCAAAAGACAATCAAAAAATCCGAGTAGAAGTTCCAAGACATCGTCATAATTATGATGTTACCATTGAAGAAGATTTAGTCGAAGAAATTGGACGCACTATTGGTTATGCTTCCATACCAACAAAACCACTTTCGCTAGCGATTGAAGCACTCATAAGAAATCCATTGCGTGAATTGGAAAGAAAGATCAAAGCGTATTTCTCCTCTACTATGCAGTTTCATGAAGTGTTAAATTACTCCTTTTCTTCTGAAAAGGAATCCATGATGGAGGGTATAGATGCAAAAACCATCCTCGCCATCGCAAACGAAATGTCTCCTGAACATTCTGTATTACGGGCAAGTCTTCTGCCAGGCTTGATCAGACAAGCAGCAAGTAATCAAGATCGCTTTGAATCCGTCGATCTATTCGAAATCGGTCGTACCTATCATAAGGATGGAAAAAAAGAGGACCTTGCCAGCGAGAAACGATGGTTAGGTTTTATTTCATTATCAAAATCAAAACCAAATGATCTGCATGCCATTGAAAACGAATTTGTCCAACTAAGGCATAGATTGGTGGAAGCCCTTTCTTCTTTGAACCTGAGAGATGGTTATTTTGAGCGAACTCACTTACCTCACCTTCATCCGAATGTCGCGCTTGTTTATAAAATCGAAAATACAGTCGTTGCAGAGTATGGATTATTGCATGCGAGATACTCAGACCAGTATGATCTAAAAAAGCGTGCCTTTGTAGGAAAAATCAATTTACTAGCATTGCTTGAAATTTGGGAAAGAGAAGGACGTAAAAGTCATTTCCGGTCCCCTTCCCAATTTCCACAGGGACAACTTGATGTATCGATTCTATTGGATGAAAAGGATCCGACCGAACAATATCTGGATTTGGTCACAGGTTTAAAAATTCCAGAATTAGAAACCGGATATGTTCATACAATCTTTCGAGGGGAATCGATAGGCACCCAAAAGAAATCAGTCACGTATCGATTTAAACTTATGTCTTATGAGAAAACATTCACCCAAGAGAGATTTAAGAACATCTCCGACTCTCTTGTGGATCTAGCCAAAAGCTCTGGATTTCAAATGAGATAAATTGTCTTTGACAATTACCTTTTTTTTCATTTAATCTACGTGGTCTATGCGGCGAGTTCACTTAATTACACTTTTGTGCACTTTGTTTTTTTCTTGTTCCAATCCGGAATTGCAGAAACTCATAAAGGCAGATAGCTTCACACCGCTAAAACTAAGTTATATAAAGATATCTCATTCGGCATATGCAATCGAAGACCTAGTAATCCCTTCCAATAAAAAGATTCCTTATACCGAATCTAAGAACAATAGTATGTCTCTGGGATTTCAATCTGATCCGATTTTTATCAAATTAGAAGGATTAAATCCAACATCCAATTCAAAAATCATTCTCGATCTCGGAAACTCAAATATTGATGAGGCTGTTTTGTTTGAATCGGGCAATATCGTTCCACTCAAAGTAGGAGGAGACTTTCTTCCGCACGCTGAGTGGGATGTGTTTTCAAAAAATGTTGCCTTCACATTGGATTGGCCACAGGGAACTTCAAAAACTTTTATACTTGAAACCAAAACTTCATCAAATACAAGTTATACGTTCAGATTTTATACCAAAGAAGGATTTTATTTGAAGGAGAGTTTCGAAAATATAATCCTTGGATTTTTCTACGGAACCATATTAATTATGGTCGTTTATAATTTATTCATTTACTTAATTTTGAGAGACAAGGCATACATTCTTTATTCACTTTCTATTTTTTTTAATTTAGCGCTTCAGGTCTATTTGAATGGAATATTAAACCAGCATATCACTCAACATTCTCCTTATTTACACAATCGCATCGGTAGCATGATTTTGTGTCTATCTGCTTGTTTTGGTTGGCTATTCGCAAAAAACACATTAAATCTTAAAGAGTTGAATCCAAAATCAAATCGAGTTCTAAATGTTTTTATCATTCTCACATTTACTTATTTGATATTTCCCATTTATATATTAGATTTAGGTATTCTTGTTAGGCTAAGTAACTTCATTGCACAGGTGTTTGTATTTTCAATATTCATCATAGCATTGATAAATTTTTATAACGGTAATCGTCAGGCAAAACTATTTTTATTGGGTTGGACTACCTTATTATTTGGAATTTTACTTTTTACCTTGATGCAAAACGGTCTCATTCCTGCAAATATCGTAACCATCTATTCCAATCAAATCGGCTCAACCTTGGAAGCAGGCATCCTCTCTCTTGCTCTAGCAAATAAAATCAATCAACTAAAGGAAGAGAAAGTAAAAATTCAAGAAGATGCTCTCTTACATTTAGAAGACAAAGTTAGTGAACGAACTAAAATTTTGGATGAATCTTTATTCAATATTCGTAAGGATTTGAACGTTGCAAAGAAGATCCAACAGACATTTTTTTCGGAAATCAGAACCAATGATGAGCGTATCAAATTCGAATCCTTTTATCAATCAATGAGTGAAGTTGGAGGTGATTTTTACGATATGACGCAAGTCACACCCGACCATTACCGGATTTTCGTTGCAGATGCCACTGGTCATGGCATCCAAGCAGCCTTGATAACCATGGCCATAAAGGCTGAATACGAATCCTTAAAGGTTATGTACGATCATCCTAATGATCTCATATTTCACCTGAACCAGATATTTTTTAATAAATATAGCAATGTCCAAACCATCTTTTCCTGTGCTGTATGCGATATCGATTTGAAGAAAGGCAAACTTCTGTTTGCTTCTGCCGGCCATCCTGATCAAATACATGTTCGTGTGGGAGAGAAAAAATTATTATCGAGAACTGGGCGTATCATTGGACTTGTAGATCATGCTTCCTACAGATCAGTGGAGATGTATATAGAAGAAGGAGACCGAATCTATTTATATACAGATGGAATTTTTGAACAATTTGATTCGGAGAGAGAAATTTTTGGAGAGGATAGAGTCTACGAACATTTTATTGAATCCGATAGATTGACACTTGCTGAAAGTATCAAGACTCTCCTCCAAAAATTAAATCATTTCACAAAGTACAATACCCATCAAGATGACATTACGATCGTAGGATGCGAAATCGGCAGGTTTCAATAACTAAATATGAATTTACCAAAGTTTGATACACCTTTCCTTCACGAAAAGGCAACTGCCTTCGGGATGATCACTTATGGAAATTCTGTCTCAATCTGGCCAGGTGCTGTAATTCGCGCGGACATGAATACGATCACCTTAGGTGATTATGTGAACATTCAGGACAATTCGACCCTTCACACAGATTCTAAATCACCTATCAGTCTAGGAGCATGGACTCTTGTTGGCCATAATGCAATGATACATGGTTGTACCATCGGTAGAGGCGTTCTCATTGGAATTGGATCCATAATTTTGGATAAGGCGATCATTGGCGATGGATGCCAAATTGCTGCCGGTTGTTTGGTACGAGGGGGGAAAAAAATTCCTCCTAGATCTCTCGTAGTCCCGAGTAACGGAGACATTAAAATCTATGAAGGAAAGGCAAAACCGGAACTCACCGTTGCTGGCTGTATTGAGTACGCACATCTCGCCATGCGATTTCAAGAAGGGATTTTTAAACCGTTTACAGAAGAAGAAGAAAAAAACTTTGTCTTAGATGCGAAACAAATTCTGAATGATCTGAATATTTAATTTTTTACTTTCTTCCTTCCTTAATTTTTTTTGCAAAGTCTCTTGCATTTTCGATTCGAAGTTTGCCTTCATTGAATCGTCTAATCTCAGTTTCACTTTCTAAAATTAATTCGGGAACTGCGGTGGGTCTTTTGTTTTCATCTAGAGCAACAAAGGAAAGGTAAGCAGTCGTAGCTCTTACACTTTCTCCTGTATACGGATTTTCGCGATTAACCTGCACTCCGATTTCCATGGATGTTCTGCCCACATAATTAACCATAGCTAGTAGATGGACATGATCTCCAATTTGGATTGGCGAGATAAAGTTCACCCGATCTATGCTGACAGTCACGGACTCTTTTTCTGAATGTCGTTGTGCTGCCATCACGGCAATCAAATCGATCCAAGACATGATCGCACCACCGAAGGCTGTACCGTAATGGTTGGCATCATCGGGCAAAACGATATGGCGAGTTTCTACAGCAGATTCTTTGGGGGATTTTGCTTTCATGATAATGCCACCAATGACAAATATAATTTTACTGTCATTGGCTCTGATTCTGATTTATCTCATTTCTTACTTGAACTTTTCTCTTCTTTCTTGGCCTGTTTTTTGGCCTCTTTTGCTGCTTTTTTGTCCTCTTTTTTATCTTCTTTTTCGGACTTTTTTTGTTCATGGAAGGCTTTCATTTCATCCATAGTCACAGAACCATCTGCATCTTTATCGAGTTCCGTAAAATGAGTATCATGAAATTTTTGCCATTCTTCTTTAGAAACTTTGCTGTCTCCATTGGCATCCATCTTTTTAAAATGACCACCTTTGCCCATTCCCATTCCCTCATGATCATGAGCAGAAACACTCGTAGTAACTAAGAACAATAGGCTTACCATGAAACTGAAAATTTTATACATATTTGACCCTCTAGCAAAACTATACTTTAGAAAAAATGACATGTCAAGTGGAGTATGTCCCTCATTGGAAATCTGTGGCAACCTAAGGAATGAATTTTTTCCACCATCTTTCCCAAAGAGTTTCTTCCTTAGATTTTACTAGCTGCCCAAACTTTGGTGTTAACAACTTAATGTTGTGTTTAATGGATTGTTCCTCAAGTTTTTCGATGGGCTCATACCAACTATGTAGGGAAAGATCAAACATTCCCCAATGAACAGGTACTAATTGTTTCCCGCGTAAATCTAAGAATGCCTGTGCTGTCTCCTCGGGCAATACATGGACGGCTCGCCAGTTTTCATTGTACTGGCCATTTTCAATGAACGTGATATCAAAAGGGCCGTATGTATCTCCTATCTTTTTAAAATGTTCGTCATAACCAGAATCACCACTAAAATACATTCGTTCTGTTTTTCCGATCAATACCCATGAACCCCACAAAGTCTGATTTGCGTTGAACCCTTTCCTACCCGAGAAATGCTGCGCAGGTGTACATACAATTTCAATGTCATCGATTTGAAGGGAATCCCACCAATCTAGTTCTGTTAGTCGATCATCAGGGATTCCCCACTCTTTCAAGTGAGAAATGACTCCTAGGGGAGTGATGAACTTCGTCGTTTTCGTCTTAAAGAATTTTACGGTTTCCATATCCAAATGATCATAATGGTCGTGTGATAAAATGATGTAATCCACAGGTGGCATCTCCTCGAGCTTTAAGACGGCATCTTGGAATCGTTTGACCATAAAACTATAAGGAGCCGCAGAAGCCGAAAAGACAGGGTCAAACAGAATAATTTTGCCTTCCAGATTCAAAAGAAAGGTAGAATGCCCAAACCAAATGAATTTCATCCCCTTTTCTTTTTTTAAAAATTCTACGAGGTCGGGTTTTAGTTCCGGTAGCTTTTCCTTTGGCCTTTGGTTTTCATCTCCACCAAATAAGAAGCGTACCATAAGCGTGAACATATTTTGGTTTTCACGCATCTTCTCTAAGATGTCCGGGCGCCGATTTACAAATTGCTCCCTCTCCTTGTCATAATGAGTTGATTTCTGGATTTTTTCCAGATGGGAGCCATTCGGATCTTTACCAAAAGCGGAACATTGGAGAAAGAATGAGAAGAGACAAATGTTATAAAATATGAGAAGGCAGGCCTTGGTGCGCATGAAAGCTCCGAAACGTGTGGATTTGTACGTAGAGTTTGACTGGCATAGGAAGGAGAAAATTGTACTTTTTTCGAGGCTTAAGAATCGAAATTTTGCATTGAACCTTCTGCATCCGATAAGATAATGAGAGAAGAAAAATACTAAAATTTATGAAAACGAATGTATATCTCAGCTTCCTCTCTTCCATGATCCTTGTTTGTTTTTCCTGCAAACAAGTCGCCGTGGATGATAAGCTTTCGCTCCTATCGTTTTTAGCAAATTCCACAACGGCGACTTCAAGTACAGTTTCCATCAGTGTGGTTGGATCTTCTGGCATCCAAATCAGTGCCAGTTCTTTGAGTTTGACTCATGGAACGAATACAAATTTTTCCATCCGTCTTGCTAGCCAGCCTTCCACCGATGTTACCATTGCGTTTTCCTTTAATGGCAGCAAAGTGCGTGCAAATGGCAGCACTACCTCACCTGTCAACCTTACTTTTACTACTTCCAATTATGGAACTTTACAAAGTTTAACATTAACGATGTTATCTAACGCAAATGATACGGATACGCTATCTATTGCGACAACTAGCATTGATTCCAATTATAATGGATTGTCCAGAAGCATCAGCATGACTTTGAATGCCTCTGCCGTGCCAACCTACACGATTGGCGGGACGCTCACGCAACTTGGTCCTTCTACTGTCGTATTACAAAATAATGGAGCGGATAATCTTTCCTTAACGTCGAATGGCAGCTTTACCTTTTCCAGTTCCATCGCCTCTGGTGGCACGTATTCGGTTTCTGTTCTTACGCAACCTTCAGGTCAGAACTGTATTGTCAGCTCTCCGACTGGCACTGTAAGTTCTGCAAATGTTACAAGCGTACTCGTGACTTGCACGGGAAATAGTAATGGTGCACTCTCGAGCGGCACGATCATGAATGCTTTGCCAACGCTTGGTGCAGGAGGTGTGTCAACATTTGTGGGACCCGCTTGCTGTACAGGTAGCAGCGGTTATGTTGACTCAACGATTGTATCGAATGTAAGATTCAATGCACCGTCCGCCATCACAACGGATGGATACAATCTCTACATTGCAGATCGGGACAATCATAAGATTCGAAAGGTGGTCATCGCCACGGGAGCGACTACCACTCTTGCAGGCTCAAGCCAAGGAAATTTTGACGCAACGGGAACATCCGCTCAATTTGACACACCCCGTGGTGTGACAACTGATGGCGTCTATGTTTACGTATCCGATGATGGTAACAATGCGATCCGCAGGGTCGAGATCACCACTGGCATCGTCACCACTATGAACACAGGCGGCATCACGACGCCACGTGGAATGACGATCTACAATAATAATTTATATATTACAGATGGTGGATCCTCTCCAAGACGACTCGTACAAATGAGTCTCTCCTCACCCTATACCGTAACAACCGTTATCAATTCTGGGTTGAGTGGCCCACGAGGCATCATCTTACTTGGAACCGACATCTATATCTCGGACTTTTCCGATCATACCATCAAAAAAACCACGATTGGCACTTGGACTGTTTCTACGTTTGCTGGGACAAGCGCCACCTCAGGCAATGTAGATGGCACAGGCACGGGTGCCCAATTCAATAGCCCTGATGGAATCACTACCGATGGCGCAAGTCTATTCGTGGTGCAGGAAGGAACAGACCAACTGCGTAAGATCACCGTTCCAGGGGCTGTGGTGTCGACATTGGCAGGAGATGGAACTTCTGGTTATGTCAATTCGGGAACTTCCACTTCTGCTCGGTTTAATAACCCAAGAGGCCTCACGAGTGATGGCTCCGCAGTCTATGTGATGGACCGCGGCAATCACGTAATACGCAAAATCAATTGAAGGATCTTTCAAAATCGCAAGCAACCACTTGCTAAAATGAAATTTTCGCTCCGACGTTTGCCGAGTATAAATCCGGTCCACCGTACAGCCCTTCCACGATGATCTTCAAAAGATATACATCTGCTTCGAGACCGACGATCCCGTAGCCAATACTTCTGCGCGTGCTAGAATTTCCGCTCACCGTTAATCCGAGAACGCCATTTGTACTTGTGGAGAGGAGAGTGGTATCCAATATATTTTGGTATTGCCTCGGGATATTGATATCCGAACTCGGTTGGATGGAAAATACACCAACTCGCGCGAGAGAAATGGAGCTTTCTCCTGTATTCCAGCTATAACCTCCACCAACAATCACATTCAAAAACCAGAATATTCCGATTCCGGTTCGAATATCAGCATGAGTGGTTCTAATATTTGTTTTATAGGCAAAGTTTGTATCTCCTCCCCATTTAGCGGTGATTAAATTAGTTTGGAATGTGGATGCGGATCCCTCTTTATATACTAAAGAAAAATTCTCCTCCATCCTATGGTGACCGATACCAACATTGATCCCATTCCAAGTGAACATATTCTTTAAAAACCCGATCTTTTCGATTGCTTGAAATCTGAGCATTCCCCCATAACTCTTAATAGCGATCCGGCTATCATAACTCTTACTGTCTGCTAGAGTATCCAAAGTTTTTTGTGGAACGACTCCGTTCATTCCGTGCAAAAAAATTCCAAAACGGCGGCTCCAATGGTGTTCATCGAATCCTAAAATCCAGCCTGGATTCAAATCAATGGTGATGTTAGGAATGGCTGATCCTCCCACATTAGGAAGTTTTGGTAATTTTAAATTTGGTTCTTGGATGGTAATATCTTCTTTTTTATATCCAGCGGCAGAAAGATTGGCACCGAATTGAATGCGACGTACAGTTCCAGTTCCAACATTCGAAGTACCAATATTTGCTAAAAAGCCTGCCTCTGTATTCGTTTTCATCACTTCATTTAAATAATTTTTTTGAATATTATAATACGTCGTATTATAAGAATTCGTAAGTCCTGTCGGCAGTAAATTGCAAGCGCTACCCGTGCAGGTAAATTGAGCATGCAAGTTTTCACGCGGAATAATCCAGACAGTCATTGCAAATGCAAAGAGAATTAGTTTCTTCATTGATTCATCCTTCGATACTCTCAACAGTTCAAATCGTTCATTTTCACACGGAAATTCAGTTTCTAAATAAATTCTCTCCATTTTTAACGGGTATGTACTAAACCCCTACGACAAAAGAGGTCTCAAAATTTGCCTAACTGGACATATTTGACACACATAATACAAGTATCAAAGACATGGTTCACAAACTTCTGAGCGAGCTTTTCATTTTCGCGATGTAAATTTTTTTAATTCTTGATTTAATATGTACACATACTATATATATACATATAATAGGAATGCTTATGATAATGAACACTTATACTTACACCACAAAAGAGATCACACAAAATCAAATCTGGACTTTGATGACTGATGTGAACCAATGGAAAAACTGGGATGTCACTCTCGAAAAATCAGAAATGAAAGATGCTTTTGAGGCAGGAAATTTTTTTATGATACGTCCGTCTGGTGGTCCCGACGTGAAAATCCAATTGATCGATGTGAAACCGAAATCTTATTTTAAGGATTTTACAAAATTTCCTTTGGCAAAAATGTACGGGGAACATTTTTATGAAAATACTCCTGAGGGATTAAAGATTACGATCACCATGTCCATTTCTGGACCGCTTGCATTTCTATGGAACCAGATCGTCATGAAAGATATCGTAAGACATCTACCTGAAGATGTAAAAACGCAGATCCATGAAGCAAAAAAAATCAGTTAATATAAAAGCAAGTGGCGACTTTAGTGTCGAGAAGGCAGAGGATAGTTCTGGTTTTTTACTCTGGCAGGTGACAAGTCTTTGGCAAAGAGAGATTCGAAACACGCTCGAGCCGCTTGCCTTAACACATTCTCAGTTTGTTTTACTCGCCAGTATCTTGTGGTTGAGCCTACAGCAAAAGGAAGTCACGCAAGTCTTATTATCCGATCATACCAAAATTGATCCGATGACAACTTCGACAGTCATTCGAACTTTGATGCAAAAAGGATATGTGGATCGACGCGAGCACAGTACAGATACCCGCGCAAAATCAGTTCGTTTGACCACAGGTGGAGAAAAAATTACCAAAGTAGCTATCAAGAAGATCGAGTCTTTTGATCATGATTTTTTTTCGGTTCTAGGCCCAGCAAAACAGGACTTAAATTTGAAACTTCAAATGTTGCTATCAAGAAGCTAAGATCGGCAAGCTCACCTTACAGATGACTTTTGTCGTAGGCTTTTCTTTCAAATTTAAATGATCGATAATATTTTTAATCTCTATTTTTCCTTGAAATCTTTTAATGACCGCATCTGCTTTTGTTAGACCTAATCCAAAGTCCAAAGTCTTGTATTCGTCATATACAAAACGAGTGAGACGATAGAAAGGCTCAAAAACTAAGTTTTCATAAGGAAGGGGAATGCCTTCAATACGATCAGCCGTAGCGACTGGTGTATTATAAACGGCGATAACAAGGTTTCCAGATTCGATATAAATTAAGATATGGATGGCTGTCTCAGCAACTGAAAACTTACAGGCATTGGTTAAAATTTCTGTGATTGTATTCTTCAATAAGTTTCTGTGTATGTTGACATTAAAACTATCGAAGGTCGCCTTTTTTTCGCTTAGGAAAATTGTTTGGTTTTTGATGCCAGCTATCTTTGAGAGTTCGACTAAAATATTTTTGCAATCTTCGTAGATCACTCCAACGGAAACTCTTTCTAGATCGATATTCCCGTTTAAAATCGTTTCGATTTCTGAAAAGGTATCCAGAGCTTTTTCTGCCATCTCCGTATTTGTTTGTATCAATTCCATAAAAGATGCTTCGATTTTAAAAAAATCGCCTTCTCTCGTGGAAAAATCAGAAATCATTTTTAATAGAGTCACGAGCGCCCCAAATCCGGCACCTTGATTGAAACTGGTTTTTAAACTTTCAAATAAGGTTTGGTTTATATTCTTAAGCTTTCCCGTGCCTCCACTTCTCTCCTTCCATTGAACCCAGTCAAGGTGACCTTCGAGTCTAAGCTCTCGTTCTCGTTTGGTGATCCGGTCAAGTCTTTTCATGGAGTGCATTTCAAAAGCTCGATTTAGTTTTAATGCCAGCTCTTCTGTTTCAATGGGTTTTGTGATGTAATCGTGAATCCCTTTTTTCATAATCTCAATGATGAGAGATGATTCTGAATGGCTTGTGAGCACGATGATGAGAGGTTCTTCTTCGCCTTCTTTCAGAAAATCGATGAGCTGGCTTCCATTCATCTCCGGCATA
This sequence comes from Leptospira ognonensis, assembly GCF_004770745.1. Taxonomy (GTDB): domain Bacteria; phylum Spirochaetota; class Leptospiria; order Leptospirales; family Leptospiraceae; genus Leptospira_A; species Leptospira_A ognonensis. Next base: position 286,441 of record NZ_RQGD01000046.1, on the reverse strand, counting down.
TCATAATCCGTTAAGACAATAGGATAAGGATTTAAGTTATAAGCTTCTATAGCTTGTCTGCCATTTTCAACATGGGTCACTTGGAAACCTAAGGAAACTAAAGAATGAATTAATAGCTTGGCGGATATGAGATCATCCTCTGCAAAGAGGATTCGTTTTTCATTATGAACGGGAGACATTTATATAGGAACCTCAATATAGAATTGATTTCCAGAGATCCGATTTAAGGTCACTTTTCCCTTGAGCTGGCGTATCATCATGCTAATGAGATTGAGTCCAAAGCCAACGGAATGTTCGAGATCAACATTTGGATCCATGGAAATGCCATCATCTGAATATTCAATATGTAAGTATCCCTCTTTCTCCTTTGCCGAGAAGGAGATTTTACCAGAACGCCTTCCCTCGAAGGAATATTTCATAGAATTTGTGATGAGCTCATTGAGGATGATGCCCAGTGAGGAAATTTTGGTGGGATCGAGTAAGAGGGAATCCACTTCGACCATTGTTTCAATTTTGATCTTGCTTGGAAAAATCTTTAGGATTTCTGCAATTAAAGCGGGGAAATATACACTGATCAACAATTTATCCGTACGTTCGGAACGATACAACTTATCATACAAAAGCAACATGCTTTTCACACGATTGGAAGCATCCACAAGGATTGTTTCCTGAGTGGAATCAGCCTGCAAGGTAGCCTCAAGCCTGAGCAAACTGTAAATCGTATTCATATTATTTTTGATACGGTGGTGTACCTCTATCAAAATAATTTCTTTCTCACTTAAAAGTTTTTGAATTTTTTCCTCTGCTTCTTTAATCGCCGTTATGTCGGTTCGAATCGCAAGATACCTATCAATCTCTCCTTGTGCATTTTTTAAAGGAGAGATTGTCGTCGAAACCCAGTAATGGGTTCCATCCTTTGCTCGATTTTTGATTTCTCCATGCCAGGTATTCCCATTCTTAATGGTTTGGTACATGCTCTTAAAAAACTCGGGGCCATGGTGGCCAGAATTGATGATACGATGATTGTTACCAAGTAGATCGTGCCGGGAATACTGACTGATTTCACAAAATCTTTGGTTCGCATAAATTATTTTACCTGATAGATCTGTCATGGCAACGATGGCATGCTGGTCAATGGCTGACTGTACCTGTTCTAACTCAAAAAAAGATTCCTCAAGTTTGATTTCGGCGAGCCTCCTGTCAGTGATATCAAGCGCTGTACCGTGCGTTCCTATGATTTCACCACCAGCATCGAAGATGGGAGTAGTATGAAATTCGATATATCGACGTTGTCCCTGCTTTGTTAAAAATATGGTTTCATAAGCATCCGAAACGACTACCTTGTCACGACTGAATTTCTCAATGGCTTCTTGATCTCGTACCAAAACCTCGCTTGGTTTGAAATCTGAATGAGACCGATCCATCATTTCTTCCCTGGTGTATCCGAGAATTTTTTCCCAGGCGGGATTCAGATAGGTAAAACGATATTCTAAATCACAGCTCCAAACAAGAGTGGAGGTGTTTTCAACCAATAGATAGTAATTTGCCTCTGTGGATTGCAATTGGCTTTCCAATTGTTTTTGGCTCGTGATGTCTTGGCAGGTTCCCAGACTGCGGATCGAATTTCCGTTTTCATCATAGGACCATTGGCAGGTTTCTCTCACCCACTTGATTTTCTTTTCTCCGACAAGAATGCGGTGGTCGAGTTCGTAAGGTGTTTGATTTTGCCGGGAGACAAGGTAGGTCTGCATGACCATATCGCGGTCATCAGGATGGACGCGAGTGGTAAAAAAATCTAGATCCAAATGGATTTCGTTAGGATCAATCTCAAAAATTTCATAGGTTTTCCTACACCAAAATAAGGATCCATCCCTATGGTCCACTTCCCATTGGCCAATTTTTGCGACATCTTTGAGCAACTCATAATTGGTTTTGAAAGCGGTGTCAGGGCCCTCGCCTGTTATCTCACAGGCGACGATTTGCACCAATCCGTTTTCTATCGATATGTTTCCTCTTAAAAGTAAGGATACCACCTGACCACCTATCAGGTTCCAGGCGACATGACAGGATTCTGGTTCCTTTCCCTCTAGGATCATTTTGAAAAATGTATGGTAATCTTGTTTCGATTCGAAACGAACGAACTCGTCTAATCTGATTTTAGAAAGGTCCGCATCCGTTTGGCTCATCAGCACTCTCGCGCGCTGTGTGACGGAGTGAATGTATCCATCAGGCGTGATCCAAAAAATCGCGACTGGCAAAGATTCTAATGCGAGATTCCCCCCCTCCCATACCTGTTCTAAGCGACGATCTTTCATAAAGCCAGGTACGTATGTACCGAAATTGAAATTTTAAATCCAGAACTTTTTTTAATTTTGTACTCATTTATAAAGAAAGCTTGAGATAATGGGTACGTTTTGTACGTTTTTGTTCTAATTCTCCCCTTAAGTCACCTAGTTATCTTCAATATCATTCATCTATACTTTGAATCATTTGTGTATTTACGATTTACGATATCTATATATTTATGTATAGAGAAATTTGTAATCGATTTGTTATAATGATTGGCATACTCGACAAAATGGGGTCAACTCCTCCGAGCCAAAATTTTGCTTTTTTCAGAGAGAAAACGAGTATACAGCGAAAATTTTTATGCCACCTTGCCTGACAAGGAAATCGACACATGACACCATTTTTAAAATTGATCTTGATTTTTGGATTATCCCTCTTGTTTTCTAACTGCAGTCTGGTTGCCTTGTTCATTCCCAGCGTTTCGGTGATGATAGCAGAACAAGAAGGAAAGGCAAAGCTAGCGGAAGCTGAGTCCTCAAGAAGGATTGCCGTTCTGGAGGCACAGGCCAAGCTGGATTCGGCAAAAATGTTAGGAGAAGCAGAAGTTGTTCGTGCTGAAGCCACCGCAAGAGCCAATCGCATTTTAGGCGAGTCACTAAAAAACAATGAATCCTACCTGAGATACCTCTGGATCCAACAGATCAATGCTGAAAAGGAAGTCTATTATATACCTACGGAAGCGGGACTACCTGTGCTCGAAGCTGGCAAACGGAAATAAACAGTTGCTGCTGAGAATTTAAGAGCAGGATGCATTACTAACGAATGTTAGATTGTATTTTGCTTTCAGATAACATTCTACTTTTTCTCGATCTGCATTGCTGAGCTTGGATGAATAGATGATGATCTCTGCAAAATCCGTTCTGCCATAAAAACCTCCGACAGCTGGTCTTGCGCCTATGACATAAGTCGAGGGCATAACGCTAGGTGAGATGGGCGAGAAGGTGTCTGAAAACGTAACATTGCCATCGACATAGATATTGCCTGTGCCACTTCCGAAATTGAAACTGAGCAAGTGTACTCCCGCCGTGGTGTTGGATTCTAGGAGAAAAACGTCTGTACCGACTTGTCTCTCATATTTTGGTTTCAAAGTGGCAGAGTTGTCTTTATAAGTAATTGCAAATCCATCATTATTATTAAAATCATTTCCGCTTGCCGGAAAAAAAGAGAAAATTCCATTATTCCCTGCTGTTTGCTGGTAAAAAGCGCCTACGATAAAGATTGTATTATTTGAAACCGTAAAACCTGGTCCTTGCAGATAATCATTGATTCCATCAAAGGAAACACCAGGCAAACCATTGATGAAACCTGTATTGAAAGTCGGTTGGTTTGCCCCCGTACCTTGGGTCGCATCGAAGGATCCGAAACTAGAATTCCAAGCAGATACACTGGCGCCATTGCTGAGTGGCAGAGCATCTGCTTTTAACCAGAGTTCCAGTTGGCTAATTTCTGTCGGTTCCAGACATGTGACAGAAACATTCGTTACATTTCCATTGGAGAGATTACCTGAACCTTGGAATACGCTACATGCTTTCGATGTTCCTGTCGGTTGCGAGCTGACCGTTACGCTGTAGGCCGATCCATCTATCAGCGAAGTTGAAAATGTAAAGGAGCCATCGGTTGATATGGGTAAGTTATTGCTCCCATTGTTTTGCAATACCAAGCCAGTTCCTGCAAAGCCAGTCACACTGCCACCGACAGCAAAACTTTGTGTGGTACAATTAATCGAAATTCCAGTGATATTTGAACCAGATACAGTACCACTGCCTGAAGTCACACTGCATGATTGAGATAAAGATGTTGGTTGTGTAGCAACTGTTACACTATATGTCTGTCCATCCGCTACAGATGTTGAAAAAAGAAAACTTGTCGCACCATTAGAGATCGAAAGATCATCTCCACTATTATTTCGAAGGACCAAACCTGAACCTGCAAGTCCCGTAATGCTTCCTGAAATTGTATAACTATTTGTAGAACAGATAATGGATACATTTTCCACATTTGCTCCTGCGACTGTACCGACTTGGTTTGAAGGGGAACAGACTTGGGTGGGACTAACTGGATTGGCAAGTACAGACACGCTATAACTTCCTGCATTCGCGATCACTTGAGGAAAGACAAAATTTCCATCTGCATTGATGGTTAGGTCATCTGCTAGATTATTTTGTAAAACGAGGCCCGTTCCAAGCAGTCCCGAAACCAGTCCGCCGATGGTAAAAGAATTTATGGAACATACAACGGATATATCTAAAATATTTTTATCAACAATCGTTCCATTTCCATTTGTTACACTACAAACTTGGGTCGGATTGCTAGGTTGTGTGGAAACGGAAACAGAATAGGTTGTACCGGTTCGCAAGGAGTCAGAAAAGAGAAAATTCCCCGAGGTACTGATAGCCAATTCTTCTGCATTATTTTTTAACTTCAAACCTGAACCGCTGAGACCAGAAATAGAACCACCAACGGAATAGAGAGTTTCGGGTGTTCCTTGAGCAATTGGGGCAAAAAGACTGAGAATCCCACCGAGCGCAAAGGTAGAGTTATCTTTTTTATCCTTCCCAACATTCAAATATTTTTGCCAAAAGGGATTGGCCCAACAGCTACTTAAAGTTAGGAGCAAATTAAACAGTAAGGTTTTTATAAATAAATTATATCTCAAAACTAGGTTATCGTATTTTAACGTATTCAAATATTTGAAATAGAAAACTATTTCAGTCTTTTATTTTGTTCCCTAAAATCAAAGTATTTTTTCTACTAAAATCGAATCTACGGTCCCTTAAAAAAGCAGGCTCCCAACCCTCATTTCTAGCTATCGCTTTAACTCTGATTGTCATTTACATTTAAAGGGAATCTAGTAGAATGAGCGAAAATTCAGCGGAGGGAGCAGCTACACTTGTGAAACAATGGATACTCAAACAGAAATTTATCCCTAAAAAATATTCCTCGCAGGTGCCTCGAACTGAGAAGTTCCAAACGGCAAATTTTGCTCGGTGCATTTATACCTTTGTCATGGTACTGATTTTCTACTCCTTTCATTTAAAATGGATCGTCCTCATAGGCGTGATCCATTTGCTGTTTTCTATGATCTGGTTGTTTCTGATTGAATACGAGATTTTGGTAGAAAAAAATCTATGGTGGAGCGGCTACGTTCCCGCAACCTTCGATTTGATTTGGCTCACAGTCTTATCCTATGGCACAGGACATATCACTTCTTTTTTCATATTGGGTTATCTGGGTTCCATCGCCCTCAGTAGCATGTCCAAGGATAGAAATTACGGGGCCTATAATGCATTTCTTGCAACCCTTCTATTTGGCTCCATGGGATTTCTCGTCTATTACGAAGTACTTCCTCTCATCAACATCATGATGCCACCGGTAAAACCTACCTTCTTAAGCATCGTCATTTCTTCTTCATTGCTTGGAGGTAGTGCCTTTATCGTAAATCAAATTGTTTCAAAATTATTTTTATCATTAACAGATGTTAATGATCGTCTTCTTGCAATTGCGATGACAGATCCCCTCACTGGCCTTCCGAATCGCAGAGCTTTCCTGGCAAATTTAGAAACGGAAATCGCAAGAAAGTATCGAAGTGTCAATGAATATCCGATTTCCTTTATTCTCTTTGATCTTGACCATTTTAAAAATTTTAATGATACACTCGGCCATGATTGTGGTGACATGATTTTGAAGGAATTTGCAAGAGTTATTCAAAATTCTCTGCGTAAACAAGATTTTCCTGCTAGGTGGGGAGGAGAGGAGTTCATTGTCGTTTTACCAGATACAAACAAGGAAGGAGCCTTGGTCGTTGCAGAGAAAATTCGTAGATCCTTAGACAACATGCCCTTAACCTTCGAGGGCAAAAACCTACATTGTACTGTAAGTTCAGGAGTGTCCGTCATGCTCGAGAAAAATGCCCTTGCCGAAGAGATGATCAAAAAAGCAGATCAGTTTTTATATGAAGCTAAAAAACGAGGACGTAACAAAGTATATACCGCATAACAGAGTCTATTTGAGCGCCTTCCAGCCTTCTAGTCCTAATTTGCGCATGGTTTTGATGTTACGTTTAAAGATTTCATCCGTATTTGGATAAGATTCCAAAGCCTCATCAATGCTATCTTCGCGTAACAAATGCAACATGGGATAAGGAGATCGATTCGTATAATTGCTCATATCCTTTTCTGACCTGCCAGCAAATAGATAGTTCGGATGGAAACTTGCGATCTGTAATACACCTTCAAGTGCGAGACGAGTAAGAGCCTCCTCTGCAGGATTTAAAAAATCATTATAATCGTAAAAATCAGAGAGCACATAAGGATGGATGAGCAAAGTAGTGTCAAAATCCTCTCGACTTGCCTGGGCAAGCTCTTCCAAGGCGAGACGCAGGTCGACAAGCAATGCCTCTTCGCTTCTAGCTTTACTGACAACAAATCGTATGAGACCCTTAATGTAAACGGGATTGGCAAAAGGACAAAGATTGAGTCCTATGACACATTTCTCCAACCAAGACTTCGTGGCCGAAATGACTTCTTCTTCTGTGAGTGAGGGTAACGTCATTTGAGTAAGGGAGTACTCAGTTCCGTTAAGGACCAGAAACGCATAAGGTATAATAACTCGTAACCTTTGAAATGCTGTTGTCGATGGTGCCTGTAGTCGTGGTCAATCCTACGACCGAATTTACGCAACATCCGTTCACAAAAGTACTAGAAGAATAAATCGTCTTTCCATTTAAATTGGGAGAAAATAACGACGCATTCTTAATGTAAGGTGCCGAAGCAGCAGAGGGATCTATCAGACCTACGAGTTCATTTGCATTGGGAAGACGCCAGGTTTTGCCTCCGAGAGATAGATTCGAACAATAAGAGATCGCAGTTGACCATACTTGGGAAGTTGCCGCTCCCGAACAATTTGGAAGTGTCTCCCCAGGAAAACATTTGGTCCAGGATAGGCCCGATGTCGAGTCAGTGAGGTACCCACTTCCTGTATCAGTAAAGGAGGAAGCTGGGAGGGAAGGTCCTGAAACACAGCGGTAGGCTTGCGCTGTTCCTTTGGTATTGTTTGTAGCTACTTGATTTATAAAACCAATCATATAGATGCTATTCGCTGTATCCGGCGGATAGAGGGTAGAAGTTAAAGCGTATGATGGTTGTGGTGCCGGGAAATTGGCGGTGGAAATCGAGTTTGCCGAACTTTCCTGCCTCAGCAAAGTAAACAACTCCTTCATAGTCGGTAGCCTCCATCCCGTAACTCCCGCATAACCTGCACCAGCATTGTTGGTGTCCAGCGCAGAACAATTCGTTTGTGCAGATGCCCAAGTAGCCGAGGCATCTGACCCCGTACAGGAGAGCCCCGACCTGCCATTAATACAGGTTTGCCAAGTAAGTCCGGTATTGTTATCGAAGGTGTAAATGTCGGAGGGATACGTCGTATGCGATATTGGTCCGTTATAAGATTGTGATTTTCCTGCTTGGACCAAGCCATCTTGGCCTGCATGCGTTACGGAATTACATGTTACAACATTCGTTGCATTGTCATAACAAACATTTTGTTCCGTTCGGAGGACGGGATAAAAATAGTTCAGTTCCGTGATGGTTCCGACAACTCCGCTCGCCGATACCGCTACTACTTTTAACGTCTTTCCAACAAAATCTTTTGAAGGAAATAACGGCTGCGTGTATTTAGTGGAATTTGAACTTGGGCTTGAACCATCAGAAGTATAGTAGATCGTAGCCGAGGACTCTGATGCGGTGAGAGAAACGGATTCTGTATATCCTAAAACTGAACGAGACGTACGGCTTGCAGTTACGGTCAAGGATGATGGTACATTTTCAGATGCCGTAGCCTCATTCGTAGCTGTGACAACGCCAGAGCTTGCTCTATTGTTGGTCATAAGCCGATCAAAACTTTGTTGTAGGAGATAGCTTGCTGATTTGGGATCTTTCGGATTGTTTAGCTGCAGACGCTGGCAATTTGAAAAATAAATACACTGATACATACAGACTAAAAAAAGAATCTTTCTCCTCGTAGAATTCATATATCAGAAACCTTTATAAAAATTATAGGATTTGGTCCCATATTTGCAAGTCATTTAAATGTTTCAAAAGTGACTGCTTGTCAGAAATTATCGAGAAAATAGTTTTCGTCACACTTTTACCATATATGGATTAACATGTATTAAAGTTGTTTTGACTCACAGACTAATTTTATAAATGTCTAAGTTGCAATTCGCAACATATAATTTATTTTTTTATAATATACTTATATTTAATCAATAAATTAACTCCAAATATTTTCGATCTCAAAACAATGAGTTCCCATATCGGACCTTCGATTTTAATGGGCTTGTCTCGTTGCATTCTTTCTTGATTTTCTAGGAGGGAAAGAAAACTAAGAGAGATCGCATTCCCTGAGGTGCCATGATGAAACTTAGACAAACCAATATTGAAAAACTCCAAAACCAGACATTTGATGTATTGATCTTGGGGGGTGGTATCAATGGGGCTGTCTCTTCGGCATCTTTGGCCAGCAGAGGTGTAAAAGTAGCTCTTATCGACAAAGGTGACTTTGCGTCTGGGACGAGCCAAGAGTCCTCCAACTTAGCCTGGGGAGGCATCAAATACCTTGAGAGTCTAGAATTCCCTCTTGTCCGAAAACTCTGTAAATCTCGAAACCATCTTATGAAAAGTTACCCTTCCGCCGTGCAGGAAATTCGTTTTTTCACCACGATTGAAAAAGGCTTTCGCTTCCCTGTTTGGTTTATTTGGCTTGGCACTTGGTTTTATTGGGTGATTGGTAGTTTTTTTACAAAGACCCCCCGTTTCCTCACACGCAGTGCGATTGGCAGGGAAGAACCTGTCATCAATGTTAAAAATGCTGCGGGTGGGTTTGAATATTCGGATGCCTTTCTCCATGATAACGATGCGCGTTTCGTTTTTAACTTTATCCGCAATGCGTTAAACTATGGATGCATTGCTGCCAATTACCTCAGCGCCTCAGGTTCAAAAAAAGATGGTGAGCTTTGGGTCACAAAGGTTAAAGATGAAATTTCTGGAAAAACATTTTCTGTAAAAAGTAAAGTTCTCATCAACACATGTGGTCCTTGGGCAGATGAACTCAACCAAAGGTCTGGTGTGAAAACAGAACACCACCATGTTTTTTCAAAAGGCATACATTTGATTGTCGACCAAATCAGTTCCAAACAAAGAGTCCTTGCCTTCTTCGCAGATGACGGACGTTTATTTTTCGTATTGCCTATGGGCTCGAAGACCTGCATCGGCACAACCGATACGAAAGTCGACCATCCAGAGCCTAAGGTGACGGAAGAAGATAGACATTTTGTACTCTCTAATATCAATAAAAGATTAAATTTAAAAAAACCACTTACGAATAAAGACATCATTGCTGAACGCTGCGGAGTACGTCCGTTAGTTGTCAAGGGAAACTCTAGCGGAAACAAAGACTGGGTACAACTTTCAAGAAAACATGAAGTAGAAGTTATTTCGAATCTAAAACATATCAGCATTTTTGGTGGAAAACTTACGGACTGTCTGAATGTAGGCGACGAAATCGTAGATGAAGTTTCGAACCTCGGGATTCAAATGCCGTATCCTCAAATGAAATGGTATGGAGAACCGGACCAAACCGTACTTAAGGAATTTTTACACCAAGCAAAACTAATGGATCTTGATTCCTTAACTTCTCGAACTTCCGTGGAACCACTCACGCAAAGGCTCTGGAGACGTTATGGTTCGAATGCGATTGGTATGTTAGAGAGCATCCGAGAAGATAAGACTCAGGCAGAAGTTTTAATCCAAGGCACAGAGTACATCCGTTGCGAAATTCATTATGCAGCAAAAAGAGAGATGGTGGTCAAGCTTGAAGATTTTTTACGCAGAAGGTCAAAGGTAGCATTGGTTGAAAAGAAAGAATCCATTCGCAAGTCTCCTGGACTCGTGGAGGCCTGTGAAATTCTTTTTGGAAAGGATGCCAAAGCAAAAATGAAAGAATACTTTGGCAGTTAATCTAATAAATTAAACGCCTAATTTTTTAAGAATATCCTCGGATACATCCCAGAGTTTTTTCGCTATCTCCATATTTTCCGCATCTGATCTCGGGGATTTAGGATTGGAATCTGCCATAAAACTACCGCTAAATTCTAGTGCCTTGGGATGAACGGCACAGAACACTTGTGTTGCGGCACCTTCAGGAATCGATTTTAAGAAAAGTGGCTCGATCAGAGCAAATACGACACTTGCGATCTTCGGCATATGTCTTCCTAAGTTCGTAGATATCACACCAGGATGAACGGCAAAGGCAGTCTTCTTTGTGCCTTGAAATCTTTTATTAAGTTCTTTTGCAAAAAGCAGGTTTGCCATCTTAGATTGTCCATACGCTTTCCATGCTGTGTAAGATTTTGATCCATCTAAATTATCAAACTCAATCGTAGCTTTCGGCGCCATGCTGTGTGCAGAGCTACTCAAGATCACAACTCTCCCATCGTCTTTCAATTGCCCGAGAATGCGAGTGACAAGATAAAAATGTCCAATGTGGTTTGTGAAAAATTGCAATTCGTATCCATGGCCTTTCTCTAACTTTGGAAGCGCCATGATCCCCGCATTGGCGATGATACCATCAAACTGCCATTTTCCTTTTTGAATTTCAAGTATCGCATCGCTGATACTCTTAGGATCGGAAAGCTCGCAGGCAATACCTACACTCTCCGCATTTCCTACTTCTTTGATCACTTCCATGGCCTTCTCTTTGGTTCTGGCAAGTGCCACCACTTTTGCTCCGCGAAGGCATAACACGCGCAAGGTTTCTTTTCCAATTCCAGAATTGGACCCTGTGAGCAAATAGGTTTTTCCTTTTAAATCGATACCTTGCGATACATCTTCTGCCGTGGAACTAGAACCAAACCCGGTTTTTCCTTTGGGTTTTAATATGGATAGTAATGACATTCATTTCTCCTGAAAAATAGTTTCTCTATTAGACAGGAATGGATCGCGATCCTGAGACTTTACTTTAAAATCACAATCTCTAGCAAAATCTCCACCGGAACCAATTGTTTCGGTTTCTAAAAAACGATTTTCCGAATGCTCCCATTTGAAGAATCAGCGATCAATAAATTTCCACTACCGTCCAGCGTAATGCCTCTTGGAAACGAAAACTTAGCTGTTGCTCCCACTCCATCTGTCGTACCGGAGGTACCTGCCGTGCCTGCAACCGTCGTAACAACACCCGCGCTTGTGATTTTTCGAATCGTATGGTTATACGTATCCGCTACAAATACATTACCACTGCTATCTACTGTGAGGCCTTGTGGCCAACTAAACCTTGCTTCTGAACCAGCTCCGTCGGTTGTTCCTCTGCTGCCAGCTAGGCCCGCAAGTGTGGATACAATCCCCGTACTCGAAATCTTCCTGATGGTGCTGTTGGATGTATCTGCAACATAGACATTCCCGTTTGAGTCTACGGCAATCCCGTTGGGCTCAAAAAATTTTGAAGCAAGAGATGAGTCGTCCGTGCTTCCACTACTCGCAGTCGTTCCCGCATAGGTTGTGACAACTCCTGCAGATGTGATTTTCCGGATATTGTGATTTCCTGAATCTGCAAGAAATAGATTCCCGTTGGAATCAATCGCGAGAGAACGAGGAGAATAAAATCGAGCCGCTGTTCCAGTTCCATCTGTTGTTCCGACATTATCTAAGCTTCCGACAAATGTGGTAACCACACCTGAGCTTGTAATCTTTCGAATTGTGTATTTTAAATTATCAGACACGTAAAGATTCCCACTTGAGTCCACAGAAATGCCCTCGGGATCGTAGAACCTGGCTGCGCCTCCCGTTGCATCTGTCGTACCAGATGATCCTGCTGTTCCCGCAAATGTCGTCACAACTCCCGTACTTGTAATTTTTCGAATCGTATAATTTCCATTATCTGTTACGTAAAAACTTCCGCCTGCATCCATCGTAATAGAATAAGGAAAACGGAATCGAGCGTCGCTACCAGTTCCATCCGTTGTTCCGGAACTTCCTGAGAGTCCGGCAAAGGTAGAAACTACTGCGGAGGATGTAACAGTAGAAGTAGTAGTGGCTGCACTCGTATTTGCAGTGTTAGAAAGTAAAAAGAATAATAATAAAGAGGAAGAATCTTCAGTTTTCTTTGGGTTACACATAAACAGAAAAATGGAAATAAACACGATCGTAAACTGAATTCGCCTTTTCATCTGCGATGCCTCAACATAGGATTTTGATCTTCTTATGAAAGGTTAGCAAGGAGAATAGTCAACCTGTTTCTCGGAGATTCTATTTTGAAAAAAATAAATTTAAGTCTCATGAAATACAACCTAGCGAGAAATGTGCAGAAACCCGCCAAACAAACGTGCGTTCCATAGACAAAGAGCGATACTCTCTGGGATCTTAATATAAGTCAACGAAAGCTAACGTTGGTACCAGGCATGCACCTAAAGTATCCTCCGCCTTATGAAAACCGAAAACCTTTCTTTTTTTTTCGACCTAGCTTTCATCGGAACATATGGCATCGCGCGCAGTACATTCAGATCGCAAATCTCTTGAAGAAAAGAATCGTATCCAAAATCTAGATTAAGTTTATTTTTGGTAACCAACTATATCCATGCCTTCAGAAAAAAAAATAGTCGAAGATATAAAAAAACGTGAACTCTTCTTCCAGAGGATCACGGAAACAGAGCTCGCTATTGTTTCCAAATTGCAAAAGATTCTAGGCAAGTTCGATAGTTTGGAAGAACGCATCTCCTATTCCGTGTTATACTACTTCCAAAATTCACGTGTCTGTTTTATTTGGCCTGCTTCCATCAAACCAGGACCGAAGTCAGGCGTGCAGTTTGGCTTTTGTGAAGGGTATTTGCTTGAGGATGATAAAAAACTTCTGGAAAGGGAAAATCGCAAACAGGTCTATTGTCTCACATTCCATACCATAAAGGAAATAGACGAAAAACTTTTAGAGGGATTTATAAAAAACGCATTGGCTGTGGATGAGAGCATCCATAAGAAAAAAAAGGTTCGTTAGTTTGTATCGTGCCTGATTTGTTAAATAAAGGCACGATACAATTTCGAACTATCTAATTTCCTTTAGAATCCACAGCCTGAGTTCGCTACACAGCTACTATAGCTGGAAGTACAAGTACTGATATTCGTGCAAGAGAAAGGAAAAGAAGCTGAGCAGCCTGCCGCTGTACCAACTGAGTTACATGTTCTTGCGGTTCTTTGTGTATTCGTAACAATGGTGAGAGAGAGCGTTCCTGAAACAGTTCCTCCAACAGTTTGATCCGTATTCGTTCCTGTTAACGTATAGGTTACTGCAGAGTTTCCCGTCGAAGTTGTTGCGATTCCAGAAATCGTTCCAGTAGATGTATTTAAAGAAAGTCCCGATGGCAAGGAGGGGCTAACTGAAAAAGTGAGACCGCTACTATTAGAGTTCGTGGTCGAAATTGTTGTCACATTCACTTCCCCAATGGCACTCGATAATCCGGAAGTTAAAGACGTCACGAATGAGTATATCGTACTGCCTGTATTGGCAAGAGTTCCGTTAACGGCTATCCCAATCGAACCTGAAATGGAAGAATTTGCGGTAGTACTATTTGTGATTCTCAGCTTTACTTCAGTATCCGTTTGGGAAACAACAGAGGTGGATAGCGTGTTTGAAGTGCCTCCATTAAATATAGACACCGTTTTTCCGGTCAAATTTGTGCCTTTGATCGTGACCGTAGATCCAACATAAAAGGTTGTAGGCGTCACTGATGTGATTGTAGCAGCAGAAGAAGTCGTCGATCTACTCGATGTTAGAGTACTGAGTAATAATGCGTCCGTAAGTGAAGTATCTTCTTTCGGTTTTGGACAACCCACTGTTGAGACCAATAAAAATAATAAAGCCAATCTGCCTGTTTTCATATAAACTCCTAATTCTAACAACGAATCACCTATTCCCATGGGAGTCAACGAGGTTTGGTGAGCATATAACAGAAATTTTTTTATCTTCCAAAAAAGAACACAGGAAAGGCAATCTCCCTTTAAGGCCAACTAATAAAGCGGAGACTTTGTAGCAAAAATCAGAGATTTAACCAAGAAAATTCAGAAAAAACAAAACACAGAATAAATTTCTCGAAAGCAAAACCTTAAAAATTCGGCTGGCAGTATGAGAAAGATACCCAAAAAATATACCCCAATTGTTTTTGCAGTCATTATGTCCTTTTTGATGGGCTTATTCATGTCAGGCGTGCTGACAGCCATATTAACAGGCATCGATGCGAACTTTGTCTCTCGTTGGCTGCAGGCATTCTTGCGTGTATGGCCGATTGCGTTTCCTGCCATCCTTGTAGTCGCACCGATCGCTCGCAGGCTAGTCACCATGATCGTCGAGTGATGAATCGACTAGGAATGATTCTTTTATTTTTTCTCAAACGTGATTCCTGAATACTGGACGAATTGTTTTCCATTTTTGACACTCAGTTCCAGTTGCTCGCCTAGATTCCTTCCATACCCATGGATTCTCAATTGATCCGGTGTTTCAAGTTTACACGGAAGAGTGATTTGATTTTCCATTCCACCTAAAGCATACGTAATGGTGATTGCGGAAAACCCACGTTTGTCGCGATTCAATCTGATTTTAGGAATGATCGCGTAAGGATCACTGGATTGGTAAGTTCCATAAAAATCGGAATCAGGAGAGTAAGGGTCTGGCTGAAATTGTGTAGCAATCCCAAGACTTCCCTTCGGAATCTCTTCGGATAACAAAGTAAAGATTTTTTCACCCTCCCAAGTTTCCCATTCAACGCGTAGGCTTTCTAAAAATGGATCCTTGAAAGGGATCAAACCAAAAAATAAATTTAGCTCCAATGCGTGCCGATTGTCCTTTGGGACTAAATCAAAATCTATATCGTAAAGACTTAAGGTAGGTTTATCACCCTTTTTTAATTCATGGATACCGAGTGGTGACACATACAATCCGGAAAAATCTCTGATCTCATTTTGTTTCTCCCTATTTGGTATCGATGGAGATTGCAAAGCAGATCCCGTTTTTTGTTTGTATGTCAGTTTTAAAATTTCTTTGTTAGTCGGACGGATTTTTCCTGTTGCTAGACCCAAGGTATTGCCCGCGAGAAAGGAGGCACTCTCTGTTTCCGGATCATACATTAAATCTGCAAAGTAAGGCGGTAAAGATCCAGAGTGTCCTGCGATCCACACAGGCCTTCCCTTTGCTTCAAACCTTTCGAGAATTACAGGAAGACCTATTTTCATCTCAAAATTGGATCTTGGTCCCATTTGGATTCGATGAAATTCTTCGAAAGAACTTTTTGAAAGCAGGCCTTCCCCTTTTTTACTTCTGAAAAATGCCCTTAAGAAAAGACCCATGTCTTCCCCTGTCGTAGACAGAGAACCTGCCGTGAGATCGCGGATAGCTGGGTTTTCTGTTTTAGTTTTCCAAAAAATCCCTTGGTATCCCGGAACAAGTTCTGAACCCTCATTTCTTTCGAGTAAGGTAGTGTGTTTCATACCTGCTTTTGTTAGTATCTGTTTTTGAAAATAATCTTCAATGCTCGACTTCGAAACCCTTTCTATGACACTACCTAAAAGACCAAATGCCAAATTCGAATAGGAATGTACTTTTCCTGGTTCATTTCGCTTAACACCCTTTAACTGACTCGGGAGGTCTCTGAAGGCAGAAAGTACTTCCTCCTCTGTGGAACTTGGAGGAAGAAAAAAACCAGCAGCAAGATCGGAGGGCAACCCGGACTGGTGGGTCAAAAGATCTCGAAGACTGATCTTTCTATATTTTTTATCTCTCTCTTCTAATTCATTGATTTCAGGGAGCCATTTCGAAACGGTATCATCTAACTTTAGTTTTCCCGCATCTTTTAGCTGTAAGATGGCAATCCCAGTAAAAAGTTTGGTGATGCTACCAATTTTAAATCTCTGGATCTCTTCCTTTCCTTTACCTCCAATCTGACCCGAACGAATTTTACCATCGCCTAATAGATACATGTAGGACAAGGAATGAATGCCTGAGTTTTGTAGGTCTTGAATCTTTGATAGGATTTCTATTTCTTCTTGAGAAATAATTTCTATACCACTGTTATCCTTTCTTTGGAACGTGGAATGGCAGTGCATCATAAATAGAAAGCCAATGCAGAATGGCAACCATTGCAAAAGATGTCGAAAAATTGTCATGTCACCACGTTAAAGGGAGAACTAGAAACGCAAGCGTCAAATGCAGAATGCATTGAAGATTTACGTAGAAGGGAGTGAACGCTACCAAAAGAAACCTATCTTCTAGGCAAGCTCTGTCTTACTTGTAAGTGACTCCCACATTTTTTCTTTAATAGAATTGGCTAACTTGAGGAAGTATCCTTCCCTCTCGATTTGATTCCTCCGTAAAAAATTTCGAACAATGCTGAAATTTCCTCCGATGGATCGATTGGATGCTTGGGCGCAAGTATCGTTTTCGTAATTAAAAAACTGGCACCTAAACTAAACGAAGCCCGAACGATCTGCTCCGGTTTGATATCCTCTCGCAAGTCCCCCCTTTTTTGAAAAAAGCGGATTGCTTCTAGAGACGGCTCGTACAGATTTGTTTTCCAAAGTTTTCCAAAAATTTCTGAAAATTCTTGAGAGAACAAAATTGCACCTAACAGCAACTTTATCTTATTTGGTTCTTTTACCACTGCTTCGTATCTTGCGGTAAGAGTCGAAATATACCATGTCTTGAAATTTGACTCTATGGATTGAAGTCTTTTTTTTAAATCTGACATATGTTCTGGTAGAATCGTCGCAAAAAGTAGACCAGCTAATATCCGCTTATATAGATCAAATTTCGTAGGAAAGTATTTGAATAAGGTTCTTTCCGTAACACCAGCCTTTTGTGCGAGTTGGAATGTGGTAGACCCCTCATACCCAAAGTCCGCAAATACCGCTTCTCCCGCTTTCAGGATATCAAACTCCTTATCGGACTTCGGATTTTTGTAAGCTTCGAATTCGATCTGAAGCAATTTCTGAGTTAATTTCATTCTCACAATACTCTTCCCTAAAATATTTCCTCCCAATAATAAAAAAATAGTAGACGCAGTATAGTAAACGCTATACCAAAAACCAGGAGGTATAGTTTCTACTATACTAGAAATAATGAAAAAAGTCAACTTAGCCTTACTGCCAAAATTAAATATTTCTTGGTTACCTAAAAAAGTCTCCTCAGCTCGCTCTGGCCGAGAGGTCCTAAATGATGGTAGAGTAAAATATTGGATTCAACATGATCCTTTGAAAGGTGTTACTACGGAAATGCTCGTTTGGTGGTTCAAACATTTAGAAGGTGATATCCACTTTCAGGGCAATACGTTCAATCGCTACCATGTATGGCATCCCGAGGATCACGTGCATGTAAGTTACGAAAAACGACTTCCAGACGGAACCGTTGGAAAAGGAGCCATTCTGCGTATTGTTGAATATTTGGGCAGGCAAAAGAAATACATAGTTAATGTGATAAGCCCCATTGAAAAATTAGACGATTCTGGCTTCATTCATAATCCTCGGCTTTATGGATTTCTACCTATTGCCAGGATGGAATACTCATTCAAGAACATACAAAATGGGACCCTTTACGAAAACTGTCTGATTGTTGGATGGAAGGGATTCAGTTTTAAGTTGCTTCGACCTCTATTTGAATTCCTTTTTTTTGATAGAAAGCATGGCTTGGCTTGGATTAAACATAACATCGAGGAAGTTGGTCAGTTTGAAAATTTTTTACCAGAGCTCTATCTAAAGGAAAAGGAGTAGCTTTTTTATAATTTCTTGCCTAATCCAAACAAGGATTCAAATTAGCGAATAATAAAGCTACCGCTGTTGGGAGACAAATCATGGAAGTCGTAAAAGGAAAAAAAGTAACCATTCTCTTTGATGCGAAAAAATGCATCCACTCGCGTAGCTGCGTACTCGATCGACCAGACGTTTTTGTTCCAAATGTAGAAGGAGAATGGATATATCCCGACCGCGCCACCCCAGACGAAGTTGCCATGCTTGCTCTCAATTGCCCATCAGGTGCCATTCGCTATGAGCGACATGATGGTGTCGCCGATGAGAAGCCACCTATCGTCAACACTGTGCGCATAAGGGAAAATGGCCCCTTAGCACTTAGAGCCGATGCCATAATTACCGGCCAAGGTGAAATGTTACGAGCCACTCTCTGTCGATGCGGTGCTTCTGGGAACAAACCATTTTGCGATGGTAGCCATACTGCGACCCAGTTTCAAGCAACGGGAGAAGCTCCCTTAAAAGAATTTTCGCCTCTCAGCCTGCGCAATGGTAAGCTGACAGTGACTCCGGCAGAAAATGGACCGCTCCTACTAAAGGGAAATCTTGAAGTTGTGACGGGAACAGGGAAAACGATCAATAAGGTAACACAAACTGCATTTTGCCGTTGCGGTGCATCATCTAACAAGCCTTATTGTGATGGAAGCCATGCTAAGATCGGCTTTAAGTCTTAGAAGGAAAGTTTGCATTGCCTTCATGAGGCGAACATTGATTTTGGTGATATGCCAGCATCCCTTAATCGAGTTCGTATCCTTGGAATTGTAGAAGGTTCCTCCTTTCTGATTTTGCTTTTTCTTGCCATGCCGCTTAAATATATCTACGGTATACCTATCTTCGTGAGGTATATAGGCATGCTTCATGGACTGCTCTTTATCCTTTATGTCGTTTTGCTCTTCCAGGAAAAAGATAGATGGGACTGGAGCTGGGCAAAGTTTGTCCTACTCTTTCTTTTGTCCAATCTACCTTTCGGATTTATATTCGTAGAGTGGAAACGACTTTATGAAAACAATTTAAAGTAATCTATATTGAGACTTTATTTTTTTAGAGAGTAACCCAGTACCACTTCATTTTTAAGGAAGAGATATGAAACGAATCATCATTCTTGCCGTTTTTTCTGTTCAGTCCTGCATTTCTATTTTTGTAAACGCCATTAGTCAAGAAGAGCCAAAGTATTCCTTTGGATTTATGGACTTTTTGGGCAAAATGGTTCTCGAATCTCAATTTGAAGGTGCGGGTCAATTTAAGCATGGTTTGGCGCCTGTCAAAAAAAATGGTCTTTGGGGCTACATCAATCGCAAAGGAGAGGTAGTAATCCCGTTTCAATTTAAAGATGCCGAGCCTTTTTCAGATGATCCAATACTTGCTCCTGTCGAAGACAATAATGAATTGTCTGAAAAAAATTGGGGGTATATAGACCAAAAAGGAGAGTGGGTTGTGAAGCCATCCTTTTACAATGCTACGGTTTTTCGAAATGGCGTTGCAGAAGTAGCGACTACAAAATTCAAATTCAAACAAGTATCGAAAAGATATGATAAATATTATTTAACCAAAGGCTTTAAATTAATCTATAGTAACGGATTGTATTCTTATCTGGCAGGCCCTGGTAGATACGCTGAAGGCCTGTTAGCCTCCTGTAAAGACGGAAAATGGGGATTTAAAGATACCAATGATACTTGGATCATTCCACCTAAATATACGATCGTTGGAAATTTTAGTGAAGGGCTTGCCAGAGTTCAGATCACCGAACCAAGCCCATATAATGATTGTGAGTTGATTCAAGAGGAAGAGCCCTCAGGACTTTGGGGATATATTGACAAAACGGGCAAAGAAGTTATCCCGTTAAAATTTCGACAGGCAGAAGATTTTTATGCGGGTCTGGCAGTTGTTGACGAAACATACAAAGCAAGACAATTCCTTCCCGCTAACGCATTTACAAAATACTTAATCGACAAACAAGGAAAAAATGCCTTGGATCTATCATTTAAAAAAGCAAGATCACTGGGAAGGTCTGGCTACTTACTTGTAGGCAGGGATGAAAAAAATAAGTTAGGACTCGAACCAACAGAGGAAGGTATCATCGATCGGAAAGGAAATCGAAAAACTTTGGATGTAGCCAAGAATACGAAGATCTTTGACGTACGGTATGATGATGGAGACTTCTTAAAAATCACGTTTCAATTACAGCCGATTCCAGAAAAATATGAACATACCTATATCAGTCGCTATTACTATACGAAAGATTTGACCCAAGCAATACAAAAAGATTTCCCTCCGTGTTTTGGAGCATCCGTCCACCCACCAAATTGTATGACAGGCAATTTTACGGAAGGATTGGTATGGATAGCAAAATAGAATTTTGTTCGGAGAATGGTCACATGCACAACCTTAGGTGTCATCGTTTTTTCTGTTCGATCGGGATTTCAGAGGTAAAAAATGAAAGTTGGATATGTAGCATTGTATGTGAATGATCCGGTAGGAAGCCTTTCCTTTTGGACGGATCGAGTAGGCCTCGTATTAAAATCATTTCAGGAAGCTGGTGGTTTTAAAGTTAACCAAGTCGGATTTAGTAAATAAGATTTTTCTTTTGAACTAGTTCCATTGGCATTAATGCAAGAGAATAAAGACGGATTCTGCTCCATTTAGCGAAGATAGATGCGGATGAGTCCTATAGAGATCCAAACAATCAACGCAATCCCATTTGTCCAAAGCACTTTGCCAATTGTCCCGGAAATTTCTGCTCCCACAGATAGAATCGGTTTTAGAAGCGCAACTCCCGAGCTTAGATCCAACTGGTATCGCTCACCTGCCTTCTGTATCGCATACATATAATCTTCATCGTATATTTGGACGGCAAGTCGTTCCTGTTTCCACGCTTGCCAAAATAGATCAAATTTAGTTTGGTCTTCCATCCATTCTTGTTTTAACACAATCCATTGAACGAATGGTTCGCCTTTTGTTTGGTAAGGAGCAACAAAATGATAGGTATAGGTCTTTGATTTACTTTTTGAACCACTGGAAATAATAGATACATAAGCTCCCGTAAAGTTCTTATTAATGAGACCTTCTTCTAAATTATAAACTTTCTCTTTCATCTCATGATTTACATCATTTGGAAATAAGAGATGATCAATATAGAGTATATCCTTTCCAGTCGCAGCGGGAGCAAGACAGAGAAGAGAAGAAAGCAGAAATGCTATACTTTTTTTCACCGAAAAATAGAGAGCAATTCCAGTTAGAAATGGCAAAAGGAACGATATTAAAAATATCCAGTGTGTATGTGAGCTAATTTTTGCGAAAAAATAGGCAGCGATCCCACAAACAAAAAATTGGAGAAACCCAAGAAGAAAAACGAATCGAAAAGAATCCGAGGGCAATAGAACAGCTTCAACTTTCTCTTCCGCATTTTTTGGGAAACTGAGCTTTACATCCTCACCTTTTTTCGGATTATTTATACTTTCTTTTCTCTTTTCACCCTTCATATAAAAATAAAATGTGATCAAGTAAATGCAAGCGATGAGATCAAAATAAAGATAAGACCAAAGAAAGAAAGAATAATCAACAAACACTTTTTTCGTTTCTATGATTTGATAATATACCCAAACACTTTTCGAAAATTGAAAACTTGAACTCGCTATGAATATTTTGTGATGATCGAAATTTATTTTAGAACTATAATTACAAGGTTCTCCTAAACATATTTCATCCTCTTCATTCGTTGTTAGTTGCTCTATGTTTGCTAACTCTACCTCGTATTGGAACACATTCGCTAAAACTGGAATTTGCACGAAAAGAGAAAAAAAGAGAATGGGTATGAGCGCAAAAGTTAATATCAAAGAAGCAAATTCAAGATTAGATTTAAGATTTTTCATTTAATGGATCACCCTTAAAAAAGTTAGTAATGAAATCTGTCGATCGGACGCACTCATAATTTTTAATTTTAAATGAACCAAAAAATTAACATCGATATAAAGTATAATAACGTATTTCCATTTATCAATCAAAAAAGTATGTATTCTGGGATCTATTTCTACTCGTAGATATAGCTTATTAATGTTAGCTTGTTCGAATATTTTCATTGCATTTTTCTTTTTCCATTGTTACAAAAACCAATATGGATCAAATTCTAATCAATAAAACCGCTATCGTAACGGGTGCCGCACTTGGAATCGGGAAAGAGACTTCCCTATTGCTCGCCCGAAAGGGAGCCTACGTCATCGTCTCCGACATCAATGAAGAGGAAGGACATAACGTAGTCAAACAGATCAAAACGGAAGGTGGTGAAGCCGAGTTTTTTCTCTGTGACGTATCGGAAGAAGATCAAATCATCTCTCTCACCAACCAACCAAAATCCCTAGATCGTAGGATCGATATCATGGTAAACAATGCGGGCATTGCGAATAAACCAACGTTTATGCACAAGGTAACGACGGATACTTGGAACCGATTGATACTAATAGATCTTACGAGCGTTTTCTGGTGTCAAAAATATGCCACCAAACAGATGCTTGCCGACAGAAAAGGTGGTTCTATTATCAATATTGCTTCTATAGCCGGACTCGGCGCTTCGCCCTCTCTTGGTCCCTACTGCGTTGCGAAAGCAGGGGTAATCGAGCTTTCGACAACGGGTGCCCTGGAAGTGGCAAGATTTGGCGTAAGAATCAATGCCGTCTGCCCTGGTTGGACAGAAACCGCCATTTTACAAGTAGCAGGTGAAAAAGGGAAAGAAAGCATGGAAAAAAATATCCCCATGGGACGACTCGGAAATCCAATAGAAGTCGCAAATTTAATCGCCTTTCTTGCGTCAGACGAATCAAGTTTTATCACTGGTTCGGTATACCGAGTCGATGGTGGAACGAGAAGTTAGGCTCGTTTTACTTGTTTCACCTTATTATCACTTTAACTTCACCGAGACCCACACCCCTTACTAACACCTCGTCGCCGATTTGTAAAAAACGAGGGTTTTCTTTTTTTAAGAGTAATTTGAGTTTTGTAAAACGACTCAAATTCAATAAATCAAACAGCCTCGCCAACGCTTTCGGTGTCGAAAGTGCGACTCCGCCTGGAGTTCCCGTGATTACGATATCTCCTTTTTTTAATTTGGCATCAGGATATTTATTTTGTATAAAACGTAACATCTCCTTTGGTGTGTAGATCATATTGACTGTATTTTCACTTTGGCGAAGATTTCCATTCACATAGGTTTCCAGTTTGATATCGGGTAAGCTGTTTGTTAGATGGACATTTGGAATCCACATCTTTTTAGAGATCGGTAAAAAGCCTTTGAAACTTTTAGAAACTCCCCAGTATTCTGCTTTATTCCTTTTTCCCTCACCAAACACGGCAAGGGACCTCGCAGAAAGATCGTTGGCAATAAAATAACCAAGCTGAGGTGCAAATTCAGGTTTTTCTAAATCTGCCTTTTCGATATCCTTTAAGATGACAAATGCTAATTCCACTTCGTAGTCAAGCAAAGGCAAAAGGTTTAAATTTGTTAAAGACTCGTTCTCCTTTAATTCTGGTTCAAAGGCCATAATGGCATCATAAAGAATCTTACCTTCTGGGAGAACGACACCCTCTGCATTTTGATTTAAGGATTGAATTTCTTTTTTGAAAATGGGTGGAGGAATGGCTGGATCAAAAGAGGCAGCTGTTTCAATGATGTGTTTCGAATAAACCAACCCCATTCCATAAATATGGGACGGTTTCGCAACAAAAGATTCAAACCTACCTTCGGAAAGACTTAGCGCTTTAAATGTTGCGGGAGCAGGTTTATGAGTCAATGGTCGGAAAAGATAAATCGTAAAAAGTAGAATGGGCAACAAAATTAGAATCGATAACGTTAACATTTTTATTTTTCCTTTTCTGATTTTTTCAACTTGAGATGTTCTCGAAAGCTTCGGATCCAAAATCGAATGCGTCACTTCTAAAAACTCAGATCTTACTTGATTGTCGTCCAAAACATTTTTTATCTTCCACGCCACATGACCATCTGGCCGCAAAAGTAACGCTCCGTCCGTTCCAATGTCGATGGTAAGTCTCGCAGTTTCCGAGAGTTCGGGAATGGTCTGTATTTCGAAATTCATTTGCATCCCATCTTCGCTTTTGAGAGACTCCCAAAATTTCAAGTGAACCGAATTTTTAAAAACCAAGAGTGTAAATTGAGTTGGTGAAAGCAGAGAGTGACTCGAAATTTTTTTATTCTCGTCTAACCAGAAATGAGGAAACCTGGCACCGATAGCAGTTGAGGCACGATAGATGGACACCGATGATTCTGGATGGATATCCGATGAAGGCTGAGACGACTGGTAGCGATAGCCGAGATCGAGACCAATCCGATCAAAATGTCCGATTTGATTGGCAATCGCTCTGGCTGCCTTCAGCATATTTTTTGGATTGAGTTTGTTTTTTACGAGTTTTGCGGTGGCGTCTTTTCGAATGGCTTCATCAAAATTTGAAATCCAGTCTTTGGGAAGCCACCTAACAATTCTTCCATGAAGAAATCGATCCATCATTTTACCGAGGAAAGGACTGAGTCCCAATGATTTCGGTATCTCTAGTATTTTCTTCCAATTTTTTAAGCTCTGTTTACAGTTCTCTTTCAAAATGGGCATTCTTTCTGCTTCATATGTCTCCAGCAAAGACTCCTTCCCTTCTCCTTTCAAAACCGAGGCAATTTTCCAAGATAGGTTTTGTGCATCTCCAATTCCAGAATTCATTCCGAGTCCTCCAGTAGGTGGAAATCGATGTGCAGCATCTCCAATCAGAAAGATATTTCCTTTTCTAAATCGATCTGCAATTTGTGCAGACATACGCCAGTTGCTGATGGATTCGATCTTAAATTTGAAATCGTCTTTTAGACCCATGGCGATTCTCATTTTTTTCTGAAAGTATTCTTCATCAAAGGATTCTATCTTTTGAGAGCGTGTTTCTACAGCATGGTGATAGACCCATCTTTTTTTTGGATGGTGTGCAATGAATACACCGGGCGCCTGCGGATTGAAAATCCAATATAACTTTGCCTTGGTTTTGACAATGGATGTCATGTCGTTAGTAAAATAGGCATTCACCACATCTTGGATTCTTTCCGGCCCAGACATATTGATTCCCAAGTGAGCACGAGCATCGGATCTTGCTCCGTCTGCGCAAATTAAGTACTTGCTCTTAATTTCTAACGTATCGCCCGTTTTGCGATCTAAAATTTCGGAATGCACATTTCCATCTTTTTCTAGAGCCGAAATCCATTGATGTTCTAGTAAAATGGTTGTTAAACTTATTTTTGATAGATACTTTCGAAGTACCCTCTCTAGTTCTGTTTGTGAGAGATTCAAAAAAGGAGTTTGGGACTCTAGATGAAAGTTATACTTTTTTCTGATCTCCTCCTTGTTTAGGTCTATCCTACCGATTTCATCATTGATTGTGTTGCAAAATAAAATCCGAGAGGCAGTTTCCGAATCAGAAGCTTCCTTTATCAAATCCTCAACAGGAATACCCAAGGTTCTAAGGATTTCCAAGGATCTTGCGCTAAGTTCATGTGCTTTGGGATGGCTCTGGATCTCTCCCCTCCTTTCTATGAGAATATTTTTGATCCCAAGCTTCGATAAATAAATCGCAGCAATCATTCCCGCGGGACCCGCTCCGCTGATTAAAACTTGTGTCTCGTGCTTGGATTGATTCGATTCTCTTGTAGAAATTTTATCTTTGAGAAATGGATCAATTTTACGTTTTAGAAGCCAGAAGTTAAAAAGTAAAAATAGAGATAGGAGAGTGAATACCAAAATGTTTTCATTGATTGCTCCGATACTCGTATGAATTTTTGCATCAAATATATCTCCCCCAAAAAAATCACTCAGTAGTGTACTTGTCCAAAAAGCTAGAGCATTTAGGAATTGAAGGTAAATCACGGTATAAAGATTTCCAGTATCAGCAGTCGTTTTTCGCCATATCAAAATTAAACTATAGATTCCTAACGATCCCCAAAGAGCGATGCACCACATCAGATGAAAGCGAGCATGTCCTACCCATTCAGGATTCAATAAGTGCGAACTGTTTGTATCCCTGAGGATGGGACCAAAAAATTCAAAAGCCCCAAGTGTTAATAAAATTTGTGATATACGAATCTTTTTTTTTAACTCTATATTCATTTTCTCTCCGTGAAGCACAAGGCTTCGATCATCCTTCTAGGATAGCAGAGAGAAAGGTGTCCATCGACTCACCTTGGAAGGATGGACGAAAAAAAATGCATTAAGCTCGCAAGGCTAAGCGATACTCTGTTGGAGTTTTACCGGTAGCGGCTTTAAATGCTTTATTGAATGCAGCCTTTGATTGGAAGCCAGCAAGTAGGCCAACATTCAATACATTCTGATTTTGAAATTCTGGTTTTGCCAATAGCAAGCAAGCTTCTTCGATACGATAGGAATTGATGAACTGAAAGAAATTTTGGCCGAGCTCGGCATTGATGGACATGGAAAGGTGATGGGCAGGAATTCCAGTTCTGTCGGAAAGATCTTTTAGGGAGATGCTTTCTTCTAAATACGGTTTCCTTTCTGACATTTCCTGTTTGATTTTGACAATGATACTTTTTCTTTCATCAAGCGCTAGACTCTGTTTGCTGTATTTGCTATCTGACTTTTTTATTAGTAAATCCTTTGGAAGAGACTTTAGATTTTCTTCGAGATATTGTAGGGTTATCACATCAGGTTTTTTGATTAGGTAATATAGGATCAGATAGATCATTCCTAAATTGATGAAACTTTCAATCGGTGTTAAAGGCGGGATGACTAGTTGACCTGTAAAAAATAAAATACTCAAACTAAAATAAGCGCAAATATTGAGAAGATTGATTCCGATCAATGATTTGAGCCAGAGCAATCGTCCCTTTACATTTTGAGAAAACTCATTTTCCAATTCTTTCTGATAAAGAAAAATATATCTCATTGATATAATACAAAAGTAGGAGATATACGCCATGATCGAGATCAGGATCATCGTAGTATAAAATCCAACAACATGTTCTTGTTTGCTGATAGCGTTTATATCCCGGAATTCTGGATACAGTTGATGGAGCGAAAGAAAAACTAGAAATGAAAGCAACGAAGGAAGCGAATACCGAAACAATTCCGTTTTAGATGCATCCCTCTTAAACAAAATGGCACGAGTATAAAAGAATAGTAAAGGACCAATGAGGTAAGCAGAAGGAAATACAAAGAATGGCGCGTAAATGGCTAAGTTAGATTTTGTTACAACCAGAAGTCGCAGCAAAAAGACAGCTGATCCGATCAGGAGCGTAAAACCTAGATATACATTTGTTTTGTAATTTGATGGTATCGAAAAAAGAATGCATGCGAGAAAAATAGAAACCCCAAAACTGATTAGGGCTATGGAAGCAGAAACAAGCTCATAAAAGGGAAGTGTTGAGGTTTCCAACATTTGCACTTTAGTTCACAGCAAGCCTTTCAAAAACAAATCCTAATTCGAGAGGTGCCTTCAAAAATTTCCTTTTGCTTGGGAGTGGTTTTCTAACCAAAACATCTACTTCTGTCTTGACAAGATTTGGCTTTCTTTTGAACCTGGGCTTAGTATGTTAAACCTGGCCATTGTCTAGACCGCCAAAACGGTGAACTTGTTTTGGATTACCCGCCTAAATTTTATTAGGAGGCGGCTATCTACGCATAGGCGGTCTCTTCCCTCTCATCCACTGTTTTGGTCTCCTTTTTTTGTTTTGCCGCAAAAACTGGGTATGTCACGAGAACACGATCTATCTAAAAACCAAAAATTCGCTAAGAAAAAACGTTTCGATGATGAAGACGAAACCTTCTCATACGCAACTAACGAATCTAAGTCTTTCCGTTTTCGCTCCGATACGACTGAGTTTCGATGTGTTGAATGTAAACAGATGATTTTCCCACCAGGGTATGGAACCGAACAGAGAAACCATTGTCCTAACTGTTTGACAAGTCTGCATATTGACTCCTCTCCGGGAGACCGGTCCGCCGAGTGCGGCAGTAAAATGGAGGCCATTTCGATCTGGGTTCGGAAGGGAGAATGGGTGATATTGCACCGTTGTAAGGGATGTGGTGTGATCCATGCCAATCGAATTGGGCCTGATGACAATGAAGCCTTGCTCGTGTCTCTTGCTGCCCAAGCAATGGCCAAGCCAAGTTTCCGATTGTTTGAAGAAAAGTCCGGTGGAGAAAACACCGGATATTTTTATAGTTGACTATATTTTTAATGTTTGCAATATTATATTTATCAACTATACGGATAGGGTTAACGCTATGAGAAAGGACCAAATTCAAATTCTAGCGGGGAAATTTTTAAAAATAAGCTTTTTTGCCTTTTATGGATTCCATGTTTCGCCAATTTCTGCTGAAACAAGTGAAAGTATGGCGAGCGCGGAAGTGAGAAAGCAATTGCAAAAAATGGTGGAGGATCGTGAGGCTCCTGGTCTTCAATACCAGTTTTCTTCGGCAGAAGATCCTATACTTTCCTTTGAAGCAGGCAAAGCAGATATTTTAAATACAACATTCGTATCTGCTAATACTAGTTTCCTTGGTTTTTCAGTCACCAAAACGTTTACTGCGCTTGCAATCCTACAACTTGCAAAAGAGAAAAAACTTTCTCTGGATGATCCGCTAAGTAAATACCTAGATTACCTTCCCTATGAAAAATCGCCCAGCATAAGACAGACACTAAATCACACTGGAGGTTTTTCAAATCCCATCCCACTTTCCTGGAGTCATCTAGAGGAGGAACATTCCCGTTTCTCCAAATCAGAATTCATCTACAAAATTCTGAAGGAGAATAATAAATTGCAATCTGAACCAGGCGAGAAATTTAAATACTCCAACCTTGGATTTCTTTTGCTTGGTGAAGTCATTGAAAGGGTAAGTGGACTAAGCTACCAAGAATACATTCAAAAGAATATCATCTCCAAACTCTCTCTGAAAGAAGGTGAATTGCTTGGATTTGAATCTTTAGAACCTCCCTTTAGTGCCATAGGATATATCAAAAGGTTTAGCATTCTGAATGCGGCATTAGGATGGTTCATCGATCGTGATCAGTTCATTTCAGGAAGTCAGGAAGGCTGGAGTGCTTTTCGTAAATATTATATAAATGGCGATGGTTACGGTGGTATAGTCGGAAACGCAAAAGGCTTTTCGAAATATTTACAATCTTTCATAAAATCAAATGGAGTCTTCTCTGAATATGCGCCCGAATTATTTGGTCCTATCACAAATCAAAAAAAGTTTCCTGTGAATTTGGGATGGTACAGAGGTGAGCTGAATGGCACGACCTTCTTCGCACATGCTGGAGGTGGAGGTGGTTTCTATTGTGAAATCCGGGTGTATCCAAGCCTTTCCAAAACCAGCGTCCTTATGACTAACAGAACCGGTGTTAGTGACGAGCGACTTCTGGATGAAATTGATCTTCCGTTCATAAAAGCATATCCAGAAAAAAGGAACAAAACAATAGAATGATATTATTTTTTACGTCGGCTGGGAAGAGGAAGTATGGATTGAAGAACTTTCTTATAATAGCCGGAAAGACTTGTAGAAGGTTCGTGTAAAATTAAAACGGGAAGACCAAAAAAAACAGAAGCTAACGTCATAAGCAAGGTATCAACCGATGTTGTTTTGGGTAACTCTCCAGAGAGTATGGCCTCTCGAATGTTTTCTTTTAAGATAGGACCCAGGCCTTGGTCGCTAAAGCTATCAATGTTCGGTTCATTACCAAAAACAATTCGTTTTTCTGCCGCTGTGAGAGGTGCGATTTCTTTGGCCGATTTGATCGTATTAGTCCTTGCTTGGTATGCAATAATTTCCATTAACAAATTTGCATTCTTGGAAGCATAATCGCCAGTATATTGAAATAATTCATATATTCGAGTCAGGCCTGGTCGTAAATCTTTCATGTGTAACTGAACGTCAACACCCCATAATCCGATATAGTATAAAAAAAGATGCTCCTTCTTAGGAAAATAATTATAAAAGGATGGTTCTGAGATTTCTGCGCGTCTACATAAATCTTTGATTCGAATGTCTTCGTAACTGACAGTCCGCAGTTCATCTACGAATGCCTTAAGGACACCGTATCTTGCTCTGGCAAATTTAATTTCTCTTACGGAATGACTCTCTAGATTAACCGCTGCATATTTTTTAAACAGTTCCACGAAACACTTATGTTAGATATAATTTTAGTGTAAACTCTATAAATTTTATTTGACTTGATGATACAAAGATTTATCATGCAATTTATAAATCGAGGAAATCAATCCCATGAATGCATTAATTTAACAGAAAGAGAATTTATATCCAACTAACTAATCCATAAACTCTCTTTCTAACCTACATTTTGTTAACTAAAAATTCAAAATAAAGAGAGCTTTTATGAAATTAAATCATTTAAAATTCAATCGTGTTGATTTTTCTTATTCTCCTACTGAAGATAATCTTTTAAATTCTTTAGAGATGCATTTTGCTCCTGGTTGGACCGGAATCATTGGCCCAAATGGCATTGGAAAATCGACCATTGCAAAACTCGCAACAGGATTCCTTTCTCCTACAAAAGGTCAAATCACTGGCCTCACTCCTACGAATGCCTTCTATTGTACACAGGAAAATGATCAGATACCTGACGATGCGGAAGAATTCTTATACTGCGCAGACTCAAAATCAGGTGAGTTATGTTCTTTACTAAAAATAGAAAACAATTGGCTTGATATATGGGATCATTTGAGTTATGGAGAGAAAAAAAGACTGCAAGTGGGGATTGCACTTTGGAAGGAACATGATATTTTAGTGTTAGATGAACCTACGAATCATTTGGATTTGTTTGCAAAAAATCTACTCCTTCATTCTTTAAAATATCATAAGGGAATCGGAATATTAATAAGTCATGATAGAGATTTTCTAAATGCACTTTGCTCCGCATGTATCTTTATGAAAACGGGTTCTGTATCCTATCGAATTGGCAATTATGATTCTGCTATCATACAGGAAGAATTGGAAGAGACCAGAAAAGCGAAAGATTATGATATCAAACGGAAGAAATATAAAACGGCATCGGAAAATACAAAACAACTTGCAGAAAAAATGAATAAACATAAAGATCATTTATCAAAAAGACATATCGATAAACATGATCACGATAAGAAGGCAAAAATTGATTTAGCGCGCATTAGTGGAAAAGATAAAATAGGAGCCCGAAAATTAAAACAGCTGCAATTGAAAACAGAACGTATAAAGCTAGAAACTGATCGTTATTATTTTCAAAAACAAAAAATCGGGGGATTTCAATTTCAGGGCGAAAAGCTTCTCCGTGATACAATTCTTTTGGCACCAGCACAAACTTTTTTCTTAAATACAAACCGTTCGCTAAATCTTCCAGATCTCATTTTAACTCCAGACGACAAAATCGGGATAACGGGTGATAATGGGGCTGGGAAAACTAGCTTAGTTCTAAAACTCTATAAACAATTAAGCCTCTCCCATCACCAAATTCTGTATATCCCTCAAGAAACTCATTCACAGGATTGGAATCAAGTGGAGTCAAAAATCCAACTTTTATCGAGTAAGAAACGCGGTGAACTTTTTTCGATTGTGGATAGACTAGGCTCCGATCCGAATAGGATCTTTCATTCTCACTCTCCAAGCTCGGGAGAGAAACGCAAACTTATGTTCGGTCTCGGCCTGTTAGAAAATCCATCTATTATCATCATGGATGAACCCACTAATCATTTGGATTTACCTTCGATTCATTGTTTAGAGAAAGCATTAAACGAATTTGAAGGTTGTCTTTTGGTTGTTAGTCATGATTCATCTTTCGTCCAGAATACGACGAAAACGCGCTGGCACATTGAGATGACAGACGGCATCTCCGAATTAGTACAAAGATAAGATTTATTTAGGTTCTGGATATTGTTTACAATTGGGGAAGTATCATTCTATAATTGTATACGTATTGAAAAACATATACTATAGATCGAGTCGACTCGGCTTATCTCTTTTTGCTATACTTAGGAGGTAAAAATGGGAGATTAGATATGTATAAAAATCTAGCGAAAATCATACGTGAAGCATCGTCGGTGTATGCAAATGAACCTGCATTCGGAATCAAAAGAACAGGTAAAGTTTTTGAAACAAGATCTTTTCAAGAAACGTATGAAATGGCAACAAATCTTGGCTACGCGCTCCTTAATTTGGGAATTCAACCAGGAGAAAGAATCGCAATCATTGCTGACAATCGATATGAGTGGATACTTGCCGACCTTGCAATCATGATGGTCGGCGCTTGTGATGTACCGAGAGGTGCAGATGTGTCCGATTTTGATATTACCTACATACTCAATCATGCAGAAGTAAAAACTATATTTGTTGAAAATAGAAAAGTACTAGAACTAGTTCAAAAGAATCAGGCAAATTTACCGCTTTTAGAAAAAATCATTTTACTCGAAAGTTCAAATGCTCTTCCTAATCATTGTTTTAACCTCTATGATCTAATCGAAAAGGGAAAAGAATATAGAAAGCTAAGACCAAATGAAATGGATGAAAAAATAAACTCCATCCAAGAAAACGATCTCTTCACAATTATTTATACATCTGGAACTACGGGTCAACCCAAAGGAGTGATGTTAACCCATAAAAATATCGTATCCCAATTAGAATTTATGCCGATTGCAATTTCGCCCGCCGACAGAGTGGTTTCTATTTTACCAATTTGGCACATATTTGAACGGGTATTCGAAATGATCGCACTATCGAAAGGATGTTGCACGTATTATTCAAGCATTCGCACATTAAAGGATGATCTTAAAATTGTGAAACCAACATTCATGGCATCTGCGCCTAGATTATGGGAAAGTATTTATGCAGGTATACTCGCCAATCTTGAGAAAGCTTCTTTATCCAAACGAATTTTGTTTAATACTGCATATTTTTTTGCGGAACAGTTCCACGGAAGTTTACAATCGATTCGCAGAAAAACGTTAAGACTAAAGCGTGAAAATTTATCTATCCAACTGGTTCAGGGATTCTTCGATATCCTAATATGCTTATTCTCTGCCTTTCCTTTTTTCCTACTGGATCGACTAATATTAAAAAAAGTTAGAGATGTAACAGGAGGAAAATTACGAGGATCTGTTTCTGGTGGAGGTGCATTGCCATATCACGTGGATCTTTTTTTTAATCATATTGGGATCCCTGTTTTGGAAGGTTATGGGATGACAGAGACCAGTCCTGTGATTGCGGTTCGAACGTTGGACGATTTAGTGATAGGAACCGTTGGCCCCATCTTTAAAGGGACAGAGATTAGGATCGTTTCTCTAGAAACACAAAAAGTAATCTATCCGGGAAAAAACGGCTACGCAAAAAAAGGAGAAATTCATGTACGCGGCCCTCAAGTGATGAAAGGGTACTATAACGATGAGGTGGCAACTAAGAAAATAATAAATGATGGATGGTTAAATACAGGGGACTTGGGGATTATGACCTTTAATCACTGTTTAAAAATCGTTGGTCGTTCCAAGGAAACAATTGTTTTATTAAGTGGAGAGAATGTCGAGCCTACACCTATTGAAAGTAAGCTTGTCCAATCACCTTTAATCGATTCTGTCATCGTAGTTGGACAAGATCAAAAATTTTTGTCCGCACTCATCGTACCAAATACGGAAATGTTTTTAGAATATGGAAAGGACTTACCTACAATTGCAGCTCATCCAAAAACAAAAGAGATTTTACTTCAAGAAGTAAAAAAACTCATCAGTGCACAAACAGGATTCAAATCTTTCGAAAGAGTGATTGAAATTAGAATTTTACCTAAAGCCTTTGAATTAGGAGATGAATTGACTCCCAAACTTTCCGTGAAGAGAAATGTCGTTCAGAATAAGTACAAAGAAATCATTGACGATATTTACAAATCAAATTGATATTATAAATTTTATCGCTTCGTAATCTTAAAGATAATTTTATTTCCATTCAACGCCAAAAATGTGGATACCCAATATGCAAATTTTTGAATCTTCAGTGCTCATATTCGGTGCGTTGTTTGGTTTGCTTTGGGCTATGCACATTTTTGTCTCTTGGACAAAAGTGAAAACAATGGCTTGGATTCTTTTGATAGCTTCCATTTGGTTGCTATCAGGAGCCTATTTTTTTTCAATGACTCATTTAGTTTATCCCTATTTTTATGCATTACATTTTCCGTTTGTATTTTTATGCGGGCCGCTCTTTCTCCACTACTATAGGTTAGTTGTAAGGGAGGTAGACTCAAAATTTTTTAATTTCCACTTAATTCCGTCTTGTTTGGCATTATTTGTCATATTGCCTTACCTTCTAATGGATTTAGATTCTAAAATTAAATTTCTGGAAGGATTTAGAACGGGTAAAATGAGTTTTTATCACGTTTTAATCATGAGTTTGAATGTGGGAGTTAAAGTGTCTATTTTGAGCTACTTAACGCCTATTATTTTTCTGAATCTACCATTACTTAAAAGATCAAATGAAATTTCTAGAGAATCTAAAGGGATCTTCATATTTATAATTATATTAATTTATATTGATTTGTTGATTGGGCTGATTGGATTTTTCATTAAATCTTTCTTTCTTGTAAAACTGAGTGCTTTACTTTTACCTCTAAACTTGTTTATTTTCTTTATTTTATCTTCTAGATATCCAGAAATCGTTATTGGACTGCAAAAGGAGTTAAAAAGAAATCGGTATGAAAATTCAAAAATTAAAAATTTAGATGTAAATTTCATCCTCGAAAAATTAGAAGAGATTTTTAAATCTGAGAGAGCGTTTGCAGATGAAGATATTTCTTTGCCTAAAGTGGCGGAAGAACTCAAAATATCTCCTCACCAGTTATCTCAAATTCTAAATGAAAAATTGAATCAAACCTTTCCGCAATATGTGAATTCATACCGAGTGAACGAAGCTAAAAAGCTGATGGTAGAAGACTCGAATAGATCAATCCTATCGATTGCATTTGCCGTCGGATTCAATTCAAAGGCATCCTTCAATCGTTCCTTCAAAAATATATCTGGTTTCACTCCACAAGAATTTCGAAAGTCCACTCAAAAGTAAGTCTACACATTACTGAAACATTTCCGGGTATTTTGAATGGAAGGTCAGTTTATTTTTAATGTAGACTGTATAGTTACCGTCCTCTGGATTAAAAATAAGTTTACAAGGCTCAGTCTTTTTCTTCTTGTCCATACTTTCCGTGCAACTACCCTCAATTTTAATTTTGAGCAAATCGTATGGATTTACTTTAGGCATTAAAACGATTTTGGGAGGAGGAGAAAGGATCAATGAAAAAATTGCCATTGGTTGATAAAGGATGATCGATTTTTGAGTTTTCGATTTGGTTTCAAGATTGAAACTATCTCCACTGGGTTTGATGGTAAAGGAATCGTTTTCATCACCTTGCACAGACTTGAACAACATAGGCTTCTTTACTGTCTCCACAGCCTTCTCATGCTTCAATTTACGATTACTGATCAACGCTGAATTTTCTATCGGAAGGAAAGAAATTTCGGTGATGCATAAATCATTGTATTTTGATCCTTTCTTTATTTCAGGAAAATATAAAGTGATGGTACTTCCTGAAATAGGAGCAAAAGAATAGGATTCTACGTTGAGAGTATCTTTTAGGATTAAGTCCCGCTTCTCACCTAACTCTGATTTTAGCGACACTTTACTCGGTCTAGAATTTAACTGAAATAGTTTCGGATCAAAAAATCCATTTGCAATTTGAATTTGAGAAATTGTAGTTTTTTTATCTAAAATGATTTCTATATTGTCTTCGTTAGTCCAATCTTTGCCAGAAATACACCAAGGGGAAAGGGTCTTATCAACAAGATGTTCCAGCGAAAATCTTGACCTTTCATCCTCTAATTCCCGAGTGCTATTGCTAATAGAAATATCAATGATTGACTGTCCATCAACGCTCCATACAAAAATCAAACTTAATCCGAGAAAGAGTCTACTGCATTTATCCATTTGGTCCTTCCTTTTTTTAGATGGGAAATTTTAAAACATTTTTTGTGCCAAGATCATTTTCTATTACATAGGAGCCATTCAGCTGCTCAGCTAACATTTTCACCAGAGTCAGACCAAATCCCGGAGATTGATTGGCTTTTGTTCTTTCATCTAAACCAACCCCATTATCTCTAATGATCAGGATTGCCAGATTTTCAAGTCTTTTTAGATCGATAGAAATTTTGCCTTGGAAATTCGCTTCGAATGCATATTTAAATATATTCGTGACAAGTTCATTGATGATAATTCCGATTGGAAGTACCTTTTTTGAATTTAGATTAAAATCATCTATGTTTTTGTGAATTTCAATATTTTTGCTTTCAGGAAAAACCGATACCAAGGAATCGATCAAACTATCCACATAATTCTTAATTGATATTTCCACAAAATCCTTGTTAATCAATAATTTTTCATATAATATGCGCGTACTCTGAATTCTTGTAATCGATTCTTGCAATATCTTTTTGGCCTCTTCATTTTCTATTGTCTGTGCTTGCAAGGAGAGTAAGCTCTCAATCGATGCGATATTGTTTTTTATGCGATGATGGACTTCTTTCAGAAGAGTACGTTTCTCAGAAAGCTGTCTTTTAATTTGTTCCTCAGCCTGTTTTCGTTCTGAAATATCCTGGCAGGTTCCCACGGCTAGGATTGGTTTGTTTTCCATGTCTTTAACAATGCGCCAACGCTCCTCAACATGTTTTATTTTTCCTGAGGAAGTAATCACTCTGTGGTCTATATAATTATAGTCTTCTGTGCTAAAGGAATTTTTAAATGCTTCGTCAACTTGAACCCGATCTTCCGGGTGTACAAAATCTAAAAATGCTTGGTGTGATGCTTGAAAGGTTTGGGAATTTAATTCAAAAATATGATATGTTTCTTCTGACCAGATTACTTTTAAATTTGATAAATCTGTTTGCCAACTTCCAACTTTGGTTGCTGTTTGTGCCTCAATCAATCTTGATTCATTAACTTCTGCTTTTTCTTTTGCGGCAATTAATTCAAATTCGGCAATTTTGCGTGAAGTGATATCGCGGGTAATTTCAAGGGAACCTATAATTTTATTTCCCAAGGAAACGGGAAATAGGAAAATTTCATAATAACGAACATGCGTATCTGAATATTTCCATTCAAATTCTTCACTATGCTTTTCTCCCTTCAGAATATTCTGTAAAACATTTTGCCAATATTTTTTATTTTCTAGAGGCAACAATTCTAAAGTATTTAATCCTTTATGAGCTTCTCTATGAAAGAGTTTGAGTGTAATGTCTCTAAAAGAATCATTAAAAAATTCGATTTCGTTTTTATCATTTCGAGCGACAATCGTATCATCAATTGAAAGCAGTAATGCATTGATATAACTTTGGCTTTCTTCGGCTTTTTCCTTGGATTTGAGTAATTCCCTCTTTGCCTCATAGAGCTTGAAAGCCATTTTGATGGAGGCATCAAGAACAACAGGGCCAGAATTTTTAACTACATACCCATAAGAGGTAATCTTTTCTGTTTTCTCAACCAATTCGGGATCCGTGTGAGAAGATAAAAATACAACAGGAATGTCTTTTATTTTTAATATTATTTCGGCAGCCTCTGTTCCGTCGATTCCAGATCCGAGATCAATGTCCATAAGGATGAGATCAAAGTGAAATGTGTTGTTTAGTATCGTCTCAATGGCGGTCTCCCCGTTTAAAACGTGTTTCACTGCATATCCGAACTTTTCTAATTCCCTTTTTTCTTGCAGGGCTATGACCGCATTATCTTCAACAAGTAGGATTGTTTTTTGATCAGTTAGAATCATCCTAGTTTACGTTTCATCTGACACTCTCCGGAACAGATTTTCAGTATCCAATGTGGTTATATGTACAAGCAAGAATAATAACTAAAATAGTACGAAAACACCTGATTTTAAAAAATTATCGAACGTTTCGAACCAAAAATAGCCCTCGATTTGGATTTGCAGGATTTGTAATCCCACTAACCGTACCATTGGTGTTACTAAAAGAATACATCGTCTTACTTGCATCAAACGCAATAGAAGTACGATCACCGAGATTTCCACCTAACGAGTCACCTTGCATGCCTTGGATCTTTAACCATACCTGATTGCCAGAGGTATCATACTTTGCAATGAACATATCTTTTGTGCCACCTAAAACAATCCCATTGATATTTCCGTCAGTGATGCCAGTAAAATATAACATATCTTCTGCGGATTCATATTCGACAGAAAGGATGGAGGTAAAACCGCCAGAAACTCCGATTCGGCGAGTCCATTGTTTTGTTCCCGAATTGTCAAATTTAGTAACAAAGCCATCAGTTGATCCAATGGATGGAATAGAATCAAATGTTGATGGATTACTCACATACCCGGACAAATAGGACTCTCCGGCTGTTGTGGTCGTCGCCCCAAAAGCAAAGGACGAGTAAGCTCCCGTGGGTATGAAGGTACAATTGATATAACCTAAACTTGAATTGAACCGGAAGAGGGCTGGCCTCCAATTTACGGTATCATCACCACAGCGAGTGGAAGTCCTTGTGGCAATCGACGCATAGATATTTCCCGATGAATCTTTCGATAATCCCATGGCATCAGTTCCTCTTGCCGGAGAAGTAGAACCTGGAATGATTTGACCGGAAATCCTAGCACCCGTATTCGGATTGAATTCTTGGATGATGGCCGATTGGTCGGAGGAAGAAGAACCAGTCATCCCATCAATACTACCAGCAACAACAGTTCCTGCCACAACTACATTACCGCTATTGGCGATCACAATCCCGCTATAGTAATGCAATACCGATGGAGAAGAGCTTGTTGTCCAAAGGACATTTCCATTCGCATCATATTTAATGATATAACCAGCAGTAAACGGCCAATTATTTGCAACTGTGATATTGATCCCGTTAAAATTTCCTATACCCGCTCCCCCTGTGAGGTAGATATTGCCAGAGCTGTCTGTCACCAAACCTTCCACAGATGTATTCACGGCACCACTCGTCCCGAACAATCTCGTCCAAATTCGATTGCCATTCAAGTCATACTTGCTAAGATACCCAGAGGAATTGCTACCTGTACTGGGTCTCGTTTGCCCGTCCAAGTTTGTACTTGTAACGCCCGCTATATAAAGGCAGTTGCAAGTGGCATCATACTTCATGCTATTGGTACCCGCTGTCGTATCACCCCCACTAACACCGTTTATAACGGTCCATACTTTATCTCCGCTTGCCAATACCTGAAGTTGAAAGGTTGCAGATTTCGATCCAGCCGAATTCGTTGCCGTGATGGTGAAGGTTGTGGACGGATAGCCTGAGGTCAAATAGGCGGTATCTGGTGTTCCCGAAATGGAACCGTCCGCCGTGTTAAAAGTCAATCCATTGGGTAAGGAGGGACTGAGACTCCAGCTATCGGCCGTTCCCGTAACAGAGGGAACATAGTTTACAGAAACACCAGGGATCATTCTAAATTGAGGGCTGGAAAATCCCAAGGATTGCGGAGCAGAGGATTCCGAAGAGGATGATGAGGATGAATTGGCAGTCGCATCCGATTCATTTGCGTTACTTGCGCCCGAAGATGCTGCGGGATTTTGGGTTAACATGAGAAAGGGTAAAAAATTTGAATTGATAGCTGCCGGATTTACCTTCAGTACTTCGGACCAAAATGGATTATAATAACAAAACTCATGCAGGAGCATGGCACATATGATGGCAATTTTGTGACCAAACTTGTAAATTTTTTTCCGCATTTGATCAAATAGCAAACGGAACCTAATTATTTTCAATAACTTTCATTTTGAAATGAGTTTTGTTGTTCCTCATGATTCGTTTTTTGGCTCATAATAAAGAATCACTGCACCTCCCTCAAATACTTTCGTCTGGACGAGTTTCAAAAGAGTCCTTACTTCAAGGCCTGCAAATAAGGGCATACTATTTTTGGTAGCAACTGGAAAAATACAAAGTTGGAATTC
Organism: Leptospira ognonensis; assembly: GCF_004770745.1. Classification (GTDB taxonomy): domain Bacteria; phylum Spirochaetota; class Leptospiria; order Leptospirales; family Leptospiraceae; genus Leptospira_A; species Leptospira_A ognonensis. Next base: position 246,271 of record NZ_RQGD01000046.1, on the reverse strand, counting down.
ATCAATCAATCTGAGGTTCATCAGTTGTAAAATTAAACTTCGGCTGCCCACGAATATATCTTTTCCTGGTTGGGCTTTCAGTTCTAATACTGTCTCTTGTAAATCTTTGCTCGCTATACTTGCACTTTTCCAATCGACACTTCGCAAGGTATGGGAAAAAACAATCTTCGGAATTTTGTCAATTGCGATCGCAAAATCATTCATCGATTTTTCTTCAGAAGGATTTTCCAAAAAAGTCCGCCAATACTCCATGAGTTGGTATGTTATTCTGCCATACAAAATGCTACCACCTTCGCTAAGTAATTCTCTGTAGTGGTTGTGTATGTCGGGGTCGGGTAAGCCTGCTGTATGATCACATGAGCCATCTAGCGTCATATTGATTGCTGCAACTACTCTTCTCATCTGATGATAACCTCGCAAAAATGCCGAATTTGCGTATGGATCGGCGTCAAAGGTGTAGAATCTAGTTTTAACTCAGCTTGTCAAGTGATCGAACCATCCTACAAGCGACGAAAGAAAGGCGAGCATTTGAAATATAGATTGCTTCTAGGACGAAAGTATCGTATGAATGGAAGGCACATTTTCTTATGGAAAAAGAAATCACAGACCCTAGAAGCATCCAGAAGCTCATTGATTCCCTTTATAAACTGACTCCTGTATTTATGGAAGTGGACGGAGAGGACATACCTGTCAAAATCATTGAAAACAAAATCAATTCAGTGATCGTGCGAAGTCCGCGCGTAAATGCAAATACAACCGAAAGACGCCTCACCATGAAGAGTAAGGAAAATCTCTTTCTAGCAACGTTTACGGAAGTCAATGTTGATGAATTTGGTAATTCGATATTAAAACCTTCGAGCATTTTTATCAGAGATATATTAGCGGTCAAAGAAAGTAATCAGTTTACAGTTTCAAATATTATCAGTCAAACAGATATTTTTAAATCATTAACAGACGATCGTATCGGACTCATTATAAAAAATGCACCTAAGGTAAACTTCATGTTCGACTTTTTTGAAGTTTATGTCAATGAAAGACAGAATAGTCGGATGCGACTTCTAAATGCACACAATAAACCTGTATTCATTCCTAATTATGAAAAACCTGAGCTAGTAAAACCAGATTTTATTCCCCTGAAGGAATACCTTCCGATAGCAAAATCAAATCCAAACTTCGAAAAATATAAATCAGAGATCTGTCTACCGATAAAGTATAAAAATTTTCTAATGATCGGATACGTGCACGCGATGCATACGACGAGACTGGATTTAAATTCATTTAACACGTTCAAGTTGATCGTGTCTTCCATTGTAAAGGAAGTTCATTCCTCTGGTATCTTTGAAGAATCTCGAGAAATCTGTACAGTTGAAGAGGTAACGCCTAATTCTATTCGTTTTTTACATGCACCTACTCGTTTGGCGACACGTATCTTTTCTATGAAAGCTATTTTGATTTTTGATATCGTCAACAAGGAAGGGCGTAAAAAATTTTTTCGTGGTACTGTCAGTTCGATCAAACCAATGAACAAAGAATTTTTAATCGGCTGTGATTTTATGATCAGCTCTCCCGAAGAAGGAGAAGCGATTGCTGATTTTTTAAAGAAGTAATTTCTACTTCGCTCTTACCTTTCGCAAGAGTTTGACCGCATATTTTAATCAACCCGACGAATGTACAATTCTTTTTCAACTCGTGCCACAACCGTTCCGTCAAAATCGATCACTTCAGCAGTATATGTCCTTGTCGTTTTTTTATTCTGGGCCACAATTTTTTTCACCTCTTGAAGTTCCGATTCTGGAATGTGAAAAATCGCTTTCACAGTACCTCTGCCTGGTTTGAGAAATTCGATCCTTGCACTTTTGTCCCAGACGATATACCCATTTCCGAGATGATTCATGAGAATGAACATGAAAAACGGATCGCACATAGAATACAAGGAACCACCAAAATGGGTTCCTACATAATTTGTATTTCCCAACACTAAAGGCATTTGCACTTCATATGTATGGGCATCTAATAACTTTGGTATGATATTCGCGCCGCGATACGGACCAAACATTTTGAATGCTTCATCCATACCGAATGTCTCTCGAAGGAAAGTCCAGAGCGAGTGAACCGAATATTCTATTTTTCTTGATTTCATTTTTTAACCAGTTTTATGATAGATAGACAAAAAATAATCTTATTTTGAGAACCATTTCTTCGATTTACGTTTCTTAAGTAACATTCCCGAATAAGATTGAAGAAGGAAGGTATCTGCTACATAAGATTTATATAATATTTCGTATTCTGCTTCATCAAAATAAATCTCTCGGGGAAAATTACCAAAATTTAAATACACTTGGATCTTTGAGTCTTCCCACTCTCTCTCGTAAGCAAGAAGGTCTTTCTCTTCTTTCCATTTATCGATCAAGCCGATACTTCCTTCGCGAAGAGTACGCTCCTTGTTCCTGATCCTAAGTAAACTCTTGTAATGATTTAAGATGGAGCTGGGATTCTTAGATTCGATTTCTACATTTCGATTTTTTGTATCAGAGGATAAGGGAAGCCATGGTTTAGAGCTAGTGAAACCGTTGTTTGCTGAATCATCCCAACTCATGGGTGTTCGACAATTATCACGATTCAAATAAATTCCTAGGAATTTAGATAACCAGTCAGGTACCCAACGATTTTGCCTGGCTATCGGATCAAGTCCCTCTTGATTCGAAATGTTTCCTTCAAGAAGGCCTATTTCTTCACCATAGTAGATGATGGGTATCCCTCGTGCGGTTAACTGAAAAAAAGCAAGGAGCTTTGCTTTTTCAAGGTGACCGTCGATTTTACTGATGCTTCTTTTTTGGTCATGATTTCCAAAGACATACGTTGGCAAAAAGGGAGCCGGAAATTCGATTTCATTATTCAATAGTATCCGTCGAAAAAAATCTGCCCTAAACTTAAACTCAATCAATTCAAATTGAAATACAAGATTCAATCCATCTACCTTTTCACCAAGAAAACCTTTTAATGTTTTGTCATCTCCGCTGACTTCACCTATGAGAAATGGTTTGTGTCGGTACTTCTCGACCAAGGAGCGAACTTCTTTCGCGAGCTTAAAATTTTCAGGCAAATTTAATGTATATTTTTTTTCCTGAAAATACGCCTCATCGTTATTATCTGGTGTAGGCAAATAACGAATGCTAAATGGATTATCTTTAAAACTTTCATCCTTATATATGCTATTAAAAATATCTAAGCGAAACCCATCCACACCCTTATCCATCCAAAATCGCATAACATTAAACATCTCTTCTTTAACTTTTGGGTTTCGATAATTTAAATCCGGTTGAAACGATAGAAAATTTGAATAATAGTACTCTTTGGTTTTTTCATCATAGTTCCATCCAGGTTTTCCCACCATGGAAATCCAATTATTGGGTGGCGCGCCATTCTTTCCTTTTTTCCAAATATAATAATCTCGTTTTGGATTTGTGGTTGAAGATCGAGATTCTTGAAACCAAGCATGCTCATCCGAAGTGTGATTCAAAACCATATCAAAAACTATTTTCATCTTTCGGTTATGGACGGCCTTAATTAGGGCGAAGGCTTCTTTTACAGTTCCAAAGATAGGGTCCATATGATAATAGTCAGCAATATCATATCCAAAGTCTTTCTGCGGGCTTACGTACATGGGCGAAATCCAAATCGTCTCAATGCCCAGGTCCTTTAGATAGTCCAGTCTCGAGATAATGCCTTTGATATCTCCAATCCCATCGCCATTGGAGTCTTGGTAGGATCTGGGATAAATCTGATAGATCGTTGTTTGTTTCCACCACTGTTTCATTTCATCTTCCTGATTCTTCAAAGTCTCATCAAGATCGTACTGTTGTCGTTACTTTTCCTTGAGAAGAAGGAATTCAGGTTCGCATTTTCCGGTCAAAATTCTCTTTCGAAAGGCATCCTCCAAAATCTAATCATACGGCTTGCTTCAAAATGGAATCTGAAAAATAAAGGTAAGAGCAATCTTATTTTAGGATATGAATCCATGAAAAATCTACCAATCCATTTGATTCTTGTTACGTTTTTATTTGTTTTTCCATTGCAGACCAGTTTTGGGGACGCCACCAAGTTGGAACAATTCACACCTAATTTAGCTAAGTGGGAAAGTTTTTCTTCAAAGCCATTTGTCAATTCTGCTAATCGAGCTCATGATCCAGATGGGGTGAGTTGGATCTCAAAAAATGCTTGGGACGCAGCAAAATGGGATGGATCCATTTACGATCCTTCGAAAATGACGAAAGCTCAATTTACAACTGCCATTTGCCCGGGTGGAGATACGATCCGTGGCATTAGAGAACTTTTTTACAAACACAAACCTTTTGCTGACAATAAGAATCCCACCAAAGCAGAAGTAGACGAATGGCATAGATTGGCGATCAACCATTTGCGTTCGCTAGTTGGTTACACAGATCCTGATCGTTTTGTTCAAAAAGATCATTGTTTGTTTCAGAGAGCACTTTGGGGTGATGAGAGGAAGTTTACAACCAAGTGGGATGTTACTTATCCGGGAAAGTTAGGTTCGGCGGCTGGACCGTGTCAGGGTTCGAAAAATGCCCACTGTGGTGCCAGTTTCCTTCCGAGTCCAAAAGACCAAGCCCCCTACTTACCCGAAAATTACCCAGCTTGTTCGGCAGGTCAAGGCTCGGAAGGAGTTTTTAGTGCACCTAAATCAAATATCCCCTGGTCTATCAAATGGTCACGAGCCTTCTGTTCGGCTCTGGCTACGGAAGGATTCTGGGGTGGGCATGTTGGTCCATGGTTTCACCGCGAAAAATTCGGATTTAGTTTTTGGGATAGCGATCCTAAAAATAATAATAGCAATGCCATCCTTCGCGCAAAATGGTCCGGGAAACTCCAACCTAACATGTATAAAAAGCCGTAATCGAGAATTTGCCGGTGTTAAATTTCACTCCCACCAATTCTTTTTTCACTTTGAAGTGGAGTTTAAGTCTAATATCCCGATGCGGTCGTTGTACAAGCTTCCCATATATATGAATCCATTTTTTTCAATGGCACTTGTGATCTCTTTCAATTTATTTCCACCTGGATCTTGCCAGCTTGCAACGGGAACACCATTTTCGTTAAGTTTCAATACGTAACCATAAGGCTCTGGTTTCGGCCATAAGAACTTTGGCAATTTGCTTGTCATTGATTTCAAAAAAGGGGAAGGGTGCATTTTGTCCATGCGGTCATTTCGTACGGTAAACAAGGCAACATAAAATTCACCCTTAGTGTTCGTTGTAATGTTGTCGGGAAAACCCGGTAGATTATCTATAAAAACCTCTCTTGTCCCTTTTTTATTTCCTTTCAGCCAATACCGGGAGATCCTATACCGATACGTTTCATTCACAAGTAAATAGTCTTCATTTTTGGAGAGGGCAATCCCATTGGCAAAATATAGATTTTCTAATAACAGTTCTGTAGTTTTTGTTTTAGGATCATAAACAAACACCCGCCCATGAGGTCTCGCTTCGAGTAAGTCAAACAAATACTCTCTTTGTTCATAGATGCTAGCATCTGAAAAATAAATTTTTCCCTCTTTGGAAATGTCCAAATCATCTGTAAATTTGAATGGGACACCTTTGAATTCTGAAACCAAGACGGTAAGCTTCCCGTCTGGAGATAATGAGAGTAGACCTTTGTACGCATCGGCAATGATCAAATTTTTTTGTGAATCAAATTGGATTCCTAGGGGTCTTCCGCCTGTATTTGTTATCTTCTCAACAACACCAGAAGGAGAAACTTTGATTATGTTTCCGTCTTTGTCTCCGCCATAAAGGAATCCATTTTCATCTAAATCCAAAGATTCGAGTCCGTTTACCTTTCCTTCTGCTAAAATCTTAGCCGATTGCAGATGGGAATTCTCTGCATAGACCCCGAGTTTCTCTGGTTTTGTAGGAGGTTCATAGGAAACAGGATCTAATGATTTACATTTGAGTAAGACCAAGAGACAGATTAATTTAAGTGATGTGGAGATTTTTGTATTCATTATCCCGATTCCTTCTATGGTCCAATATCGTAAACTTCCCAAAGACCATCAATCCATCTTTTTTCGTTAGTTTCCCACTTTTTCTCCACATTTTAAATAAGTGATTCAATCAATGCAGAAATACATATTCACGAATTAGTTGCGAAAAAATGCACCATGAGTAATCTTCGAATCGTGACAAAGTTAAAAAAAATGAATCGCTATGGATTTTTCATTTTACTTTCCCTTTTAAATTCATGTATTCTTTTTACGATGGACGATCGTCCTAGCGAAGACTTTTCGTCAGGTGGCCCAAACATAAAAAAAATCAAATCCATTCGTATCGAGATTGAAGAATATAAGCCTGGCTTTAGATTCGATGTTTCCTTTTTAGCCTTTCTCCCTCTAGTTCTCGAAGCACCGAACGAAGACTATTCTCCGTTTGATGATCTCGATTTACCGAGAATTCCCATAGATCAATCGCTCAGATTGAAATTGAAACATACTTTGCTTGCCCAATCGCCGAATGCTCATATTTACTTAGAACGAGAAATGGATACTACGAAAGCCGAGACTCTCCTTCGCATCAAGATAGAACGTGCTAATTGTACGCGAGTTATGAAGATGTATGCTGTTAGTATCGCTGGATTTATTTTCCATTTATTCGGGCTTCCCATTTTCCAAGACAGCTGTTCTGTGTCGGTTGCAACTCTGACAAAAAATCAAAACGCTTCCGAAGAGAAACGTTCCACTCAGGATGCTTCTTTTCGGATCACGCGTGGCGTTTATTACAACACGGAACCTGAAATCTCAAAGGTCATGTATGATCGGATGTTGAATGCGATTGTTACAAAAATCGCCGCCGACATTATGTGACATAATTCAATACGCGAACTTGCCTCCAAGCCCTGCCCGTTCAACGCCAATTTCCGATTTCTCCCTTGACTTACAACGGCGTACCAAAATCCTTTTCAAAAGACTCTTTTTTCCTGCGATCATATATATAAATTAGGTGTTTCATGAAACGTACATACCAACCAAGCAACGTAAAGCGCATTAGAACTCACGGTTTTAGAACAAGAATGGCCTCCGCTGGCGGAAGAAATGTTCTCACCAACCGTAGAAAGAAAGGTCGCCATAAATTGACAGTTTCCGACGAAAAACTCGGGAGAAAGTTCTAGGAGAGCGCCCTTCGGAGACTCTTTGCGATCAATCGAGGATCCAGGAACTCTTTCGTAACGCACGAAAAACAGGAAAAAAGCCCCTTCTCGTCCTTTTTCGGAAGAATGGTTTGGGTGTTTCTTGTTTTTTATTCTGTCCAGACAAGTCGCATAAACGATCTGTAGACCGAAACAAAACGAAACGGATCCTTAGAGAACTGGTTCGTAACCATGAGACCCTCATTCCGAAGGGTTTTGACATTGCGATCCTTTCACATATTGATTTTTCCAAAATAGTCCCCGAGGAGAGAAAAAATATGTTTTTGACTCTCTTTGCGAATACCACATGAATCGGATTGCCCTCCTCCTCATTTTTCTGTACAAGAAACTGATTTCTCCTTTATTACCGCCTGCTTGTCGTTTTACGCCGAGCTGCTCTGAATATGCGGCAGAGGCATTTCGAAACTTCCCTTTTTTTACAGCTCTCAAACTGAGCACACTCAGGATTTCTCGCTGCCAACCATTTCACGAAGGTGGCTACGATCCTGTTCCGATTCCGAATCATAAGAGTTAACACATGCAAGAAGATAGTACAAACAGACAAGGTAGATTATTTTTAGCTTTATTTATAAGCTTAGCAATTTGGATGGGAATCAATTACCTATTCCCACCACCAAAGCCACCTGAAAAACCAAAGACTGTGGTAACGACAGATCCGAGTAAGGATCCTACAAAACCAGATATCAGTAAGGTAACAAATCCGACTGAGTCCGCGCTCGAAAAAATCAAAAACGATTTTGCCAAGACCCTAACCCCTGTTAAAAAAGACGATATTAAAACGTTCTCAATTAAGACAGATTCTTTTTTGGTTAAATTCTCAAGTCTCGGTGGACGCATCACCGAATACTACATTCGCAATCACAAAGAGCCGGATGGCAGCGAATTTCTCATTGCAAAAGACCCGAAGTTTAAAATCAATTTTGATGGAACTGAGGAGTATGCAGTCGAGCTTTCTCGTTTCGAAGGATTTGACTTCAATCTTATCTCCGATAAGGAAACCATTCCCTATTCCCCTTACAATAATGTAAACTTTGCTACCTCTTTTGATGAGGCGACAAAAACGATTGTTTTTGAAGCTCCTTCACCTGACGGAAAATACACGATCCAGAAAAAATTTCAATTTTTCCCATCAGAAAATTATTTTAAATTTCATCTGAAAGTGAAAAACCAGACCAAAGAAACAATCACTCTTGCTTCTGGCGCTTCGGAGATGTATCTACGCTCTTTCGGTTCCCTTGGACCTATTTTGAAAAAGAGAGAGGATTTTAATGATCGTGATGTAGCACATTACTTTCGTTACTATTATTTAGATGGTTCCTTTAAGGATCATGTGGATGGTGCTTCCGCCCAAGGGTTTCTCGACAGCGTTGGATCCTGGTTTGGAGCCTCTAGTGAATCTAAGGATGAACGATTTGAGGTCAAAAAAGGAATCAATGAGAAGGTTGACTTTGTTGGAACAGGAAGCAGATATTTTATCGGGGTTCTCGATCCATTAGCTGACCAACCAACAGGTGTATTGCTAGACAATCGCAAAGGAAATGAAACAGGCGTTCTCATTTCTTACGATAATTGGAAGCTAGCACCTGGGGAAGAAGTAAAACTTGATTATGCAGCCTACGTTGGCGTGCGGGAACTCGATGGAACGGCTTTCCGTGATAGCAAACTAGATCCGAAAGTGACTCCCGCTTCTCCTTTCGCTGGCCTCAGCGAATCCTTGGATAAATCTTTCAACCAAGGGATCACAACTCCCCTTCGGAATGGCATTGTTTGGATCTTGAAGAAAATTTACCTGGTGATCCCGAGCTATGGCTGGGCGATCATTATTTTTGCCATTCTATTCAAACTCGCATTTTACCCGCTAAACAAAAAACAAGCGGAGTCGATGAAGAAGATGCAAGAGCTCTCTCCTCAAATCAAAGCGCTCAATGAAAAGTATGCAGACGATCCTAAACTCAAACAAGAAAAAACAATAGAACTTTATAAGAAAAACGGCACGAACCCTATGTCGGGTTGTTTGCCGATGCTGGTACAGATTCCGATCTTTATCGCGCTCTATACTGCTTTCTCTGATACGGCAGATTTATGGCATTCACCTTTCCTTTGGATTAAAGATCTTTCGGAACCTGATACAGTTTTTACGACGCCAAAGCTTGCTCTCATCGGAGTATTATCCATCAACATCTTACCGCTGATCATGGTTGGAACACAAATCATTCAATCTCGTATGACGACTGTATCTACGGATCCAAACCAGAAGATGATGATGTATATGATGCCGTTTATCATGCTCTATTTCTTTTGGTCAATGCCTGCCGGTGTGACTATGTATTGGACCATGCAAAACATTCTCTCTATCGCACAACAAGCGTATACGAACAAGTTTGGAGACTCGAAAGGTAAAGACGGAGCTGCAAATAATGCAAATGCAATCTCTGGCAAAAGTTCACCTACTCCTCAAAATCAAAGGGGTTCTCGAAATAACTCCAAGAAGAAAAAGAATTAAAATTTTTATCGAATAAGGAAGAAAAAATGAATAATTATATTTTTGAAGCAGAAGGCAAAAGCAAATCAGAAGCCGAAGACTATACATTAGAAACGCTCAGACTCCAACCAGGGGACTTGAAATTTGAAGTTGTTGATTCGGGAAAGTCTGGTTTTCTAGGCATCACACAAAAGAAGCCTGCCGTAGTACGCGCATTTGTTGCAAATAAAGACATCCCTTCCGAAAAAATCATTCATGGTGTGATCTTAACCATCCTTCGCAAGATGGGGATCCCCGCGGAAGTGGTTGGTATGGGTGATGTGGATGGCAAGATCTATGTGGAACTTTCTAGCAAAGAATCTGGTCTCATCATCGGAAAGCGTGGTGGAACTTTAGATTCCCTTCAGTTCCTTGTCAATCTTATGGTAGACCCGCGTATCCGTCACAATCGTAAGATCGTGCTTGATATCGAATCGTACCGCGATAAAAGAGAGCTCTCTCTCATTCGATTGGCAAAATCTATCGCCGCGTCCGTAATCAAAACTGGTCGTTCTAAACTTCTTGATCCGATGAATCCTTTCGAGAGACGGATTGTGCACATGGCCATACAAGAAGACGACAGAGTGTTCACACGTTCGGAAGGAAATGGAACATTCAAACGAGTCCGTGTGATTTCAGCCAAGGACAAACATAAGTACAAAGACTTAGAAGATCCTTCCAAAAAAGGCCTCCCTGTTGAGGACTTTGCTGACGAAAGTGAACTTGATTGATACCATAGCCGCACTCTCTACTGCACAAGGACCTGGAGCGATTGGCATCCTCCGGGTATCTGGGAAGGAAACTCTTCCCATTGCCACCTCTCTCCTTTTTAAAAACAATACTCCTCTTACAGAAGACTACATTCGATCTAATCATCGCTCGGCGATCTTTTGTGATTTTATCTACCTAGAGAAGCCTATAGACCAAATTGTATTTTTGTTCTTCCAGGGACCAAACTCCTATACTGGAGAGGATCTTGGCGAGTTCCATCTCCATGGCAATCCCATCCTCCTCAAAAAAGCACTCCAGGCTATCTTTGCGACTGGGGCTCGGCCTGCGGTTCAGGGAGAGTTTACAAAACGGTCATTCCTGAATGGCAAGTCTAGTTTAACACAGGCGGAAGCCATCGGAAGACTGATCGAATCTCGTTCCAGATATGAGCTCGAGCTCGCACAAAAAAATGTTTTTGGCGAAATCTCCCAGCTGTCTTCAAAAATACGAAGCGATTTAATCTCTCTCAAAGCCGAATGCGAAGCTGAAATCGATTTTTCTACGGAAGATTTGACGTATGAAAGTTTAAGTCAGAGAAAAAATCGTATGATTTCCCTTAATGATCTCTGTAAAAAATTATTACTTAACTCGGAACGTGCAGAAACATTAATATTACAATCAACCGTTGTATTGTATGGTGCACCAAATACAGGTAAGTCGAGTCTTATGAATCTACTCATTGGACGAGACAGGTCGATCATTAGCGATCTGCCTGGAACAACGAGAGATTACATTGCCGAAGAAATTTCACTCGACGGCATTCCCATCCGGCTCGTAGACACGGCTGGAATCCGAGCTACGAGTGACTCCATTGAACGTATGGGAATCGAAAGGAGTGAAAGAGAAGCTGATTCGGCAAACCTCCGACTCATACTGATCGACGTCTCAGAGCCCATTCAAAAATCCGAATTTTTGAATGCTTATGGCGCTCGTCTGACAGGCTCCATCCTCGTGGCAAATAAGATCGATATCGCTCATCCTACGTGGAAAACAGAGGATTGGAAGGATCTTGATTCTAAATATCAATGTGAATTCGTATCCGTTTCCTGTAAGTCAAAAGAAGGTATCGAAGAACTCCTATTGAAACTGAAAGAAAAACTAAGTGAGACAGAGGCTGCAGATGATTTCATATTGCTCGAAGAAAGACAAGCCTTTCATATCCAAGCCATTCATAAGCATTTAACAGAAGCGATCACTTTGCTCGAAAGCCAAGCACCGGCAGAAATTTATATCCAAGAGATCAATTATGCTTTGAAAGAAATTGGTGAAGTCAATGGAAGAGTAGAAAATGAAGAAATTTTAGGCAGAATCTTTAGCAAGTTTTGTGTCGGAAAATAATCTCTCGATTGTAAAAAAATTCTATTGTCGAAAGAGCGAACAGAACGCAATGTGAGCAGATAATCATAAGAGGTCAGACAAATGAAAAAACTTTTAGCAATTCTAGCTATATTCTCTTTTACCACTTTCGGTGTTTTCGCGCAGGCAACTGAGGCAGATGAAGAGCCAACAATGCAAAACGAAGAAAAAGAAACCGTAAAACCTGAGAAAGAAAACAAAGGTAAAAAAGAAGAAAAAGCTAACAAAAACTCTAAAAAAGAGAAAAAAGCTAAGAAAGCAAAAAAGAAAAAGAAAAAATCTGCATAAGATTTTCGTTTCTGTAAAACCCCTGCATCGCCAGGGGTTTTTTGTTTTTTGGCGTATTTAGAAAGTTTATAAATAATCTAAAAGTTTCGCCTGAGCAATTTCTGCTTCCATCAAAGGTTTCTCTGCCTTAAGATATTTTAAGTATCTTTCAAGATTGGTTTTATCTGCTTCAAAATCGATTTCTTTCAATCGTTTATACAATTCCTTTTTCCATAATTTCATAGAAAATGAATATTTTTCGCGATCCATCATTCTTGTAATGCTTTCACCATTTTCACCATACACAAGTAAGTCGGCTCCAGCTCCGAGTAAAATCTCAATTGTTTCTGCTCCATCTCCGGATGCGGCAAGGAACAAGGCATTGTTACCTAAAAGATCCTTTTCTTCTAAGGGCAGTCCTATATTTAACAAGTATTCAACATCTTCGCTAATATTGCGTTCGGCGGCAATATGCAGTGCATTTTTTCCATCTTTGTCTTTTTGTTTTAGAAAATCTGGATGTGCATCTAGTGCGTCTGAGAGAAATCCCATATTGCCAGTAGCTACCGCTTCGAGGAAAAGAGTGTGCCCCTCTTCGTTTCGAATTTCCCAATCACTTGGCTGAATCAAATCTTCAAAACTTTTCCATAAATCTAGATCTGAAAACTGGATCAATTCATGAAAGATTGTATTGCCTTCTTTATTTTTTGACAATAAATGTTTAGAACTTTTCCAGATCTCCTTTAAAGAAACCATACTTTCCAAAAACTTTGTTTTGTTTTGCGAGAGTAGATCAAAAAATACCGAACCGCCTGTGCGGTAAGGAAAAAAAGGATCTGCCCCTTGTTTGATGGCGAATTGAAATAATTCCAGTGCGTCCATCTTAACGATCCAGGTCAAGGGCGTGGTACCATATTGGTCCCATTCATTTGGATCATTTCCCTCCGCTTGGTAGAGCTCCCATTCTTTGGTACTTCCTGATTTGGCTATATCTATAAAACTCAAAAAATGTTACCTACTTTTTTACCAATCTGGTCTTCTTGGGTCCACTTGTCGATTTTGAGATCACACCCTGCGATTTAATGCCTTTACTCTTTGACTCCATAATGGAATCGAAGCCTTTCTTCTTTTCAAAGAGAAAGTATTTTGGCGTAAAACCTTCCTTTGGCGGGATCTTACTCATTGCTCTTTCCGATAAGGCAGTGATGGTGAGACTGGGATTGACTCCTAGATTTACGGTGAGCATCGAGGCATCACAAACATATAGATTTTGGTATCCAAACACGCGGTTGTCAAAATCAATTACACCTTTGTCTTCGTTTTCGCCCACGATGCAACCACCCATAATGTGGCCAGTGACAGGAGCACTGAGTAATGTATCATTTAAAGAGCTCCTCGGTATTCCTCCGACGATCTCAGCAAGCTTTCTTGTAAAAGCATTTGCGATTGGAATGTACGTAGGTGTGGGCTCTCCCGTAGAAAGTGCAGAAGTCATGGTTTTCGTAAATGGCCACAAAAATCTTCGTTTTCTAACAAGCCTTACACTATTGTCTATCGTTTGCATGACCAGGATAATGATGGATTTTTGCGCAAATCCAAAAGGATTATGAGCTTTTAAAAAATAAAGGGGATGGCGTAACAGAGTCCACAGAAATTTTACAGGCCTCGGAAAGAATCCTCCTCCGTCAATCATGACACTCGCGAGCAATCCGAAAAAATCCGAACCTTTTGAATACCTAACAGGCTCTATATGTGTATTTTCATCAGGATGGACTGAAGATGTAATGGCAATCCCAGTCGAATAGTCTGCATTCTTATCAGATACGGTGACTGGGAGGACGGTTTCGCTATTGGTTCTGACAGTATCTCCAAGAACGGATGATAGGCGGATCAATTGGTCTTCTTGCTGCATTTTAAGAAGCAGACCTACCGTCCCCATTACACCTGCACTTAACACTACATTTTTTGCACGGAATGTTTTTTTAGGAAATCCAAACCATCCCGTTGTACTTTCTGTCGAAAGTTCATATCCGAACTCTCCTGTTGCCTCCGGATCGAGCATCCCTTTCTCATTCAAGGGTGTCAGTCGTATCACTTTTGTTTCAGGCAAGATTTTGGCACCTAGAGATTCGGCGAGGTAGAGGTAGTTTTTATCGAGTGTGTTTTTCGCATTGTGCCGACATCCCACCATGCAACCACCACAGAAATTACAAGGATCGCGATCGGGGCCCGCGCCTTCAAAGTATGGGTCTTTGGTTTTTGCTTTTGATTTTTCGTTCCCAAAATATATCCCTACGGGCGTTCTTTGGAAGGTGTTCTCTTTGCCAAATGTTTTTGCTGTTTCAAGTAACAATCGATCTGGTTCCCATAGCCGCGGGTTCTCATTTACACCTAACATATGACTCGCGATGGAATAATAAGGAAGTAGCGCCTTCTCCCCACCCATTTTGGAATAGGTCGGACTGTTAAAAAATTTCGATTTTGGAACATACAAAGTACATGCATATACAAGGGAGCCACCGCCCACCCCAGATCCACTCACGAGCAAAAAATCATTAAGTAAGTTGATTCGTTGGATTCCATAAAAGCCGAGTTTAGGCATCCATAAATATTTACGAAGCGACCAGTTCGTTTTTGGAAAATCTGTCGAAGTCCATCTTTTCCCCGATTCTATGACAAGAACACTATATCCTTTTTGAGCAAGCCTAAGTGCAGAAACACTTCCTCCGAAACCAGATCCAACAATAATGTAATCATAGTCATACGAGATTGAATGAGGAATTTTCTCTTGCATAGTTCGTTTTTCCTGAAGTGTGAGTTAATTCTTTAACTCTCCCGATTCTTCGTTTACTTCCCGTCTAAATCAAGACATTTTGTTTTTATCAGAGGATTTTCATGCCAGAAATCAAATCACCACTTCCACTATTAAAATCCGACGGTACTATTTTAGAAGAAGGTTGGGCTCGGGCACCCCATTGGCAGTACAACAGAGAGAATATCGCCGCGGGCAAATGGCGAATCAAAGAATGGGATTATTACTCTATCTTATCTCCGAGCCAAAACTTTGGAATTACATTCACTACGTGTGATCTAGGTTATATTGGTCTTTATGCCATCTGTTTTTTGGATTTTTCTAAGAGGTCGTTTTCTCAAATTGATACGATGACCTTTTTACCGCTTGGGACATCAGGATTTCCTGAAACCAGCCATGAAGGTAATATTTCATTTTCGGATTCTAAACTCAATATAGAAATCAGTATGAATGCCACAGAAAGAAAGATTCGATTTTCATCGCCTTCGATGATGACAAAAGATGGAAAGGCTGGGATGACAGGCGAAATCCGTCTAACTGAACCTAACAACTTAGAGTCGATGAACATTGCTACCTCCTGGAAAGAGAATCGAAAGGCATTCTATTATAACACAAAAATCAATTGTATGCCTGCCAAGGGCGGCTTTGAGTTCGGTGGAAAGATGTATCAATTTGATTCTACGACTGATATGGGTGCACTCGATTGGGGTAGGGGTGTTTGGACTTATAAAAACCGATGGTATTGGAGTTCTGCCTCTGGCTATGTAAATGGCATTCCCTTTGGTTTCAATTTAGGCTATGGATTTTCGGATCGTTCGCCAGCATCAGAAAATGTGATCCTCTATGATCACAAAATTCATAAACTGGATTTGGTCCATTTTGAAATCGACACGAATGATTACCTGAAGCCATGGAAATTCACGAGCAATGACGATCGACTCACGCTAGAATTTACTCCTAATGTAGATCGAAATTCAAGCCTGGATCTATTTTTTTTAAAATCCGTCCAACACCAAGTATTCGGAAAATTTAACGGTACAATCAAACTAGACGACGGCAAAACGATAGTCTTAAAAGACTTTTTCGGTTTTGCTGAAGATGTTTTAAATTGGTGGTAAAAGTTAAAGCGGTCTCTATTTTCGACCGCTTAATTTATAGTAGGCGCTAAAACTTGCAGGAATAAAGATCAAAGATCCGAATGTTCCAAAACCGAGACCCCAAGCCAAAGATAAGGTCATGGGTATGAGGAGAGGGTCTGATCCACCAATCGCGTAAGCGGTCGGAATCATACCCGCCATCGTGGTCATAGTTGTCACAAGGATCGGGCGAAATCTTTCCCTTGAGGCTTGGATGAGGGATCCATAAATTCCGGAGTTTTTATTTTGAAAGTCTTCGATGGTATCGACAAGAACAATGGAAGCATTTACAATCACACCCGCAAGTCCGATGATTCCAATCATAGCAAGGAAACTGAGAGCTTTTCCTGAAATCAAAAAGCCAAAGACGACTCCCACCAAACCCAAAGGTATCGATGAGATGATGAGTATCGGTTTTTTTAGACTATTAAATATAATGGCAAGGATCGCAAAGATTCCAAACATAGCGAGAAATCCAGCCTTCGCAAGCGAAGCCATGGATTTAGCTGTCTCCTCTTGTTCACCTCTAAATTTGATCTTATAGCCAGGATATTTTTTTCCTATGCTACCAAATTCGTTGATGATCTTCTCGTTCACAATATTTGAACTCGTCACCTTATCATCCACATCTGCAAGTACCGTGATCGCTTTTTCGTAATCGTTATGATAAAGGGCTTCTATTCCTTGCACAAGACTTCTTGTCGTAACAGCTGTAATCGGAGTGAGTAAACCAAATTTATTTGATATTTGTATCGCGTCTAAATCTTCAACCCCATCCCGATACTCATCACTATTTTGAATGACGATCTTGATTTCATCCTTTCCTTTTCTTAGATTGGAAGCTTCAATTCCTTCCATAGCCGTGCGCACATAGTAGGCCGCCGTTTCCGTATCTACACCCGTAATCGCAGAAGCCTGATCTTTAACACGTATTTGGATTTCGTCACGTCCTCTTTTGTAATCGTCCGTGATATTGATAACACCTGGTTCCTTTCTAAGAAATGCCTGCATCTCTTCTGAAATGACTTTTATTGTCTTATAGTCTCGACCTTCAATGGCAACGGTCACAGCTGCCCCTATGGGAGGTCCATTGACGACCAAATCTACCATCACAGAAGTTGCTTTAGGCAACATCTTTAATTCTGATTCAAGCTCTCCAAAGATTGTCTGTGCAGTCCTTTTCCTTTCCGTCTCAGGAACTAGAATAATTTGAGCCATTCCCAACTGCTCGCCAATCCTTGTTAGTGGGTCAGTAGGGTCTGTTTGTTGGATTCCTATTTTCAGAATCACACTTTGTACTTCTTCCTTAGGGATCCTTTTCAAGATCGTTTCAAAATAGCGAAGCTGATTTGCGGTTTCTTGCGCAGAGTAGTCTGGTGGAAATTCTGCTTTCACAAGAATATAATCTACACCTTCCTTCGGGAACAAATTGAAATTCATGATTCCTAGCAATCCGATGGAAGCTACAAAAATCAAAAAAATTGAGAAAAGAGTTATAAATGGTCGTTCAACAACCTTTGTGATAAAGTTTGTAAATCGATCTCGCATTCCATTGAAACCTGCCTCTAGCTTCTCTCTCACTTTTCCCCTTACGGAAGTATCCCTTCCCACTTTTTTTACACCAGCAAATTGGGAAAACCGTACGGGTAACAAGAAAAATGATTCAAACAAGGATAAGGTGAGAGATACAATTACCATAAATGGAATCTGCCAGATGAACTTTCCCATGATTCCCGTCATAAAAGCCATAGGCAAAAAAGCAGCAATGGTTGTAAGGTAAGAACCTATAATCGGAACAACGAGTTCACTTGCGCCGTGAACAGCAGCATCTTTATCATTCCATCCCTCTCCACGATATTTATATATATTTTCAGAAATAATGATACTATTATCAACTAACATCCCAAGCGAAATTATGATTCCTAGCATGGAAATCAAATTGAATGAAACATCAAAAACGGGAAAGGCTATCGTAGTCGCAAGTAACGTGAGAGGAAGTGACAAACTAGTGAGGATGGAATCTCGTAGGCTAAAAAATAATATCAGAACGAGTATGACGAGAGCTAAACCTTGTAAGGAATTACTTACAACAACATCCAATCTTTTAGTAGCACGCAATCCTTCATTATTCAACTCACTAAACTCAATGCTTGGAGGGAGTTGTTTCTTCAGCTCCGCGATTCTTGTTTGGACAGCATTTACGGTATCAATGATGTCTGCACTATCTTTCTTGATAATTTGTAAAACATAAGCTTCCGCACCGTTGGATATCGCAATGACTCTTGGTCTTTCATAGGTAGCTTGCATCGTTGCGATTTGAGATAATAATATAGCATTTCCCGTCTCGTTAGAACGAATAGGGATGTTTTTCAAATCATCTATTTCGCTGATCTCGCCAGTAACTCGAATATCCTCGGTTATGGGACGCAAAAAGGATCCCGCAGGTACACTTATATTTCTCTTCGAAATCGCGTTAAAGACATCGTTAAAGCCTAAGGTATAACGAGCTTTTAATTTTGGATCAACACGAATCCTCCACTCTTCTTTTCGTTTTCCAAACGTGTCAACTCTGGATACCCCTGAAACTTTGCGTAATTCATCCTCGATGAATCTTCCGGTATCCTGCAATTCCTTAGTGTCAGAAGCTCCGCTTATGGCTACCTCAAAGACTGGAAAATTGGAACTCTTTTGTTCTGTAACGATGGGCCGATCTTTTACTTGTGTCGGCAAATTAGTAACACGGTCTACAGCTCTTCGCAAATCGTTGACTACTTGATCTGGGTTATCGTGCTCTAAATCAATTTTAATGCTGATATCAGATTCAGAATTTCTGGAAATCGATCGAACAGAGTCAAGGCCTTCCACTTCTCTCAGCTTTTCTTCAATGGGAATAGTTATTTTTTTTTCCACATCGACGGGGCTTGCACCAGGATAAACAGTTAATACTCTCACCTGACGGAAGTTAACCCTAGGAAAAGCCTCTCTTTTCATCGATAAAACTGATATAATGCCAGCGAGAAAAAGGAAAACGAAAATGAGGTTCGCAACCAAAGGTCGGAACACGAAAAAATGTATAATTTTTCTCATAGAGTTTTAGTTAGACATACCTATAAATAGAAAAGTTTTAAGGACAAGTTTAAAGATTCTTATTTGAACTCTCTTCTTTTAAAATTGTGCGCATCACGTCAATAAAGACCTCGGGGTTTTGCGCGCCACTGACCGCGTATTTATTCTGGAAAATGAAGTAAGGAACTCCACTAATACCATTTTGGTGGTAGTAGCTAATTTCTTGACGTATTTCTTCTTTTCGCTTGTCGTCATCCCAAACTGTATCAAATGCAGCTTCATCTTTAAAAAAATCTTTTACCAACCCGAACACCACTGATTTTTGAGTTAAATCAAGACCATTTTCAAAATGCGCACGAAAGAAGATTTCTGCCACCTTATCCTGAGAAACCGCATCACCGAGAGAACCAATCAAAGCATGAAGGCGAAGCGTATTGACAGATTTCTCAATATCCTCAAATTTAAAATCGATTCCTAATTCGGAACCAATTTGCGTTAGTCGTTTCCAAGCGCCATCTAGTCCGCTCAAGGAGCCAAACTTTTCTACCAGGTGGTCTTTGTAATCGCGACCTTCTTCGGGTACTTCTGGAGAGAGCTGAAAAGGTCTCCATTGGATCTCTGCTTGGACTTCATCCTGCATCTTTCCAAGGGCAATTTCTAACTTTTTCTTTCCAACATAGCACCAGGGACAAACAACATCTGAAACAATATCAATCTTCATGGAATTTGGAGTGGCAGTCATAGAAACACCATGGATAGAGTGTCATATCTAACGATCAAAAAAATGAATCATACGACCTTTTCCAGAAAAAAATTTTTAAATCGGTCTTTTCAAATTGGTGTCCTGATTTCACTGGCTCCCCTTGGTAAATCCTTATTGGCTTTTTCTAGAGAAGACTCCGAATTCTACCGTAACGACCCGCTTGCCTTCGCAGACTCTATAGGGATCACTTCGAACATACAAAAAATAATTTTAAGCGCGATGCTTGCACCTAATTCGCATAATACGCAACCATGGAAAGTTAAAATCGAATCCGACACTTCTTTTTTATTGTATGGGGATACTGATCGAAGATTACCGCCTATAGATCCTATCAATCGTCAGTTTTATCATAGCCAAGGTACATTTTTAGAACTCGCCCGATTGGCGGCTGATTCTATGATGTTTGATGCCAAAATCACACTTTTTCCTTCGGGTATTCCTATTGAAAATCAAATGATTATGAAGCCGGTAGCAAAATTTGTAATCAGTCCGAAAGACAAATGCGTACATGATTTTCTTTTCTTATCCGTACCGAAGCGCCAGATGAATCGATCAATTTATTCAGGCGAGTTTATCTCAGAGGATGAAGTCATCAATCTAAAAAAATTAACGTTTGCTAGCTTTGTTGATTTAAAATTTGTATTAAAAGAAGAAAATATTAAAAATTATACCGATATTCTTCACCAAGCTTTTGTTACTGAGACAAATATAAAAGCAGCAAATGAAGTTTCTCGCGTTTGGTTTCGGACAGATACGAATGATATTTTTTCGAAACGTGATGGCATCACATTAGAAGGAAATGGTCTTTCAGGTCTGAAACTCTGGCTTGTTAAAAAATTCTTTATCGATTTATCACCTGAAGGTTGGCATAGTGAAACATCCAAGAAAGGTGGCAACGATATCGCAAAAGCTCAAATTGATTCTACAAAGGGTTTAGTCTTTTTCGTAACAGAAGGTAAAGATACTGCGGTAGAGTGGATAAAAACAGGTATGGATTTTATGAGATTTACTTTGGCGGTCGCTAATGAAAATTTAGCATTCCATACCATGAATCAGGCGTTAGAAGATTATCCAGAAAGCAATGTTTACCATAATATCTTAAGAGATAAATTGGGATTGAGTAAAAAATCACGGATCCAACTCATGGGTAGGATCGGTCGCAGCGACTTTTCTTTTGCCTCACCAAGAAGAGATATAAAAGAAATTTTAATCTAAGGATAATGAACAGGTGTCAGGTCTTCCCATGATGGTTTTCCGAAAAGATAACCTTGGTAGTACCTGATTCCGAAGTCCTGTAAGACTTTAAACTCTTCAAGGGTTTCGATGCCCTCGGCGATCACAGCGATATTTAATTCATTGCATGCCATCATGATTGATTTTACGATTACCTGAGTCACACGTTTCTTTTCAATATCTCGTATCAACTCCATATCCAGCTTTATGATATCTGGTTGAAATTTAGCGAGTAAATTTAATCCAGAATAACCTGCTCCAAAATCATCAATCGCAGTTAAGAAACCCATACTCTTATAGGATTTAAAAATGCTAATAACATGATCATGATCAGTGACGCGCTCTCCCTCTGTAATTTCAAAAATCAATTTATTTGCTGGAAAATTAAAGGTTTTACAAGCCTCGAAAGTAGTACGGATACATGATTCCGGTTTGTATATAGCGTTCGGTAAAAAATTAATATTTAAATAACTATCTACTTTCAATCGACTAGCAAGTTCAATAGCCTTGACCCGACAGGCTTGGTCAAATTGATATCGATTAACGTCTGTTACACGAGAAAGAATTTCATATGCAGATTCCTTATTGATTCCACGTACCAATGCTTCCTGAGAATAGACTGTTTTGTTTATCGTATCTATGATGGGTTGGTATGCCATAGTAAATTGAAAGTCTAGTCCAGCTCCATTTCGGCATTCGGAACAAGAATATTTTTTTGGTGAAAGCTCACCAGATATCATTTCCAGTTGGTCACTTGGGAAATTTTGATTCATCTACGTAACCTGTATCAAATTCTTACTATTTAGACAACTCAATCTTGAAATCAAATAGTACTAATTTACTCATGATAAAATTTTCAGGAGCTTGCTTACCAGATACCATGCCACCACAAGTAACTGCATACTTCCTAATATGTAAAGAATGGTATATGGCTTCGCGTGTATGGCTTTGAGAGAACCGAATCGAGCACCGATGAATCCTCCGATGGTCCCCACCAAGGCAAGTTCAATATGCAATTTACCTTGGGAGTATAAAAGAATGGAAGTTCCAAAGGAAGTGAAAAAAATTCCGAGAAACGAAGTCGCCACGGCCTCAACGGGCTCCATCTTAAAATAATATACGAATAATGGAACCGCTAAAAATCCTCCTCCGATGCCAAGAAGGGAGGAAGTCGCTCCGAATGCCACTCCCACACCCAACAAAAATAGTATCGATTTGAAAGTCATCGATGGAGGAGCAGACGTTTGTTCCTTCAAAACATCTTTGTCCCTTGAAAGGGAATGTAGCATTGCTTTCTGTTTTTTTCTCTTTGCCGAAATCAGATTCCAGACTCCAAGAATGCTTAGGAAAAAAGTAAATATAAACAGATAGGCCAGTTCAGAAACAGGCAATCCAAAAAACAATTTTCTACCGAATTCCGTTTCTTCGAAACGGCCAAATTTATAGGCCACCAATTGGGCACTGGGGATCGAAGTGAGAAGTAAAATAAAGCCTTCTTTAAATCTAACTTTTCGATTTTTAATATAAACAAGTAAACCAGAAAGAGAAGAAATGGGCATCTGAGCCAAGGAAACAGCGACCGCTTGTACCGCACTAAGATGAAAGAACGTATGGAAGAAAGGGGTATAAATAAAACCACCACCTATCCCCAGAAAGGAGGATAGGTAGCCGACAAAAAATCCAACAAGTAAAATAGAAAGGATACCTGGGTAAAATCCAAATACAAATTCATGAAAGATTTGAAAATCCAAGAACTTAACTTTTAGAAATACTCTTTGGCATCTTCAAAAAATGTATCAGTGATTCGTTCAAAAACTTCCTTTTCCGTCGCCGTTTCTCCGTTATACCAAATTCCCAAAATTAGAGGTAACCATTGGCCATAATTTCGGAACAGATGGTATTCATAAACTTTCACTGGTTTCCCATCCTTGTAAAGATGGTAAGCGATATCATAGCCATCCTGTTCTGACCAAGCAGGCAATAGAGTAGCTGTGACAGTAGACAAACCTAAAAATACCAGAGCAGGTTTGCTTGGACTGCGATAATCCACTTTTACATTCACCAAATAACCAGATTTAGGTACGTCCACGCCTTCAACTGTCGATTTAAAAGGAGTTTTCTTATCAAAATAATTTTTTAACGCTTCCCGACCGCCTAAATTGAACTGCGGAAAATTTGGAAGGTTATAAACGAACGCCGCATCCTTTACTTTCTCTCTCTCAGGAATCGGAAGCAACTTTGGGTAATCACGATAACTGATGATACAACCCGAAAATGTAAAAGACCATATAATTAAGAATATTATTTTTTTCATATATCAATGCTCCCTTTTAGTTTTGGCTGTGGTCGTGCAGGCCTTCTTCATCATGTCTTCTTTCAAGCTCATCGTAAATCTCCTGCTGGTCTTCATTAAAAAATAACTCGAAACCGACTCGCAAACAAACGGAATCTTCACCATCTTCTGACTCACCCGCAAGAATCATATTTAACACATAAAAGGTGTCCAGTTCTGATTCTTCAATAAATGCATCGGTCGCTTCCCATTCTCCAAATTCCTCATTATTTTCTTTGCGAAATGGAGTGAGAATCGTATCAAAATCTTCCGTAATATAATTGAACTGACCAGATTCACTATCAATCATAAAAATCACATGATGGCATCCTGGACCTTCTTCATCAAGTGGAGAGAGCACTTGTGTTCCACAAGCGGGGCAATGAATGCGGGGATCAATGGCACCAAATGGCCAGGTAATGTTTACTGTTTCAATCATAGCAATGGACTCCTAGGATCATCTTAATCGACCTCATTATTGATTCAACCCATTGCATGCAAAATTCAAATTTTTTCTTTCCCTTTCTGAGACAAGGAGATACTTGAACCATGGTCCGTAGCAATGAGTTCCACGACGCCTTTCATTCTTCTTTCCGCGAGTTTTTTGGAAATGAAACTGATTTGGAATGGGAAATCTATCACCTGACTTCCATTGATACATCCGACTCGTCTTGGATGACCTTCACGATCCGTAACCCCCTAGCTGGAAGATCACTCGTTTTTAGTTTTAATGAAACAGAAATTAAATTTCATGCCTTACTGAAAATCCAAGTGATCCCGGGTGAGGAGAATTGGAATTTAGATGTTTTGTTCGAAAGAAAAGGTTACACGCAAAAAGATGCTACAAACATTCTAAGTGAGTCTGGCGATTGGATGTTTCATAGTTTTGCCAGACATTATTTCGGCATCATTCTATCTTTCTGTCCTCGCATTTTGGAACCAGATTTTTTGATAGACTAACTTTCGCTATACGTTATTTGCTACTTAGATTTAACTATTCTAGTACGATTCCAGACATAGCCCCACAAAAAGAAAGTAGCATTAATATATGCATATAACATCAACACAACCATTTTTGATAATAGATAATATGCAAAAGAATAATTAACGCCCACATTTTTAAGTTTCAAATAATACTGAAATCCAAATGTCAGAGGTAACCAGAGTAAGGCGGCAAATGTAGCACCTGGTAAAGAATTTAATATCGGTGTCCTTTTACTCGAAGCATAGGAGTAAAAGAAACTAAACAAACTAACGATCACTAAAAACGTAATGATCGCTAGGAAAAATTCTGGATTTTTTCTAAAGATCCGAATTTTCCACGTTAAAAACAAAAATCTTTCAAGTAGATACAGTCCATAACTCGTATAAAAATAAACCAATATAAGAAGGACACTGACGAGCATCATTCTCAAACTCATCCATTGGGATTGCCAAAAACCGATTTTCACTCCTTCACTTGAGATCGTGCGAAGTGATTTGATGATAGCACCGAAGATCGTAAGGCTTGAAAAGAAGGAAAACAGTATACTGAATGCCAGGATCTTATAATTTTTAATCTTCGTTAGATTTTCTACGCTTTTCTCGATTGGTTGAAATATAGGCTCAGGTAGGATTTTACCAACTTGGTCGGTGAGAAGATTGATAGTTTTTGGATTTTCGATGAGTCCAATTAACGAAACAAAGACGACCATAAGTGGAAAGAGCGTTAATAGAAACGTAAAAGAAATCTCAGACGCAAGTCCGTGAAGATCCGACTCCCATACAATTCTAAAAAAATCCTTGAACCTCGCCATTCTGCGTCTCATTCTTCTACCAATTTTACAAATTCCCCAGATTAGGGAATATATTTCTCTTGCGAGCCAAGGTCGATCCATGAGCCTGGAGAAATCTCAGTGATGTACCTAAAAGGGGAAAACTTCTATGTCTGAAGAAAAAGAAAAGAAAAACAAGAAAATCGCGAAAATGACTATCGACGAAATCGATGCAGCGATTAAAAAATCAACCGAGTCAATGAACGGCAAATCTAGCCAATACATTCGACATTTAAACGAAAGAAAAGAGGAACTCTTAGCCAAGAAATAAGGTTAATTCTTCCAAAACTCCCGTAAGCGATCCTTGCGGGTTCACTTTCTCCCTTGATACAATTCATCCAAATCCACCAACACTTCGGTCCCAAAACTCTTTTTGAGGGTTTTAGCTGGCATATCAAACCGGGCTGTCGCGTTGCTCTTGTTGGGCCTAATGGTTCTGGCAAAACGACCCTATTCCAAATGGCTTCGGGAAAATTAAAACCGGAATCAGGTGAGGTCATTCGCTCCAAAAATACGCAGCTCTCCCTATTCCAACAAATTCCCGAATTTAATCCCGAGACAAAAGTTGTGGATACTGTTCTGGATGGAAATCATCTTTATAAAGATTATTCCGCCAAACGAGCGCTCATCGAGTCAAGATTCGAATCTACAGATTCGGATGCGCCCGAATTTGATACCTTACTCCATGACCAAAATGAATTGGAAGAATTTGCTCATACGCATGACCTACATGGTCTTGAAGCAAAGGCAAAAAAAATTCTTTCCGGTCTCGGATTTTCTGCATTAGATTTTGATCGTAAGACAAAAGAATTTTCACCAGGGTTTCATCACCGCATTGGTTTGGCCATTGCCCTACTCAACCCACACAATTTACTTTTACTTGATGAGCCCACAAACCATTTGGATGACAAAACCAAAGACTGGCTTGCTGATTTTCTAATTTCACAAAATCAAGCCTTCGTTCTTGTCACACACGACCCAGAGTTCTTAAATAAAACTGTTACGACAATCGTCGAATTGAATCCAAATGGTGTCTTTGAATTTGAAGGAACTTTGGAAGAATTTTTTGAAGCAAAAAATGAAATACAGGAAAAGTTAAAAGTCCAATTCGAAAAAGAAGAATCTTATTTAAAATCCAGGCTTGAATGGGTAGAAAGATTTCGCGCTCAGGCAACAAAGGCACGTCAGGTGCAATCTGTGATCAAGAGACTTGACAAACGAGATAAAGTAGAAAATCCCGAGGAATCTTTCTGGAACCAAAAACCTGATTACGAATTTCAATTCGTTCCCTCTAGTAACATCATTCTAAGATTGGAAAATGGATCATTCTCTTACCCTGACAAGATTTCTGGGATCAAAAAACAAATATTTTCTAACGCCGAAATTGAAGTTTCTGCTGGCGATAAAATCGCACTCGTAGGCCCTAACGGCGCGGGTAAGTCCACTCTTATGCGCTGTTTATTAGAAGAACATAAATTAGATGCGGGTTCACTTTATTATGGACCCAAAACAAAACTTGGATATTTTTCCCAGACACACGGAGAAGACTTGGATGAGAGCCTTAACCTTGTCCAAACAATTCAAAAGAAATATCCAGAACTCAGCGATGAAAGAGCAAGGACTCTTCTTGGACATTTTGCATTTCCTGGAGATGGAGTATTTAAGTCTGTCAAACATCTCTCAGGTGGAGAACAAAGTAGGCTTCGACTTTCCCTTCTAGTCCAACAACCGACAAATTGCTTATTTTTTGATGAACCGACAAATCACCTAGATATCGTTATACGAGAAGCATTAAAAAGAGCTTTGGCTGACTATCCTGGCTCGCTTTTGATCATCAGCCATGACCCCGATTTTCTAAAAGGCCTTTGTAACCGAACCTTCCAGCTTTCCTCGGGAATTCTGAAGAATCTCAATTGCAGTTTCGATGATTATTTAAAATTTCATAAGGAAGATGAGATTGAGGCCGCAGACAAAATTTCTAAAGAAAAGAAGACCGAACGGAAAGAAACAAGCACAGCCAGTAAAAATCGAAGAAAAAAACTCGAGAAAGAAATCCTAGAGATCGAAAACAAATTGGAAAGATTGGAAAAAAACCGAAAGGATAAAGAAGAGCTTCTGCAGGATCCAGAGTTCTTTAAAAACAGAAGTTTCCAATTAGAAATGGATACCTACAACGAAATCAAAAATGAGATTGCGAGTCTAACTTCTAGGTGGGAACTTGCGACCTTAGAGTTAGAAGAAATAGGCGGAGCGGTTTAGAAAATGATACCAGAAATTGATGTAAAAACCTTTAAAAAAAGATTAGATGCAAGAAAAGCAGGCAACGAGAGTTTTTTTGTCTTGGACGTTAGAAATCCAAACGAACAAGAAATCGCACTCATAGATGGTACAGATAAGCTAATTCCCGTTAACGAACTGGAAGATAGAATAGATGAGATCTTAGACCAAAAAGAAAATGAAATATTAGTCTATTGCAGGTCAGGCGGACGATCTGGAATGGCATGTGGTATTCTTGCACATGCGGGTTTTAAATCGTATAAAAATGTCGCGGGAGGAGTTTTGGCTTGGTCTGACCTCGTTGACCCGACCATGAAAAAGTATTAATTTTATGAAAAAGACAGATAACCTTCGTATATTGGAACAACACAGTCTCATCCCCCCTTCCGTGATCATGGAGGAATTTCCTCTCACCGACGCTGCATCGGATTTAGTCATTCGTACTAGATCTGAAATATCCGACCTTCTGCAGAGAAAAGAGGAACATCGTCTGCTTGTTGTCGTAGGCCCATGTTCGGTTCACGACACCAAAGCTGTCATCGAATATGCCGAAAAACTTAGACCCATGATTGACAAATATAAGAATGAGCTGCTTATTGTTATGCGAGTCTATTTCGAAAAGCCACGTACCACTGTCGGTTGGAAAGGTCTCATCAATGATCCAGATTTAGATGGATCCTTTCATATCAATAAGGGTTTGCAAACTGCAAGAAAACTTTTACTTGATTTGAACAATATGGGTGTTCCGTGTGGAACAGAGTTCTTAGATGTAATCTCTCCACAGTACGTTGCAGATTTGGTATCCTGGGGTGCGATTGGAGCACGAACAACCGAAAGCCAAGTACATAGAGAGCTAGCATCTGGACTCTCAGCCCCCATCGGTTTTAAAAATGGTACGGATGGTAACGTTCAAATCGCGATTGATGCACTACGGTCCGCAGGTTCTTCTCATCATTTTCTCTCTGTTACAACCCAAGGAAGTTCTGCTATTTTTAAAACAGCAGGGAATCCTGATACTCATGTCATTCTTCGCGGTCATAACAAAGGACCAAACTACGATGAGGCAACTGTCAATGAATTGGGGGAACAAATCGACAAAAACAAATTGCCTTCCAGACTCATGATTGACTGTTCTCATGGAAATAGCCAAAAGGATTTTCGTAAACAACCGATTGTAATCCAATCGGTCGCAGAACAAGTGGCAAAAGGATCAAAGTACATACTTGGAGTTATGATTGAAAGTCATTTGAAAGAGGGAAACCAATCGATCGATGCTAAACCGCTTGTATATGGGCAGTCGATCACAGATGCATGCGTTTCTTGGGAGACAACTGTTCCTATGCTAGATGCACTCACAGAGGCCGTAAAACAAAGGAAAAATCGATCTTAATTTTAAGTCAAAAATTTTGTGCCCCGAAGTTCCCAGACGGAAGGGAACTTCTTTAGATTTTAGAGACCTGGCACAAATCCTGCCGCTGCGATTGTCGAATCCGAACACTGACTTGTAGCAGCACTACAAGTATAGGTGTTAAAGCGAATGCCACTTTCTGTCACAGTCGTCAATCCGCCGATATCTCTGAATCCTAATTCGTTACAATTTTTCGCAGAGCTAAAACTCTTCCGAATTTCTGTATTTAAGGTTCCGCCGAGCATTGTCGTATTATTCATAAAATATTGATCTGCCGAGATCAAAAAAAATGTATCAAAACATATGCCTTTAAAGTTGGTGATATCGATTTTCTCAATCGTTGTTACCGAGATAATCGATGGATTTACATCACTTTGCCGAGAAAGGATCGAGACTAGCAATCCGCTATCAACTGGCTTTTTCTCAGGACCACAATTTACGAAGAGCGCGAAATTCAGAAGGAGTAGGAATAGTTTTGTCTGTTTTAACATAGCGTTTTCTCGTGACGTTACTCGTGTAAGTTGGCCATATTTTCTTTTGTCGCAACTCCGGTCCAAAAAGAACCTTGAAGTTGAAAATAAACAACATCATCACGAAGAGGTCGAGGCGAATTGTCTATCGGATCAAATCCCAGATGATTTTTGTACATTTGATAAAATAATTGAGCTTTAAATAAGTGACCATCTCCAAAAAAATTGAAGCCGAACCAGAGGGATTTGAATCGTTCTCTATCATCAATTTTTCCATCTAAGTTATAATCACCTCTCAAAAAATCTGCCCTAACAACAGGCATAATATAAAATTTACCAATAGGCATGTTGTAACCTAACGTAACTTGGGCTGTCCGATTTTGTTTAGAAGCTGAACCACTAAAAAATGTGGTTTGCCCGCTCAAATAAAAACCCTTCACCGTAAAGGTAAAATCATAGGTATGGGCTACAAGACCAAAGGAGGGACGTTGCGAAGTCGTTTGTGTATTTGAAGGTGTGTTCAATGCGTTCCCAGTCGAAGTATTGACGATGCCATTTCCATACGGCCCTGCTCCACCGAGTCCATACCCGTTATCTGGAGTCGTTTGGACCAGAAGTGCATTGATGGGTTCCACGCCTCGGATGCCAGGTTGGTTCGTTCCACCTATCCTTTGTGTCACGGCTAAGTTTTTTGTCTGCATGGCACCCATGCCTAGGGAAAGTTTCATCTCTCGTTGAAATATTTCCTCTCCTTCATACCAACCTTGGTCTTTTCCGTCTTTTACGAGTCCACCAAACGGATTGAATACTACCCTCCAGGTGTACATTGGCGATGTCAGAATAGGCTTTGTATTACTGTATGTATTGGTTGCATTTTGTGATCTGCCGACACCTTCAAGTCCTGATCCATGACCTCCATAAATTCCACCTTGAATTTCTAGATAGTGTTCCAATTTTTTATCAATTTCGATTAATGGTCGCAGGCGTAGAGTACCACCCATATCCATCTGCCAGACAATATTTGTTAAAAACGATCGTTCCACATTGATTAGATTGGCGGAGCTTTGCGCCCATTCTCTAGAGAAGGCCATGGACATTTGTCCCATTGTGATCCTGCTCCCAAGCCAAGGAAAGCTGACCCAAACATTGGCCTCCTGAAGTCCGCCGCGGTTGTCCTTGATCTGAACATCCCTTACATTTCCCAATGCATCCTTCTGTTGCACCGTATACGGTCGATTGCTTATGCCTTCCAGGCGCAGTTGAACGGCTGTCCCCCACCAAGTATCACCTTGGTAAACCAATCCTATGCGCGCTCGCCGGAGATTCCAATCGACGGCATTAAAATCACTATGTCCGTTCGACCAAATGGTATCTTTCTGGCCAGAGACACCTCGAAACTGAACTCGTCCGACGATGGTTAGCTTTTCTCCAATGGGATTCTGCGCTGTATTTGCAAATCCTGCGGGTAATGGTTCTTTTTGGTATTCCCGGTATTTTTCTATTTCTGCTTCTGATTTTAGGTTTCCGTCTTTATCTTTAACGGAACGAGGTAGAGGGACAAGTCTCACGCGGTTTGGACCAGGCTTCGTGAAGGTTTGACCAGTTGTCAAATCTTCATACAGTTCAGAATAGGATCTCGTTGCTTCCTGGGCTATAAGAATCCTTGGTAACCATAAGATTAGGAATAGGAGTTTAAACTTCGCAAATGTTTTAGTTTTCATTTCGTAAACAATCTAAACTCGATGCCATTGCACTCGCGTGAGCATGCACGAGGACAATTGATATAAACGAATATGTTAAATTCTGATTACATCGAGGTTACATATTTACAAATGCGTTACATTTTCCTACTTCTTTTTCCATCGATCTCTTAGTTTCATCGCGACATTCACAAGTAAAATCAAAGCGGGAACTTCGACGAGTGGACCAATGACACCTACAAAAGCCTGACCGCTATTGACACCAAAGACTCCGATGGAGACGGCAATCGCGAGTTCAAAATTATTACCCGTTGCAGTAAACGAGATGGCCGCGTTTTTACTATAATCTACACCTAATTTATGACCAATCAGCATACTAAAACCAAACATCAAAATGAAATAGATGAGTAGTGGAACGGCTACAAGAAATACATCCCCTGAAAGACTGACGATCATTCCTCCTTTCAAACTGAACATTACAATAATGGTAAAGAGCAAAGCCACAAGTGTAATCGGTGAAATCCATCTGATGAATGTTTGCTCGTAAAAATCCTCCGAATAGAATTTTGTCAGAATGGAGCGAGATAAAAAGCCAAGCAGAAACGGAATGCCTAGGTAGATCGCGACTGTTTCCGCGATATCTGACATCTGGATCGCTACGGTAATGCCCTTCACGCCAAAGGCTGGTGGCAGGTACGTAATAAATACAAATGCATAAATGCTATAGAAAAAAACCTGAAAGATACTATTTAATGCAACAAGTCCAGCAGCATATTCACGATCTCCTTCCGCTAACTCATTCCACACGATCACCATGGCGATGCAGCGAGCAAGTCCAATCAAAATTAAGCCCACCATATAATCGGGATGTGATGGTAAGATAAGGATCGCAAGTAAAAACATAAGTATCGGTCCGATCACCCAGTTGAGAACCAGGGAAATCGACAAGAGTTTCACATCAGAAAAAACTCTTCCCAGGTTCTTATATTTTACCTTCGCAAGTGGAGGGTACATCATTAATATGAGTCCTATCGCAAGCGGAATGTTTGTCGTTCCCATGGATATATTTGAAAACGAATCCACAAAATTGGGAAATAAATTTCCAATCCCAATTCCGATAGCCATGGCCAAAAAAATCCAAAGAGTTAGATACCGATCCAGAAAGGAAAGCTTTTTCATGTAGGGCTTCCTAGATTCGTTTCAACAAAATCTTTGCAATAGTCTCGTATTTCATCTCTTGCTTTTGCGAATGCGGTCATTATTTCCTGTTCCGTTCCTTTCACTTTGGAGGGATCAAAAAAATTATGATGGAACCGTTTGGCGTTAGATGGAAAGTAAGGGCAATTTTCATTTGCATGATCGCAAACAGTAATCATAAAATCGAAGGGGATATCTCGGTACTCATCGATATGATTTGATGTATGTTTAGAAATATCAATGCCAGCTTCCTTCATCGTTTGGATGGCTCTCGGATTGACACCATGTGTTTCAATACCAGCACTATAGACCTCCAACCTGTCCCCACCAATATGACGAATCCAGCCTTCTGCTATTTGGCTACGGCAACTATTTCCCGTACAAAGAATTAACACTTGTTTACTTTTCATTAACAGCAACCTTTTTTAAAATTTTCTTTATATTGATGGATCTTCTCAAAAGAGGAGAGCATCGCCTTTTCCAACTCTTCCCATTTTTCCCAATCGATGCAGTAACAAGAGGTTTTCCCTTCGATCTCCCCCTTGACAATACCCACATCTTTCAACTCTTTCAAATGCTGGGAAACCGTGGCTTGGGCTAGAGGCAAAACGTCGACGATCTCTCCGCAGATACAAGATTGCCTTTCGGCAAGCGTCTCGAGGATGGCAAGCCTTGCGGGATGAGCCAAAACCCTATGGAACTCAGCGAGAATCTGTATTTCTGGTGCAAACTCTGCTTTTTTATTCTGAGCCATAGTATATCGTAAATATACGATCAATTAAAAGGCAAGAAAGATTTCAAATCCGCCTCGGTTTTTCGATCCCTTTTTCGGAAGGATCGTGTAAAATCAAAATTCTCCATGAAGCAAGCTCTCCTATCCCTC
Source organism: Leptospira ognonensis (assembly GCF_004770745.1). GTDB lineage: Bacteria > Spirochaetota > Leptospiria > Leptospirales > Leptospiraceae > Leptospira_A > Leptospira_A ognonensis. The sequence goes on along the minus strand of NZ_RQGD01000046.1, from coordinate 213,044 downwards.
ACTCTTCTCATCCTTCTCACTTCCTCCTTATTATCTGTGGACCAAGCGGTTTGGAAACAGGCGGACTCCCTCTTGAAAAAAAAAGACTTTAAGGGCGCTTTTAAATTATCTGAAACGATCACGAGAGACACTCCAGAGGACACTTTCGGCTGGTGGCTTAGATTAAATTCTTCCTCTCAGCTTGCCAACTTGAAAGGGCAATGGCCAAGAGAGTGTGTATCTGCAGCAGGACAATTGGCAAAGCTTGATAACAAAGAGGAGGCAACAAGTTTTACGACCGCCATTTGGTGTTTAAATCATGAAGCAAATTATGCAGAGATGGTTACCTTAATTCCTAAAGTCATCCCTGTAGTACGAGCTAAGATTGGCGATGACAATTACGGACTTCTCATCAATACGCTAACGATTGCCTATCTGAAGCTAGGTGACAAAAAAAATGCAAGGTCAATCCTCATGAAAGGTCTCACCGAACTGAGCGGCACACAAGCGGCATTGCATACCGGATACAACACAGGAGAATTATTTCAAGATGACACAATGTCCCGCGAGGAAAGAGAAGAATGGCACAGATTATTTTCAGAAAATCTTTTTAAAGATAAAACAACAAGCTCTCTGATTCCTGCCATTGCATGGAATACCTTGATACTCACAAATATGTATGTAACAAAAAAGAAATACCAAGATGGTTTTGACACCATTTCTATGTTATATCCAGAAATGGATGCGCAAGTTCTAAGCCATTGGAATTTTCTGAGAGACCAACTGTATATACAATACTTGGGCTTAAAATTTAAAACCAAACGTTTAAAGGAAATTCCAAAGAGGACCTTAAAAATGGTTTTCCTTGTCATTCCAAAAACTCGTTTGAAAGGAAATCTACCTGGAAAGTTCGCAAAGTTTGGAAATTTGGATATGGATTTAGAAGAGAAAGACCTTGCCGATCTCATTCTCAGTTTCGAATACTTTCGAGATTCTTTTGAGGATCTGTCTGGAGGGATTCATTGGGAAATGGAAGTCATTCGAACAAATTCCGAAATTCAGAGTACAAACTTAACGGATGAAAAATTTCGTTTCGTAATGCAACCTTCGATTGATTCCATCTCACCAAAATTATCTGATGATGTACTTTCTACGATAAAAGAAGCAGACGGTGTTGTGGTCGTTTGGCCTGGAACAAAACAACCAGCGGGAGTTTTGATTACGAATGGTGGTGGCACAGAATGGAATTATGGAACAGAATCTAGTCCCGAAGTCCGCCTAACAATTATTTCTGATTCAAACAAAAGAATTGCAAGCGGAAATCATGCGAACCATCCAATCTTTCTTTATCATGAGATGTTTCATGTTTTGGAATGGGCATACCATAAAACAAAATTTCCAAAGGACAATCATCCTTACACAAGAAGAAAGGAATGGCCAAGTGATTATAATGGCAATACGGAATGGGATTTTTATTCAGAAACCTTTCAAAAGAGAATGTTGAAAGAAGACAATTTAGACCGCGTCTATTGGCTTGGAAGAAAAGAAGGATTTTATGGTATCTTAGTGAAGGAGCAAGGGAAATGAAAGGATACTAAAATACATTCCCTTCGCCGGGGAAGCTGCGAGCTACCACTTCCATATGGTACTCACTTACCGCCTGACGTACGCTTGCTGAAAGATCTACATATTTTTTCAAAAATTTGGGATTGAACGATTCATTGAGGCCGAGTAAGTCTTGCATCACCAGCACCTGTCCCGATGAATACCTTCCAGCCCCGATACCAATCGTTGGAATGGTGATCGCATCTGTAATGTCCTTTCCTAAAGATTCAGGTATCATTTCGAGAACAATGGCAAACGCTCCTGCCTCAGAAAGTTCTTTTGATTTTTGGATCATACGATTCCTGGTTTCCGGAGTTTTCCCTTGCACCCTATGCCCTCCGAGTGTATGAACGGATTGAGGAGTGAGTCCCAAGTGAGCGAAAACAGGCACTCCCATTTCCGTTAGGCGCCTTGTCAATGTTAAAACCAGTTCGCTATCACCTTCCAATTTTACACAATCGGCAGTAGTTTCCTTCATAATCCTTCCTGCTGCACGAATGCCCTCTTCCACAGAAACTTGGTAGGATAGAAATGGCATGTCCGCAATGACTAATTTTTCAGGTGCACCTTTGCAAACTGCTTTTGTATGATAGATGATATCGTCGAGAGTAACAGGAATTGTTGATCCATGTCCTTGGATGACATTGCCCATGGAATCGCCCACAAGTATGGCATCAATTTCTGTTTGGGCAAATAGACGCGCAAAGGTATAATCATAACACGTGATAACCGAAATGGGAGTTTTCTCTTCGTATTTTTTTTTAAACTCGAGAATGATATTTTTCATAGATTGATTCCTCAAATAGTGAATAAACTTCGCTTTCACCCATCTCAAACAGCAATTGCCGAATGAAGGGTCTCGTGAAAAGTGAGTGATGTGGTAAATGTAAAAACTCTGTTTCCATAACCACAGCTTCATAGGTTAAGATATCAATATCAATTTCTCTTGGCCCTTTCCAAGATCTGCGCTTTCTTCCAAGTTTATCTTCTATGGCTTGTAAGGTATCAAGAAGGCAGGGCAGTGTAAACGAAGGAGAAACATGTATCTTCAAAATCTGATTCAAAAAGAAAGGCTGGTTTATATTTTCAAGGGGCGCCGTTTCTAATCTTTGCGATTGGGAGATGATTCTAATTTCTGGGAGAGTAGAAATCTCCCAGACTGCCTGTTCCAGGAAATGAGTACGATCACCTATATTTGATCCCAGGGATAAAAAGGCAATGTTTCCAAATTTCATGTACTTTTCTCTGAAGAAAATTTCATTCGATAATCAGAACACTTAAGTTGGATTTCTTTTGTCATCTCTTTCAAGCGAGAATAGATCCTTCCTTGTCCGCGTTCTCTCCATTCTTCAAGAGAGTGGTTAGAAGTAAGAAGTGTCAATTTATCTTGCTCGTATCTGCTATCAATAAGATCGTATAACTTACGGTTGCTGAATTCGGATTCTTTTTGTACACCAAAATCATCAATGATGAGAACATCCACATTGGCCAGTTCCCTCTCTATGAATCTTTCTTGTCCATGTGTTTCGCTATCTGTTTGGTACGTATCACGGATGGCAGATAAAAAGTCTTTGTTCACTTTCGCATACTTACATTTGATTCCATACCGAAAGATCAACTCATTGAGGATCACACAAGCCAGAAGGGTTTTTCCCGATCCTGTGCCTCCCCAGAGATAAAAACCCTGCGGGACAAAGGAAGGATCATTAAATTTATGGACTAGCTCATTGGCCCAATCATGGGCAACGATAAACGACAGATCGGGATCTAGATTCGTATCTCCGAGATCGATGGTGGAAAGAAACTGAAATTTATAACGGGGAGGTATATTTGCATTTTCGACCAAAATTTCAAAATTACGTATGGCAAACCGCGCATTATGACAGACACAGGGAAGCATTTTGTCCTGCGAGCGATCAAATGTAAGATAAGGTGCTTGGCCTTTCGCCTCACATGTATTACAATCCGTACCAACACAATGGCATAATTGTAAGGCACCGGCACGAGAACCTCGAACATGTTCTACGAGTGTAAATCCTACACCTCCACAGGTCTTACATTGTGGGTTTCCATCACGAACGGATATGATTTCTGAAAGATTCATCGACTAAAAACAAAATCCACGATGTTGCCGCCATGTCAAGGAATGAGATTTCGTTTTCATTCGCACCATTATGTCTCTTTTAAATGCCCTTTTCGCAACATTTTCCCGAATAAAAAGGTTTTTTTCACCGTTAAATCGTTATTATTGACTGAAAGGCATCCGATACTTTCTTTGAAGAGAAAGATTTCTATCTCATCTTCAAAATATTGAAAGAGAAAAAGGGTCAAACGACTATGAAGATTTTTAAATATCTCCTCATTCTCCATCTGGTACTTAGCGGAAGTGCAATGTTTGCACAGGACGCAGCTACAGCAGACAGCCAAGCGGCAAAAGATCAGGTCGACGAACTACTGAAAGGTGAGCTCGTTCCTGAAAACGATGACGCAGAACTTACTGCTCCACAGAAGGAACTAAAAAAGAAGACTATGGAAGATGAGTCTCTTTGGAAAAACCCAGATTACAAGGGTTATAACAAAACTTTCCAAGAGTTACATCAACTTTCTAAAACTTTCGCAAACAACCAATTTCGATTGGCACTTTCAAACTACCAGTCTGGTGTAAACACAGTTCTCAAAAACAGAGAATGGACTGAACAATACCGTAAAGAAGAAGCTGAAAAGAAGCGTCTCGATGAAAAATGGTACTGGCAAAAAGTTGATCGTAAATCAAAAGAAGAAAGAGTTGTTTATCGCGAAAAAATGAAAGCGAAACAAGACTCGCTCAATTACTTCTCAAAAGCAATCAATCATTTAGATGAAATTAAAAACCCTGACCTAAGAGAGAGACCAGAATTTAAGAGATTACTTTCTGATGTGTATCGTTCTTGGATCATGGCAGAGTATGATTTACAAAATCTTCCTCAGTGTATCCCGATTCTTGAGCTTTATATCGAGATCGATGATAACGAGAAAGAATATCCTGCTCATAAATATCTAGCAAGTGCATATTCATTTGAAGAAAACATGATCAAAAAGACAAAAGGTCCAGATGATATGCTCTTCAAATTTAGATACAAAAAGAATGTTCACCTCCTCCGTGCGACTGAGCTAAAATATGGAAAGGATTCTCCTGAATACAAACATATTGTTAACATAATCAACAAGGATGAGGTTATTTCGGTAGCCCAATAATCCCGAAACATCTCTTTCAATGAAAGAACCCGGTCTAAAAGCCGGGTTTTTTTGTTTTTAATTCCTACTTTATTTCTTTTAATAATTGTTTTGAAGGAACTCGAAATAAATTTCCAAGTCCAAACAAATACAGGATTACCGTTAAAAGAATCACAGAAATAAAAACGATTGATAATTTCAAATATGGAACCACGGAAGTTAACTCTAAGACATATCGATTTAATATCTCATTTGCGAAAAGCGAATATACCGAACCAATCATAAACGAAAGAAACCCAATCAATATCGCTTCTCTTAAAAAATGTTTCATGAGATAGGAGCTACTTCCACCTATTACACGTAAGAGTGAAAATTCTTTTTTGCGCTCATTTTGACTCGAGTATAAAGTCGTCAGAACCAAGATGAGTGCTGATGCGAATATAAATCCAGTCATCAGTTGGATCATCTGCGTTACTTTCTCTAAGATTTTCAAAAAGGCTTGAATTGTTTTCTCGGTATCAATCACTGTGATGTTTGGAAATACAGAAACGACTTCTTTTTGAAATTTGTATCTTTCTTCTGGCGATTCAATGAGCAGAGTCGAGATGTAAAATTTCGGGGCTCTTTCCAGCAAGCCGCGAGAAAAGATAACCACAAAATTGGGCTTCATATCCGACCAATTCACTGATCTTAGATTTGTAATTTTTCCAGTTACCTCTATCCCTTGAACATTGAAGGTTAAGGTTTCGCCGACTTTGGTATTTAAATAGCCTGAAAATTCCTTTTCCACAGAGATTTCATCTTTAGCACTTTCATTCCACCAATTTCCTTCAGAAACTTTTTCTGTTTCATACATCTCGTCTCTATAAGATAGAAAATACTCTCTAGTTCTGGCAGTAGCTCGCCAATTTCTTTCCATCGCATTTCTTACAGTGTCTTCTTTTCTAACTGGCTCGCCATTCACCTTCGCTAAACGAGCTCCGATGATCGGTGCCAGGTATTGTTTTTTGATTTCGAATTTTTTCGTGATACTGGCGAGTGTATCTCTTTGGTCAGACTTGATATCCAGTAAAAAAATATTAGGCCGTCTCTCGATTTCACGTGCACCACTTAACTCCATGAGGCTTTCTTGTAGAACGAGTGAGAGGCATAAAATAAATAAAGCAGATCCGAGTCCAAGTATGGACATACGTATCGCTCCCGATTTTCGTATCATTTTTTTGCTAACAAGACTCCACTCTTTCGAGACCAAAGATTTTTTTGTAAGCCAAAGTAATAAAAATCCAAATAATTTATATAAACCAAAAACAAGCAATGGTAAACTAACAAGAACTACGGCAAACACAAACCCTTTTAGAAAAGATTCTGTCTCATACGCTGCGAGCACCACGAAGAGAAAATAAATGAATACTGCGGAAAATAGCATCATCCATCTCTCTTGGTTGGAATTCTCTCGAGCTTCGATCTCTTTCAAAGCCAAAAGCGGTTTTGTTCTTCCTGCCTCAACGACAAGTGGAAAAGCAACTAATAAGGGAATGATGATTCCAAGTAAGAGACTCCACAGAAAGGAGATCGGAGTAATAGCAGGTTTGATTGTGCCTAAAAACTCAGAACCAGTAAAGGATGGAAGCCATACCTGGATTTCATAACCAATAAGAAGTCCGATACACGTTGCTATACTCGAGACAATGAAGATTTCTGAGATGATCAAAACAAGGATCGCTCCTGGTTCCGCACCAAGGCACATGAGTACTGCGATTTCATTCTTTTTTTCTCGGAGACGAGTACGGATGGATGTATAAACAGAAACGGCACCAAGGAAAAATGCAGATAGGGCAAGAAGTGCCATGTAATCGAAGGTATTTTTTAAGAACTGTTGCGATCCTGAATTTACTTCGGTATGATGATAAATTGTTAGATCGTTTTTTATAAATTCTTCAAAATGATTCTCTTTCCAAGTAAGAAGATCAATGTTTGGTGGCGTTTTGATAAAGTTTGTATATCGTATTCGACTCCCTCTTTCGATGAGTCCCGTTGCAGAAACCGATTTAAGTAAGATCACAGTTGTAGGAGCTGCTCCGACAAAAGAGCCAACGGCTCCTGGTTCTTTCAATATCCATCCTACAACTTTAAGTCTTGCCTCACCTAACCGAACGTATTCTCCTAAATGGATTTTTAGATTTTCACCCAGAGTTTTTTCCATAAGGATTTGATTTGGTTGGAGGTTCCGATACGAATCCTTTGGCTCTGTTAGATATTCGCCATAAAATGGGTAGGAATTTTCGAGTGCTTTTACATACGTGAGTGCGCTCTCACCGGAGGAATCTGTGAGGATCATAGACAAAAACTGGATAGAGGAGGATATTTCCGAGCCAGCAGGTAGCTTATTTTGAATTAATTCTTCTGCTACAGGAGTGAACTCTTGCGGCGATTGTAGCGCCATGTCTGCTCCCATCATGTTTTTAGCCTCTGTCTGAATGGCTATTTTGATGTTTTCCTTATAGGAATGGATGCCGATTACGGATCCAACGCCCAAGGAAATCGACAGGAGCAGGAGAAGAGAATACTGAATTCTAGAAAATAATTCCCTCCTCAAATAAAATTTCAATAGTCCTAACTTCATTTTCTTTTCTTCTTTTTCGCAGGAGTTTGCTTCGGTGTTAGTATTTCGCCATCCCTCATCGTTAAAATACGATCCGCTAGTTTGGCTACCTGTGGATCATGTGTCACGATGACGAGCGTGGTCTTCAATTTCTTATTTCGTTCAAGTAATAAGTCAAGGACAACGTTACTATTTTTAGAATCAAGATTGGCTGTCGGCTCATCCGCAAAAATTATTTTCGGATCATTGATAAATGCTCTAGCGATAGCAATCCGTTGCTCCTCACCACCAGAAAGTTGTTTTGGAAAATGATTTGCACGATGGTCCATGGAAATCGATTTTAATAACCCTAATGCCTTATCATTAATTTCTTTCTCGGAAAATCCCGATTTTAAGTATAAGGGTATTCCAATATTCTCAATTGCATTCATTCCAGGTAACAACTGAAAGTTCTGAAAGATAAAACCGATCTTATTTAATCTCATCGTTGCCAAAGTAGATTCATTTTCTTTCGTGATATCGATCCCGTCCAAAGATACGACTCCGCTGTCGGGTCGATCAAGACCGGCTGCGATACCCAAAAGTGTTGATTTTCCAGAACCTGAAGGTCCCATAATCGCCACAAATTCACCATTTCCTATGCTAAATGAAATGTTTTTAAGCACATGAATAGGATCTGGTTGCGATTCAAATTGTTTGGAAACGTTGATAAACTCGAGCATTAGGCAATTCCCCCATGAAACATACCGTATAACATAGATAAAATGACAAAAGATGGGCATTTAATTAATTTTTTAGCATATAACACAAATTAACTCATTCCGGTGGATTTTTTTATTTTTTTTTGCAATTGATTTTTTGTTCCAAGTCTATTGCACACTTTTAAAAAAATTCTCATAAAAAAAACATGCATCTTTCTTTACACTATCCCTAATTTTTTTTGACCACAAAGGCACTCTAGAATAAACAGTAACTTCACCATAGTGATTTTCCGTTCAGTTATGAACACCTATGTTGATAAGCGTGAACTGATTAGGTAAGAATAGAATGCTTGAATGCGATACAGAGAACGAAATGGCAACCGAGCCTGATGCTAAAATTATTGAGCCTAGACCATGTGCGGAGTGTGGCAAGACTGCCATCTTATTCCAGAAAGATATTTGTAAAGAATGTCTAGCGAAGAGTTTCAAAAAGCTTGTAAAAATCATCGATTCCGTGAGAAAGTGAATAAAGTGCATTTTTTTCATGTTAGTCGATGAGTTATCCATTCCAAGATATTGAACCAAAGTGGCAGGCGTATTGGAACGAACATAATACTTTCCGTACGAACAGCAAATCCACTAAACCAAAATACTACTGCTTAGACATGTTTCCTTACCCAAGTGGTGCAGGATTGCATGTGGGACATCCTGAAGGCTATACAGCAACAGACATCCTTTCCCGATTGAAACGGATGGAAGGATTTGAGGTCCTACATCCCATGGGTTGGGATGCATTTGGACTTCCCGCGGAACGTTACGCCATGACTACGGGCATACATCCAAAGGAAACCACCAAAAACAACATAGATAATTTCCGAAAGCAAATCAAAATGCTCGGTCTATCTTATGATTGGTCTCGTGAAATCTCTACGACGGATCCAGAATATTACAAGTGGACGCAGTGGATTTTCTTACAAATTTATCATTCTTATTTTGACAGAGTTGCAAGGAAAGCAGAACCAATTGCGAAACTGATCAGCCAATTCGAGGTACAGGGATCAAGTCAGTTCGAAGGTTTTGAGCTTCCAAAGGGAGTCTCATTCTCTGCCCAAGACTGGAAAGGGAAATCACGAAAAGAGAAAGAAGATATCCTATCGCATTTTCGGTTGGTTTACGAAGCTAAAATTCCAGTCAATTGGTGTGAAGCCTTGGGCACAGTTCTCGCCAATGAAGAGGTGGAAGAATGGGTGTCTAAGGGTTACTCCGTAGAAAGACGTCCGATGCGTCAGTATATGATGCGCATTACCGCTTATGCGGAACGCCTTCTCGAGGATTTATCGCTTTGTGAATGGCCGATTTCCACTCTGGAAATGCAAAGAAATTGGATCGGCAAATCTGAAGGTCTAGAAATCGAATTTCCTCTGGAACAATCCCAGAAGGGTATTGTCGTTTATACGACGAGACCTGATACTATTTTTGGTGCCACGTATCTTGTACTTGCACCTGAGCATCCTCTGGTTTCCGAGATTACCATTCCTTCTCTCCAAACCCAGGTTGCTGCCTACCAAAAAGAATGTTCTTTAAAAAGCGATTTAGAAAGGACAGAACTCAATAAGGATAAATCCGGTGTGTTTACTGGTGCCTATGCGCTACATCCCATCGACAAGAATCAAAAAATACCGGTATATATATCTGATTACGTTTTGTACGGATATGGAACGGGTGCGATCATGGCAGTCCCAGCCCATGACCAGAGAGATTATGAATTTGCCGTTAAGTTTGCTCTTCCCATCATTCCTGTCATTGAAGGGAAATCGGAAGAAGGAAAGGCTTTTGACTCCAAAGACTCAATCTGTATCAATTCAAAAGCGCCTGAATTGACCCTCGATGGCATGACTTACAAGCAAGCCTTCCATGCCATGACTGAATTCGTTACCACGCATCAGCAAGGCAAAAAGAAAATCCAATTTAAACTTAGAGATTGGCTCTTCGCCAGACAAAGGTATTGGGGTGAACCCATCCCTCTGGTTCATTTTGCGGACGGAACTCCAAAAGCTCTTTCCGAGTCGGAGCTTCCTCTCCTTCTTCCTGATCTAAAAGAATTTAAGCCATCTGGTACTGGCGAATCTCCTCTCGCAAATGCAAAAGAATGGCTCGTTTACAAAGATCCAGAAACCGGTGAAATAGCAAGTCGAGAAACAAACACTATGCCACAATGGGCAGGTTCTTGTTGGTATTATTTAAGATACATCGACCCAACAAACACGAAGCAGTTGATCGATCCAGAACTAGAAAAACTTTGGATGCCAGTGGAGATTTATGTTGGTGGCGCCGAACATGCTGTTTTGCATCTTTTGTATTCCAGATTCTGGCATAAAATTCTTTTTGACCTAGGACATGTGTCTACACCCGAACCGTTTCAAAAATTGGTGCACCAAGGCCTCATTCTCGGCGAAGACAAAAGTAAAATGTCAAAGTCGCGAGGAAACGTTGTAAATCCAGATGATGTCGTGATCGAATATGGAGCCGACACATTGCGCTTATTCGAAATGTTCATGGGACCTTTTGAAATGACTAAACCATGGAGTAAAAATGGAGTCGAGGGTGTCTTCCGATTTTTAAACCGTGTGTGGAGACTTTTCCATTCAGGCTCAGAAGAAACCTTTCATGTGCAGGATGTGGAACCTACAGAAGCAGAATTAAAAATCCTCCATCGTACTCTAAAAAAAGTAAAAGAGGACATAGATCATTTTTCTTTTAATACCGCTGTGTCGCAAATGATGATCTTTGTGAATGAAATGACAGGATCGCCAAACAAACCAAAGGCGATTTTGGAGCCTTTCGTATTGGCTTTATCTCCGTTTGCACCGCATTTGGCGGAAGAAATCTGGCAGAAACTCGGCCATACAACCACTCTCTCTTTCGAACCCTATCCTAAATGGGACGAAAAGTACTTAATTGATGCCAATATCACCATTGTCGTTCAGGTAAACGGAAAGATGAGAGGGGAATTCCAAGCACCACGCGATGTCAACCAAACGGACGCAATCTCTAGTGCTAAACTATTGGAGAAAGTGAAACCTTTTCTTGCGGGGAAGGAAATTAAAAAAGAAATCTATGTGCCAGGGAAACTGGTCAACATTGTCGTCGCTGGCTAAAACGCAGTCATAATAAAAATCAAGAATGCGATGAGAACCAAGGCAACCAAAACACCAATCAACGAATAGAGATTTCCGTTGCTTTTCTGCACCTCAGCTGTTCTCTTTTTCGCTGCGGCTGCGGCGCCTGCTTTATCAAGACTAGCTGCTGAAGTGTTTGCCACTGGTTTCGGAACAGCAACTTTGACAGGGCTTTCTTCAATGGAGTGAAACAAATACTGGTTGGGACCCTCGGCGAAAATATGATATTCATTTTTCGAACCCGCTATGCCTCTGAATTTGCCAATGATTGGCTCTTTCGAGATTTTTCCATCCTCTCCTACTAGACCCAACAGGCTTGCGTTCGCTCTGCCTTCTTCCGTTTCCGTAGGAACGCGAAACAAAATTTCTTGACCAACCACGAGATTATCGAACTCAACCCCGCTAATGGGAGAAATTACAGTCTTCATTGTGACTTCTTTCGCATAACCTTCTTTGAGCTGTTGGATTTGGCGATCCATCGCAGTCGGCTCGTTATTTTGAGGTTTAGAAGAATGGCTCAAATCGGGTGCCAAAACTGTTTCCTCAACAGGTTTAGGTATGGGTTGGATGGTTCCCTTCATGGGATTTTCAAAACGGAACTTGGCACTCGAAATTTTATCAATTTCCGCCTGAATCTTTGCTTTTCCAGCTTTCGCTCCCGCCATTATCGCTGGTTCTAAAAGTTCAGCGAGTCTGGAAGGATCTTTTTTTTCCCACATTGGCAGAAACTCATCTAACTTTTCTTTGGTGAATAATCTGTAAACAATGCGACCTACCATATCTGAGACGCCAGCATCCATTCCCTCGGTCTTGCCTATGTCAGCTAGGTCAGTGGAAATTTGGACATAGTCGGCAAAAGTTCGAATGCGACGAAAAATGGGTGAACTCCCAATGACACAATAGATTTCCATAATATGCTTACGTATGGAAGAAGTGAGTATTAAAATAATGCCTGTCTTATTGTCGATCTCCAGTTTCATTTTCACGAGATATGCGTCTGTGATCTTTCCTTGGAGAACTTCCTTTGCCTGTTCATCAGTGAACACTGCATCCATAGTGAGTCCGAGAAGCTCTGCTTGGCGTTTGAGTAAATCTGATTTTGATAGGATTTCTGACATTAATCTAAGAATAACTGTTCATAGGTAGATTTTGCAACTGAAATCTGCTTCAAAGGCACCTCTACTCGTGCGATCGTTTCGTTTCGTTTCTCCGAAGAATAAATGGAAAAAAGGCGTCGATCAAAACCAGATTGAGAGAGGAGGATTTCAACCATTGTGATCCCCATTCCAGCACCTTCTGTATTATCGCCATGCTCCATAAAAAACTCAAAGAGATTGTCATATTTTTTTGCATGTAAAAATTTCTCTTTGATTCGTTCCGCTTCAATAGGAATGAGAGGAAAATTATTTCTAATTTCTAAATCAAATTTATCATTCTTGTATGTACATGAGATTTTCACGTTAAAGCCGTGCTCTTTCATCTTCTTTTTGTAAGAAGGAAATTTTCGATCATTTAGGTTTGTCTTGAACAGTTTCATGCCTTGTTCGTAATCGCCTAGATTTCGAATATCAAACTTCATATCTTCGAAAATGATTCTTTTGATAGCGGCTTTCGTCGAATTGACAATCAATTCTTTTGCGGAAGTGTAAAGCAATTCCATGAGATCGAGTCGATCGACCTTCCGCAAGATTGTCGATAAAATGTATTTAAGCTTTTCCTCGCCAGTATCACCTAATACGTGTGTGATCATGGAAATTTTTTTCCCTTCCTTGACCGCTTGGTCCACCGCAAGGCAAAAACTTGATTCGAGTGTGGTTTCCATCTTATAAATTTTAAATCAACGTATGGAAAATGCCACAAGCAATTACTTTTGTCTACTTATTTATGAGTGCTTAGTTCATTCCCTAATACTTTTAATACGGCATCGATGTTTGCTGGGCAAGAAATGATTCCATTGTGTAGGCTGGCATTTGTCCCCATAATCTTTCCTTCATGGTAGTTCACCTTAAATTCGGTAAACTTTAGTCCATTGGCAGTGGAGATCACCACGACTTTCTGCTTTCTATGAATGGTTCCCTTTTCGATGCTTTTTAGGAGAGCGGCAAGAGCGACTCCCGTATGAGGGTCGTTGTAAAGGCCATACCTGTCCCCTCTTGCTGCCGCGTCCGCCAATTCCTCTTCTGTCGCAACTTCTACAACTCCATCAAATTTCTTTAATACTCGGATAGCCTTTTTGACGGAAACTGGATCACCGATCTGAATGGCAGAGGCCAATGTTTTTTGCGCAACGACTGACTCGAATTTCGTGAAACCGCTCTTATACGATTCATAGAGGGGACTGGCATTTTTTGCTTGAGCAAGTAAAATGCGAGGCAATTTATTGATCAGTCCTAATTCCTTCATCATCTCAAATCCCATGCCGAGTGCCGAAACATTTCCTAAGTTTCCACCAGGAATGACTACCCAGTCTGGGACTTCCCATCCCAGTTGTTGGGTGATTTCAACTGAGATTGTTTTCTGTCCTTCAATTCTAAGTGAATTCATAGAATTGGCAAGGTAAATGGATTTCTCTTTTGTTACTTCTTTTACAATCGCCATACATCCATCAAAGTCGGTATCAAGAGCTAAAACTTTCGCTCCGTTGGAAACAGGCTGAATGAGCTGAGCCGTGGAAACTTTGTTAGCTGGCAAAAATATGAGCGCGGGGATGCCTGCTTTTGCGGCATAAGAAGCTAGAGCCGCGGAGGTATCACCCGTTGATGCACAGGCGACAGCTTTGATCGGGACGCCATCCGCAATCATTTGTTTTACTTGGCTGACAAGAACAGTCATCCCCAAGTCTTTAAACGAGCCTGTATGAGAGATACCGCACTGCTTGATATAAAGGCCATCCAGTCCTAAATCTTTCGCCCATCTCTCAGCATTGTAAAGGTGCGTCCCACCCTCACCTGAAGTCACTATATTCTCATTTTCAATATTAGGCAGGACCCATTCTTTTTTGCCCCATACGCCCGATTGGAACGGAAACGTCTGAGATCGAAACCGCAAATCAAATCGATCCATCCATTCCTTAGCCGAGATTTTTCTTAATTTCTCTAAATCGTGTTCGACAGTTAGTAACTCTCCGTCATCCTCACAAGTATAGATGACATCACTGAGTGGATAAGTTTTGCCGCAGGAGTCTAAAGTGCAGCGAAAGTGCGCGTCGAATTCATTTTTTGTAAGTGACATTGAATATCTCTTCCGATCTGGTTTAAGTTAACTTCCTTTTCCATTCTAGAGAGATAGGGAAAAATCACGAATGATTTTTATTTTACGGTTGGTTTATGACTGAAGAAAGAGAACAAAAAAACTGGAAAACTCGACTCAAAAAATATTCCAGACGCACCCTCTACTTCTCTATTTTCCTAGCATTCCTTCTCTTTGTACGCATCTTTTTATTTCAAATTTATTCCATTCAGGGAAATTCCATGTATCCGACCCTATCCAATGGATCCATTGTATTTGTTTGGAAAGGAGGATTCGCACTCTCGGCCAAACTTTTTGGAACAGAATGGCTATATACGGAACCAAACATTCAAAAGCTGGATTTGGTTTTATTTCACGACCAAGCTGGTGAACTTGTCGTTAAACGTGTCATCGGACTCCCCAATGAATTTTACTCCATCGAAGCTGGGAGAGTGCTCATTGATTCCCAGATGCTTATCGAAAATTATACCCCCGTAGGAAGTATCACCATTGAACCAAATAATTCTTTATTTTTGAATTTAAAGAATTCACCATTCCTTGCGATGGGCATGCAAGGAAGAATCCCTCCTGGATATTTCTTGTTACTTGGAGACAATCGAGAATATTCTACGGATTCAAGATCTTTTGGACTCGTTCCTGTTGAAAAAATTAAGGGTAAAGTATTCTTTTATTTTTAATCGATGAACGATAGTAAAAAAAGACTTAAATACATTTTCACCTTCCTTTGTGCTCTTTTTGGAATCTTAATCTTCAGAGTTATCTACTTAACATATTTCAATGAGAGTATCGTTAATTTCAAAACCACAAAGTTAGTCCAACGAGGCACCATTTACGATCGACGTGGCATTGAACTGGCATTGTCTCAAGAATCCGGGACCGTGGGAATAGAGCCTCAAAACATCTATGATATTGAATTAACATCTCAAGAATTAGCCCCGATCCTCGGCATGAGTGCTGAAAAATTAGCGAACACGATACGAGAAAAACAAAATTATTTCTTATTGAAACGTGAAATTGAAATTAAAAAAGCAAATCAAATCAAAGCCTTGGCTCTACCTGGAGTTCGAGTTGAAAAGGAATTCAAGCGAATCTATCCGCAAGGTTCCCTTGCTGCAGGACTTCTTGGCTTCACAGGATACGATGATGACAAAGCTCTTTCCGGGCTGGAAACGCTCTTCAATTTGGAATTATTATCAACTGCTGATGCAGAATCGCAAAAAGGAAACAACCTTCACCTAGCAATCGATAGCCTGATTCAATATCGATTAGAAAAATCCTTAGGAAAAGCATTTCAGGATACATCTTCCAAACATGGGATAGGTATCATCATGGATGTTGATACAGGAAAAATATTAGCAATGGCTTCTTTTCCGACATTTGATCCAAATCATTTCCAAGAGTATTCTTTAGATTCTCACACTAATTGGGCAATTCGTCATGTATACGAACCTGGTTCCACGATGAAAATTTTTATCGCACTTATGTTGTTAAATGAAGGCGCGATTTTACCACATGAGAAATTTTATTGCCCTGGTTATATTGAAGTCGGTAAAACGATTATACGTTGTACTGACCAACATGGTCCCGTCGATTTGGAAGAAATCTTACAAGTTTCATGCAATGTTGGTATCATAAAAGCGACACAAAAAATATCGGATGCCAAGTTTTATAAATATTTAGATCAGTTTAATTTTGGTAAGCGCACCAATTTTTCCTTACATGAAGCCAGAGGGTATTTGACACCTTTATCTAAATGGAATAAGAGTACGCCCTACTTTTTGCCGATAGGACAGGGAATCTCCGTAACTCCCATCCAATTGATAACCGCGGCAGCAGCCGTTGTGAATGGAGGCGTACTATTTGAACCAACTGCCGTCTCTCATATAACAAATTCATATGGAGAGCTAGTGCATGAATTTAAACCAAAAGGCGAAGCTCTGGGAATCAAACAAGGCGCAGCCACAAAAATTTTGGAGGCTATGAGTAAGGCAGTTAAGTCTGGAACCGGTAAAAAAGCATACCTTGAAAACTATTTTATTGCAGGTAAAACCGGTACAGCTCAAAAATCAAAAAACGGGAAAGGATACCAAGAGGGACTATTTACTGCTTCCTTTCTAGGTTTTTTTCCCGCAGAACGTCCTAAATACGTAGGTCTGATTTTATTCGATGAACCGGGTGGAGAAGCGCATACAGGTGGTGGCATCGCCGCGCCTGTATTTCGCGATGTCGTTGAGAGCATCATTCCCATCGTTGAAAAAAGTGAAAAACCACAAAGTTATACTTTAAAAATACAGAAAGATAAAAGTTTCAAAATTTCAAACGAGAGTGTTCCTAGCCTCATCGGACTAAGTGCCAGCGAAAGTATTTCTGTATTAAAGAAATTGAATCTACCTTATCAAATTACTGGAAGTGGTTTTGTTTCAACCCAAGATCCACCCGCTGGTACTTCTTTAAAAAACGTCACTAGTATCCGAGTGAATTTAGAAAATTAAATGATATCCGAATCGGTTGACTTTTTAGAAATAAATTTATCCTGTTTGTCCGAAAACTTGGCTCTAAAAATTTCAAACTCGGAAACTTTGGGCAATCTCCTCATTTCCAAAACGGGTCAGGTTACCATCGAGATCGATGGAATCTTTTTACACAGCAAGCATGATCCCATTAAAGAAGCCGAGAGATTCATCAGTGAATTACCTTACGATGGCGAAAATCGCATATACCTTTTATTTGGTGCAGGATTGGGTTATGTGCTTCCTGGAATCTTAAAGAAATCAAATGCCCATGTCATTTGGATCGAACCACATCCTTTTTTACTGAAAGAAGCACTGAAGTTAAATGACTATCATGATTTTTTAAAAAGTGAATCCTTAATCATCATCTCGGATATCGAAAGCGAAGAAATTCTTCTTCAAGCGTTTAAAGGAAAAGCTACCTATCCGATCACATTTGTTCCCCATAGAAGTTCGTTTCATTGGCGTGAGAAAGAATATTCGAAACTAAAGTTTTTAGCTGAGCAGCATTTTCACAAAAAGGATGTTAACTTAGCCACTCTCACGAGATTTGAGAAAATTTGGGCTAAAAATCTCTGTTTCAATCTAGCTGATCTGATTTCTATGAAACCCATCCAAAGACTCTTTACCATTGCAAACGAAGGTAAGATTCTCGTAGCTGGTGCAGGTCCAAGTTTGTATGAATCAGCAGAGCAGATAAAAAAATATAGAGAACATTTTGTGCTGATAGCAGTTGATACAGCATTGCCTGTTTTATCACATTTTGAAATCGATCCAGATTTAATTTATTCGGTAGATCCTCAAGTGTTAAATAGCCAATATCTGGAGAGTTACACTGGCAATGGGATTCTTATTTTCGATCCAACTTCCACCTATGTTAGTTTACGATTAGAACAGGGACCGAAAAAAGGTTTTTTTTCTTCTTCACCTTTTCCATTAATCAAGCTTATTGAAGAGACAGCAAAAGAGCCGATAGGTGATGTTCCATTCGGAGGTTCTGTTTCCACGAATGCTGCCAGTCTCGGTACTCTTATGGGTGCCAAACAGACCTATCTTGTCGGACAGGATTTATCTTTTACGAAAGGGTGGGCTCACTCCAAAGGGGCCATCATGGAAGAAAGATTGAACTATAAAGAAACGAGAAAGTTTCGAAGGGAATTGCATAATTATCGCCAACTATTCGCACTAGCACCAAAAAAAGTTGAGGGTATCAATGGAGAAAGCCATACAACAAATGAAAAGATGCTCATTTTTAAGAAATGGTTTGAATCTCATGCTTCCGAAAATAAATGGGTCAACTTAACTAAGTTTGGTGCTAAATTGGATAATATTCCTCATTCTAGATTTGAAGAATGTTTTATTGAAGAAGACATCATAATCGCGAATAAAATCAAAAATGAAATTCAAAAGGTTTGTAAGGATAAAAAAAATTATTTAGAAACAAGCGAGCTTCTAAGCAAGTTAAAAGAAACAATTCAAAATCTCGCAGCGTTTTTAATTCCGGTTAAGAACGGATTGCGTTTATCAAAACAGCTTTATGAACAGATCAAAAAGAACCAAATAGATCCAAAACGATTTCAGAGTGATCTAGATTTGATGGATAAAATAGACGAACAAGTATCTTCTAAAAAAGGATTGAATGAGATTCTCAGCCTAGGAATCCAACGAACGATACTCGCGATCACGGAAGGTTACGATGATAATTTAACACTGGAGGAAAAAGAAAACAATAGGCTTGGAGTGGCTAAAAAATCAGTTCTCTTATATGAAGGACTTCACGACTCCATCCAGGCGACAAAGAGAAATCTAAAGAGAAGTCTTTTCCGCCTGGAAGAATTGCAAAATGAGCCACCTATTTTGAATCGATAGAAAGAACCGAAAAATCAACCCGCCTATTATTGATTCTCCCAGCTTCCGTATAATTGGAATCAATATTTGTTGTTTCGCCAAATCCTCTTACATCCAATTGGGAGGCATTGACACCCAACTTAACCAACTCATCTCTTACAAGTTTTGCTCGTTCTTCGGAAAGAATCTTATTTTCGTCGAGCTCCCCAATAAAACACGTATGACCCTTTACTCTAATCTTAATTTCGGGATATGCTTTCAGTGCTTCCGCCAAAGTTGCAATAGAATCCGACGCACCGCTTCCTACATTTAATGTCTGTTTGATAAAGCTAATTCTTAAATCATTGATATAACGAATTGCATCCCCTCGTTTTTTAAACTGGATTGAGACTTGTCCAGGCCCAATCTCTATATGAGGCAAAAGTTGTTCTCTCTGCTCCGTTTTCGTTTTTGGCGCTTCGATTTGCGTATTAGAAGTTTTTGTCGAAGAGTGGTCTTTTGAACCGCCGCGACAAGAACGTAAGATTAGAAAAAGACAAATTAAAACAACGATTAGTATGCCAATAAAAACATAACGTATATAAGTTGAAGATTTTGGTTTTTGACCATATCGATTTAATTCGACAAGTTCATTGTATTCAGGTGTCGGTTCGATTTCGTCCTCTGTCTCATTATCATACACATGGTAGTAAGTATCTTCTGATTCTTTTATATCATGCATGCGGGCAATGGTGGACGTAGTTCTTGATTTTTTTGCTGACTTTGATGAAACTTTTTTACTTGCGGGTGCCGAAATTTTTGCCGCCCATTTTCGAATCTCTGTTCTCAGATACTCATCCGCATCTGTCGCAAAGTTAAAATTATCACGAATGTATTTTACAGTTCTCTTTTCAATGTCTGTATAATCACCTCCATCCACGATGGCCTTAAAAAGACTTGTGGCGATCTTTTTGCTTAGGGGTGCCTTAGAGCGTTTAGACGCTTTTTCGACAATTTCCAATAATTCTCGATCGTATTGTTTTCCTTTGATGGTTCGATAATAACTATCTGCCACGATTGTACCCCTACGGTTAAGTATCGACCTTAAGGGTTCGAAATCCAAGCATTTTCCTGCTCAATCTGGACTTAAGAGTTATATCCCGTTAGAAATTGGTTGTTCTTGATCTTATATTGAAGGGCGCCTCGGCTAATTCCGAGTAATTTTGCCGCCTCTTCTTGCGTAGAAACCCTTTGGAAGGCTTCCTTGATCCACATCGCTTCCAGTCTTTCCGTTGCAATTTTTAGGGATAAATTCTCGCTGGGTGTCAAGATACCTGAAGGCAAGGAAATATTTGAGTTTATAAAGGGGGGAGCCATCGATTCAGATTCCGTATTTCCCGGACCGAAAGAATTTGGTCCAAGGTCAATTTCCGAATGGACGAGCACCGCATATTGGATGGCATTTTGCAACTGACGGACGTTCCCCGCCCAAGGCATGATACTAAGCGCACGAAGTGCTTCATTTTTTAAAGTTTTATTTCGTCCATATTGCTTGTTAAATATATGAAGAAAATGGTGGGCAAGCAGTGGAATGTCGCCTCTTCTTTCCCTGAGAGGCGGTACCCGCAATGGTACCTCTGCTAATTTATAATATAGATCCATTAAAAATTTACCATTTTGGATTTCTTCCAATAGATCTCTTTTACTCCCTGTAAAAATTCTTAGATTTAATGCCTTTTTTTCTCCCTGGGGATTTGGAATGACTTTGTCTCGCAGAACGGATAATAAACGATCTTGAAGATCAAATGCTAAATCTCCAATAGATTCTATATATAACGAGCCGTCATTTGCTTGTTCAATTTTACCTGGATTAAATGATTTACCTGTAAAAGTACCAAAAAGTTCTGCTTCTAAGATTTCATGACTTAATCCAGAACAATCAACTGTCAAAAAAGGCTTATTTTTTCTTTGTGAAACAAAATGGAGAGATCTTGCCACCATTCTTTTTCCTACGCCTTCTTCTCCGATGATCATCACGGATGTATCAGAAGGTCCAATTTGTCTGATTCTATTTTTCAAAAATAATAATAGAGGGTCATATCCTAAAATTTCTTCGACTGGATCTTCTTCTCTTTTTGACTTTTCTACCGCTTCCTTGGCGATTCGTTCTTCTAGTATAACAATAGTTAACTGTGATGCAAATAAGTTTGCTTGGTTGATGATATCAGGTTCAAAAAAATTAACTTTATCAGATTCTAAATTTAATACTCCAATCGTGGTTTCCCTAGTTAATAATGGAATTGCAAGTTCCGATCTCACTGATTCTATGAGCTTAATGTAACTTGCATCCTTTAAAACATCGGGTACGTAGACGATTTCTCTTGAAGAAGCTGCTTGACCGGTGACACCTAGCGTGAAGGGAAGTTTGGCCGCTATTTTCTTTTCCCAATCCATACCTTTCGCAGCCACGATCGTGAGAACATGCTCTTCTTGGTCCGCAATGGAAATACTTCCAGTCGTTGCACCAAACAAAGTTAAGGTTGCTTCCAATATAAAGTTGAGCCTATCCGTAATGTTTGGAAGGTGTTGAATCTCCTTTTGGATTTTTCTAATGGTCGCAGATATATCTTTTGCTAGTGCCATCTAGGACTTCACACCAGCCTTGAGATTGGTAACGTATTTTAAATATGCAATGATAAATGAGTGTAAATCGCCATCCATGACTGGTTGGATATTCCCCGTTTCATGGTCTGTCCGATGATCTTTCACTAAATTATAAGGATGAAACACATAGCTTCGAATTTGTGAACCCCAGGAGATATCTCTTTTTTCCCCAGCTTTCTTCTGATTTTCTTCTTCTGCCTTCTGTTTTTCCAATTCATACAATCTTGCCTTAAGCATCTTCATGGCAGTATCTCTGTTTTTTATCTGGGATCTTTCCATTTGGCAGGAAACTACGATTCCCGTTGGTATATGTGTCATTCGCACAGCGGAGTCTGTTGTATTGACGTGCTGACCACCTGCCCCGGAAGAACGATAGACATCGACGCGAAGATCTTTTTCTTCTACGACAATTTTAATATCATCATCAATTTCTGGTGTTACATAGACAGAAGCGAAACTGGTATGTCTTCGTTTATTGGAATCAAAAGGAGAAATTCTCACAAGACGATGAACGCCAGACTCACATTTGAGATAACCAAATGGATGGTCACCTTGCACGTACAATGTGGCATTCTTTATTCCAGCTGTTTCTCCAGGTTGGTAGTCTACCAAATCAGCACGATAGCCTTTTTTCTCACAATACCTTGTATACATTCTGAGAAGCATATCCGCCCAATCTTGCGACTCTGTTCCTCCAGCTCCGGGATGGATATTGATAAAGGCAGGTTTATTATCATCTTTGCCTGATAAGGCATCCAACATTTGCAAATCTTCAAATTTTGCATAAAGTTTTTCATAGTCTTCATTTAGACCAGAAAGACCTGACTCGCCTAACTCTTCAATGGTGAGCTCTATCAAATCCGGTAATTCTGTAAGTTCTTTCCTTAGCTCGATCCAAGGATCTAATTTGAGTTGTAAGTCGTTTCTTTTTTGCGTAATTGATTTTGCAGCTTCAGGGTCGTCCCAAAGTTTCGGGTCATTCGCTCTCTCTATGAGAGATTGCAATCGATCATAGTCCTCTTGCAGATTGTGCAAATTCCAATAATTAGAAAATTGCTCAATGGTCTCCCCTGTTTGTTTGATAAGTTCTTTCTGTGAACGATCCATAGTTTACTAATATCAATCTTCGATGTCGTGAGATAATGAAAAGCTAAAATCCTATTGGAATAGAGAGTCTTTACGAATTCTCTCAACTTCCCATTGAAATGTGATTTCTCTAAGTTGAGGAGTATTCCCTTCAACAGTGGATACAAGTGCGTAGGATGGCTGCTCACCAAATTGTTCAGGCTGCTTCCTAAGTACGAATTTTCCAGCTCGTATGAGTTCAATGACATGAAGTAAAAAAGGGTCCTTTTCTTTTTTGGACATTTCTTCCATAGAATAGTAAAATGTACTGAGTCCCTTATAAAACCAATCCAGGTATTCGCTCTTACCATAAGGCCAAATTTGTTCCAATTCAATTTGAGTTTCTTGGACGAGGGACTTACCTAAAAAGGGTTTTTGAAGGAGTCTGCATTGAAAATAAATTTCAAAATTTAAATCTCGATCTCCACCTTTTTCAAAATCGGCACCGATCCATCGAATCCAAGATTTTTTCTCACGAATTGGCAAGGAAGGAATCAATGCAAATAAATAACCTTGGTCTCTAAATATCCTCTCATGAGAAAGGTATTCTAAAATCTCGAGCGGGATCATATAATGACCCTTTTTCCATTGGACTACAAAAGGTATGGACTCGAGCAATAAGTATTCGGCAGGAGTTTCACCTCGTATAGTATCGCCAAACTGTGTAAGTACGAAGATGAAGGATAATAATTCTTGGCGACTTAAATTACTAAGAATACCGACAGATCCACCTAATGTTTGCAATGTTCTGCGAATCATTAAATGTTGCTGTAGATGAGACTGATTTTCTGAAAGTATGATACCTAGGTGTTTTTCTAAGTTTCTGAGTGCCCCTTTTTCGAAAGCACCAACATTTCCAGAAATGGCGAATGGCATATTTAAAGCGCTCTCCTACCAATGTCTTTTCGATAAAATGTATTCTTGAAATCGGTTCTGGCTAAATAATCATAACACTGGTTCATGGTGTCTTGAAGATTTTTGGAGATAGATGTGATTCCGAGAATCCGTCCTCCCGTGGAAACAATTTGAGTGTCTTGTTTTTTTGTACCTGCATGGAAAACTTTCACATCACCTGACGGTTCTGGAATTTCCAATGGAATCCCTTTTTTAGGTGCCTCAGGATATCCTTCCGCAGCAAGAACGACAACCGCGCTCGTAGCCTCTTTGGTCCTTAATTCTCTGGTTTCTAAATTTTTGGTCGCCGATTGATAGAGCAAAGTAAGCAAATCTTCGTTTAATAAGCGCAATACGCATTGGGTCTCAGGATCCCCGAATCTACAATTAAATTCGACAACATTTGCCTCTCCTTTTGGAGATATCATCAAACCAACATATAGTAATCCTTTATAGGGATGACCTTCTTTTTGAAAGGCGCCGAGAATCGGCTCTATGATGTTTGTCTCTATTTGTTTTTGAATCTCTGCCGTAACAATGGGCGCAGGTGCATACGCACCCATTCCCCCCGTATTCGGCCCTAAATCTCCATCAAAAGCTCTCTTATGGTCTTGTGCAGCAGGCAAACAAGCGTAATGTTCGCCGTCTGTGAGGACAAATAAAGAAGCTTCCTCACCTTCCAAAAAAGATTCGATAACTACTTTTTCACCACTCGAGCCAAATTTTTGTGTTATAAAAATATCTTCAAGTGCCTGCTTAACTTCTGTTAATTGAAAGGCTACAGTCACTCCCTTTCCCGCAGCCAGGCCATCCGCTTTGACGACCAGAGGCAGAGATTGCTTTTGGCAATACGACCATGCAGAATCATAGTCCTTAAATACTGCATACGTTGCGGTTGGAACATTTGCTTTTTGCATCATCTCTTTGGCAAAATGCTTTGATCCTTCAATTTGTGCACAGTATGCAGATGGGCCAAAACAAGGCACGCCTGCTCTCTCGCACCAATCAGCCATACCAAAAACGAGCGGGTCTTCTGGACCGACTACCACCAAATCGATATGATTTGACTTTAAAAATGCACTAAATTGCATCTCATCAAAAATGTTTATTTGATCTTTATTTAGAAGTATTCCTTCTGGAAAACCAGCGTTTCCAGGAAATACCTTTAACTCATCAAGATTGGTGGATTCCAAGATCGATGTCGCAATTGCGTGCTCTCTTCCACCACCTCCGATTAATAATACTTTAATCTTAGGTTTCAATTTTTTCCAATGCTCTCTTGATACTTTCTAATTTTTCTTTCCAAGTATTGTATTTTTCACGTTCTTTCTCAACGACCTCTGGTTTCGCTTTCTCAACGAACGCAGGGTTGTTGATTTTTGATTCTAACTTTTCCATTTCCAGTTGGATCTGCTTCTGCTCTTTTTCGAGTCTTTGTTTTTCTTTTTCGAAATCAAAGATTCCTGCTAGGGGTAGGACAATCTCTCCTATGGAGAAGGCTCCCACCGAGTCCGTATTCAAGGCAACGTACGATGAATCAAAAGATATCGTCTCTGCCTTTGCCAACTGTAAAATCGATTTCAGCTCCCGTTCTATCATCAATTGCAGATCAGAATCAGATACTTTTAATATGATCTGACATTTCTTTTCCGGTTTCACGCCTAACTCAGCTCGCATATTTCTAACTTTCGTGACGATCTCTTGAAGAATTAACATACGTTTGACAGAAGGATTTTCCGAAGAAACCCCATACGCTTTAGGAAAGTCGGTAAGAGAAATGAATTCATCGGAAAGGAGCGAATGAATTTCTTCTGTTAAAAAAGGCATAAATGGATGAAGTAATCCTAAAGACTTAACCAAAATACTCACCAAAACTTGTCTGGCGTTTTCTTGCGATTCTGGTGTTACGTTTCCATAAATTCGTGCCTTGGAGAGTTCCAAATACCAATCACAAAAAGATCCCCAGATGAAATCATAAATGAGATTGGCCATTTCAAAGAAATGATATTCGGAGAATGCCTTTTCGTAGTTCGCAAGTGTTTTATCAAATTCGTGAAGGATCCATAGATCCGTTTCTTCTAACTTTTTTAAATCTAACTCGCGAATTTGAAAGTCCTCGGGCAAGTTCATAAAGATGAATCTACTTGAGTTCCAAATTTTATTGCAAAAGGATCGATAACCGTCTAATCTAGACTCGTCGAATAAAATATCTTTTCCCTCAGGCAGGACAGCCGCCAAAAAAAACCGAAATGAATCCGTTCCATACTTGGACATCATATCAAGGGGATCGATCACATTGCCTAAAGACTTGCTGAATTTTTTTCCATCCTTATCGCGAACTAATCCATGAATGAGTACTTTACGAAAAGGTACCTCGCCCATAAATTTTAGACCTGACATCATCATCCTTGCGACCCAAAAGAAAATGATATCGAATCCAGTGACTAATACAGAGGTAGGATAATACTTGCTCAATGCTTCCGAAGATTCTGGCCAACCAAAAACCGAAAACGGCCAGAGACCTGACGAAAACCAAGTATCGAGAACGTCTTCGTCCTGCTTGATTTCTGATTCCGAAATTTCTTTACCCATTTTTTTAAAAAGTTCAATTGCTTCGCTCTGCGATTCAGCGACAACAAAACTTCCGTCGGGCGCATAATAGGCAGGGATGCGATGTCCCCACCAAAGTTGGCGAGAAATGCACCAATCTTTTATATTTTCCATCCATTCGAAATATGTTTTTTCCCACATTTTGGGTTGGAATTGTACTTTTCCATTTCGAACTGCATCAATCGCCGGTTTTGCGAGAGGCGCAATTTTAACAAACCATTGTGTAGAAAGTAATGGTTCAATGACTGCCCCACCCCTTTGGTTATGCCCAACACTATGGACATGCGTTTCGATTTTTTCAATATAGCCCAGAAGTTCTAATTCTTCTACAACCTTCTTTCTAACTTCAAATCGATCCATTCCGGAGTATTTGCCTGCATTTGCATTTAGTGTCCCGTCCAAGTTCATCACATTAACGGGAGTAAGACCAAGTCGTTGGCCTGCTTCAAAGTCATTCAGGTCATGTGCTGGTGTAATTTTCACCAAACCGGAACCAAATTCTTGATCTACGAAACCATCAAACAGAACGGGTATTTCTTTATTAACTATCGGAAGGACAACCATCTGATTTCGTAAAGAAGTATAACGGGCATCATTTGGATGAGCACAAACGGCAACGTCACCAAACATCGTTTCTGGTCTTGTTGTTGCTACGACGATATAATCTTCTGGAACCAAATCTTTTATCTGCTTGCCTGCCTTGAGAGCGCTTGCTTTCGGATACCTGACATGATAAAGTTTACCTTGTTTTTCCTTATACTCCACTTCGATATCAGAAATCGCAGTTTTCGTTACAGGGCACCAATTGATGATCCTCTCTCCACGATAGATCAAACCTTCTTCATAAAGTTTTTTAAATACTAAGATGACCGCTTTCGATAAACCCTCATCAAAAGTAAAACGTTGTTTCGACCAATCTACCGATTCACCAAGTAACCGTTGTTGCTTGGCAATCATTCCGCCAGAATGTGCTTTCCATTCCCAAACTTTTTTTATAAAATCTTCTCTACTGAAATCGGTACGCTTTTTACCTTCTTTTGCTAACTCCCTTTCAACAACAACTTGGGTCGCGATCCCCGCATGGTCCATTCCTGGTATCCATACGACATTCTTCCCTTTTTTTCGTTCGATGCGAATGATAATATCTTGGATCGTATGATTGAGTGCATGACCTATATGTAAATTACCGGTAACATTAGGTGGTGGGATGACAATGGAAAATGATTCTTTTGCATTTGTATTTGGTGAAAATGCATTTGTATCTTCCCACTTTTGAATCCATTTTGACTCAACAGATTCGGGTTCGTAGCGATCGGAAAGTTGTCTTTTCATAAGTCGGAATTTTTCTTGGACTTACTATGTTTTGGCAATCGGTTAGGGGTCAAGGAATCTATTGCGAAACTCCAGACGGAAGCCCCTTTAGATTTCTGTTATGTCTCTTAACTTTGGCTCTTTCGGTGCTAGAAAAAAGATGTGATTTGACAGAAAACGTTCCAAACAGAACCTGGATGCCATGAACGCTAAAACTGCAAAAATCCTTGGAAAATTCGCTGTCCTCAAGGGCATTTCGGAGAAACAACTCAAGAGAGATTGGATGTCCCTTTCTCAAGATGACAAAGACAAAAAAAGACAAGAAATCCTCAAAGAAATCGTTAAGACTTAATGAAACAAAGGTCCGTCACGAAAGTTGTACCGACCTTATTCTTCCTTTCTTCCTTCCTATCTCTCTTTTTCTTTCTTAATCTATGTAAATCGGAACCGGTTCATCTCGATTTCTCAATTTTAAAGACGCAACTTGATCAAGCTGCTGCCCAAAATAAGAAACTAGTCGTCATTTTTGGAGCCTCGTGGTGTCCCGATTGCAATTCTCTCGATGGAATGTTAGGTGAAACCAAGATAAAAGAACTAATCGAGAGAAAATTCATCATTCAGAAAATTGATGTCGGCCGTTTTGATAAGAATTTAGACATCAATGAGAAATTGGGTGATCCGATTGACAACGGAATTCCTGCACTTGTCATACTAGATCCGAAAAAATCGAACCCAATGATCGCGAATACAACGGGTGGAGAATTTTCAAATGCGAGTAAAATGTCCTCCGAACAGGTATTTAATTATTTGAATCAATTTTAAACTTATAAATCCTTTGTTCATGAAGAACAATTCGTTTCGAAATTCGCTCCTCTTTTTTATCCTACCCCTTAGCCTAATCTATGCAGACGAGACTGTAATCCTGATTCCTGGCGATGCCCTTCCTTCGATTCCCTATTCGGATCAATTTGATAAGCCTTCACCTCTACCAAACGATTTGGAAAAAATTATTTTCATTTCTGATATGGATGCGAGTAAAATCTCGCACCCGATCCTATTGAAAGAAGGCAATGCGTATCTCGAAAAATACAAGACGGTCATCATTTCTGACATCCATAAAATGCCCTCTCTCATTAGCCGCTTCGTTGCCCTTCCGAAAATGAGAGAATACCCATATACCATTCGCCTCATACGGGAAGAGAAGATCGGAGATCCATTCCCGAGAAACAAAGGTCAAGTCACATGTATCGATATAAAATCTGATAAAATCATCAAAATTGAATTTGCAGAGAACGAAGTGGCTTTGCGCCAGTTTATAGAAGCAAATGCCGTTTTAAAAAATAAGAAATAAGAGAACAAATTATATGAACCTACCTAAAGTATGCGTCATTGGCGCTGGATCTTCTGGAATAACAGTCATTAAATCCTTAAAGGAAAATAACATACCATTCGATTGCTTTGAAAAGGGAAGCGATGTTGGAGGAAATTGGAGATTCAAAAACGATAATGGTTTAAGTAATATCTATAAATCTCTCCACATCAATACCCACCGCGACAGAATGGAGTATCGAGATTATCCTATGCCGAAGGATTATCCAGATTATCCAAACCACGAACCGATTCAGAATTATTTTCAGGACTATGTGAATCATTTTGAATTAAGAAAACACATTCAATTTAAAAATGGAATAAAAAAAGCAGAACGTCTAACGGATGGAAAATGGAAGATTACTCCAGAAAAAGGTCCAGCAAAAATTTACGATGCGCTGATCGTTGCCAATGGACACCATTGGAGTGAAAAATGGCCCGACCCAGCCTTCCCGGGAAAATTTTCTGGAAAAACCATTCACTCACATTCTTATGTTGATCCAAAAACTCCTGTTAATTGTGAAGATAAAAACGTAGTCATTCTTGGTATGGGCAATAGTGCCATGGACATTGCCGTTGAATTATCTCGACCGGGTGTTGCTAAAAAAGTTTTCTTATCGTCTCGAAGAGGTGCTTATGTCATTCCTAATTATCTATTTGGGAAACCTCTCGACAAACTAACAGAACATTTACCAACATGGATTCCATTTCCGATCCAACAAACGTTGGCTCACCTACTCATTCGTTACGGAGTAGGTAAAATGGAAGATTTTGGGCTACCAAAGCCAGACCATAAATTTGGATCGGCTCATCCAACCATCTCGCAAGATCTGCTAGTACGATTGGGTCGAGGCGACATCAAACCAAAGCCAGTCATCAAGGAGTTGAAAGGGAAAAAAATCTTATTTGCGGACGGTAGCGAAGAGGATGCGGATGTATTGATTTATTGCACTGGATACGATATCAAGTTTCCATTTTTCGAAGAATCTTTTTTATCAGCGCCAAACAATCACATTCCGCTTTATTTCAAAATGTTCAAACCTGGAATCGACAATCTCATGTTTGTCGGTTTGATGCAACCACTGGGAGCAATAATGCCTTTGGCAGAGAGACAAGGTAAATGGATCGCAAAGTATCTAACGGGCAAGTATGCTTTGCCATCTGAAGAAGAGATGCAAAAATGGATCGTAAATGAAGAAAAAGCGATGAAAAAAAGATACGTTGCGAGCGCGCGTCATACGATCCAAGTTGATTTTGATACTTTTATGGCTCAGATGGAAAAAGAGATGAACGCTGGTGGGAAACGAAACCAAAAATCGAGTGTCCTAGCTTAGTAACCTATGAACCTCCACCGTAGTCTATTCTGCACTCTGTTACTCCTTTCGATGCACTGCCAATCATCGAAAGGATATGCGTACAAATCGAATCCTTTATTCGGTTGGCTCAAATCGGATTCCTTCGAAAGAAAGATAGATACAGATCCTATCTTCAAACGATACCCTTCACTGATCGCGGAGTCATTTGAATTTCCTGCGGGCGGAAAATATGCAGAAGGCTATTACATTGCCCAAAAATTCGGTGTGGAAAATTCAAAATTTGGAAACCGACTTCATCTTGGCGAAGATTGGAATTTTGTTGGAGGCGGAGATTCTGACTATGCTTCACCCATCTATGCTATCGGCGATGGAGTCGTCAGTGTTACTGCAAACTATGGCGGAGGCTGGGGAAAAGTAATTCGCATCGTTCATAAAGTCAATCAACAAGTAGTGGTAGACATGCCATTCATTGAATCTCTCTATGCGCACTTGTATACCATTGAAGTGGAACCCGGACAGATGGTAAAAAAGGGGGAATGGATTGGTTCCATTGGAGACGCAGGTGGTAAGTACCCAGCGCATTTGCATTTTGAGTTAAGAAGCAAAAAAGACCAACCATTAGGTGGCGGGTATAGCCTCACAACAGACGGTTATATACCACCAACTAGATTTCTGATCCAACAATTATCAAAAGAAAAGAAAATTTCGGAAGAGCAGTTCACATTTGAAAAGTCAATCCTCCCCTAAAATAACTTAAAGAAAGAGAGTACTTCATCTTCTCTGTCACCATTTGTATCATAAAAATTTGCGTGCAATTCGTATAAATTCTCACCTTCCAGTTTTGTTACTTTCAAAACTTTCACGATAAAATCGATCGAACCGGTCACGGAGATTTGTTTCAGCGAAATTTTTAAAATTGCTGAGACCTCATATACATTTGGGGTTACAATGCGAATGCCCCTGGCACTGATATGTTTGTGTACATCATAATCATTTTGTACCTCAAGATTGACTTCGAATGAGGGAGGGATTTCGGTATAGTGATTCGGTTTCATAGGCGTTATGTACTTAGTTGCAAACATAGGGTTACTTTACCAAGTCTCAATTACTATTTTATGACGAGTAGATAAAACTTTAACGAAAAAACCAGTTAAAACACCCAAGAAGTGCAATCAAACCAGCCCCCCAAGCCAGAATGATAGGATTCCAGAAATCATGTTCTCTATCTCTGGCCGAATACATTAACCCTTGTAAGTCCCTATGATGGTCCGGTTTTTCAATGAAACTTACGATAACCATACTTAAAAAACAGGCGAGACCCGAAAAAATAGCTCCGTAAAAATTGGAAACCATATCGGACTTATAGTAAAGAAAACCAAAAGTTGTTAAAATGTAATGCATGATCCCGGCGGAAGTGCCCGTCACCATCCCCCAAAAAGCACTCCAAGAGGATGCACGTTTCCAAAACATTCCCAGTAAGAAAATGGAAATCAGAGGTGAACTAAAAAATGAAAATAGAAGTTGGATATAATTCATGATATTTGAAAACTGCATGGCAATGTAGGATGCGAATATCGCAAAAACTACAGCAACCATCGTCGAACGCTTTCCAATTTTTAAATAATAAGCATCGGATTCATTTTTCTTAATATACGTTTGAAAAATATCATAGGTAAAAATCGTATTGAGGGCAGTGACTGAACTTGACATTCCTGCCATAAATGCCGCAAGAAGCGCGGTTGTCCCGAGACCTAACATTCCAGAAGGATAATATTCCCTCAGGAGGATCAAAAAACTTTTATTATAATCTCCATTTAATTCTTGTTTGAATTGTGAAATGGCAATGAGTCCAGGGATTACGGTTAGAAATGGCAAAAACAGTTTGAATACTGCTCCGATCAAAGGTGTTCTTCTTGCTGCCTGTAAATCCTTGGCTGCCATTGCTCTTTGAACCTCCGCGAATCCGCAGGTCCAATAAGAGAAAGAAAGGACAAAACCAAGACCAACGGTAACGGAGAGAATATCCCATCCCAATGGATTATTCCCATTGGGCAAATATTTCCACATATGCTTATGCGATTCAGGAATCTGAGACATCAAACTTTCCCAGCCTCCGCTCTTTACGACTCCAATATATACCAGCGGAAACAATCCAAACACAGTAAGGAAAAACTGCATTACTTCCGTGTAAATGGAGGAACTCAATCCTCCGAAGTAGGTATATAAAAGTACAATCATAGCGCTGACAAGAATAGAGAGATGAGGATTCCAGCCAAACATAATATCAAAAATTAAGGAAAGTGAATATAGGTAGATGCCCGATCCCAACGCGAGTGAGATTAATGTAATGACAGAATTTAAAAGATGGGCAGGACGATTGAATCTGTATCTTAAATATTCTGGAACGGATCGAATGCGGGTGGAATAGTAAAATGGCATCATAAAAATTCCAAGGAAGATCATTCCCGGAATTGCGCCTAAATAATAAAAATGAAAGGTTAGAAATCCATATTCAGCACCGCTGGCACTCATCCCTAACAACTCTAAGGCAGATATATTTGCCGATATAAATGCAATTCCTGTGATCCATCCCGGTATTTTCCTACCAGCTAGCAGAAAATCTACAGAGCCTTTCATTCTCCGCTTTAACAGATAACCAATGATGATCATAAAAATGACAAAGACAAAAATAATCAGAAAATCTATGGGATGTAATGTGGTCTTCATAATGAATCGTTTAGGTCGATTGAATTTAAAATAACTGATTCTAAATAGGAGTACTATTTTGATCTTCTCACAAAAATACGGCAGTTTTCGTTATTTTTTTCTCTCTCTTTTTTCAAACCAGCCGATCTTGAGAGCAGATCAGATTGCTGATAATTTCCGGGAATCTTTCTGAAAAAGACTTTCCGAATTATGTCTCATTGGTAATTTGAATCCGACGGAGGCCTTATGTTCTATCTCCTACTTGCCCTTCTGCACGAAGACCTTTCTTCTGGTAGAATTGATTTTGTTTCTTATGCTGAAAACATTGAACTACTTGCCGCAGACCATGAGCGGATCAAGGCAACACTCAAAGTTTCGAAAGCGGCTTAGTACTTTTACTCACAAAGCAACTTGGTCTTTCGAATTATTTAGTAAACTGAAAATGTACTAGAAATTCGTAAGAATCCCCTATCATGAAGTTCCGATGGGAACGCAATAAGGTCTTCATGAACAAGGGACGATTCATTTCATTCTTCCTTTTTCTTCTCCTTGCTTGCAAAGATGATAAAAGTAGCGGGCAAGAGTCCACGCTCTGGCTCAATCAGATATTGGTTCCCAGCATTTCTAGCTTTTCTTATACTCCCACAATCTGTAGCTCCATTTCCACTCCGAACGATCCTTATTTTAGATAACAATGGCATTTAGAAAATACAGGACAGTCTATGTTTTCATCAACGCAATCAGCGGGTACGGCAGGCATAGATTTAAATGTAATGTCAACATGGCAAAGTGGTATATCAGGAAAAGGTTCCTTGATTGGAATCGTTGACGATGGCGTCTTGCTTGATCATGAAGATTTATTACCGAATGTACAGTCG
Organism: Leptospira ognonensis; assembly: GCF_004770745.1. GTDB lineage: Bacteria > Spirochaetota > Leptospiria > Leptospirales > Leptospiraceae > Leptospira_A > Leptospira_A ognonensis. Next base: position 179,307 of record NZ_RQGD01000046.1, on the reverse strand, counting down.
GGTAGTATAAACTTTTTATCCGGTAGTAACGGGCTTTCTTCGAACGATACCGGCGGAAGTCTCGCCAATCATGGAACAGCTGTTGCAGGACTCATATCTGCACGAGGTGGAAATAGTTTAGGCGTATCTGGTGTTGCTCCCTGTTCACAATTTGTTGCCTATAACTATTTATCGAAAAGCACCGATGCAAATATGACGACGGCATTAACAACGAATAAGGATGTTTATGTATCTAACAACAGTTGGGGGAATGTTGATGGGTCTGGAGATTTTAAAAGTGCACCCTCAACATTTTTTGCAGCGATTACTTCTGGACTTGCCAATGGTCGCGATGGAAAAGGCACCCTCTATGTTTTTGCCGCTGGAAATGGAGCGGGGACTCTTGGCGAGGCAACAAATTTTGAAGTAGATAATTCTAATTATGATAGCTTTTCTCACCACTACGGCACGATCTCAGTCGCCGGCGTGCTCAATAATGGAACGCGTGCCTCCTATTCGGAAAAAGGCGCCAATCTTTGGCTCTCTGCCTTTACGGGTCGAGACGGCGTCACAAATACTGCCTTAACAACAACGGACAATATAGGTTCAAATCTTGAATGGGGTTACAATCCGGGTGACGGTTCGACGGCATATCCGATTAGCACCAGTTATAATTTGCCAGACTTAAAATATAATAATTCATTTAATGGTACATCTGGAGCAGCTCCTCAAGTATCTGGTGTGATCGCACTCCTCTTAGAAAAATATCCGAATCTGACCTGGAGAGATGTTAAAAAAATTCTCGCAAAATCAGCAAAAAAAATCAATTCCTCGCATTCAAGTTGGATACTGACAGGACAGTCATACCATTTTAGCAATGTGTTTGGCTTTGGATCCGCTGATGCAACAGCCGCTATTTCCGTTGCCTCCACTTGGTCTACTCTGGGTGGCTCCTCATCCTTGAAAACCTTCTCTTATGAAAACTCGACACAGCAAGCCATCCCAACCGATGGATCCAGTTTGGTACTGAGTGCTGTGATTTCTGGTTCTGGAATCACAAAAATTGAATCCATCTCACTTGAGATTTCCTCTGATCATTCCAATCCTGGTGAGCTTGTGATGGCCCTGCAAGCATCAGATACAATCCAAATGGAAATTCATGAAAAACATAATTGTTATTCTGGTCCGAAAAAAACACTTCCAACTAAGAACTGTTCCTCGTTATCAAAACAGGCTTATTCAATTTCAGGTTTTTTAGATTATCCTGCGAATGGAACTTGGAAAATAGAAATAAAGGATGCTGTTACCGGTACTTCTGCGGGAAACATAACGTATTATAAATTGACTTTTTACGGATCTTAACTCAGAATCCTTGCCAAATTTTCTCCTTGTTTGCTTAGCTAGATTTTTCACAGTATCAGAAAACCAATCCTAGGATCAAAAAATGACAACTGCAAAACTTCTCTCAAGTTTCCATGCTCAGTCTCAAAAATTTTTTTTACAATTCGGCGGACAAGGGTCTCCGTATCTAAAGGAATTATCTAAATTATACCAAGAACCCGTTCTAAAAGAGTTCTTTGAAATTACCTTTAAAACAACAGATGAAATTCTTGCTCGCGAAAGCAAAAGTCCCTTCCTAAATGAGGGTTTAAATTTCAAATCCTGGGTCGAAAATCCAGATTCGGCTCCCTCTGAAGATTACTTAGCTCGCGCACCAATTTCTGTGCCTGGGATCTTCATGACACAGATTGCAAATTATGTCCTCGTATCGAAACAAGGAAATCCGACTGCAGAGCTTCTCAAAGCTACAGGCGGGATCAGCGGTCATAGCCAAGGTGTCATTGCAGGAGCATTGGTAGGTTTAGGAAAGGAAGGTGATGATTTCCTAAAAGCATACAGCGACTTTTTAAAATTTGTGTTCTATCTCGGATACAATGGACAGAAAGTTTATCCTGATTTTTCAATCCCAGCTGACGTTGCCCAGGCGAACGAAGCCAATGGCGACAAAAATCCATCTCCGATGGTAGCCATTATTGGATATTCTAAAGACGAACTAGAAGCTAGAGTGAAGGAAACAAACGAATCTTTAGGTTTAAAGGGGAAGGATACCATATATATTTCTCTCTACAATACACCTGATTCTATGATTCTCTCTGCGCTTCCCTCCTCTCTTGTTAAATTTCGTACGAAATGGAAAGCAGAGATGGACGAGAAAAAATTCAAATTTGTTTTTCTCAAAACCACTGCACCATTCCATTGCCCTTTCATGGATGAATCTTTACCAATGTTCGAAGGCGGAGATGCAAGTGTGGTTCCGTTTCCTTATTCTGGAAGCGATCTAAAAGTACCTGTTTACAGCATTTTCGATGGCCACAATCTTCAAAAAGAGGGTAACCTTCGTAACATTTTATTCAAAATGGTACTCATTGAACCACTCTACTGGGATTTGGCGATTGCTCCCATATTCAATGACCCATCGATTCATGCGATTTTGGATTTCGGACCGAGCGTTGTCAGCCAAAGATTGACAGGCGGACATTTGAAAGCAAAAAACATCGAAAAACTTTCATTATGTGCCTCAAATGCCAAGGAACTTAAAGTAGTACTCGAAGTTTAATGAATCCCTCTACGCTAAGGGCTGCTTCCAAACTCAATCTCATTAGGATCTTGTCTTCCCATCCTGATGGTTTGAGCTTGGAGGAATTACAAAAAATAACGGGTCACAAATCGATCACTGAGCTTCGTAATGAACTCGGTGAACTCTATATGATCGAGATGTATCCTTATTCGCCCCAAGATTGTGTGGATATAGATTTTGATGGAGACCGAGTTAAGATCTCTTTACCTGTAGCCGTGGATAAGGTCCTTCCCCTCTCGCCAGAAGAGTGGATCCTTCTTCGGGACCTTCTTCTCAAAAGAAACAGTACGGAGCTTAACTCGTCAGAACCCCTTGCGAAACAGTTGCTCGAAAAAATAGATTCAGTGATTCCCTCTGGAAAATGGGAACCAAATAAAAAAATTCGAGATGATATCGAGAGTGCCATTCAGAAAAAAATTCAAATCAAAATACAATACTGGAAACGTGATAAAGATCTTAAAGAAGAACGTTTTGTTCAGCCGTGGCTTTTATGGGAATCGAATGATGGCTACCTTCTTGCCTATGATTTGGAAAAAAAAGGATTTCGATCGTTTCGTTTGGATTGTATTTTAAAAGTATCCTTGACGACAGAAAAAAATATAGAACTGCCAGACGACGCCAAGACATGGTTAGATGGTTTTTCTCAAATGGTGCTTCCGAAAAAAACAGAGCATGAAGCGATCGCAGAAGTTTACCTCACGGACTCCTCTTCCTTCCACCTAGGGCAAAAGCTCCCACTCACAAATCTAAACCTTTCCGAAACACTCTGTGGGGTAGAATACTATTTATTCCAAGTACCGATCCGAGAAGAAAATTGGTTTATCAATACGATCCTCGGTTATGGAAAAAGTGCCATTATTAAAAACCCGATTGCAATCAGAGATAAAATCAAAATGCAAATTGGTGAGGCAATGTCGACTCTCGCCTAATCTTTGTTCATGAATCATTCATTTGCCAAAATCAACTTAGGTTTAGAAATTCCATTTCGTAGACCTGATGGTTACCATGAAATCCGAAGTATATTTGTTAAGACTGATTTTGGAGACGATTTTGAGTTAGAATTCTTTTCTTTAAAAAATAATGCCCAACCAGAATTCCAATTGGTTTCAAAAAATGAATTGGGACCTCAAAAATTTGACCTCTTCGAATCCGTTTCGGAACGAGGAGATGTTTCTAAAAATATTTTGACAAAAGCTTATGATAATGTCTTCCCGTTTCTAAAAAAGAAACAAGGAGTCAGAATCCATTTAACAAAACGAATCCCTCCCGAGGGGGGGATAGGTGGAGGGAGTTCCAATGCAGGAAGTTTGCTCAAAATCCTTTTGCCAAAAACAAGTCTCACCACCTCGGAACAGCTGACGCTTGCCAAGGGGATCGGTGCAGACGTTCCGTTTTTCCTTCAGAATCAAAATTGTGTGGTTCGAGGCATCGGGGAGATACTGGAACCTATAGAAATTGCCAGAGGATTCGGAGTCCTTGCGATTCCTTCCCTCTCACTTTCTACAAAGGCAATGTACGAGGGACTCCAAAAAAGTTTACAAAATACCCTAGATTCAAAAATATGGAAAACTCTGACAGAGGATGTGATACGAAATCTTCAAGTCGGTGATTGGAAAGGCCTTTATGGCCAGCTAGAGAACGAGTTCGAAAAAGTCGCTTTCCAGAACCACTCCGATTTAAAGGAATTGAAATTACGCTTTATGCAATGCGGAGCAGAATTTGCTTCCCTTTCTGGATCTGGTTCTTGCTTTTACGGCTTAGTAAGCGAAAAGTTAGCTCAAGATGTTTTGCTTGAAAAAATGAAATTTCATTTTCCTTCCGTTGATTTTTTGTCCTTCTCAATATAGAAACTGGCCTGTCGCCAAGTGGTAAGGCAGCGGTTTTTGGTATCGCCATTCCCTAGGTTCGAATCCTAGCAGGCCAGCCAGTTTTTATTAATTTTTTATCAAATATATGAGCATTGAATCGACTGTAACTGCTGTTATCCTGGCGGCGGGGAAAGGAACTCGAATGAAGAGTGAGCTTCCCAAGGTTGCGGTTGTACTGAACAATTCCCCGTTACTCATCCACGTTCTCAAAAATCTTGAATCTGCGAATATCAAACGTAAGGTTGTCGTGGTGGGATACAGACAGGAGATTGTTACTGAGATAGCTAAAGATTTCCCTGGGGTTGAGTTTGCAGAGCAGGTAGAACAACTTGGAACAGGTCATGCAGTCATCTGCGCTGAGCAGAATATCAAACCAAACGACAAATATATATTAGTTGCTTGCGGAGATGCTCCTTTAATTTCCTCAACTTCCTTTCAGTCTTTGATCGCGCTTCACGTTGAGAAAGGATACTCTGCGACAGTTCTATCAGCAAAAATGACTGATCCTTCTGGATACGGTCGGATCATTCGATCCTCTGATGACGGCTCTCTCTTGCGGATAGTAGAACAAAAGGATGCGACTGAAGAGGAAAAGGCAGTGACAGAAGTAAATACAGGTACCTATTGTTTCACCGCAGACCAATTATTTAAGGCCTTAAAAGAAATCGGAAACGACAACGCACAGAAAGAATATTATCTTACGGATGTGATCAAAATTTTCCGTTCATCCGGTAAGAAAGTGGGAGCTATGACGCTGGCAAATGCGCTAGAAAGTCACGGTATCAACTCCCCCGACGATCTCGAAACAGCAAGACAATATATAGAAAAGGGATTAGTTGGAGTATGAACCCAAAAGAAGTAGCAGTATTTTCAGGAAATGCAAATAGACCTCTCGCAGAGGAAATTTGCCAGAATCTCGGAATTCCGAATGGTGCCATCTCTGTGAAACGGTTTTCCGATGGGGAAAGCTCGATTAAAATAGAAGAAAACGTTCGAGGAAGAGATTGTTTTGTCGTTCAGTCAATCAGCTATCCAGCTAACGATAGCTTAATGGAGCTTTTGCTAATCATTGACGCTTTACGCAGAGCCTCTGCACGTCGCATTACGGCAGTTGTTCCTTATTATGGTTACGGCCGTCAGGACAGAAAGGTCGAGCCAAGAGTTCCGATTTCGGCAAGAGTTGTCGCTGACCTGATCGAAACTGTCGGGCCGAATCGAGTTTTGACGATGGATCTTCACGCCGACCAAATCCAAGGTTTTTTCCGAATCCCGGTAGATCATTTGTATTTCTCACCTGTACTTGCTGAATATATCAACTCCCTAAATTTGCAAGACCTAGTCATTGTCTCACCCGATTCTGGCGGTGCCGAGCGAGCACGTAATTTCGGAAAGAAGGTCAATGGATCTCTTGCCATCATTGACAAAAGAAGACCCAAGGCTAATGAATCGGTCGTGATGAACGTGATAGGTGACATAAAAGATAAACATTGTCTACTACTGGATGACATGATTGATACTGGAGGTACCATTGCAAAAGCCGCCACTGCGTTATACGAAAACGGGGCTAAATCTGTGATGTGTTGCGCCACCCATGGAGTATTATCTGGCGAAGCGCCGGATAAACTGAATGCTGGAAATTTCAATCAAATCGTTTTATCAAATTCAATCGTTGTCCCCGAATCCAAGAAAATAAATAACTTGAAAACCCTCTCGATCGCCCCACTCTTTGCTAAAGCCATCGAAAGGATTCACGAAGAAGAATCTATCTCTAGCCTGTTTTCATAACTTAAAGGAACATAATCATGGAAAAAATTAGCATCAAAGCACAACCAAGAAGTACTACTGGAAAAGGACCTGCGCGTCGTATGCGCGTAGCTGGACTTGTTCCCGCAAATATCATCGGTAATGGAAAGGCTACATCAGCTTCTGTCGTGGAAAAAGAAATTCAAAAGTTGATCGATTCGGGTATTAGAAAAGCTACTCTCATCGAAGTTGAGTTAGACGGCGAAAAGCAAAATGTATTCGTAAAAGAAGTACAAAGATTTCCTCACACTGGTCAAATTCGCCATATCGACTTTTTCAAAGTAACACCCGGAAAGAAGATCCTAACGACTGTTGCAGTAAAGACAACAGGCGTTGCAAAAGGCTCAAAAGCTGGTGGCCAGTTCGAACACCTAGTGCATGAACTTCGTGTAAAATCAACTCCTGAAGATCTAGTTGATGTGATCACAGTTGATGTAACTGGTCTTGATGTGGGAATGAGCATCAAAGTATCAGAACTTCCAACTCCAAAATCATGGGATATCATTGTAAACGGCGATCCGATTGTTACTTCATGTAACAAAACGAAAGCGATCTTAGCTGCAGAAAGAGCAGAAAAGGCTGAAGCTGAAAATGCTAAAAAGCCTGCCGCTAAAAAAGGCGCTAAGAAATAGTTTTCATTAAAAACCAATGAAACTCATAGTCGGGCTAGGAAATCCTGGCGATAAATACAATAACAACCGATCGAACATTGGTTTCAAAATTCTCGATGTCATTGCGAACAACATTGGCATTGAGATCAAAACTAAAAAAAAGAAATCACTGATAGGCCGAGGAGAATTTGAGGGAGACGAAGTCGTCCTTTTGAAACCCCAAACTTTTAGCGACCTCTCGGGCGAATCTGTGCTCTATATTGCCAGCTTCCTCAAAATCCAAGTAAAAGACATTGTACTCATCCATGAGGATTTGCAGCTAGAACTTGGCCAAATCGTCGTTACCAAGGGTGGCGAGAGTGATGGTCATCCCGGCGTCGAGTCCGTCTCTGTTTCTCTTCGGTCTCCAAATTTTATCCGAATTAGGATCGGCGTTCGTAATTCTAAGTATGTTGTGAAAAAAAGAGATGAATTTTTACGTGATGATTTTGAGCCCATGGAGAACCTTAGTCTGATTCAGATCATCAATGATGCCGAAGCGGCAATTCGTTCAATTTCTATGGGTGATATTGACGAAGTGATTCAGAAATATCACCTTTGATACAGTCTAATCAAGGAGACTGATCTCATGAACAAAAACATAAAATCCGTATTTATTTTCCTCCTGATCTTCCTCGTGATCCTTTACACTGTTTACAAAGGCCAAGACTTCAATGGCAAACCAGACGAAATCAGTTATTCCGAATTTTTGAATATGGTTGAGCCAGTTGAAGGTAAAAAACCAATTGGGCATATTACCTCCAAAGAAGGAAAGGATATCACGAACAAACAACAGATCATGATTGATCGCGAGCTGATTGAAGGCTGGTACATTCCTGCAGACTCTAAGGACAATAAACCAAAAGCATTTAAAACTAATATTGCGCCTATTAACGATGATTTGGTGACAAAACTTAGAAAATCTAGACTTTCCTTTACGTCGAAATCTCCCGATGAAAACAAACTTTGGTCCGTAATCTACGGAATTCTTCCTTGGATTTTCATATTAGGATTTGTTTGGTTTATCATGATGCGCCAATTGCAAGCTTCTGGCAATAAAGCATTCACCTTTGGTAAATCCAGAGCTAAGATGAACGTAGATCCGAAAGTCAAAACGACATTTGGTGATGTTGCCGGTTGTGATGAAGCAAAAGTTGAGCTTCTTGAAATCATAGAATTTTTAAAAGATCCAAAAAAATTCCAGGCCATTGGTGCACGTATACCTAAGGGTGTATTGCTCGTTGGTCCTCCAGGAACTGGTAAAACTTTGCTTGCAAAAGCAGTCGCTGGGGAGGCTGCTGTTCCCTTCTTTTCGATTTCAGGTTCTGACTTTGTGGAAATGTTTGTGGGTGTTGGTGCATCCCGAGTCCGCGATCTGTTCGAACAAGGCAAAAAAAACGCGCCATGTATTATTTTTATCGATGAGATTGATGCTGTCGGTAGGTTGCGAGGAGCGGGTCTTGGCGGCGGTCATGATGAACGCGAGCAGACTCTCAATCAAATGTTAGTTGAGATGGACGGATTTGAAATGAATGAAGGTGTCATTGTGATGGCGGCTACAAATAGAGCTGACGTTCTTGACCCTGCATTACTTCGACCTGGTCGTTTTGATAGACAAGTGATCGTTGATTTACCAGACCTTCGTGGACGAGAAGACATCTTAAAGGTTCATGCTAAAAAAGTTCCGATGGTCTCTGATATTTCTCTCAACTCGATTGCTCGAGGAACCCCTGGATTCACTGGTGCCGACCTTGCAAATTTGATTAATGAAGGTGCCCTACTAGCTGCACGTAGAAATAAAAAACGGGTCACGCAAGAGGAATTAGAAGAGGCTCGCGATAAGGTTCTCATGGGCCCGGAAAGGAAATCGATGCTCATTTCTGATAAGGAAAAAGAAATGACCGCCTATCATGAAGCAGGTCATGCACTTCTTGGAACTCTGCTTCCCTACACAGAACCAGTGCATAAAGTGACTATTATTCCCAGAGGAAGAGCACTCGGACTCACACAATCCTTACCGGTAGAAGACAGACATTCGTATCGCAAACAGTATTGCTTAGATCGAATTGTCATGTCTATGGGTGGTTACATTGCCGAAGAATTGATCTTTGGTGAGCCTTCCAATGGGTCCAGCAATGACATCCAACAGGCCACCAACATTGCACGCCGTATGGTCTGCGAATGGGGTATGTCGGAAAAATTAGGTACCATCAATTATGGTGGCGCAGAAAATTCTCCTTTTATCGGAAGAGATTACGGACAGTCGAGCAAGCCATACTCTGAAGAATTTGCAGCTCTCATTGACCAGGAAGTGAAACGAATCGTTCAAACTTCCCTGGACAAAGGAAGAGATCTAGTTCGCAAAAATAGTAAAAAATTGGAAGGGATAGCGAAAGCATTACTTTCAAAAGAAACGATCGATGCAGCAGAACTCATGGCAATTGTACATCCCTCCGGAGAGAAACCTTCGGAAAATGACCAAAAGAAAAAGTTGAATGCATCTTCCTCGAAAAAAACAAAAGGTTCCGCGAATACCAAGCCTGCCTACTCCTAAAAGATGAAGTATTGGCTCTTTAAAACAGAGCCCGATGTCTTCTCAATAGAAGATCTAGAACGGGAAAAAATATCTTTTTGGGAAGGTGTGCGCAACTACCAAGCGCGCAATTATTTGCGTGATGAAGTTAAGCCTTCCGATCTCGTTCTTTTTTACCATAGCAATGCAAGTCCGCCAGGCGTGATCGGCATTGCTGAGATTGTTGCAGCTGGTATTCCAGATCCGCACCAATTCGATCCAAATAGCAAATATTACGATCCCAAGGCTCCCAAGGATATCCCGAGATGGTATGGGGTGAAGCTAAGACTGCACACAAAATTCGAAACATTGATTTCCCTTGACATGCTAAAAAGCCTAGAAGGACTCGAGTCTATGATCGTTATTAAGCGTGGTTCAAGACTTTCCATCCAACCCGTGACAAAAAAAGAATTCGAAATTGTTCAAAAGTTAGGGCTTGGAAGAAAAAACTAACACGCCTTTCACTTTATCAATGTTGTGAAATTTTGCATCTTGGTAGTGATAAACACCTGCGCCAGCATAACTAAAATCCGGATTCAAAATATTTCTACGATGAGGAGGTGAGTTCATCCAGGCCTCCAATAAAGATTCTGCTAGTCCAATATAAGTATGATTTCCGATAGGTGGACCATTTCTTTGGTAGCTGAATTTTTTGTTTAGGTTTTGATCTGGAGTGTATACTGGAGTCCCAGCCTTATAGTCAATCCCAAAGCTGGCAATTATATTCTCACCTGCCAAACTATTCTGAATACCGACTAGATCGAGTCGGTCTTTAAGTGTTTCTTTTCCTTTTACTTTACTCGTGTGTGAATAGAAGTCCAGATTTACCATATCCTGGGCATGAGCATAAGCTGCTTGTTCGCATAACGGAGAATAACGAAATGGTTTCATTCCTAGCTTTCTTCTTTCTCGACTCGTCGCATAATATAAAGCTGCATTGAGTAAGGGATAGTCAACATTCTTAAAATCAATCACCTCTTTTGCAGGCGCATAGGTCGAAAAAGTTTGGTCAGTAAATTCTGAATATTTATCCTCTGTCCACTGACTCGAGGTAGGAATATTTCTTCCGTCAACGATGGATTCAAGGAAGGCTAATTCCTTTTTTTCTTCTGCCGATGATGTTACCGTTACTTTATTTTTAGATTCTGGAACTACTTCTTTAGGTTTTTCAGTCTTAGGTGGCGGCGTGGCGCAATTTGCAATAGTGGCTATGATGAAAAGGATGTTTAATATTTGTAATCTGTTCATTCGTTTTCCTATAAGTATCGATTGTAATCTTGAATCATATTATTAATCATGTTTCTCTCTTTATTGTATTCGATGACCTTTGCTTCTTTGATGCCAGTCTCCCAGATAAGGAAAAATGGTACTCCGAAAAGGGTAGAATGTTTTTGTCGGTATCGTTCCCTGCCTACCAATTTCTCATTCACATAAAAATCTGCGTGAAGGATTCTTTCTTGCGAGTAAATGGAAGGTAAGAGACCCAAGGTACCGATCATGAAGAGGGTAGAAATGGAAGACATCCAAAAATGCTCATACTCATTGATCTCAGAAGTATAAAGATCGATATGATGTGAACTACGAATGCCATCTGTAATGACTCGACCAAAATATCCCGTGTCTGTTATATATTTAACATATAATTTTGTAATATCGTTCAAGGATCGCTCAGATTCAGGTGAAGAAACCTTTAGCGTCAGTAATGCAATTCTCTGATTCATTACGGGACGTGAAATGATGGGAACATCTTCACTTAAGTAATTATAACAATGAGAGAAAAAGAAAAAAGTCAGGAAAATGATACGTGTCGAATTAATGTACATGACCCGCTAGAATCCTACATAAGATATCCAGTAAGGAAAAGTCTTTTTTACTTCTCAAACTGAAAAATCAATCCATCCCATCAAGTACAAGATACCTCCTCCGAGCGTCAGAAAGAATAAGAGAGATACAATGGAGATGAGACTTCCAATTTTTGCCATCTCAATGCTTCGTATCCCTCCATAGCTAAAGGCAAGCGCATTTGGAGGAGTTGAAATAGGAAATGGCATGGCAAGTGAGGCTCCAATGGTCGCACCCAGTGCCGAAGGAAAGATCGCACTCTGGGGTAGTCCCATAGTGATTGGTAATACCAAATTGGCTACAGAAGTATTGCTTAAGAAACAAGACAAGGAAAGGGACATAACACTAAAAAATACAAAAAGGAATGTTGAAGACTGGCCATCTAACGAAAAGGATTCGATCATATGTTTTGCGAGCCCGGTTTCTTCAAGTGCTTTTCCAAGCGCGATACCTCCACCCATAAGAATCAAAACATCCCAAGAAAGAGATCGAAATTCATCTAAAGTTAAAAGTTTAAATCCAAAAAACATAATCACGGGAAACAAGGCGACAGTCCCATTGGAAATCTTGTGTAAATCAGAAGTCATCCAACCAATAACGGTGACCAGAATGATAGCAAGACTAATCCTGCTTCGGTGATCTCCTCTCTTGAGTGCCGATTTTTCTGGAGCCATCAGTAGGCCACTTTCCTCGGTCTGATTCCTAAGAAAAAAGAAATACAATAAAAAAGAAAGAGCAAGGATTGAAACCACACAGACGGGGATCGCAAAAGCCATCCAAGGTAAAAACCCGATGTCGATACCTCTGTCCTTCATATAACCGATGCCAATTACATTCGGAAGTGTCCCTACTGGCGTACCTATACCTCCGAGATTTGCAGAAAATGGAACTACAAATAAAATAGACTTACGAAGATGCGAAACCTCGGATAAATTTTTCATCATGGGAGCTACTAAACCTAACATCATAGCGGCGGTAGCGGTATTGTTCATCCAGCAGGATAGAAATCCCGTTGCCATACCGAGTCCGAGAATCATAAGAATTGAGGAGCCCCTGGTCTGCTTGATTACAAATCTTGCAAGGGACTGATCTAAATTATAATGGGAAATAGCTTGGGAAATTACAAAACCACCTAAGAATAGTAATATGGTTTCAGAAAAATAACAAGACAGAAAAATGGTGGGTTTTGGCGCACCTAATCCCCAAGAGGGCAGGAGCCATAGTAATTCCAAAAATAAGATCAACAATCCAGTCACATACAAAGGAATGAGTTCGGATATCCATAAATAAGCGGCGAGAAGGGCAATCGCTAGGTTAATCTCTTGAATGTGCGTAAGATTAAACCACTTTGCGTAAAGATTAAAGCAGGCAGGAAGAATAAGAAGGATACAAATAAGAGTATGGAATCGTTTCATTGTCGCTTGACGTTTTCCTTTGGTACTGGTATCTTATTTACTAACTTCAACTGTTTCAACAAAAACAGCAAATACGGGAGATTTTACGGTGATTAAAAAAGCTTTTTTTCATATCAGTGGATTTGGACTCATTTTAGGCGGTTGGTTTATTTGCGTCATCAATGTAGGCCTGGACAGAGGAGCCACTCCTTTCCGATTTTTTTCTGTTCCGAACCTAATCGGTCTTACTCTCATACTTGTCGGTGCCTATTTTCCTGAGATCGCCATTCGATTCTTTGGAAAATCCGAAGAAAAATAACGCAATCTAAAATGCCAATTGCCTACAACGACTTAAAACAAGCCGTATTAGGAAGTGGACCAATGGGGCTCATTATAGCCACACTTGTCGCACAAAAATACGATGATGTTGTCTTATGGATTCCCGATAAGGAATTAGTAGAATCTTTAAAGAGACGCAGGCAAACAGAGATTATGGGAATTTCTCTTGAAATTCCTGATCATATTGAAATCGTTTCTAGTCTAGATATATTTGGAAGAGACGATTGGACATTTCATGTAGCAGTTCCATCAAGATCATTCATAGATAACATCCATTCTCTTCTCGATACAATCGACCTTAGAAATGATTTTGTATTTTCCATATTTACAAAGGGAGTTCTGGAAGCGAAATATAGGAAAAAATACGGCTTCACAACTTATAGCCAATATTTAGAATATTTGTTACAAGAGAAAAAACTAAAAACTTCGACGATAGCGGTTGTTAATGGACCATCCATGATAGCGGAGATTATGGAAGGCAAGCTTTCTTTCTTTAATGTTGGCTCTTCGAATAAGAAAACATCTGAGTACATTGCAGAAGTTTTTTATTCTAAAAACATTCATACTTCCACAACAGATGATATAAACGGCATGGAAATCATAGGTGTTGCCAAAAACCCAATGGCCATTGCCTCCGGAATTGTCTCTCTAATGCCTCATTATGGATCCAATCTGCTCGGAGAACTACTTTCAGTAGGCTTTCAAGAAGCGAGGGACTTAGCCATGAAGTATGGTGCCAGACCAGATACCGTAATGGGAAGGTCTGGTTTGGCTGACTTTTTAGCTACTGCGACGAGCAAAAAAAGTCGAAACAGAAATTTTGGTCGAAAAATCGTAGGTGAATTGTTAAGCGGACAGGAAAAACTTTCCATCCGAGATAAACTTGAAATTTTCTTTTCCCCAAAACAATTTATTGAGAGAGAATCAGACAAGTGGCATGATAATATTGAAGGCACATACGCCCTTAGTATTCTGATCGAACTCGCAAATGATATTCGTTTGCCGTTCACATTACATCGCATACTTTTTGATGTATTAACACGTAAGCAACCTCCAGACGCTCTGCTCCAATACATACAAGGTGGAAAACCATCAATACATGCGACACCGTTAGTAGTACCTAAAAAGCAGGGACTCACTCTAACTTCTGGAATCGATTTCATTTCTTTACTCGAGGATAGAATCCTAAAACATATTAATAACGCGCAAGGCAGCATATCTCGAATCAAAAAGCAATCGACTGCCATTATCGAATCTACTAGCAAACGTTTAACGAAAGCTAAAAGAAAAAACCAATCCCTTGATATTTCAAAATTTAGCGGCGAAATAGAAATTTGGCAAAAATTTCATAATGCTTCAAAAGACGAAGATACAACTTACATTAAGGAACTGATCCGATTTTACGTTCGTGAAATAGCCGATAATTATAGTCCCACTGTGCGAGAATCTCTTCTTCGTTTCATCGCACCTATTCGATTATTTTCAGGTGGATTCTTAAAAGGATCGATGATTCCACATATCGGCGGAAAAACGGAAGATGTCAAAGCTCTCGCTTCTAAGTATAATATTCTTTATGCTCCCACACATAGATCTCATCTAGATTCCGTGGAGGTTGCATATTCAATCTTCCATCTAGGATTACCTGTACCTCGTTATGCGGCGGGTATTAACCTGATGTCAAATCCCTTTTGGGAATGGATGTTGAAATCATTAGGGGCGTATGCTGTTGACAGAGATAGAACTCGTAATAGCCTTTATTTGGAATGCCTGACTCTTTATTCCCAGGTTATGTTAGAGCAAGGAATCCCTTCCTTAGTTTATCCAGAGGGGACAAGGTCGAGGACAGGCGCAAATGTGCCCGTAAAAACAGGCCTACTGACAACAGCTGTAAATGCGTATCGAAGTTCTGGAACTGAGATCGTAATCGTTCCTATTTCCGTATCGTATGAAACAGTGCCAGAAGACAATCAATTCTGTGATATACCTGATGAGCTGAGTATGGCTGCCTTTTTATCTAAAAGATCAAACGTATATGTTGAGTTTTGTGATCCGATTCCCATTTCCGAGTATGCACATAACGAGGATCCGACTCTCGAATTGTCCTATCGGATCTCTAAAGGTTGGAAACAATTTCATAAATTACTACCAAACCAAATCCTTGCAAGAATACTCATGGAGAATGAGCATCATATCGAAGTCTCGCAAGCAATCATGTTGATAGAGGATTTTATTTCTCGTCATAATGGAAATTACTTAACGAAAGATCCAGAAGAGATTTGGACGAAAGGTAAAAAAATCTTAGAAAAACGAAAGCTTATAGAAGAATCCAATCGCACTTTACATTCTAAAGTGGAATCACTGATCAATTATTATGGATCTATGATTCCTGAAGATGAGGATAAAAAATATTAAGTCTCTGGTGGTATATCAATTTTTAAATGGCGTTTGCCAGAATTGATTAAATAAACTGCGATCACAGCAAAACCACCACCGACAAGGACTGGAATTTGAAGTTCTTCATCTAACATAAAAATACTAGAAATGTAAGCAGAGAGTGGGACAATGAAAATGAATGAGCTTGCGATATCAGAACCTAATTTCGTCGCAGCATAAAAATATACTGTAGTTCCAAAAGTAGTAGAAATTACAGAAAGATAAAATACGCTCCACCAAAAAGATCCTCCCAAATTCCAAACATCCATCAACTTCGGATTGCCAAATGAAAATAGGAGTTCTATAACGGATCCAAATCCGTAAACATACAAACTGTAGGCGATGGGAGACATGTTTTTTCCTGATCTCTGGCTATTTAGTGATAAAGTTGCCCATGTAAAGGCGCATAACAAGAAATAAACATTTCCAGACTGGATTAGTGAGTCCATACTTTGTTCCCAAATTTTAAGGATAATCATGCCTCCTATCAATCCGAAAAAGAGACCTAACATTTGACGTTTGCTAATTCCCTTTCTAAAAATGAGTGCGACTACAAAAAAAGTAACAATCGGATTTAGTGTCGTAACTAAGACACCGCCAGCTCCAGGTAAACCATGAGAAAGTCCTAGAAAAAAGAACTGATTATAGATCGTGTAAATCATTCCTCCAACAAATACGTCTAGATATTCCTTTCCCGATTTTAAGCGAAAAGGGATTTTTAAAAATACAATCAAAGGAATAACGGATAGAAAAGTTAGAAGAAACCGCCAAAATACTAAAACATGAATGGGGACCAAATTTGAAATCTGCTTTGCAATGGGCCATGAAATCCCCCAGGAAATCATAGCGATAATAAGAAGGATTACAAATTTTAAATTCATAAAATGCCAGCTTTCATTAAATTAAGAAAAAAGTAAGTAGTGATAAAGGATAAAGGTATTCCTATACCCAACATTAGACCTGCGAGATGAGGAACAATATTTCGATCTATCGCGATGATTGTCGAAGTTACCATGGGTGCCATGGCAGATTCCAAAACAATTGTCTCATACATCAATCTTTCTGTATTAAAATTTCTGTAAACTAAGATTGTTATCACGGGTAAAACGATAAGCTTTAGTCCAAGTCCGAGCACCAAATGCAATCTGTGACCTTTCATAGTTCGTAAATTTAATAGAAATCCAACAGAAACAAGTGCCAAGGGAGATAGAGTATCTCCTAATCTCTGCAATACGACAATAAACCATGTAGGATAGGAAAAAGGGCGTGATAACACCGCAAGCAAAAGGGCAAAAACTGGTGCAAAGGTAAATACTCTTTGGAACAAAGTCTTAATCTGCCACTCCTTACCATCTGCGACTGTTGCAAAAATCAAACCTGGAAAACTCAAAACAAGAAAAGTACCAAGCTGATCCGAGATGATGGCGTATCCGATCGATTCTTTGCCAAGAAAGGTCTCTAACAAAGGTATACCTACGAAAGACGTATTACCCAAACCAGCAGTTAAGAGCAAACAGATCGCGGTTTTACGTTCCAACTTCTTAAATCGAAACAAGGCATATAAGAAGATGCCTGCAACGGTAAAAATCATCCAGGGCATCAACGCTGGCAAAAGAGTTTCTTTTGAAAATTGAATCTCATGGATATGATGGAGGACAAGGGCCGGCAGCGAAACGTGTAGAATAAATGAATTTAATACTTGGGATGTGTTCTCTGGAAATCTTTTCGATTTTCGAAACAAGATACCCAAAACAAAACAAATACAAAGTAAAAGTATATTCGCCATTAGAAATTGATGATCGATTTTAAAGAAGATTCATCCATAAACACGCCTTCTTCCCTTCTAGGTGCATCGATTCCATTGTCAAATAATTCCGCATACCCATTGGCGAAAATACTATAGATTGTTTCACTATCTTGCTTCAGGTCATAATGACTTTGTTCGATAAGTTCCGACAATGCTAAGACTCCATAAGCGATATCAGCGATATAAACCCGATTCATTTCACGCCATTCTTTAGATTTATTTCCTAAAATATTCTGTAATTCTGTGAATTTTTTTTTCAGGATTTGGTTTGCATAATCAAGTTGAGAATGAGTGACTGCACTGGCTGTCAATTTTTCAACTAATTCTTGGTATGCGGCAAAAACTTTTTTCTTCTGTAAGGCATGCAAACAATGATCTGTAATGATTAAATGTGTACCCTCCCAAGTTTCATTTATAATTGAATCATTATGCAATCTAGGAAGGGGAGAGAAATCACCGATGATACCATTGCCGCCTAAACAAAGTATGGCTCTCTGGGTAATCATACTCGCCTGTGAAGAAGATTTATACTTTAATAATGGGATCAAAATTTCGCTAACCGCATGATCAGACTCACTCAAATTTACAGACCGGAAATTGACAAAGGTCATAGCTGTTTGCAAAATTTGCATTTCTGCTAGAGTTCGTGCGAATATTGAAAACTGGTTTACATGTTTTCCATAGGCTGTTCTCCATTTCCCATATTCGAGTGCTTCCATGACAGCTCGCCTAGCATTCCCGCAGGCACCAAGTCCAACATGAATTCTGGAAACTTTGATGATGTACTTAATCAGATTTACAATTCCATGTCCAGGCCTTCCAAATTCCTCCGCCTCAACATCGTCATAAATAATTTCTACCGTCAGCTTGCCTCTTGATCCAATGATATCTTTTTTTCTCAGAATGTGATGTCCATTTAACTTTCCATTTTCTTTGATTCGCGGGACAAGAAACATTCCGATGGTATTGGTACCTTCTAGTTTTGCCGTAGTTACCCAAAGATCGCCTGGATTCGAACAAAACCATTTTTCACCTGTCAGTGACCATTTTCCATTATCTAATTTTTTAGCAATCGTTCTGTTAGCGGATACATTGCTCCCACCTACCCTTTCTGTTACATATTGGCCTGCCATAAAGTGGGAAGCACTTCCTTGCCCGGCTACAAGAGGTAAATATTTTTCTTTCTGCTTTTCCGTTCCTATTTTTTTTAAGGCGAGAATCATACCATCTGTCATGGCCAGAGGACAAGCAACTCCGCCCTCGCCATTTAGATTCATTAAATAAGTCAACGCATAACGATGGATATTTGGAAAATCAAAATTCCAATCTTTGTGAAAGTCAAGATTGACAACACCATACTCATAGGAAATCCTCCGTGACTCGGTCTGTTCGATAGAATATTGAATTTTATCAATTCGTTCTCCCGTTCGATCGTATTTAACGACCTCACCATATTTTCCATCTTTATGTGATTTTTCTGTTAGTTCATCTAGGATTCCCCCGACGATTTCTCCATAACCAGATAGATGGGCTAGCAAGGCCTTCTTATGGTCCTCACTAAAATTTTCTGTATACCGAAAAACCATTCTCTTTAGGGCTTGGTCTAAATCGTAAAAATTCTTTCCACGAAGACCGTTATAGTGTGAAATATCATAAGATTTTAAGGACGGATGTTCAGAAATATGATGGTTCATACTTCCAATATAGTAAATGGAACAAGGTTTCACTAGCAAAAAAGAAACTCGTTTCTATTTTGGTTTTAAGAAACAATTCGGCAAAATGGTCTTGAAAGTAGAAACAGGGAAATCTAAACAAATCCTAGGTGATGTGATCTTTGAATTACAAAACCACAGTGATTCCATGCATTGGTTTCTCACGTATGAAAGACTTGCGGAATTACTTGAAATACGTAAGGAAGACTGTCTTCGTAGATTGTATCAGTTTAAAAGCTCAAAACCACAGATGTCTTTGTCTGGCGGTTTTCACGAAGTGGATGGAGAATATCTCATCGATTTCCTAAGCGAATTGCTTGATATCGACGACATACCGAATGATTTTTTAAGAGCGGGCATTTTCTTTAGTGAACGACCGCTTTACGAACTAAGAGAATCTTATAAATCTCTCATCCAAAGGACTATAGAAAATCACAGGCTAGACAAAGAACTACTTCTCCTTCTCGCAACAGCTACTATCGATTTTGATGACGCGGTCGATTCGTATTTGATGGACAAATTTGAAATCGCCTTTTTCGTAAATCGCTCCATTCATTTCTTTTTGGAATCTCAAGAGATTCAGCCAGAATATGGTGCGGAAGAATTTTTAAGAGAATATTTAAATGCTCTCATTCCCACAAAAATTTTAAATTTCCGGGATATCACTAAAGAATTTCGGGATCGCACCTATTATGAGTTATTTGGACGCATTCGGTCTGATAAACCAAAGAAGAAAAAACCAAAGAAAAAAATCGATTTAGAATTTGAAGAGCTATTGGCATTTTTCGATTTAGATATCGAATCAACCATCGTCGATGTGAAAAAGAAGTTCAAATTATTACTAAAAAAATATCATCCTGATATCAATAAAAAAGGCGAAGAGATGACAAAAAAAATCATTATCAAATACAATCGCCTCATAGCATTGTTCAACGAAAAATAAATCTACTTCACTTTGATCTGAAACAAATATTTTATTTCGATATTGTCTTTTGCTTTCATAAATAACAAGGATGGGTTTTCTAACTCGTACTCTGAAAATTTTGCAATTACTTTGCCTTCAACAAGAATGATGTTTGGATCTGTGCTATCTAGATTTGCCGATGAAGAAAATTCTTTTGTTTTTCCATGAATCGTAAGTTTTCCTGTGATCGTATAACCAGCTGTCGCATCAAATTTTACTGCTTCTACCTTAACAAGAACATTTGGGAAGTCTGGAAATCCCAAGATTTCTTTTATGTGCGAATCTCGTCCTTCGTCGCCCGAAGAAACTTTGCTCACAGGAACTGTGATTAGAAATGGGGACTTAAGAGTATATGTTTTGCCGATAAGTTGAATGCTTACAGGTTCAGTAATGACTTCGTTGCAAATTCCAGTGACTTCTTTAGTCGTGTGATCCACAAAAAAGCTGATTTCCTTTTTTAGAATCTCGGAAGCAAATAAGTTATTCGTTAATAAGAATAACACCAAGGAAATACCGATAAATTTTTGTTTTTGATTCATACTCTAGACCTCTCTATATTTAAAATGTAATCATTAATACAGCAATGGATAGTGCCGTCAAAGATGAGATCAAAAGAAACGGCAGAATGAATTGCTTTATCTTCATATTTATCATGATGAGAGTACAAGCCATTCAAGCAATGCATTTCTAAATTTCAATAAATAGAACCTTTCCAAGTTGCTACACCACTGCCATTGATTGGAAAAGGATCTCCTAAATACTTAGGTGGTGTTTCCGATAAGATATCCCAGAGTGCAAGCTGGCGTGCAAAAAATTCTCTCATCCCGTAAAAGCCTTCCTTCTTATACGTTCTTAAATTACATTCATAAGCAAACAGTTTGAGTTTTAGTTCATTGCCTAAATACATAGCGCGAGGTAGGAAAAAGTTTTGGCTCACAAAAATCGCATCGCTCACTAGAAAAACTTCTTTTGCACGGATCAAAGTATCTAACGTGCGAAAGCCTGCATGATCCACAAATAAATCCTCAGGTCTTACTTGATTGCGTAACATAAAATCTAACATGGGTTTCAGTTCATTATAATCTGCTTGTCCGTTGTCACCGGAGAGTAATATTTTTTTAACTTTTTTCAATTTGTATAAATCAAGACCACATTGCAATCGATCCGATAGAATGGTGGATGGAGTTCGTCCACGCACGGAAGCACCTGGGATGATAGCCACCTGGGCCTGTGGCAGATTTTCAGCTACGGAGGAATGGATAGAAGATTCATAGGCCGCATCAAATTGGTAATCAATATAGAATCCAATGGCAAATGCCAAAAGACATAAGATTCCTAGTCCTTGGAGCGGGTATTTCCACTTGACCGAGGAAAGGAAACGCGATGTCTTATCTATGTAGGATTTAACTTGGTCCATGAAGAAAAAAATCGAAGACTTAAAATCTGTTTTCTCACAGGACAATCCTAAAATCAAGAAACAGATTGATCGCGTCAAAGAAAAAGGACACCAGAGAATGACTGTTTTGGTCATTCCTCATGGCTATGATAGCTCTTTTCACTTCCAAATTTCTGTCTTCACCATTCTTTTTTTTGTAGGACTTTTAGTTTCCCTGCTCACCATTGCGATTTTTGCCGTCGTACGATCCAGCAATACAAGGTCTCAGATCAACCAATTATCAGAAATTTACGGTAACTACTTTGATAGCTACCTAACGCACTCTACGCAGTAT
Source organism: Leptospira ognonensis (assembly GCF_004770745.1). Lineage (GTDB taxonomy): Bacteria > Spirochaetota > Leptospiria > Leptospirales > Leptospiraceae > Leptospira_A > Leptospira_A ognonensis. Next base: position 157,576 of record NZ_RQGD01000046.1, on the reverse strand, counting down.
GAAGAGATGCGAGATGAATATTCAAAACTCAATGAAAACCTCCTAGAAATGTTTACTTTGATCGACGGCCAAGATGAAGAATTGTTAAAAATTCCACCAGAAGATTTCATCCAGGCAAACGCCTATGAGTTTTTGCAGAAAGAGGAACGTGAGGACGGACAATTGGATGTCGGACGTAAATATCTAAACGAGATATATGGCCTGAGAACGTTAAAGCAAAGAATGTCCGTCAACCAGAAACTCATGGATGCCAATTTTGATTTTCTATTTCACCGAGCTTCCATTTTAGAAGCTACGCCGCTGCAAAATCCTATGCTTGCCTATAATATGACTTCACCCTTCGGCATGCGCAAGTCACCTACTTCTGGTTATTGGGAATACCATGATGGAGTCGATTTGGCAAATGCCACGGGAACGCCAATCTATGCAACGGCTCCGGGTCGTGTCATAAAAGTATCCTATGGAAATGTAGGCTATGGTCATCACATAATCATCCAACATGATTTTGGTTATCATACACTTTATGGTCATTGTTCACGGATTTTGGTAAGACAAGGTCAGGATGTAAAGCAGGGCGAACTCATTGCTGAAGTGGGTGCTACGGGAAATGTTACTGGTCCTCACCTTCATTACGAGATCCTACAATTGGATGAAGGAAAATTAGACCCAGAAGAATACATGCAATCAGGAATCTATTGATTGGAAACTGAAGATAAAATAAAAAAGCGAATTAAATCACTCACCAAAGAAATCAATTCGCATAATGATCGTTACTACAAATACAATACTCCTAGCATCCCTGACATAGAATATGATGCTCTTTTTGCTGAATTAAAATCATTAGAAGAAAAATATCCCGTATGGGCAGCAAAAAACTCTCCGACAAAATCGATCGGTTCCGATCTTACAAATCAATTTACTAAATTTAAACACCAAGTCCCTGTACTATCACTCGAGAACACGTATAATACTAGCGAGCTCGAAGAATGGATCACAAAGACGGGAATGGATTTGGAGTATTCTCTCGAATGGAAAATCGATGGCGCTTCGATTTTATTGTATTATACGGAAGGAAAACTAACGACCTGCGTCACCCGGGGTACGGGTGGTATTGGCGATGTCGTTACCGAAAATGTAAAAACGATCCAATCTCTGCCACAGGTTTTAAAATCAGATCTAACCGTCACGGTTCGCGGTGAAATTTTTATGAATTTTTCAGACTTTGAGGAATTCAATGAAGAATATGGCGGGAAATTTGCCAATCCTCGGAATCTCTCGGCAGGTTCCATAAAACACAAGGATCCAAATGAAGTCGCCAAACGTCCATTACGTATTTATGTATATGATGCTTATTTTGGAAATGGAAGGAAAGGCATTCACACTCATGAAGACATTTTAGGCATTCTGAAAAAAGAAGGTTTCCCTCTCGCACCTGATACAGAAATCCTCACAGGTTTAAATCTTGTCTCTAAAATAGATTCCTTCAAAAAAAAGAAAGACAAGATGCCATTTCCGATTGATGGACTCGTGATCAAACTCAATTCCCTGGAAAAAAGAGAATCTCTAGGTGAAACCTCCCACTCTCCTCGATGGGCACGAGCATTCAAGTTTGATGCTTTGATGATGGAGACAGAAATTGAAGCCATTGACTATGCAATCGGTCGCACTGGAAAAATCACTCCAAGAGCCCGGGTCACCCCAACTCTACTCGCAGGAACGACGGTAACATACGCCACCTTACACAATCAAGACTATATTGACCAACTTGGAGCCGGGATAGGCGCTAAGGTTCTCATTTCCAAACGAGGAGAAATCATACCTGCAGTGGAAAAAGTAATCCAGGCTTCAAAAATGGGAGTTTTTAAGCTTCCGAGTAAATGCCCTGTTTGTAATACGAAATTAGTTAAGGTGGATGATTCAGTAGATTTTTTTTGTACTAACCGATACTGTCCTGAGAGAGAGAAAAATACGCTCATCTTTTTTTGCTCAAAAAAACAAATGAACATTGAAGGACTCGGTGAAAAACAAATTGAATTATTTTATAATAACAAATGGATTCATAATATTGCTGATCTCTATCGCTTACATAAAAGGAGAAAAGAACTAGAAACATTAGATGGCTTTGGAGAGAAATCAGTTAAGATAATACTCGAAGGAATTGAAAAATCAAAAGAAAAAGATTTTCGGTTCACCTTACCTTCGCTTGGTTTAAATGAAATAGGACCAAAGGTTACCGAGGTTCTGATTGAAGCTGGAATTGATTCTTGGGAAAAATTGCTTTTACTCTCTAAAAAAGCCACTGCGGAAGAGGAACTTGAATCTATACACGGGATCGGTCCACGAACCATTAAAGCTCTACTTGAAAATGCAAAAGACAAGGAAACGAATAAGTTAATCAAAGATTTGATTTCCTTAGGTGTTAAATTTACAACTGACGAAGTGGAAAAAAGTGAACTCCAACCATTTATTGGTCAATCCTGGTGTGTGACAGGAAGTTTTGAGAATTTTCAGCCTCGAGACAAGGCAATGGACCTAATCACAAAACACGGAGGAAGAAAAGTTTCCTCCGTCTCTTCGAAAACCACTCACTTGTTATACGGCCCAGGCGCTGGATCGAAATTAGACAAAGCGATTGAGCTTGGCGTCCTGACCGTTACGGAGGAAGAATTTTTGAAACTCCTAAAAAAAGAGAAAATTCCATTCTAAGGCTTACATTCTTTTAGGAGGGTGGAGGTTACCTGGAAATCGACAGTCGGCCAGAGAATGCTTTTACCATCAGCTCCCTTGTGTAGGTCGGAACAAACTTCATTCAGTTTTTGAATTCCAGATCCCATTCCGAATTTTAAAACATCTAGCGTGCCTTTCAAGATCACGGTATTTTCCGAGATCGTATAGGTTACCGGAATAGATTCCTTTTTTTTATTGAGTTCAAGCTTGAGCACAGCCGTGCCACCAGTAGGCGAAACAACAATATTGGTAAAATGACCTTTAATCTCTTTTACGGATCCAAAAAAATAGGTTTTGATTTTTGCATCTCGATCCGGATTATTCGAGTTCACCGAATCCGAAAATGCAACGAATTTCAGATTCTTCAGAGTTTCGATTACAGAAGACGATCTTTTCGTCTTTTTCACGTCAACTTTCTGAATTGATCCTTTAACGCCCGTTTTCTCAGTAAATTTGAATGCGGTCCATTCTAAAGTTGTTTTACTGGAATCATAGTCATATTCACACTTTTCCTCAGCTGCTAGGCTATTTCCGAGCAGAAAAAACGATAAAAGGAGCGCGAAAGGAATGATGTTTTTCATAGAGTAACCTTCTCCAACTAAATGTTAACCATTAGACGATAATGTCAAGACCTGAAGTCTGACGCTTTTCGTATAAATCCGTATATTATGCTTCTGTTCAGACTCATCTAAAAAACGACTTTCAATATAAGCCGACATCTAAAATATCTTCCGTAAAGAGAATCAAATTATGCATGGTGAAGAATCATTATTAACAGATATAGGATTGAGCATTATTTTTGCTACCATCCTTAGCCACATCGCTAGAGTTTTAAAACAGCCACTTATTCTTGGTTACATCATTGGTGGCGCACTTCTTGGGAAGGAAATGGGGTTTTCGCTCGTTACAAACGAAGCCTCCATCGAATTGATTTCCGAAATTGGTCTCATTCTCCTACTTTTTATCATCGGTCTCGAGATCAATCTCGGGGAACTGGCAAAAATGGGTAAAGCGATGTTCCTTCTTGGCATCCTTCAGTTTACACTCTCCGTTGCTTTCGTCTATTCTGTGTTTCCCTTCCTGGGATTACCGATCGGATCCGAAAAGTTTGACCTTCTTTACATTGCAGTCGCTCTTTCTCTTAGTTCCACGCTCATTGTTGTTAAATTGCTCCAAGACAAAGTTGAGATAAATACTCTCTCGGGAAAGTTAACCGTCGGCGTTCTTGTTTTCCAAGATATCTGGGCCATACTCTTTATGGGTGTACAACCAAATCTCAATAATCCAGAAATTTTAAAAATCTTGGGTTCTGTGGGTATCATCGTATTACTTTTGATTTTCAGCTTTTCCATTAGTAAATATGCACTTGCTCAGGTTTATAAAGCGTGTTCTAGTAGTCCCGAGCTTGTTCTGCTAACGTCTATCATGTGGTGTTTTGTGGTATGCGGTGTCGCGGGTGAAGTGGGACTCTCGAAAGAGATGGGGGCATTAGTTGCAGGCATGAGTATCGCAGCATTTCCTTATGGTGCAGATGTCATCTCTAAGCTCATCGGAATCAGAGACTTTTTTGTTACTTTATTTTTCGTCGCATTAGGCTTAAAAGTCCCCATGCCAAATGTTCAAGTTATTGCCATCTCCATGGCTATCATTGTCCTAATGTTTTTCGTACGGATGATTACCATCGCACCAGTTATCATATCACTGAAAAAAGGGGTAAGAAATGGGTTTCTCACATCGCTCAATCTAGCCCAAATTTCTGAATTCTCGCTAGTAATTATGGCACTCGGTGCTGGTTTTGAACACGTAACAAGCCAGTTAAAAGCCGTTATACTTACTTCCACGATCATTGCTTCGGTTGTTTCCACTTACGTGATCATGTTCAATCATCCGATAGCTGCTGTACTCACTCGCTGGTTATCAAAATTTGGAATCTCTGATCAGACGGAAGAAGAAAAATCTGCTGATGGTGCCCATGGACACGCCGCAGGTCACGGTGGGGGGGAGGTTCGAGATATCATCGTTCTTGGTTACTTTCGAATTGCTCGTGCCTTTGTGAGTTATTTAGTTGATCTTTCGCCTAGCCTAACGAAACGCATCATCATTGCAGATTATAATCCTGCGTTCAAAGATGAATTAACAGAAAAAGGATTCAAATGGGCATACGCTGATTTGGCACATCCAGAATCGCTGACTCATATTGGTTTGCATGATTCTTCAATGGTAATCTGCACCATTTCAGATAGCTTTCTTAAAGGAACGAATAACACACGTTTACTTTCGACATTGAGTAAATTAGCTCCTCATGCGAAAATTGTATTAACTTCGGATGAACCTGATGATGCTAAGAAATTAGTTGTTGATGGGGCAGATAAGGTGATCGTTCCAGGTGTGATTACGGGAGAGTTTCTTTATGACTATATCGCATCAGGCATGAGAAAAACCTCAAGAGATCAAACCTAGTTTTTTAAATTCTGCTTGGACAACCAGCAAATCTGCTGGTGTATCCACTCCAAGATTTGCTTTGTTTGCAAGATAAACTCCGATTTGCCTTCCTGCTTGGAGGGCACGCAACTGCTCTAAAGACTCTGCTTCTTCCCAACTCGATTGGGGAAGTGAATGATACTGCAAAAGAAAGTTTTTTTCGTAACAATAAATTCCTAAATGGCGATAGTATTTAGCTTCTTTTTTGAAAGAAGCAGGAATTGGTGACCTTGAAAAATAATTTGCCTTGTATTGATGATCAAATACGACCTTTACCTTGTTGGGATCTTTGGGGTCTTCTGAATCTATAAAGGGAACTGCTGCCGTCGTCATTTCCCAATCCTCATGTTTCTTTTTAAGCGCGACGACACCATCTATCAACTCGTGCTCAATTCCTGGTTCATCACCTTGGATGTTTACGATGATTTCAAATTCTAAAAGCTTTTCGCAGACTTCGATGAGTCTATCCGTACCTGTTGGGTGGTCTTCCCGAGTCAGGATCACATTACCACCAAACTTCTCTACCGTGTTTTTTATTTCTTCATGATCCGTCGCAACCACAAGATGGTCGATTGATTTAGATTTCAGAGAATGAATAAAAGTCCACTCGACCATGGTTTTGTTTCCAATCATGGCAAGTGGTTTGGCCGGAAATCGGGTGCTCGCATAACGCGCAGGAATAACACCCAGGACTTTTTTGGTCATATCAGTTCACTAAAAATTCAGTAAAGTAAATCTCTTTGATTTTTCCATTTGTCAAAATGTGATTTAGATGTGCTTTGATCTCTTCACGTAAATCTAATTGGTTGGTTACGGATTTTAGTTCATCTTTCGTCTTACGAGCAATTACCAAGTTAATAATGTTTTGCATTTGAGCTACGCGGGTCGCTAATTCCTGAGATAATGCAGGCTGACCAGCTTCAAATCCAAGCGACATCTTTAACTTAACAAAATGAGACTCGCCAATATCCGAAGTATTGACTCTAAACTCATCTTGAAAGCTATAGATATCTAGCGGAGGCGGTGCTTTTACTAATGCTACGTTTTTCTGTTGTTTAAAGACACTCGTTGCAGTCTTCTGAGCAACAAACATTGATATAACGGTAACAATGATGATACCAAAAATCGCAGCGGCTACATATAACAACCACTTAACGATAGGAGACATCCCGGCACCGGAAGGACTACCCTCGGCTAACCCACCTTCTTCTTCATCTACTTCACGGTCACCCATGTTAGTTTTCTCCTTCTACATTTGTTTCGGTATTTGGTAAACGTGACTCTGGCAAACCATATTTACTTTCGCCTGGTGCACGTTTCGTTGATTTTTCTGTCAGAATGATAATATCTACTCTTCTATTAAATGCCTTTGCTTCAGGCGTCCCATCATTTTCTAAAATCATGGGACGGTAAGATCCAAAGCTTACGGCTTGGAACCAACTTGGATCGATTTCCTCAGAATTGATCATGAATACGGTTGTATTGACTGCTCTCGCGGCTGCCAAATCCCAGTTATTGATATACTCTCTTTCCTCACGACCTGGGCGATTGACAGGATTGACAGCATCATCATCACTATGGCCTTCCACTCTGACGAATCTTTCCAATCCATTGATCAATCCAGCCGCCTTTCTTAAGGTTTCACGAATGGAAGGAGTCAGAATGGCAGAACCTGGATAAAAATAATCTGCACCAACAAGAGAAATAATTAAGCCTCTTTCATTTTCTGAAATTCTGACCTTACCCGCATCTACTTCTGGTTTGAAAATTTCTTGCGCATCTTTCTTTGCTTTCGAAAGATTTCGACCTACAGTTTGTGAGGGCAATGATTCGATATTCATTCCCATTTCTTCCAAAGAGCCTTTGGAAAGAGTTTGGCCACCCGTAAAGAATCCAGTCGTCGACTTAAATGCAGAGAGAATGATCTGCATCTCGCGAGCATCTGTTTTTCCTGTCGTGTAAAGAAGGATGAAGAAACAGAGGAGCAGTGTCACCATGTCCCCGTAAGTTGCCATGAACTCGGGGACCTTTTGAATGCACTCTGGACATTTAGCTTTTGCCATGACGAAAGATTATTCTCCCTCTTCTTTCAATGCAGCTCTTTCACTCGGAGTTAGGAAGCTGGCTAATTTCTCTTTTACGATCCGTGGATTATCTCCTGACTGAATCGATAAAGTTCCTTCGACCATGACTTGTTTGATTACGAGCTCGTCTTCAGATCTTCTTGTTAGCTTACGTACGAGAGGCGCGGCAAGTAAATTCTGAGCAAGTGAACCATATAATGTTGTAATTAGGGCTGTCGCCATACCCTGACCGATGGCACTCGCATCACCACCACCTAGGTTTTTTAGCATCCCTACGAGACCAATGAGTGTCCCTAACATCCCGAAACCAGGCGCAAAACCGGCGTAAGCATCTAACCAAGATCTTCCGTAAAAGTGGCGACCTGCGGTATTAGAAATTTCAGTTTCCATGATATTTCTGACGAGCTCTGGATCCGTTCCATCCACTACAAGCTGGATGCCTTTCTTTAAGAATTCTTCAGGGAGTTCATTGATATCATCTTCAAGGGCAAGTAAACCTTCCCTTCTCGCCTTTTCAGAAAAACTTACAAGAGTGGTAATTAAATTTGGTAAATCAAAGGTTGGATTTTGAAATGCTTTTTTGATTACAGCAGTAACTCCCGTGGTGGAAGTCCAAGGGAATGAAATGATGGTGGCTGCGGCAGCACCTACGAATGTAATCAAGATCGAAGGAATATCGATTAGGTCCCCGATGGCAAGACCCCCAGATACAACACCGAGGCCCATCATGGCGACCCCTAGACCTAAACCAATGACTGTAGCTATATCCATGTCTGTGCTTTATCCTTCCTCGGTCTTTTGATGGGCTTTAGGTAAATGATGGATTCGAGTTTTATAGCTTAAAACTTTTTCCATAACTTCTGCGACCGTCTCTGTAACGATGAATTTTTTTTCCGTCGTTAAAGTGATGATCGTATCAGGATTTGCTTCTATCGTCTCAATGAGTTCTGCATTGAGAATAAATTCTGCACCTTTTAGCCGATGTAGGATGACCAAGAGATCCCCCTATGAGATTTCTACTTATGTCTATCGACTGACTTTAGAATTTCGCTTACGAATTTTTCTTCCGTAAATCTCTCAATGGAGCTTTGAAAATCTCTACGGCGCAAGGAGATCTTTTCTACGTCCAAAATCGCCTGGTTTAAGGCCTCGGGAGTCTGTTCCTTAAAAAATGCCCCCGTTTTTCCTTCCGTAACCGTTTCGAGTGCACCGCCCTTTGCAAATGCGACGACGGGAGTGGCATAACTTTGAGATTCTACGGGAGTTATGCCAAAATCTTCCATCCCTGGAAAGATAAATCCACGGGCCCTTTTGTAATATTCAATGACCTCTTCCCTAGGCAGACCTTTTTTCCAGATGATATTGGAAGGAAGATTTTTTGTAAGTTTCGCTTCGTCCTGCCCGCCTCCGATGAGGACAAGCTTCCGACCATTTTTTCGAAAGGCTTCAATCGCGATATCGAGTCGTTTGTAGGGAGCAAAAGCGGAAACGATGAGGTAAAAATCTTCTTTGGAATAGTCCTGCACTCGGAAATTTGTAGAAACACAAGGTGGATAAATCACCTGGTAATCTCTTCGATAGTATTTTTGAATGCGTTTTCCCACAAAATCTGAGTTACAGGTGAAATGATCCACTCTGTTTGCGGAGGTACTGTCCCAAGTTCGTAAGTAATTGGAGATCATTTGAAATGCGAGGAATTTGAAACCGCTCTTCTTTGGAAAATAATCATAATACATGTCCCAGACGTAACGCATCGGAGAGTGAATGTAACTTAAGTGGAAGGTATTTGGATGAGGAATCACTCCCTTGGCAACGCAATGAGAGGAACTGATGATGACATCATATCCTTTTAGATCTAAAGATTCTATGGCAGTAGGAAAAAGAGGCAAGTAGTATCTATAAAATTTTTCTTTAAAGGGAAGGTTATTGGTAAATGCCGTGATGATTTTTCGATCCTCGATGCGAGCATTCAGTTTTCCTTTATTATAAAATAGCGTAAAAAGATCCGCAGAGGGATAAGCCTTTAAAAGAGAATCAAGAACAACTTCGCCACCTCTCATCCCAGTGAGCCAATCGTGTATTATTGCGACTTTCATGAATGCGTTAACCTTATTCCTTCCTTGTTAAATGTCGACAGAAAGGAAGTGAGAAAGGATTTATTTTTTTCATCACTTCTATATTATTAATTTTGAGGACCAATCCTTCTACCTGTAAGCGTAGTTCTGCCGTAAAAAGAAAGGGTTACGAAAAATGGAATAGGCATCGTATTCTCAAGGTTACGTGAAGATTCCATGTATCTTCTTCCTTCTATTCCAATCACCTCAGCATCATTTACAGTTGTATACAATTCATCATACATTTCAGTCGATCCGATCAACTTTGGCAAGGTTCCTTCATTGCCGTTCAATTTAGTAGATACTGAACTCAAGTTTTTCGTAATGGATCGGATGTCCTCGCGGTTATCCTCCATAGTTTGTGATGCCGCCTTAAAAAAATCATCAAAGTATCGAGCAGAGGGAAGGTAATCTGGAATGGCGTCACCTTCTCTTGCCGTTGGTGTAAAATAGGGAGTGTGACCATCAGAGCTTCCGGGATTGATGTTGATTACGCGATTCGAAAATAAAGTGATGGTTTGAAAATCGACTCGATAGTTATCCCAAAGAGTCAGAGGTTCCTCAAGTGCAATGACAAGCTCTATCGCATCACCCTCGTTACCATTCAAAAATCTTCGATCTGGTATATCTATGATTGGTCGCGTAGTAATATGGGCAATATATCCCTTAGTAATTCCTAATATCCGAACCTCATTCCCTTCGGAAATGCCATCAATGCGGGAATAAAATAACGAAAGGCGGTATGGAAAATTCTTAGCAGGTTTCTCAGGTCGAATGACAGTCGCAAAAAAGGCAAAAACGAGAATCCCCAAAAATATCAGACCCAGGAGAGGTTCATAATAGTTTCGAGTTCCTTTTCGTTTCGTTTCCACCCTTTACCTTTCGACGATAAAGAAAGGCTTGGCAAGTAGTTTTTAGTTCGAAGAAATGGAAGACATGAAAGCAGTCACCATCTTAAAATACGATGAAATCGCACCAGTCCTGGAACTCCGAGAAAAAGAAATTCCCGTTCCGAAGGACAATGAAGTTTTGATAAAAATCCATGCTTCCCCCATCAATCCTTCCGACCTAATGTTCATTAGGGGACTTTATGGAATCAAAAAAAAAGCACCCGTTTCCGCCGGATTTGAAGCGAGTGGCACCGTAGCTGCTGTCGGTAAAGATATTAAATCCTTAAAACCTAATATGCAAGTATCTTGTGTTGCAGGACATAATGACGGTGCTTGGGCGGAATATATGGTGACTACCGAGGAGAACTGTTTACCACTCATCGAGGGGATCACACTTGACGAGGCTTCGAGTTTTTTCGTCAATCCTATGACTGCTTGGGCTATGGTAACACGTTGTCAAAATGAAAACCATGCTGCCATGATACAAACTGCTTCCGCAAGTGCGCTCGGAAAGATGGTAGTTAGACTCTGTTCCGAAAAGAAGATACCACTTATCAATATAGTCAGAAAAAAGGAACAAGAGGACACATTACGTGAATTAGGTGCAGAATTTATCATCAACTCTGAAAGTCCAAATTTTGCAAAAGAACTTTACAAAACTGCCAAAAAACTAAACGCCACGTATGCGATAGATGCTGTTGCAGGAGAGACAGCACAGACTGTGTTGGAATGTATGCCCTATGCCGGAAAAATCATTTGTTATGGAGCCCTTTCTGAAAAACCGATATCCGTGAATGCTGGAATGATGATCTTTCAAAACAAAAAAGTGGAGGGGTATTGGCTTTCTTCTTGGATCTATTCCTTAGGTATTGAAGAATTCCAAAAACAAGCAAAGGAAGCACAAAAGTATTTGAAAACGATCTTTCAAACTAAGATAAATAAAAAATACCCTCTCGATCAGTATCAAGAAGGTTTAGAGTATTACAAAGCACATATGACCGAAGGAAAGGTTGTTTTTGTTGCCTAATATAAGACTTTTCTCACTTCTACTCTCGATTCTTTTTCTTTTTCATTCTTGTTTTACGGGTGTGAAAAAGAATATAGATAATCTAAAAAATTGTAAATTTGAATTGGTTAATTTATTAGTCCATTCGGAACCAAACAAAGACTTTCTATTAATACCGAAATTCGTTGTGACCCCAGTCATATCCGCTTCAAATCCAAATGAAGAAGATGTGGAAATATATAAATTTAATCTAAAATTATTTCTCGTTACAAATAGTGGACAACAACTGATAGGAACCATTATCAATGAAGAACCTAAGCTGATCCCCAAAAATAGCCAAGTTGAACTGCAGCTTACATTAGATATTGATCAGAAAAAAGGAATCGATTCCAAATTGATCTCTCTTCTTTTACAATTGGTTTCTGCTGCGGCAAAGGGAAGTGAGGCCGAGATCTATATTAACGGGGATGTAGAAATTCGTTCCAGTATCGGATCTATTTCTTTGCCAATATCGGAAACACAAAAGATTAAACTCAAAAGATAATGATCCGCCGAAAAATTTTATATATTGGCATGTCTCTTATTTTTGTTAATTGCATTCAGAATAAAGATGATATTTATTATTCTGCTTCTGAAGCAAATGCAAAGGTATTCCAAGCATATGCCGTTAAAGATATCACCTGCGGCAAATCCCACCTCGTAACAACGATTTTTTTGGGAAGGATTAAGGTATCCGCTTTGGACGGTTGTTTGAAGGCAATCGAACTCGTCCCATGTCCGAATTGGCAAACCAATGATCCAACACCCTCAAGATGTAGATCAATAAACTATATTCTAAAGTAATGATACGTTATCTATTTACCTTATCTCCCACTGAATATCTGGTATTTGGATGTTTGGCGTTTGCTGGTCTCATGCTGTTGACATTCACACTCCTAAAAACGAAAAAGCCTTCTCCCACTCAAAACGCAGATGCAAAAAAGGACGAATCCAAGCAGGAGACAAAATCGAAGAAAAAAGATCCGGCACTTCAGGTAATGGAGATTTTTGATTATAACGGTACTAAAATTTTACATCAAGATGGAACTTACACCGTCAACGATAAGGGTGTAGTAACTAATTATTCAAATTGGAACCTGTTGCCCAAAAATTATCAAAAAATGGTCAAGGAGCTTGACAATCGTTCTCTCGGTGAAAAAGGTCAGGATTATTTTTTAGAAATCTTAAATGGATTTTATTATGTTTCTCTTCCTGGAGGGAAAAAGAAACGATATAATTCTTTGGATGATATCCCATCCCACATCAGAAAACGACTAGGGATGTGACATCTACTCATTGTTACATGGCAGCTACTGCATTCGATGCAGGCGCATTTTGTTTGATTTTCTTTTCTACCACGCTTGCTTTTTTTGTTTGTTTCTTTTCATAATCTCGACGAAGACCTTCTTCCAAGACTTTCACCGGAGGTTTTTTTAAGTCCCATACAATTCCAAATAGAGACAATAGTTTTAGAATATAATAAGACATATCAACTTCATACCAATAAAAACCTTGGTTCACTGAGGAACAATAGTAATGATGATTGTTATGCCATCCCTCACCCATTGTAAGAAGGGCTAAGAAAAAGTTATTTTTACTCGTATCTCTCGAATCATAACGGACACTTCCGTAAACATGCGAAAGCGAATTGATCGTCCAAGTAGCATGACCTAGGAAAAATGTCGCGACTGCATAGCCATAGACTAACCAAGCCCATCCGCCAACGAGGTAGAGACCGATTGCAAGACTGAGCGGAGCAATCCAATGGTTTCGATCCAACCAACGTAATTCTGGGTATTTATAAAAATCGGGAATCAATTTCGTTTCAAAATCATTATACTCATCTCTTAGAAACCAAAACATATGCGAATACCAAAAACCTTTCTTGCTAGGAGAATGGATATCCTTGTCCGTATCTGAGTATTTATGGTGATTCCTATGATGAGCAGCCCACCACAATACACCCTTTTGCATAGACATTGATCCAATGTAAGCGAGAACAAATTGGAATACTCTCGAGGTTTTAAAAGTCGCGTGTGAAAAATACCTGTGGTATGCAGCGGTAATACCAAACATTCTAACAAAGTAAGAAACGACAGCGACCCAGAACAATTCCCATGTAAACGGAACCGTAAAAACAGTCAGAACCGTAGCCTGAATCATAAAAAAGAGAATGAGAAATAAGAAAGGAGCCTTGTGCTTTACGACTGACTCGACCATTGTTTGCGATGTATCCATACCAAAATATCCTATATAAAGATATGAGCGGGGGATTGTAGATCGGTTGCAAAAAAATTCATAGTACTTGATTCCCTCGCCAAGGAGGCAAGGCTGGCATTAGAAACCATGTCTTCAAGAATCGTAGTTCAGAAATATGGTGGTACATCCGTAGGTGATACCACAAAAATTCAGAACGTCGCTAGACGTATCAAACGTTACCATGATGAGGGACACAAAATTGCTGTCGTCGTCTCTGCAATGGGACATACTACCGACGAGCTCGTGAATCTGGCCGAGAAAATCTCGAAAAATCCGCCGAAAAGAGAAATGGACATGCTCCTCTCTACGGGAGAGCAGGTATCGATTGCATTACTGGCAATTGCCTTAAATGAGATGGGAGTTCCTGCTCAGTCGTTTACAGGATCCCAGGTAAAAATACTTACCGACGGTAATTTTTCAAATGCAAAAATTGAAATGATTGATCGCACCCGTATCGATGAAGCCTTTAACAAAGGTAAAGTGGTCATCGTCGCGGGTTTCCAGGGCATTGATAAAGACGATAATATAGTCACCTTAGGTCGAGGTGGTAGTGATACCTCGGCTGTCGCACTTGCCGCGGCACTTGGTGCAGATGAATGCGAGATTTATACAGATGTGGATGGTGTATATACCGCTGATCCGCGTAAAATCGCTACTGCCAAAATGCACAAACAGATAACATACGAAGAAATGTTGGAGCTAGCTAGCCTTGGGGCTGGGGTATTGCATTCTAGAAGTGTTGAACTAGGTATGAATTATAATGTTGTGATTCATGTTAGATCTAGTTTTCACGATAAACCAGGAACTCTAGTGATGAGTGAGGACAAAATTATGGAAAAAATGAAAGTTAGCGGCGTTACAGCTAAGGCGGATCAGGCGAGAGTTACAATTGCAGACGTTAAAGATAAACCAGGAATCGCTGCAGATTTGTTTACACAACTTGCCAACAAGGATGTGATTGTAGATGTTATTGTGCAATCTTCTCCTCGTGATGGTATAAATACCATCTCCTTTACCATCGCGAAAAAAGATATTAATGTCGCCAAACCTATCATTGACGCTTATGCCAGGTCCAATGGAAATGGTTCCTCGGAAATCGATGAGGATATCGCGATAGTGTCTGCTGTGGGTGTGGGTATGAAATCACATGTTGGTGTTGCAGCAAAAATGTTCCAGGCACTAGCAGATCAGAAAATCAATATTGAAATGATCTCTACTTCCGAAATTAAAATCTCCTGCGTGATCAAACAAAACCAATCTGAAGATGCTGTAAAAGCGCTTCACTCGGCATTTATTGGTTAGTGAAACAAAAATTAAATTTGACCTTTTTTTTTAGACAAATATATTTTTTATAACGGGAACAAAAGAGAGGGGTGCTTAAATGAATCGAACTATTTTCAGCAAAACCTTTATTCTCCTATCGATTTTCCTCCTGAGCATTTCACTCTCTGCTTACGAATCCTTAAACCAGGTCATTGCCATCGTCGGAAATCAATCCATCACGCAGTCTTCTTTTGATAAGGGCGCGGAAAAATACAAAGCACTATCAAAATACATCCCTGCTTCCAGGAAAAAAGGTTCTCTACATTCTCAAGTATTAGATTTCCTTATCGATCGAGCCATAGTTGACATCGCTGCCGAAGAAGAATCGATTCAGGTAAATGAAAAAAGAATCGAAGCTGAAGTCCAAAAAAGAATGGAAGGACAAGGAATCACAGATCCAGAACTTTTTAAGAAAACTGTTTCACAACAGTTTGGTCAGCCCTACGAACTCTGGTTAGAGGAAATTCCTTACCAGATCAAAAAAGGTCAATTATTGCAGATTAAAATCACACCCGCCCTTCCTTCTGAGCAAGAGGTGATTTCCTGGTATAACAAGAATAAAGCGAAAGTCGGATTTGAATTTAAATTTCGGGAATTGATATTTTCTCCTGCCAATAATTCGATTGATGAAGAGACAAAAATATTTCAAGAGCTAAATGAAATTCGTTCAAAATCCATGAAGGATCCTTCCTTCTTTAAGCTAGTTGCCTCAGGGCCAAGGAATGAAAGTAGACACAAGGCAAACGGTGGTTTGGTCAACTGGATTCCAACATTTGAACTTTATAAATCACAGCCCACAACGGCATCGGTCCTAGCGCAAGTCCAACAAGGTAAGGTATCGGAAGTATTCCGCGACGAAAGAAAACGGTATTGTCTTGTTTTTGTTGAAGGTGTTAGGCCCACTCCATTAGATGCTGTTAGAAAAGGCATCCAAGGTTTACTTTATCGCGATAAAGAACAGGCAACTTTTGAAGAATGGTTGGTCAACACTCGTAAAACCACCACAATAACGATATTTGATCCAATTTATCTAAAAGAACATAACATTGTAAATCCCGAAGAAAAGTATAACCAGGATTAACATGTCAAGAACAAACTACACACCTGCACTCGCTGCAGTTTATTTAGATGAACCTGCTTTACAATATCTTTCTACCAATTTACATATTGAACTCTGGAATAGATTTTTTTTGAAAATACATTCCCTCTTCAAAGACTTACCTATTCACATTCACATTTCTGAATCGATCAAAACGAGTATTTTAAATCTTATCCCGAATGATGCCAATATTGTTTATCACTCAGGGCCAATAACAGAAGAAGGTTTCCTAAAAGAAATTGCGATTTTACTTCCACCATCAAAATTCAATGACCCAGATTGGGACGAAGTATGTTTTCTATACTTCAAAGGCATTTCTCCCTTAGTTGATGTTGGGTTGATGGAAAAATCTTGGGATAGGCATAAAAAATTCTTCAGCCAATATTCCTATAGCGAGAATCTTCCAGAAGGTATCGTACCTTATATATTAACCCGAGAATTTTTAGCTACTTTACCAGATAAACTGCCTAATGATGTTCATTCATTTTTTCTGAAAAATATAAATCAATACGATGTAGATATTTTTTATATTCCACCTGATCTGCGACAATATCGCTTTGATTTTAGATTGAATGATCGAAGAAATTCATTACTCATTGAAAATTTACTAGATAAAAAACCCAACATAACATATGACCAAATTCTTCCTTCCATTCAAGAATTTCCGAGTATCTATCGACTAGCACCTACCTACATTGAATGGGAGATATACAAAGGTTGCGAGCTTGAGTGCGTTTTTTGTCCCAGAAATTTTATCGATACTTCAAATGAACCAACTGCCTACACCCATGAAAATATAAAGTTAACTCTAGATAAGCTAGATTCAGAAATACAGACCCCTTATACAGTTTGCCTTGGGGGCAATGGCGAACCTTTGCTCCATCCAAATTTGAACGAAATCATTCAAACGATACTGATATCAAAGAATGTAAAAGAACTCATTTTGGAAACGGCCTTGTATAAAAATGTAGATTCATTTGCTCGCACATTGGAAAATCTAGATGTTAGTTTAAAAAGTAAACTAACTGTGATTGTAAATCTAACAACACTGAAATCGGACACATACCGAAAATTATACGGTAAAGATTTATATAATACAATTCTTTCGGAAATTGATCGTTTAAAAACAATTCTTCCGAATTCCTCCCTCTATGTACAAATGATTAAGATGGTTGAAGTCGGTGATGAGGTCGAAGCATTCTTCACGTATTTCGAAAAGAAAGAAATTAATGTTATTTTGCAAAAGTATAATCGTTTTGCAGGAAAACTTCCTGAAAAACGCGTCAGTGATCTAACACCCATTCACCGAGAATTTTGCTGGCATCTGAACCGAGATCTAGTGATTGATGCATTAGGCAATGTATCAATTTGCAGGCAAAACCAAACTGAAATTCTTGGAAATATTTTGACAGAAAATTTTTCCGACATTTGGAAAAAGGGCCAAGTTTATTTCGCATATTCTCTTTTAGGTGAACATTCAAAAATTCCAGCACCATGTCTAAATTGTGATGAATGGTATACATTTAACGCCTAGGCCATTTGGCTTCATTCAAGCAAGGTTTGGTTCCACACGCTTACCAGGAAAGATCCTTAAATGTATTCCTGAAAACGGAAGAGATACACTTTTAGATCATATCCATAACCGGCTAAGAAAAATTTTACCCAAAGATTTTATCGTATTTTTGATTCCGGAGAATGATCTTAAACTAGCAGAATTTCTAAAACAAAGAGGTTATTTATATTTTCTCGGATCCGAAGTCGATGTTCGTGATAGATATATTAAAGCCGCTGAAAAATTTGGTGCGGAGCATATCATTCGACTAACAGGAGATAACCCTTTTATTGACCTAACGGCAATCGAATTGCTCTGGGAAGCAATGTTTCACGTAAATTCAGCTAACTATTGTCTCTCGATGCAAGGATTGCCTCTGGGCATGGGAGTCGAATGTTTTTCCTATTCGGCGTTAAGGCAAAACATCGACAAATATAAAGAACCAAGACATACTGAACATGTAAGTCTGCATATAAAAGAGAATCTTACAGAAAATGCCATTTATAGACTATCTCCTCCTCATTTGAATGACAAAGAACAAGCTTGTTCCTCACAAATTCGCATGACCATAGATACACCTTTGGATTTAAAAATGATGAAAGATGTATGGGAAGAATTAGGAGGAAACAATTCCCTTTTTGGCGCAAAGGACGTGATACAATTGTTTTTAAGTAAACCAGAAATCTTCTCTACCAATCAATCCGTGGAACAGATTCGATTCGATTTGCCAAATGAGACAAATCAGAAAAAGAAGATTTCAATGACCTACGGTGAGCCAGCAATTTATGGATCTGGCCACTTCGAACGATGTAAATCACTTTCCATCGAACTTCAAATGGCAGGCTTTGATACATTTTGTAATCCTTCTGGAGAGAAAGGCTTTGATGGTTTTATCGTTGATGCAAGAGAAAGAGAACCAAATGGATTTCCAGCCCTTCTCATCGATAGCCTTCTTCCTCCAAAAGAGGAAACGATCCATATCAACCTTTTGCCTCACCCAGAGGGAAGTGAAAGGGAGCCGAAGGATCTTTCGTTTTACTGTTCGCCGATGATTGAACTTTTTAAAGATCAATCCACAATCCCAGGGCAATGGATGATCTATGCTGGTTCTTTGAACTCTGAAATTTGTACTCTGCTTGATCAATTCCTATTAAAGACCGCCTCAGTGAAATGGGATGTAAAACATTGGATTCGAGTCGGAGGAACCATTCCAAAATCCAACCTGATCCAGTATTTCCCCAGACTCACAAAATATGAATATTTGGAACTGCTTTCCCGCTCAGAGGGTTTCCTCTCCTATTTTGGACAAAGTATTATGGAATCCCTTTACTTAAAAAAGAATACTGTCCTCTTTGGTATGACTGAAATTCATAAAAAACTGGGAGAGTATTTTGCTAACCTGGCAAACCTGACATACATCGGCGAACCCGACCACCTCTACATAGATGGAAAATCGCCTTCTCTTTCCAGTATAAAGCTAAATCGTAATGGACATTTAAAAATAATCAAATGGGCAGAAACACTTTGAACCAGAAAATATCACTATCACTTCTTTTTATTACTTTTTCACTCACTTCTATTTTAGGTGAAGGCAATGAACCGACTAATTTATCTCAAACAGATATCATTCAGTTAAAAATTGAATTAGAAAAAACAGGAAGAAACATCATCAATGCGCTCCGATATGGAAAATTTTCCTTAGCTGACTCGGAATGGAAGAAAATTCAAAGTGATAATTACAAAAATGAGGCAGAGTACCATTACCTAAACGGTGCCATACTTTACACACGCTTAGAATGGCCAGAAGCAAAAGAAAATCTTTTACGTGCACTGTCCCTTGAACCAAACCATGAGGCAGCAAGTTATTTGTTGGGAATGATCTATGCTCAAGAAGATAATTGGGCAGCAGCAAAGACGACTTGGCTTGAAACCAATAAAATTTCTCCTTATAATCCATTTTATCATTACAATCTTGGAGTCGCTTATTTTATATTAGGTGATTTGAATCGTGCAATTTCCTCCCTTTCATTGTCGCTTGAATATAAACCAAACTATTCCGAAGCAAAAACTATTTTAGCAAAGACTTATATGGAAACGGGAGAGTTTCTGAATGCACGTAGAGAAATTGAATCCATATTAGAATCTGATCCCAAAAATCAACTCGCATCCAATTTGTATGGTAGAGTGATCTATGAGATCGAAAAAGACCCCAAAAAAGCACTTTCGAAACTTAAAAACGAACGAATCTTAGGTTGGAGAGAAAAGAAAGTTTATGCAAGATGCTATTATGAAGTAAGAAGATGGAGGGAATCAGAATCTTTATTTCGCACCATCGCATTTTCTCCCTTTGCCGATGAGTATGATCAAAGTTTTTATTTGAATCTCTTATTGAATTTAGGTTTGGAAGAAAAAGCCAATGACTTCTTTCATTTCAGCCAGAAAAAAAGTCGAAATGACTCTTCCATTGCAGAGGCATATAGAAATCTCTTGTCGAGTCGAGAAGGAAAAACGCTTCTCTATCATTATTTTAAAATGAGATATTAAATAGAGTCTGGTTTCGGTTGCGTATATTTCCATTCCACGGCAACACGAATTAATTTTTCATTTTCAGTGATGCTAAGTTTGGTTTTGATGCGAGAACGTAAAGTTTCGATAGTGGAAGCCGCTAACCCCATGTTTGCTGCAATTTCTTTTACAGGCTTTCCTTCACCAATCATTAGAAAGACCTCTAGTTCCCGATTTGATAATCGATCAATGGGATCCTTTTCTTCCTTCTGAGAATTTTTATAAAGATGTCCGAGTAACCTTGTTGCTTGGGAGGAACTTACAAAATAATCTCCTCTAAGAACTGTTTGGATGGCTTCCACGATTTGAGTTGTCGTATCTTCTTTGAAAACATAGCCCATCGCACCTAATTTAAACGCACGATCCACAAAGGTATCATCCGTCAGCATGCTAATCATCACGACTGCTAAGTCAGGAAAAGCAGTCCGTAATTTTTTCAAAAGTTGAAGTCCGCTTTGGTTCTGCTTCAATTGTATATCAACAAGAACCAAACTCGGCTGCAGGCTCTCAATTTCAGAAAATGCTTTTTCAATAGTATCGGAACTTCCAATACATTCTAAGTCTTCTGACTTTGAGATGAGATTTGATAGAGCATCCACTACGAGTGGATGATCATCAACAATGTAAACCTGCTTTTTCATAGTAATTACCAATTAAGATTCTTTAAGTGCGCTGATCATTTCTTGAGTTGCCTTTTTACCATCACCAAACAACATCAAACAGTTGTCAGCTATATACAATGGATTAGGTACTCCCGCGAAACCAGGGCTAAGTGATCTTTTAATCACAACCACTGTCTTTGCTAGACCGACGTCAAGAATCGGCATGCCCGCAATGGGAGATTTCGGATCAGTCTTCGCTAATGGATTCGTAACGTCATTGGCACCGTTTACGATTACTACGTCAACATTTTCAAACATTCCATTGACTTCGTCCATTTCTTTTAGACGATCGTACGGAATATCTGCTTCCGCTAACAATACATTCATGTGTCCAGGCATTCTACCTGCAACAGGATGGATCGCAAATGTAACATCGATTCCTTTGTTCGTTAATAACTGGTAAAGATCTCGGACAGCGTGCTGCGCTTGAGCTACTGCCATTCCATATCCTGGCACAATCACTACAGTTCTTGCAATATCTAGTAACATTGCCACTTCTTCTGCGCTTGTAGATTTCACTTTCCCAGAATAGAAATCTCCATCATGTTTGGTTTCTTCAGCGAAAGCACCAAAACCGCCAAATAGTACATTCGTCAAACTACGATTCATTGCCTTACACATAATTTGCGTAAGAATGATCCCTGAAGCGCCCACAAGTGAACCGGCAATAATTAGAACATTATTATTTAGCACAAAACCGGTAGCAGATGCAGCAATCCCAGAATAAGAGTTGAGAAGGGAGATTACGACTGGCATATCCGCCCCACCAATGGGAACGACAAGAAGGATTCCCAGAACTAAACTCACGGCACTTAAAATCCAGTAGATCGATTCCTCTGACGGATTTATAACATTAAAAATACCTAGGCCGATGCAAATAAGACCCACGATGATTTTTACAATCTGATCTCCCGAGTATCTGACTGCTTTCTCTGTGATGAATCCTTGTAACTTTCCAAATGCGATAAAACTTCCGGAAAAAGTGACGCCCCCTACTAGGGCTGAGAAAACGATGGAAATGATTTCCTGATAGTTCACAGCATATTGGTATTTTGGAATCGAGAGCTGAAGAGCAGATCCTGCTACAAGCACAGAAGCAATCCCTCCAAATCCATTCAGTACGGCAACGAGTTGCGGCATGGCTGTCATTTGGATCTTGATTGCCAAGATCACTCCAAAAACCGAACCAATCAGGATCCCAATGGCGATCCATTCGTAGCTCAAAATATTTTGATCTAAAAGGGTCACCAGAACAGCAATGAGCATACCGATCGCACCAAGGATATTTCCACGAACAGCTGTCTTCGGAGTTCCTAGTTGTTTTAGGCCAACGATAAAGAGAATCGATGCCACGAGATAGGATAGATTTGAAAAATGAGTTAAATTCATTTGTTTGTTACTTAGTCCTTCTTCTTAAACATTCCGAGCATTCGGTGGGTAACCAAAAAACCACCCACAACGTTGATGGTCGCAAAAATCACAGAGAGAAGACCTAATATTTTAGTGATATTATTGTTTTCGATCCCCGCTGCATAGAGAGCTCCAATGAGTGTAATGCCAGAAATGGCGTTGGAACCCGACATAAGAGGGGTGTGAAGGATGGGAGGGATTTTTGTGATGATTTCAAATCCCACAAAAATCGCTAGAACGAAAATCGTGACGGCAATTACAAATATTTCCATAGGCTTGAAGTAGTTATGCAGAATTTGAGGTATTTGGAAAACAATTTTTCGTGGCTCTCAACCGTTCTCAAAGGAACGATTGGGCCACCTTAAATGCACTTTCCTTAAGATTAGGAATAAATTTTCTTAATTTGATCCTTATACTTATCTGTAATGATGTGTCGTTTCAATTTCATGAGATTGGTCAATTCGTCCCCCACTTCAAATGGTTTGGAAACTAAGAAAAACGGACTCACTTGTTCAAATGATTTGAAACCATGTTTGGCACTGTTGAGGTCCTTAATTTCCTTTTTATAAAAATCAACTACTTTTGTGTTGGAAATGAGTGCTGACTCATCCGTTTCCGTTACCCCATTGGCGAGAGCCCATTCCTTTAATTTTGGAAATTCAGGAATGACGATCGCACCTAAGTTTTTTTGATCTTGTCCGATGACCATGATCTGACTGATATAAGGTGATTCCAAAAGTTTATTCTCGATGGGGACAGGTTCAACATTTTCACCGCCAAGCAAGACGACCGTATCTTTTGCACGTCCTGTCAAAGTTAGCGTATCTTTATAGTTGATCATACCCAAGTCTCCAGTATCCATCCAACCATCTTTCAATGCCTTGTCTGTCGCTTCTGGATTTTTATAGTATCCTTTCATCACTTGAGGACCACGCACGTAAACGATCCCTCGGGCGCAACGTTTCCCTTCGATCTTACCATCCATTTTAACATGCGTCAGTACATCACCGTTAAAATCTCTGATTTGGACTTCTGATTTTGGAGCAACCTTACCAACAGAACCCATCACAAGTTTTTTAAAGGTTCGAACAGAGATCACAGGCGAAGTCTCTGTCATGCCATATCCTTCTAGCACGCGTATCCCGATGTCGTTGAAGAATGCATCTACGTGACTTGGTAGTGCGCCTCCACCAGAGCAAGTGGCTCTCAATTTTCCACCAGTAGCTAGGCGAATCTTAGATAGGACAACTGCATCCAAAAGGAGATAAGGAAGGAATGTTAAAATGGCCACAACCAGTGATTTCAAACCCAGAAAGAAGGAGATGATTGGATTTCTTCCTACTAAATCAATTTCATTTCCCTTTAGAAAGCGAATGGCAGCATGGTAATGTTTGGAAAAGAAATATGCTGTATTGAAGAGAGCTCGTCTAATAGCAGGCGTTTGTTTAGGATCTTTAACACGATTGTAGATCCCTAAGTAAATACTTTCCCATAATCTTGGAGCGGAGCCCATAAAAGTGGGTTTTGCTTTCCCGAAGTCATCGCGCATATCACGAACATTCGTAAAATACGTAGCACTTCCGGAAAATATGGCAACATACATAAAAGCGCGTTCAAAAATATGCCAAACGGGAAGGATGGAAAGAAATCTATCCTTAGAGTTACTTTGCAGCAATGGTGTTACATCATCAATCTGGTGCATCAAATTGGAATGCATCAGCATCACACCTTTTGGCTTTCCAGTAGTTCCTGAAGTATAAATCAAGGTGAGTAGATCATCGGGCTTAATGTCTGCGATTCTCGCTTCTGCTTTCTTTGAACCTGCGCCACGTAACTGTTTCCCTCTTTCTATCAACTCATATAGATTTAAAACGCCTTTCTCCCCTTTTGCTTTTGGGTCCATCATGATAACGGTTTTAACAGATGTTTTCGATTTAATACGATTAAATTTTTCTAAAACCTTATCGTTTTCAACAAACAAAACTTTGGCTTCTGAGTGTTCTAGAATATACTCAAGTTCTGGTTCCGTAACGTCTGTTCCACGAGGAACATCCGCAGAACCCGTAAATAAAGTCGCTGCATCAGCGATCACCCACTCAAGTCTATGGTCTGCGATCATACCGATTTTTTCTCGAGCATTCACCCCTAAATCAATAAGTGCTTCAGCCAGGTTTAGTCCTGATTCATAAAGTTCTTTAAAATTTGTGGGAATGTATTTCTTCTTGTCGTCTTTCGAAAAGAAAGCAGGGAGGGTTCCATATTTTTCAGATGATTCTTTGTATACTTCTGCTACGTTTTTTGCCATTTCTATTTTTAATCCTGAGGTAATTAATTCTTGATTCGGTTAAGTCTAGTAAGGAAAACATTGATTCGTCATAGATTCAACTATTTATCTAGTTAACTATGTTCAAATTTATCGAGATTTCAAAAAATCGGCAATGTCGCGAGCATTTTCTTCTAAACTTCCCCGAACTTTGTTTTCGCGAAGTTTTCTTGTGAAATCTGGCAGATTTTCCTCATATTTTTCATTAGAATAAGACGTAAACTCCTTGGACGCAAGGGTAGAGCCATCTGGCAATTTTATGGTGAGATCGATTGTTGTGATCATAAAATAGGATTTTAACAAATATACGATGATGATTTCTTCGAGGACTTCCCAAACAAACACCGCCAAACCTAAATCTGGTTTGCCTGTGGCTTCTCCTATAATGATTCCAAAAACCAATCCGACCGAAAGTCCTTGTAAAAAAACCTTCGCTCTAACCTCGCCCATATCTACGATGCTGGGTTCTAAAATCAAATCTGCCTTTTCCTCGGAAACAAGGGACATCCCCTCCGAAAGCAAAATGCGTCGCAACCGAACATCAAACCACTGCGCATGCCTCTGTGCGATCTTTCGGATCCATTCTTGTCGTAGTTCACTCGGTACTTCCAGAGACGAAATGGACCTCAAAAAAAGAATATCAATTTCGACCTCAGTCGGTCTGACATAAACCTTTAGTTTCGAAGTTCGAGATTGAACGTAATGGTGAAAATCGCGATGGCATTGATTCGCAAATGCGAATGCAAAAAATAATAAGATGACATGAACTTTGAATCTCAAATTTTGATGGAGTTTCGTTACAAATTTGCTGGGTCCCTCAAGCCGGCTTCCTTAAATCCTTTTGCGCGAAGGAGGCAGGAATCACACTTGCCACAAGGCTTTCCTTTTTGTGGATCGTAACAGGAATGAGTGAGATGCAAAGGGGCACCAACTTTTTGACCTAGCAAAATAATTTCTTTTTTATTTAACTCTAACAACGGTGTGATGATCTTGACACGTCCTTTTCCACCAATTCCGGCTTTCGTTCCGAGGTTTGCCATTTTTTGGTATGCCTCAATAAATTCTGGGCGGCAATCTGGATAGCCCGAGTAATCCAGAGCATTGACACCGATATAGATCGAATCAAAATTATGACCCTCTGCCAATGAAAGAGCGAAAGATAAAAACAAGATGTTCCTTCCGGGTACATAGGTATTTGGAATCTCCGAATGATCACCTAATGATTCAAATGCGGCATTTTTCCTAACCTTAATTTTTTTTTCCGTAAGAGAGCTCCCGAGAAAAAAATTTGGATCTAATTTTTGGATGAGGTGTTTGACTCCTAATTCCTTAGTGATCTTACGGCTCTTAGAAATTTCAATCTTGTGTTTTTGTGAATAATTGAATGAAAGCGCGAGTATTGGTAGATTTTTTTTCTTAGGGTAACCGTAATCTCTAGCAGCTAAATAAAGACAAGTAGTTGAATCAAGACCACCTGATAAGAGTACGACGGCGCCAGGCATTTTTAATTACGTTTTTGGCCCGCGATAAACACAAGAGCTTGTGCATGTTTCGTAAAGAGTAATTTTATCCAATAAAGGCAGCTTGGGTTTCAATTGATTCCACAACCAAACAGCCAAATTTTCACTTGTCGGGTTTTCAAGACCTTTGACTTCGTTTAAAACAAAATGATCAAGGTGTTCTTCTAATATAGGTTTTACGATTCTTTTGAGTTCGCTAAAATCCATCAGCCAACCAGTATGTGGATCAATTTGGCCCTTGAGGTAGACCGCGAACCGGAAGCTGTGTCCATGCATACGCTTGCATTTGTGACCTTCAGGAACATTTGGTAAAAAATGTGCCGCCTCAAAACCAAATGTTTTTGAAAGTTCGATCTCTTCCATCTCTACTCTTCTGTAGAATATTCAGTAAATAATGATTTCTGGTTTCCGGCGTGATCTTGGAACTCAACGGGATAATTTGCAGTGAAACATGCATCACAAAATCCTCCACCTTTGTGCCCCTCGACTGCTTTATGCATATTATCGAGTGCCAAATAGGATAGAGTATCCACCCGAAGATACTTGCGAATTTCTTCAATCGAATGAGTGGCAGCGATTAATTCCTTATGCGTTGGAATATCTATGCCATAATAACAAGGTGAAACCGTCGGTGGAGCAGAAACTCGAAAATGAATCTCTGTCGCGCCAGCGGCTCTGATCATTTTTATAATCTTCCGACTTGTTGTCCCTCGCATCACAGAGTCATCAATGACAACCACACGTTTGCCATTCACAACTTCTTTAACAACGTTGTATTTGATTTTGGCACCGAAGTCTCGGATTTTTTGGTCGGGTTCGATAAAGGTCCTTCCAACGTAATGGGAGCGAATGAGTCCACTTTGGTAAGGAATTCCAGATTCTTCTGAGTAACCCAAGGCGGCGATGTTTGCAGAATCAGGAACGGGTATGACCACATCAGCTTCCACAGGTAAAACACGTGCTAGCTGGCGACCCAAGGCCTTTCTTACCTTATAAACAGATTCTTCAAAAATATAAGAGTCAGGTCTGGCAAAATAAATGTATTCGAAAATACAAAGGCTAGGTTTCGCCTTGGGAAATGGGTAAAGTGAGCGAACTCCTGAATGGTCAATGACGATCATTTCTCCTGGAGCAACATCTCTGACATATTCCGTTTCTGTAATATCAAATGCGCAAGTCTCGGAAGCAAAAACAATCGAACCATCCGATCTCTTTCCC
Organism: Leptospira ognonensis; assembly: GCF_004770745.1. Taxonomy (GTDB): domain Bacteria; phylum Spirochaetota; class Leptospiria; order Leptospirales; family Leptospiraceae; genus Leptospira_A; species Leptospira_A ognonensis. The sequence continues at coordinate 130,304 of NZ_RQGD01000046.1, read as the reverse complement.
ATGACCAAAGGACGGAATCCATTTGGATCTCTCACAGCGATCAGATACCGCGGTGTAAGGACGAGAAGCGAATAGGCTCCCCTTACCTGCGAAAGAGACTCACAGAGCGCTTCTAATAGATCGGTTTTATGGCTTTTTGCCATCAAATGTACTATGACTTCAGAATCTATCGTAGTTTGGAAAATGGAGCCGTCTCTTTCGAGTCGATTTCTGATATCCCAAGAATTGACAAGGTTTCCATTATGGGCCAAAGCAATGGGTCCAAGATGGGATTCGACACGGATAGGCTGGGCATTTCTTAAAAAGCTAGCGCCTGTTGTAGAATAACGGTTATGTCCGATGGCAGAGTCGCCGATCAACTCTCTGATCTTAGGTTGTGTGAAAATATTTGCAACCAGTCCCATATTCGCATAGCGATATAGATGCTCACCGTCTGTGGAAACGATGCCACTAGACTCTTGGCCTCGGTGTTGCATGGAGTATAGACCTAGATACGTAAAGTTGGCGGCCTCTTTACTGTTGTAGATGCCAAATATGGCACACTCTTCTTTTGGTTTGTCAGATTGAAGAATCATTGGTAGAATGACAATTGCAGTATTTCTAAAATCACGATTAGATGCAAATCAATTCCAACTATATTCTCGTAGATACGCCAAAAGCATTAGAGCTCGCTCTAATCAACCTCAGGCAATCCAAAATACTGTCGATTGACACAGAATCGTCTGGGTATTACACATATTACCCTCGGGTTTGCCTCATTCAGATCAATTCGAATGGAAAAAACTACCTTGTTGACCCGCTTAAAATTTCCGATCTGAAGGGTCTGGGCCCTCTTTTTGAAGACGAGAAGATCCTAAAGATCTTCCACTCCGCTCAAGACGATATCCGAGCCCTCAAAAGAGATTTTTCGTTTCGATTTAAGAATGTTGCAGATACCATGATCAGTTCTCGACTTCTTTCTATGGAACAGAGCTCGCTTTCCTTTGTCGTAGAATTTTATCACAAAGTAGCACTTTCCAAAGTAGAACAAAAATCCAATTGGGAAATCAGGCCACTTCAAAAACAACAACTACGTTATGCGGCGCTGGATACTGCTTACCTGGAAGCAATCTGGCTTAAAATGGAAGAGGAGCTTCGCAAAAGAAATTTATACGACGAGGCGAAGTCTGAATTCGAATTCACTGCTTCTGAAGACTATGTTGCAAAAGAAGGCGAAGGTTTCTCTCTTGCTAAATTTCCAGACATCGTAAATTTTACACCACTTGAACGCAGAAAAATCTTAGAACTTCTAAGATATCGTGATGAGAAAGCAAAACGAATCAATAAAGCTAGTTTTCGAGTTTTTGGGAATGATAAATTGTCGCAAGCTGTCAAAGAACAACCTAACGAAGAAAAATGCATCGAATGGTTCGGCAAAAAAGACGGTGGTGAAATCTATAAACTTCTCATTAGCGAATATAATGATCCGATCGAAACGTCAGAACTCTCCAAAAGACACGGCGAAGATTTAAACGAGGACGAGGACAAACGCTTCCAAAATGCCAAAAAATGGCGGCTTCGCATTATGCGTATTCGACGTATGGAACATTCCCTATTACCTTCGAACAAACAATTGATTACCATTTTAAAAGCGAATCCACAAACCCAAGAAGAACTTCGTGCATTAAACGTATTCTCCCCTTGGAAAGTTGAAAATTATGGACCGTCTCTTCTTGCCGCCTTGCAAGGACTGAATTATGATTCCATGGTGAATCGACTCTCGCCTGTTCGGTCTAAGGAAGCATTTCTCGCCAAGAGAAGAAAGACCCAAAACCACTCTTCGAAAGAAGAATGAACTTAGATCTAAAAAGCGTTCAAGGTAAACTTTCGCAATCCTGGCACTCGATGCCAGATACCACCAAAAAAATCTCCTCTGTCATCATACCTATCTTTGAATTGGATGATCTTGGCCAAGGACTGATACTCACACAAAGAGCAAAACATCTAAACTCCCACCCAGGTCAAATTTCCTTTCCGGGTGGAGTGTTAGATCCAGAAGACAAAGATTTATTACAGTGCGCACTTCGGGAATGGGAAGAAGAAATGGGAGTCTCGAGAGAACAACTCACTGTTTTAGGCAAACATGAAGGTATGCAAACGAGAACAGGATTCCACATCACTCCATTTCTTGGTAAATATATTGGGGATTTTCAATTTTCACACAACGAAGATGAGGTGGAAAAGATTATCATTTTACCATTTTCTAAACTTCTGAAAGCCCCTTTTTATTCGCTACAATTTACTTCTAGAAATGGTGACGACCATTCTTTCTATTTTGATTTAGAGGACGGTCTTCTTTGGGGTGCCACTTGTGAAATGATCATCCGTCTATTAAATGATTATGCCTCATTTGATCGAAAGCCCATTCAAGTGCAGCCAAATCTCAATTCTCCACCTTTTTTTGATCCTAAACTCATCTAAGGTAAATTCATCTCCACACCGAAAAGAATAAAGTGAGCCTTCGCATTTTGATTTCGAAAATTTCTTTTTTTTTCTCTCTCTCCTTCTTATTGGTTTTCAATCTGTATTCGGAGTCGGTTACATCTAACAAACGATATGTTTTTATTGTTGATGCCAGCGGCTCGATGGCTGAGAAAATAGATGGCGTCACACGTATGGCCATTGCGAAAGACCAGCTGATGAATTTTTTAAGTAAACTTCCGAAAGATTCAGAGGTTGGACTTGTCGCCTATGGAAATCGCATCGCTGGTTGCAGCTCCGCAAGACTGTACCAGCCCATCCAAAAAGGAGGAGCGAGTGCAGCAATTACTAAGCTAACAAGCATCATTCCTTCTGGTTCCACTCCCATTGCGCATACTTTAGAACTTGTAGGTGAGTACCTGCTTCGGGATTATAAAGAGACAGAGATTATCTTTATTTCCGATGGAATGGAAAGCTGCGAGGGCGACCCCGCTATGACTTTGCATGCCTTAAAAACGCGAGGTAAAAAATTCAATTTGCACATCCTTGGTATCGATCTGGATCCAAAAGCAGAAGAGGATTTAACCGCACTTGCAAAGATTGGAAATGGAAAGTATTTTACGGTTAAAAAACGTGAGGATATGGAATACGCTCTCTTAAATTTGGGAGGAAATCTTTTTATTTCCGATACGCAAGCGAGTTCGCCAAAAAAACCATATATAAAAATTCTGAGCATTTTGCCCTATTCGCAAACAAAAGGCAATGAATCGTATATCATCCATTACGAATTTGAAGGCATAACAAACCAAGGAAATCAATTGGTTCAGATGAATCTATTTCCTAGAGAAAAATCGGTCCAAACGAAAGAAGTTCCCCCGCTCAGGGAAAAACGTCTTGGCGATCTCTCGCAAACCGAGGTACAATTCCAGCCCGATTGGAGGGGAAAAGGAAAGTTAGTTCTAAATCTAAATCAAAACCAAGAATCAGAAACCTCCCTCGAGTTGTGGAGTCTAGAGAGTGTACCCAGAATCCTTGCCAAATCTGACATAAAACTTCTTCAGAATTTTTCCCCATAATGTCGATATATGTCGTATGAGAAACTGGCTTGTTTTGATTCTTTGTTTAACTTTGTTCGGCCTTCAGCATGTTACCAACCTGCACGCCCAAGCAGGAAAGAATCGAAATGAAGTATATAAAGCGGAAGAACTGAAACAAGGCGAATTGCTATTTCAAAAGGCATCCGAATTTTATGAAGATCGCAACTACGTAAAATCCACGGAAGAATTGAAATTATTCCTAATTCTTTATCTACGCCACCCTAGGGAATGGGAGGCGAGAAAATTGCTCTCCAAATCCTATCGTAAGCTTGGCGATACGCTCGCCCTTGCAAAAAATGAACTCGCAATGTACAAAGACTATCCGAATACCGAAGAAGGTCTCGATGCCTACCTAGAGGCGGCTCGGGCCCTGATCCGATTGGGTAGAGAGGCGAAAGCTGCTACAATTTTAAAAGACATAACGCAAAATACTTATTCCTCAAAAATTGCCCAGGAGGCAGAATTGGAGCTCGCTCAATTAGAAATTTTAGCTGAGAGTAAAAATAAGTAATTTTGAGGAAAATATTGCCTGTATGATCTCCGATAATAAAGTAGTCACGTTCACAAGTGTAAGGCCTTAGAGTAAATAAAAGATGTCATTTTTTCAAATGGTTACCTTCCCAGCAAACTCCTACATCATTGTAGAAGGGAAGAAAGATGCGAACAATTTCTATATCATCCGCGAAGGGAAAGTTCGTATCACCAGGGAGACAGCCGTTGTCGGCGAAGATCCCAATCAAGTTTTAGGGCCAGGTGATTTTTTTGGCGTTGTTGCTGCTATGAGCCAGCATGCACAAATTGAATCTGCTACCTCTTTAACAAGCGTATCTTTAATCTCAGTCAGCTACGACCAGTTCGGCACGCTCATTCAAAAATCAACGGCTGTAGCGATGAACATCATTCGCTTCTTCTCTATGAAGTTGCGCCAGTTTGATACGACGATCACTCGACTCTCCTTTCGGAATGCTGTCGAAGAGGATCCTAACGAACTCTTCAAAATTGGAGAATACTATTTCCAATTGCAGAACACAGCACATGCTACTTTCGCATATCAAAGTTATCTGAAACATTTACCTAGTGGACAATTTGTCCCTCAGGCCAAATTGCGATTACAAACAATGAACCAGCCATTCCAAGGCGCCGTCATTGACTATACCAAGTTCAATCGAAACTACAAAGACAATGAAATGATCTTTTGTGAACATGAACCAGGCAGAGAGCTTTTCATTCTCCAAAGTGGAAAGGTAAAAATCTCCAAAATTGTAAACCAAAACGAAGTCATGCTCGCGGTATTAAATACGGGAGATATCTTCGGGGAGATGGCCATCCTTGATAACAAACCTAGATCTGCATCGGCCATTGCCTCTGGTGATGTGGAACTTCTTGCCATAAACAAAGCGAACTTTGAAGGAATGGTAAAAGCACAACCGCAACTTGCGACTCGTTTGATCACCCTACTCTCCGAAAGGATATGGACCGCATACAAGCAGTTAGCAAATTTACTGTTGAAAGACTCTCAGGCACGAATCGTTGACACGCTTATGACGTTAAGTGAGAAAAATCGTGTCAAAATCGCTCAAAAACAGGCCTATAATTTTGAAATCGGAACCAAAGACTTATTGAAAATGGTGGGCCTAACGGATCCGAAAGATGAGTTACTCATTGCAGAGATCATGAAACAAAACAAATTTATCCGACTTGAAATGGGAAAAATCGTATGTTCTGATATGGCAGAGCTAGAAAAACTCGTCCAATTCTATCATAAAAAAGCAAATATGGAAAATAAACTGAAGAAGTTAAAATAAATTTCTTCTTGCTATCTTGCAGATAGATTTCTTTATTTATAGGGACAAACCACAATGAACGAAAAAATTCAAATTGAAGAAAAAGGTCAGACCATTCGCATAAAATTTATGGATCAGATTTTGGATGGAAACTCTGCTGAACTAAGAGAAGTCTTAAATTCAACTTTGGAAAAAGCTGTGACTGAAGTTTTCCTAGATCTTGAAAAGGTAGTCATCGTGAGTTCATTAGGAATCTCAAGATTGCTCTCATTTAAGAATAAGGCAGACGAGAAGAAGATGACCGTCAAGATCGTCAACATCCAAGATAAACTCAAAGAGACCTTAAAAAAACTAATGTTAGATCAGTTTTTCGGACTCTAAAAGAATTCGAAAAACTGACTTTAAAAACTTTTACTTAGGCTTCTGGCTTTAACTGATAGGTTGCCAGATCAGCCTCTGTCATAATCCTAACTAATTCTTTAAACTTAACTTTTGGCTCCCAACCTAACTTTTCTTTTGCCTTGGCTGGATTTCCGATCAAAAGTTCAACTTCCGTAGGGCGGTAATACTTCGGATCGATTTTGATCAAAACCTGTCCCGATTTTTTATCTTTGCCGACTTCTGAGTCTGCCTTTCCTTCCCAAATAATTTCGTATCCCGCAATTTTAAAAGACTCTTCAATGAATTCTCGAACCGTGTGAGTTTCATTGGTCGCAACGACATAGTCATCTGCATGGTCTTTTTGGAGCATCATCCACATCATTTGCACGTAGTCGGGAGCGTAGCCCCAATCTCTCTTGGAATCAATGTTTCCCATAGTGATGTGCGAGAGCTTGCCCGCCTTTACTGCCGCTACACCAAGAGTGACCTTGCGTGTGACAAACGTTTCTCCTCTTCTTGGGGATTCATGATTGAAGAGAATCCCATTAGAGGCATGAAGTCCATACGCCTCCCGGTAGTTTACTACCGCCCAATAGGCATATAATTTTGCGACTGCGTAGGGGGATCTTGGATAAAAAGGCGTTTTTTCCGTTTGCGGGACTTCTTGCACCAATCCGTAAAGCTCCGAGGTAGAAGCCTGGTAAAATTTTGACTGGATCCCGGTTTGTTTGATCGCGTCTAAAATACGAAGCGTTCCCACAGCATCTACTTCTGCCGTATACTCTGGAACCTCAAAGGAAACCTGCACGTGTGATTGTGCCGCAAGATTGTAGATCTCAGATGGCTGGATTTTTTCTAAAATTCTGTTTAAATTGGATGAATCCGTCATGTCCCCGTAATGGAGGACTAATTTAGGGTTAGAATGGAGATGTTCGATCCGATTTCGATTGAAGAGGCTCGTCCGACGCACGATGCCGTGAACCTCGTAACCTTTTTCCAATAAAAGTTCTGCAAGATAGGAGCCGTCTTGCCCAGTGATACCTGTAATCAGTGCTTTTTTCATATGACAAGGAACAGTTTCCATACTTGTCCAATTTAGAAAAGGAAAAATTCGTGTTCCTTTTGACCCCTAGTCCTAATGGAACACACCCCAAATGAGAAGAAATTCATAAGATACTTAGCCTAACCTCCGCTAATCTGGAAGATTCATAATATCTTCGATGATTTTTGAACTTCTTGGCGAAATCGGGAAAGGTCTACCAAATGAATTTGTGAGGCTTGCTTCGGTATCTACTCCTGAGGCATGATGGATCGAGGCTATGATATCTCTGACGTGATAGGCAGTCGTATTTTTTGCAGGCCTTTCTCCTTTCTCATCCGATTCTCCTAAAACAAAACCTTTCTGAAATGGTCCCCCGCCTAATAGGGAGGTCCAAACTCTTGGATGGTGGTCTCTTCCATCTCTTGAGCCGACATCCGGTGTCCTTCCAAATTCCGAACTTAGAAAAAAGACTGTCTGGTTAAGCAGACCACTGGCAGCGAGATCTTCAATCAATGCCGAGATCCCTTGGTCTGAATCATTCATAATTTTGGCTATTTGCGCTTTATTATTGTTATGCGTATCCCAACCCCCAATCGTAATTTGAATGAAAGGAACTTCTTTCTCGGCGAGTCGTTTGGCCATCAAACATGCTTTTCCTTGCCAAGAATTTCCATATCTCGCCCGCATCGCCTCTGGCTCTTTTGTTATATCGAAGCTAGCTAAATCAGCCGAATTCCGAAATTCTTCTGCGGCATTCACCATTTCTGACCAAGTTTTCAATTGAGAGGATTTGTTATGTGCACGAAATTCCTCATTCATGATCGAAAGAATATCCTGTCTTCGCATCAACCTCTCTCCTTTGTACTTTCCGAGAGCAGGAGACAGATGTAAGATTGCGTTATCTAAATTGCCTATATGAAATCCAGAATATGGAACTCCTAAAAATCCCGAATTTCCGATGCGACCATTTCGCCCACCCATGGTCACATAACTCGGAAAATAGGATTCTTTTGTTTTTCGTTTTTTCGCAAAAGCGAAGATGGAACCAAAATGCGGTATATCAGGAAAACCCATTCCTTCCGGCATACGGTATCCTGTATTTAGTAAGTACTGTCCGAACGCATGGTCACCATCCTCACTCCAAGTACTTCTGATGATACCTAAATGTTTAAGTTGACCTGCTGTTTTCGAGAAAGGTTCAAGCAAGCTAATCCCGTTAATGGAAGAAGAAACTTTAGAAAACGAGCTATTTGATTTTGGATCTAAGGTATCCACATGACTCATTCCTCCTTCCATATTGATAAATATGATCGATTTGACGGGGGATTTATGCGTGAATTCTGCCTCTTCCTCATTCTCTTCGGCACCAGATAGACTCGATACACCAGAGGTAATAAAGGCGGCGCTTAATAGGGCCAAACTTCGTTTTAAAAATAATTTTCTTTCGATAGATCGAATGTTAGTTGACATGTAAAAATTCCTGACTGTTCAAAATGGCCCAGCAAAGATCTTGAATGAGCTCTCTATCGTAAACTTGTTCTGATTTAATCAATTTTTTGAAAATTTTATCTGATTCAGTAGGATTGATATGTCGACCCAATAGAGAAAAATATACATAGTCTATAGTCTTTGACATAGATTTGGTTTCTTCAAATTTTCTTTTTGGTAGCGAATCATTGCCTCCAAACTCCCATGTTAATTTACTTGATACTCTTCCATTCATAAGAGTTAATACCTGTTCGATGGTTATTTCTGAAAAATCGTCGGAAATGTCTACTCGGTTCCCAGTGCCAAATACAGATAAGAAGGAGGAGTAAGGAGCAGGATGTTCAATTTCTGCTGCACTGGTTATATCTTTTGCCTGTTCTTTAGGGATGCGAATGTTACCTATACCAACAAGATCGACATGGTTCAAGTTTCCAGAATGATCAAATGGAATAACTTTGCGCTCATTGACACTGCCTAACGAGAGTGAATTTGACGCTTTAATCATCGAATTTAGTAATTGATCAGCATCTAATCTTTGTGATGTGAAGTACCTGATTTTATCCTGGACATCTTTATCCTTAGATTTTGGATAAGACCTAGCATAAGCATTTGAGGTGACAATATAAAGGATTAAGTCTTTGATTCGAAAATTTTGTTTCAAAAAAACGTTATCTAAATGATCTAAAATTGCTTTTCCTGTTACTTCTGTATCTTCATTCCAATCATCTAACGGAGTAAAAAAACTCCAACCCATTAGGCTTGTCCAAACACGATTTATAATTACTTTCCTAAATCGATCATTCTTCTTATCGGTAAGCCAGTCAGAAAATACCTTTCTCCTGTCATCTCCTGGTTTCAATTTAGCTTCGACACCATCTAAAAATTTAGGCCTAACTAGATCTCCACCTGGCGCATCATCAGTATGCGGAAAGCGCAGTCCAAGTTTAGGTTGTATATAAACGGTAGCATGCGCCAATTCGAATTTCTTTTGATAGGCTTTACGATCTGCATCACTCCATTGATTCCAATTTTCTCGATTCCATTCACCGTTTTTATCCTGCAGGGATTTCATTTCGGCGGTTGGAAGGTGCTCCTCAAGCTCCCGTGGTACATAGGCCACATCTTTACCTTTAAATTTTTCAGGATCCCAACTTCCATCTCTCACATATTGTTGGCTAAAAAAAGCAGCTAACCCATAGTAGTCTCTTCTGGTGTAGTTAGAAATGTATGGATGATCATGACACCTCGCACATCCTACTCGTTTGGCGTAAAACAATCTTCCAACGTATTCTGCAACTTGTAAGGGATCACCGTTATCCCGAAGATAAAAGCCAGTCGCCGGATTTTCAATTAAGTTTCCTTTGGAATTGATCATTTCTGTTACCAAAACGTCATATCCCTTATTCATATGTAGAGATTCCGCCAAGTACTTAAAAAATGCTCCCGTTAGAATCTTTCGTCCTTTCGTTTTATCTCGAAGCATCGAGGAAAATTTAATTCCCCAATATTCTGCAAAGCTCGGATCTCTTAGATAATTTACTGTATAATGGGTGACACGGGTTTCTTGATTTTCTTTTTCAAAGTCTAATAATTCTCCGGGTGAAGGGATGGTTCCTTTTAAATGCAAAGCTAATCTCCGTAAGACGACGGAGTCATCGGCCACCTTTATATTTGGTGAGATTTTTTTATACAATTTGTCTAAAGGATGTTCAAGGTTGCTTGCGATAGTCTGTGAGGAAAAAACATAGGCAAAGCATAAAAAAGTTACTAGAATCGCAAAAACATTTACTAAAACGCGCGATCCTTTCATTCGATGTTGAATCATAAATCGATTTTATACTCATTACTGAAGAATTGAAATATTTTTCTTGCAAAATTACGATTTTCTTAGATAAAACTTGGCGATGGCAGGCGAAAAAATTTATGAAATGCTTTGGGATTGTGAATTCTGCGGTTCCAAAAAATTACTCGGAAAATCTCATCGACATTGTCCTAATTGCGGTGCTACACAAGATCCCACCCGTAGATATTTTCCTTCTGATTCCGAAAAGGTTGCTGTACAAGATCACGTTTACTACGGAGCAGATAAGGTTTGCCCCTTCTGTCAAACTCCAAACGGAGCGAAATCAACCTTTTGTGGAAACTGCGGAGGAGCCCTTGACGGAGCAAAGGAAGTAACAAGACGTTCGTCTCAAATTGAAGGGGTCTTTCCCGAGGTTGATAGTGTTCAAAATGCAAAGCTAGATCTTAGCAACCAACAAACACCAAATTCCGATTCAACAGCTGGAAACAAGGAGGATTTAGCCTTTAAAGATTCGAAATGGATCAAAGCACATCCAAAAACTCCCAAGTGGGTCGTCTGGATGCTAAGTTCTCTGGGAGTTGGCTCTGTTGGTTTCGTACTCATAGGTGTTTTATGGACTGAAAAAGTTAATCTAAAATTAACGGAACATGAATGGACACGTTCCATAGACATTGAACAATTCAAACCCGTCTCCGACTCATCTTGGTGTGATTCGATGCCGAGCGATGCATACAGTGTTGATCGTAGATCAGAGGTTAGAAGCTATAATCAAATTGCTGATGGAGAAGAATGCCATACTGTAAAATCCGATAACGGTGATGGGACCTATTCCGAAAGCGAAAGTTGTTCAACCAAATATCGGAGCGAGCCCGTCTATGATTCAAAATGTTATTACAAAGTTGACAGGTGGGCTTACGAAAGAGTCAGCACTGCAACAGGAGTCGGTATTGAACCGGAACCGTATTGGCCGGCGCCAGTCTATCGTGACTGTTCAGGTTCTATCGGATGTGAAAGATTAGGAGCAAGAAAGGAAAAATATTTAGTTCATTTCGAAGAAATCGGAGGTGAATCCGCAGGTGAAAAGCATGATTGTGAGTTTGACCAGGGCAAATGGAAATCTTACGATAACAAGGTAACTTACCAGTCAGATAAAAGTGTAATATTTAATTACATTACTTGTGATTCAATTAATACGTTAGGCGCAGAAGAAGTTAAAAAGGATTAGGAGATAGATATGGACCAAGCATGGTTGACATCAACCTTAGAGAGATTTAAGTCAGAAGAAGGCCCCGTCAGAAAATTTTTGAAGGAAAGTTCTATCTTTGCAGAAGCATTTGCTAACCAAGAATTTGATAAAACAGATGCTTTGGTGAGAAAAGAGATCGTCGGAAGACTGGCTCCTTTTAAAGAAGCACTGAGAAAGTTAGAAGAAGGTTTTGTAGCAAAAGCACAGATTCAAAATATCGGAAAAACAAATCCTGCCGTCAATGCATTGGATCGAATCATCATGAAAATTTCCTCTGCAGGATATGGTTTAAATGGCTTAGGTGCCGGTTTCAAAGCTTCAACGGCCGAGCTTGAAACATTACTGAAACATGATTTTGGAATATTAGAAAAACTAGGTTTACTGGAACTTGATATCACTCAAAAACTTAACACTTGGTTTAGTGAAAATCCGGAATCTGCGATCCAAAATGTAATCACCGCATTAGAAAATATCGAAAAAGAATTTGAAGCTAGAAATAATATTTTTCTTAAAAAATAAAAGGAAGTAAGCAATGTCAATCATAGATCGTATTAAATTTGAAGGTTCCGCTAATGAGATCGTCTGGAAATATCCATCAGATGCCATCAGCACCGCAGGTCAGCTCATCGTTGATGAAAATCTCGAAGCCATCTTTTTCAAAGAAGGCAAAGCTCTTGATTCCTTTGGCCCAGGAACACATACCTTAAAAACAGGGAACATCCCTCTGCTTGAAGCACTTATCAATATTCCCTTCGGCGGAAAAACTCCTTTTACAGCAGAAGTATACTACGTAAATAAGTCCATCTTCGCTATGAAATGGGGAACGAATACACCTATCCCTCTAGAGGATCCTAAGTATAAAATTGTTCTCAACATTCGCGCGTTTGGTGATTATAAATTTCGTGTTAAAGATGCTCGGTCTTTTTTATTAAATGTAGTAAAAGGCGGCAACAGAACTACAAATGAGTCCATTGACGAATTTTTAAAACCAAATATTGTTAGAAGTATTGGAGATTTCATCTCTGAAGTCATCCTCAACAACAATACATCTGTTGTTGAAATCAACAAATACCGAGACGAAAGTTCTACAGCAGGTAGAGTGAAGCTTTCCCCGGAATTTGAAAAATACGGCCTCGAACTATCGGAGTTTAACGTCTCGTCTGTCAACTTTGATCAAGCGGACCCGAATTATCAAAGAATTCAGAAGATCATCACCGATAAGTTCGAAATAGATATGTTAGGTGACAAGTACCAACAAAAGAAAATGTTTGATATCGGCCAAGCTTCAGCTGAAAACCAAGGTCAGGGTGGTGGTGCCATGGGTGCTGGTATGGGTATGGGAATGGGTATGAATATGGGCCAAATGATGGGCAATATGATGAATCAGAATCAAGGCGGAGGAGGACAGGCGGCCCAACCAGCGAATGATCCAGCAACAAGGATAGCCAAACTTAAAGGACTGCTTGACCAAGGCCTCATTACTGCTGAGGAATTTGAAACAAAGAAAAAAGATATACTCTCTTCGATATGACAACATTCGGTCTATTAGCGCTCGCAATACTCCCCGGCTTTGTCATCGTACAGAGATATTATTCAAAGGATCACCTACAAAAAGAACCAATCAGTGTTGTTTTGCGATCCTTCTACTGGGGCGCGGCGCTCATATTACCAGCTGGCTTATTCGAAACTCTTTTCGTTCTTTCTGAAACACCAAGTTATATTGATTTGGCGATTCATTATTTTTTGGTCGTGGGCATTACAGAAGAAGTTGCAAAGTACTTGGCGATTCGATTCTACTCCGCAAGAAATGATGCTTTTAATGAACATTTTGATGGCATTGTTTATGGTGCATGTGTCGGAGGTGGTTTTGCCACATTCGAAAATATCTTTTACGTTTTAGAGCATGGTTTTGCGGTGGGAGTTCTAAGAGCTTTTTTATCTGTCCCAGGTCATATCCTCTGGGGTGCGATCATCGGCCATTGGATTGCCAAAGAAAAGATGGAGAAAGAAGATAGGATTAAAGTTTTTTTTATTGGTGTCGGAATCTCAAGTCTGTTACACGGCGGATTTGACTTTGTCCTTAATTTCGGAGCTTCGGCTCTAATGTATGCACCCATTTTTGTGATCACACCACTACTTCTCGTTCGGCACTACTCAAAGAGTGCACTCGAAAAGGATAAAACTTTTTTATTTGGAACTGGGAATGTACTTTTACCGACTGTTTCAACAAATGATACCATACCACCCCCTAATACGACCGTGTTAAAATTAGTTAGGGCCGTATTGGTTTTGTTAGCTGGCATTTTTTTCTTTTTTGCACTTTTCCTGTTTCCTTTTTGCATAGACGATTTCATAAAAGGTGCTGAAGATTTTGAAGCATGGATGTTTTCCATACCTACATTCTCTCTCCTCCTCTCGTTCGGTATGTATTTTTATTCTAAACGGTTCCGAGTTACGTAAAGTCTTTATGCAAACAATTTTTTGATTTCGGCTAGATTGTCTTCGGCTTCTTTCTGGCCCTTATCTATTATCTCTTGATATCTGGCAAAATCGAAAAGCTGGAATTCTTCAAGATGAAAATGTACAAATAGATCCATCTTTGGCCGCTTAAGTCTCGTTATCTCTCTACCTTCTAAGGTAATGGTTCTTGTCATGATCTGTAAAATTGGTGGGTATTTAAGAGTATCCCAAATATAGCGAAAAAAGCCCTTCTCCGTCGTATTTCTGTCTTCGAATAATTTTACTGGAACTATCTCTTGTAATGGCGAAACGTTAATTCCTAGTACCATGTCGGCACCCTTCTCTCGAATCAAACTTTCAGGCACATTATTGATCATTCCACCATCCACTAAGATTTTTTCACCTAAACGATACGGAGGAAATGCGCCTGGCAAACTCATCGCACTTACCAAAGCTTCAGTGATAGGTCCTTGGTCAAAAACATGTTCTTTTCCCGTTTGAAGGTCAACCGCCGAAGTCACAAAGGGAAGTGGCAGTTCCTCTATTCGTTGGTCACCAAAGGCGTTCTTTAACATCCGTTTCATGCGCTTGCCTTTGAAAAATGCGACAACTGGGATTGTCGGATCGAAGGCACTCTCCAATCCTCCGAAAAATTCTTTAATCAATTCCTCGATTCTATCAGGATTTTCTAATCTTGCATATAGGGCAGCAATCACCGCACCCATTGATGCTCCTGATACATAGTCAAATTTAATTCCTTCTCGATGAAGTACTTTTAATAGTCCAACGTGCGCGAGTGCTCTGGCTCCGCCACCGCCTAATGCCAATCCTCTGGTCTTTGAGACGAGATAGCGGGCAAGAGTATCTTTTTGATAAAAAGTTTTGATTTGTTCGTCCGAAGGAAGGTAACTTTTTACGACACCCGCTTCCATGAGGCGGATGGCGCGTCCTCCGAAATTGCGAATGCGACCTTTCCAAAAATTTACAATTTCTTCTTTCTCGCGATAAAATTTTTCGGGATCAGTCTCCCAGAAGACGATAAAATCGGATTGAACAACGAGGAACGATAACTCCTGTCGTGATATTTTTTCATCAAAGTAAAGATGAACCAAAGGTGTTTTTTTACGTATCTCAGTCAGATATTCAGAAATGCGTGTCGTATCCATTCCGACAAATTGCGAAATGGGAACACTGATTGATAAAGACTTTGTATTTTCGCCATAGTTTTCAAGAAAGAGTTCGATTTTTTTTCCAAAATCGTATTCCGGATCTAAAGGAACATGAACACATAATCTCCGTAAGCCGATGAATGCTCCTTGCGTGACATTCTTTTCCATATGGTCGCGCATTCTAGAGCCCATCAAATGAATGATACTTTGTGCTAAGATCTTCTCCTGCGCTGCCAATTGTAAAAAAAGTTTACCATTCAGAACATAAACAAGGCTGTCGATTACTGCGATGGCAGAAGTAGAATGATTGGAGCCAGAGATCAACGAATTTTCTGCGAGAACTTGACCAGCACCTATATATACGGCGCCTTGGTTCGCGATATTCTCAAGCAATATCTCGCCATAGCGAACAATATAAATATTTTCGGATACTTCACCCTTATAATAAAGAGCTTCATGACTTCTGATCAATTTCTCTTGGATGTTATTTGCAATTCGACTCAAGATCGCAGGAGGTAATTTTTTAAACAATTCAACGGACTTTAAAAAATTCTGTATCGCCTGTCTTTCTTGTTCGTTGCGTCTCATATTACCTACTTACTATTAGATTCGTATATTTACCCACTCCTTCTTACGAAATTTTCTAACAAATGAGATGGCTAGGAGTAAAATCCAAATAAAAAATGCAGCCCAGATCCCGATCGATCCGCCTTTGAGTACTATTCCGAATAAATAGGCCAAGGGAAGCATAACAAGAAAGGAAATGATCAAATAGGCAAACATAACCCAGTACATCATTCCAGAACTTCTAAGCGCTGAACCTACGACCATATGATAGGCATCACCCACCTGCACTAGAGCAACGATGCATAGTGCAGGGTAACCTTCTCTTATGACAGCGGGGGCATCCGTAAACATTGCAAGCAATTGACGTCCAAACACGATGAACACTACGCCCATCGTCCCCATAACAATGGCCGAAAATGTGGCAGATCGCATGGTTCCTTGGTAGGCAAGACGAATCTTCCCTTGTCCCATCGCCTGACCAAGAATAGTCGTAGCTGCGATTCCAAAAGCTATACCAGGCATAAAGGAAAGACTCATACAGGAAATGACAACACTCGAGGCAGCAAGTGTAGTTGTGCTGATAAGACCTGCGATTTTATAGAAACCAGCAAATGAGAGATTGGTTAATGTCCCTTCCACTGCGGGAGCAATTCCAACTACACAAAGTTCCTTAATGATTTCAAAATTTGGCTTCCAAACTTGAGCTTTGAAAAAGGGAGCCACATCCTTTCTAAAAAAGAAAAAAAATATGATAAGAAGCGAAGGGATACTTGACAGTGAGGAAGCAATGGCGGCACCTCTTACACCCATTTCCGGAAATCCTAAATTTCCAAATATCAAAATCCAATTTAAGAATATATTCGTGACTGCCGCCGTAATGGAGGAAAGCATACCTGCTTGCACGATGCCAATTCCGTCGAAAAATCCTCGTAAGGCGAATCCTAAGAAAAAAAATCCAGTTCCGAGAAAACGATAGGCTAGATAATCTCCCGCGTAATTTATTACCTCGGGATCGTCGCCGAGCAATTGCATGATCTGAGGGGAGTAAATAAAGCCTAACAAGGACATGATAGTACCAATTGTTATCGAAATGTAAATGGCATTAACGAGTGCATTTCCCACGCCGATGTCATTTTTTTCACCATAACGTCGAGCAACTATGATTTGAACCGCCATTGATCCGCCCATAAGAAACGCAAAAATAGAGAAATAAACCATTCCGCCAAAGCCCACTGCGGCCAAAGGCACCTCTCCAAGTTTTCCAACCATGGCTGTATCAGAAATCATTATAGCGGTATAACTGAGCATTCCGAAAAAAACAGGGATTGCAAGTGTGAGAATTTTCTGATTTAATCGAGTTAGCTTCAACACTCGATGTATTCTATGAAGCATGGTATGGACAACTTTCTATGTATTGTGATCTACACAACCACCTTTATGGATGTTTACCTGCTGAAACCCTATTAAGAATAGGTAAAAAAAATCAGAAACCTCGCTGGGAGATTTACCTAGATTCTTATGAGCGAGCATACGGCATCAAAATAAACCCGAAAACATTTTTTGAGGAATATTCGGAAATTCAAAAATTTAAATCTCTTTACCATTTCAACGAGAAAGCACCCTTTCTTCATTTTCAGGCCAAATTCAATTTAATCATCGCATTGGTTGAATTTCATGACAAGGAAATTCGAGAAATTTGCAAGGACGTCGTCGTTTCGAATGCATTGGATGACGTAAGTTATGGGGAATACCGATTGATGTTTGGAAAAGAGGAACCAAAAGAATCATTTCTCAAAAAGTTAATGGCAAGTTGCGAGGGCTTGCAAGAAGGAGAAGCGAAAGCCAAATCAGAAGGAAAGTTAATTCAAGCAAGGCTTGCAATGTCGATTCATCGGGACCTTAACTTTGAAAAACATTATGATTGGATGAAAAATTGGATGGAAAAAGAATCTATGATAAAAGACTATCTCGTTGCGATCGACTTTTGTCATATCGAAGAAGGATATCCACCAAAGGATAAGAAAACATTTTTTGAACAAGTACTACGCGACAATAGCGCAGAGAAAAGTACGGCACTTTCGATTCTTTATCATGTAGGTGAAAGTTTCAAGGACAAAACTCCATTTTCTGCTGTTAGATGGGTAATGGAAGCTTCACAATATGGCGCTCATAGACTGGGACATGCTCTTGCACTTGGCATCGCTCCGGATTATTTTTTAAGTGAAGAAAGAACAGAACTGGTCTCAGAACGACTAGACCAAATTCATTTTGATTTAGAAAATTATCATTCAATTTTAGAATTTGGAACTTACTTTTCTAAAGAAGAGTTAGAAGAGGAACGAAAACAACTTTTAAAGAAGGATAAGACTGATACCATTTCTATGAATATGAGCAGTGAAAGAACGCAATTCCTACATACTTTCCAAGATTATTGCTTGTCCTGCATTTCTAAAACCGAAAGCGTCATTGAATGTTGTCCTTCATCCAATCTCTACATTGGTATGTTAGAAAATCTAGGCGACCATCCAATCGCAAGATTTAATGATAATGGTTTAAAGATTACAATCGGTTCGGATGATCCCGGACTTTTTGATACGAATCTTTTGCGTGAATACGAGCATGCGCATAAATCAGGTTTGAGTGAAAAGGATCTCAAAGAGATTCAAAATAAGTCATTTCAGTATAAATCAACGATTTTATCTGGTCGTGAAATCGTTGACCAATCCTACCAAAGATTAAACTAGAATTTCCAAGATGAAAAAATTTGGATCCATCGTCGCCCTTATCAGTTTGTCCGTTGCATGGAATGTATTTTCACCACTTATGTCCCAAACAAAAGAGGGGTTTTACGATACGAATAATTATGACCTTCGAAACATTCCTGGTTACGACGCCGAAGGAAATGTTTTACAGGACGTAGACCAACCACCAACATTTCAGAGACCTGACCTGGCAACGCCAAAAGATGTTCGAACGAAATACGATCCTCTTGCGTCCATACCCGGCGCCGGAACAAATCTTCCGACAAATTTGCAGACTCAACCCAATAATAATCAATACCAGTCAGCAAACAATTCCATCTTAAACAAAAGCCCTATCAATCCCCTAACAGGTGAACTGAATCCAGGTGCACTTCAAAATCAGGGAACAAAAAGTAGAGGTAAAAGAGAAGCGATCAAAAAACTTCGAGAAGAATTCGATGAAGATACAGTTTATGAGGAAGATAAATTTCGTAGAGGTTACATTATTTTTTTTCTGACGCTTCCCTTCGCTTTAGGCGCTTCCGCGGCTTTGGCAAGTGTTTTGGTCGTTACAAAGACATTAACGGGCAGTCTGATTATGATTACCGGCACCGCCGGTCTTGGTGGTACAAATGTGTATCTCGACCAACAACGATTGGAAGAAAATCGCAAAAAGAAAGCTGCGCTTAAATCTGTAACTCCTTGAAGCTCCGCAAATTTACTGTCAAAGTCCTCCTCCTTTTTAGAAAACTTGAGAATGCAAAACATTCTATTCGCAACTTTTATAAAGAAAATCTGCGAAGTATCGGAAGATTTATCTATACACTTTCGGGAATCATTTCTTTCTTCATCCTCATTTTCGAATATGGCTTCTATTATCCTGTAGATTGGATACCTGTCGTTCGAAGTATTGTAACAACCCTTGTTAATTTCTTCTTAATTTATGAGTTGTTCTCCTTTCTTTTTTCCTCAAAAAAAGCTCTAGAATATTTATTCGAACACAAACTACAGTTTTTTATAATCTTTTTGATCCTCATAGAAAGATTGTTTCAAGAGAGCATACTTGCCTTCTTGAGCACCTATCACCTGACTGGTGATGATACCACATTGATATTTCTTTCAACCAATCAACTCCTTTTGATCTTTTCAAATTTAGCACATTTTTATCGTATCTCTCGTCTTTATAATGCCAAAAATATAAACCCATCTTTTGTTTTCATTGGATCATTTGCGGCCATTATTTTTTTTGGAAGTTTGTTCCTTCATTTTCCAAAAGCCACAAGTCAAAATCTTCCAAGTATTGATATCATATTTACGTCAGTGTCTGCAACGTGCGTGACTGGCCTCTCAACGATCAACATTACAGATGAGTTTACGAGAACGGGACAACTGATCATTCTGATGATGATCCAAGTGGGGGGACTTGGCTTAATGACTTTAACGAGTTTCTTTTCGTTTTTTTTGGCGGGGCAAGCATCTGTTAACGACAAACTCTTGTTAAAGGACTTACTCTCGGAGGAATCAATTGGAAAAGTTAAAGAAATATTAAAACAAATTGCCTACCAGACCATATTTATTGAAATTCTTGGAGCCGTTTTACTCTATCTTACGTTTCCTATTTCGCTTTCACTACCAGAATCTGAGAAGATATTTTTTTGTATTTTTCATTCCATTTCGGCTTTTTGTAATGCCGGTTTTAGTCTTCTGCCCGGAAATTTAAATGATCCACATTTTTCTACTGCGCAAAGTTTTCTTTCGACAATCATGATCTTGATTATGCTAGGTGGACTCGGATTTCCCGTTCTGGGCCAACTACGCCGATGGATATTTTATCGAAACGAACCTACATTTCGCTTTTCCGTCGCCACTAGGTTAGTGCTTTTTACATCCGTATTTCTCTGGTTCTTCGGTGCTATCTCCTATTTTCTTTTAGAACAGCAATATACCTTAAAGAATTTATCCATCACGGAACAGCTTTTTCATTCTTTATTTTATTCTGTAACGACAAGAACTGCGGGATTTAACACTCTCGATCTTACCAAAATGGGCATTCCCATAACATTTATTAGTTTTTTCTTAATGTGGGTGGGAGCTTCACCAATATCGACTGGCGGTGGCATCAAAACGACAACCTTCGCTATATCATTTTTAAATATAGTAAACCAGATCATAGGAAAAAATACTCTAGAAATATATTACCGATCCATAGCTCCTTCGACGATCGCAAGAGCAAGCGCCACAATTGTTTTATCTTTGTTTGTGATTTTTACAGCTATTTTAGGTCTCGTAATTTTTGAATCTGCTCCTTTTCTTGATTTATGTTATGAGGTTGTCTCTGCCTTTGGAACTGTTGGTCTATCTCGAGGTCTGACGCCAACGCTTGGATTTCAAAGTAAAGTGATCATTTGCATTGTCATGTTTGTTGGTCGCGTCGGAATTTTGACTTTATTAATCGCACTTTCAAAAAGAGCAAAAAATTATTCTTATAAATATCCGCTAGAATACGTCGTCGTAGGTTAAATATGGAACGAAAAAAAATTGCAGTCATCGGTATTGGAAGTTTTGGAAAGCTCTTCGCTAAGTATTTATTCCAAGAAGGTCATGAAGTTTTGGCCATAGATAAAAGGGAGGATATCATTCAGGACATAAAAGATTTCACAACTGTTGCTGTCAGTCTTGACGCGACGGATGAAAGTGCTTTGCGATCTCAGGCAATCGAAGAAATGGACATCGTTGTGTTGGCGATCGCGGACGATTTCCAAACGTCAGTGATTTGTGCTGACATATTAAAAAAAATTGGCGCTAAAAATATTTATGCCCGATACCAAACTGATCTCCAACAGAAGATATTAAGTTTATTAGGTATAGCAAATTTATTCAATCCGGAAGAGAGAGCTGCTCGCTCCATGTCAGAAATGTTAGGTTATTCTTCTGTAAAATCAAATTTTCTTGTTTCAGAAGAATATAGCGTTGTTGAAGTAAATGTACCAAAGCGGTATATAGATAAAACAATTGCTGAGGCAGATATTAGACATAAATATGAAATTAATATAATTACCATTAAACGCTACATAGTAAATAAAGAAAGTAAGCGTGCCTCTGATAGTAAAATCGAAAAGATCCTAGGAATTCCAAAGGGAAGTATGACTCTTCGTGAAAATGATATTCTTGTCATTTTCGCATCACAGCAAAGCTTAAATAAATTTTTGGAAGGATGATCCTTGGGTCCTAATCGAATCATCTGTCTAACGGAAGAAACCACAGAACTTTTATACCTCCTTGGTGAAGAAGAACGTATTGTTGGAATTTCTGCTTACACAGAGAGACCTCTCAGAGCAAAGCTCGAAAAACCCAAGGTATCGGCCTTCATCAGCGGAAATATCAAAAAGATAGAAAGCCTTCATCCTGATCTTGTCATAGGGTTTTCAGACATCCAGGGACAATTGGCAAAGGATCTCATAGAACGAGGATTAAATGTTTTAATTTTGAATCAGAGGTCCATTCAGGAGATATTCGACGCCATGTCCGTCCTCGGAGGAATTGTTGGAAAATTAAAACAAACGGAAGTGATGATTGATTCTTGGAAAAAGGAAATTGAAAGACTCAAAACCGAGAACCAGTCTAGATCCTTTCGACCAAAGATATTTTTCCAAGAATGGGATGAGCCCATCATTACGGGAATCCAATGGGTGAGTGAAGCCATTGCTATTGCTGGGGGTGAAGATGCATTTTCGTACTTACAGACAAAAAAACTGGCAAAGGACAGAATCATCTCTCCAGAAGACGTCTCCAAAGCCAATCCCGATGCTATCATAGGATGCTGGTGCGGGAAACCAATGGATTGGAATTGGGTTGGAAATAAACCAGAATGGCAAGATACAGTGGCAATTTCGAAGGATCAAATTTATGAGATGGATCCGTCGATCATTCTCCAGCCAGGACCTGCCCTCTTTTTAGAAGGAATTCCCGAATTAAGTAGAATCATCCGTCTGCTTGCGAAATAGGCTCTTTGTAATACTTCTGTAATAATTTTGTAACACAAATCCACTATCGTTTCTCTATATCATTCTGATATGGAGACATTCATGAACTTTCCAGTCAAAAAGACTGCAGTAAAATACTCAGTAGTTTTTATCATCGTACTCGTTGCCATTTTTACAATTGCAAAGCCTATCACTGCGCAAACTACACCCGATCCGCAAAACAATAGTACAACGGAAACTCAGACTCCTTCTGAAACAAAAACAGAAACCCCTGCTCCTGTAGCAAAAGAGTCCGAAATTGGTTTGGTGAAATTATTTAATACAGGTGGCTGGTCCATGTGGCCCCTGCTTCTTTCCTCTATCGTTGCCTTGGGTGTTATCTTTGAACGAATTTACTTTTTCTCACGAACAAAACTGATGAGAAAAGGCTTCAACCAAGACTTGGAAGATGCGATCACAGGTGGCGGTCTGAAAGGTGTTGAAGATTTTCTTTCACAAAACACTGATCAGAAAATTACAGACGTCTTAAAGAACGGTATGGAAGTTTCGCAAAACGATCCAGAAATTTTTGCATCAGGTGTGGAACGCGAAGCCAGCGAAGTGATCACTTTGTTAGAGAAGGGACTTACAGTACTTGCCGCGGTCTCCACCATTGCTCCATTAGTTGGATTCCTTGGAACAGTATCTGGTATGATCAACGCCTTCGATGCGATTGCGAACGCCGATTCAGTGAACGCAAAAGTTGTTGCGGGTGGTATTAAAGAAGCACTCATTACGACTGCAGCTGGTTTGATCGTTGCGATTCCTGCGATGGTATTTTACCAATATTTGCAAGGTCGCGTAGCAAGCTTTATCTCCGAAGTGGAAGAGTCTGCAAATAAGATCTATAAAGAATATTTAAAAGTGAAAGCTGGAAAAAAAGCAGTTTAGGCATTTCTCATGATTAAGTTAAAAAAGAAGCAGGAAATAGAAGAAATATCGGCCGCATCGATGTCCGATATTGCCTTTCTATTACTTGTGTTTTTCATGGTAACGGCTGTTTTTTTTGTGAAGGAAGGGTTAAATATTTCTCTTCCTAGAAAACAATCGGAACCTCAACCATTTTTAAGAAAGAATGTTTATGAGATCCTTGTCACTCAAGACAAATTCAAAATGCGCAATTCATCGTTTGGCACAAAAGAATTTGAAGATTTGAAAGAATTTAGAAAAGAATTAAACAATTTAGAAATTCCAGATTTACCTAACAAATTAGCGTTAATTGTCACAACAGGCGATACGAAGTATGGTAAGATGTTAGATGCACTTTCCGCTGTGCAACTCCGTGGATTTGAAAAAATATCAGTGAGAAAAAAGAAATAATATGCTCCGCAGAAATAGACCCGCTCCATCAGTTCCAGTAAGTTCAATGGCTGACATAGCATTTTTACTTCTAGTTTTCTTTATGGTAACATCGGTTTTAGACTCCGATCCGGATCTTCCGATTGACCTTCCAGATGTTCCTGGTGGAGAACAATTAAATAAGAAAATCGCAAATCTTTATCTCTCTGCGGACAAAAATCGAACTGTTTATTTTAACGGTGCCATTATGCCGTTCAATGAGGCATTGAATAACATTCGAGCAAAGATTTCAACAACGCCTGATTTGAAAGTTCTTATCCATGCTGATCAAAATCTAACCTATGAAGAGATTGATAATACTTTCGAGTCACTCAGAGAAATCGGTGCACTCAAAATATCACTAGTTACTAAAACCACCCAAGGTGGTGGGTTGAACGGAAAATAAGTTGGAAACACTAGCCATTCCCAAGAGATCCAAAAGACAAAGAGTTTTTCGCTTCATCGATAGATATCGGATGGAAGCGGGACTTTTATTATCAGCATTAGTACAGCTAGCGATTCTTTTTTTCTGGTTCACACCTAACTTTGATTCGAATAGCCTAGATGATTTGATCGAGGAAGTTGCCTTCATCGATAACGTCCAAATCACTGAACCAACAAATGAATCAAAACCAACGGATGGTGATTTTGATCTAACAGATAAGGAGAAAGAGGAGAAAAAGGAGGACCCCAGAATTGCTGGTGCTTCCGATCCCATCGTGTCCGGTGCGACTTCCCCTGTAGATCTTTCTCCCAATACAAGACCTGAATATACGTCAGAAGCGAAATCCTTGGGCATTACTGGTACCATGACACTTGAAGTAGTCATCTCAGATACGGGAGAAGTTTTGCGAGTTCGCTCTGTTGGAAAGACATTAGGCGGTGGACTCGAACTCGAGGCCATCACCACTTATAAGAGAAAGCGATTTTCTCCTTCCATTTTAGAAGGAAAGCCAATAACGGTAAAAGTTTTAGTTCCGATTCGTTTTACGCTCAATTAATTTTGTTCACGAATCAGTTGTTCTTCAATTAATGGTTTCTTAGGGATTTCAATTCGTTCAATGCGGATTTCATGCACAAAGTCTTCTGCATTGAACTTGTCTAAAATAGTAATCCTTCTTGGAAAATAAAGTCCCTCCCAATTTTCATAAAAGCCAAACTTCAACACTCCGCGATACCAAGAGAAAAGATCTCTGTAGGTAAACTCCATCCATTCCAGGGCACCGCTGTCTTTTTCATAATAAGCTAAGTATTGGTCGGTATCTGGCGTAGCCTCTACCTGAACAGAGGTTAAATACACAGTTTCATAATCCTTTCCCATTGTATTAACTTCGCCAGCATATTGTTTAATTTCAAAATCCTTTGGTTTCCATACTAACATCAAATAAAGTCTCAGAGATTCTAAGTATACCCTTACTTCATCGTCGCCAGTGAATACTTTCCCCGTATCGTCCGAGATTTGGTAGGCATCTTTCTTTGCGATCCCTAATATCAAACCCTTATTGACTCCATTTAGTAATTCGATCTCCATTGTATTTTTTTCAAAATCGAGGAACACCTTCATTCTTTGATCGGATTCTTTGATCGGCGTAAAGAATCTTACAACCTTAGAATGCCAGACATCTCGCAGAGTGAATTGGATCTGTTTGTAATTTTTCCAATCTCCAGGCTTGAGGTTAACATCCGAGGGATTAGAAATAACTGTGATAGCTTTTTTGTTCAGTTCAGGATTGATGCCCGTGTTTAATAATAAACTAGGTCTTAAGTCAGCTAACTTACAAGAGAATATGATGGATGTTAGGATGAGAAGTATGGAGAGAGGGATTTTTTTCATCAATTCCCATATAAAATGAAAAGAAAGTTATGTCAATGTGTATAAATAGAAAAGGCTGGTTGCCCAGCCTTAAGGTATTGTTGGTTTGCTCTTAAGCTTTTGCTGTAGGAGCGCTTGATTTTTTAATTGATTCAGCAACTTCATTAATTTTTGCTTTTACTGATTCAATTTTGCCTTCAGGCATTCTAGATTTAATCTCTTCAGAAATCTTAGCATAATTTTCTACGATTTTTGAACGAGTTTCATCATAATTTTTTCCAGCAACGCTAGAAAATTCTTTAATGTCTGTTAGGATTTTGTCAACAGATTGGCGCACTTTTACAGAGTCTTCAGAATTGTCAGAAGCACCTTTTGATACTAACTCATTATAAGTTTGCTCAAGTTGTACTTTTGCTTTGTCCAAACCTTCTTTTCCTGATTGGAAAATTCCGATCCCTGCATTAAGAATGTCCATTATTTGTTTTTCCATTGTTTAGCTCCTGGTTTTCACCTATTGTGCACTGCACAACCCAATCTTGTGCGTCGCACAATTTTTGTAAATACTTTTTTTCCTGAATGGGCTTTTTTTTTGTTTTTAAGTGGCTGATCCCACAAGCTTTTCTCTTTGGTGGGCCATGATGTTAGCCAGGATGGCTTGGTATTCTTCTCTTCCAGGATAGCCAATTTGGGAGACACCTGATTTCACTGCCGCTTCCGCAACCGCAGGCGCAACGCTATAAAGGACTCGTGCATCTAAGGGTTTCGGAATGATGTAGTCTTTATTGAATTCGATATGCTCTAAGCCGTACGCTTCCGCCACTTCTAAAGGAACTGGTTCTTTCGTTAACGCAGCAAGCGCGTAGGCGGCAGCTAATTTCATTTCCATATTGACTATCTTTGCTCTAACATCAATGGCACCTCGAAATATAAAGGGGAAGCCAAGAACATTATTCACCTGATTCGGATAATCACTTCTACCTGTTGCCATGATCAAATCTTCCCTGACGGCTTTCGCATCTGGATAAGGAATTTCGGGATCTGGATTGGCAAGAGCAAATACGATCGGATCTTTCGCCATCGACTTAATCATATTTGGTGTTACGACGTTCGCAACAGAAACACCAATAAATAAGTCCGTGCCTGGAAAAATTTCTTCCAAAGTCACTGCATTTGTTTGGCGCATAAAAGGAATTTTGGATTCATGTAAGCCAGTACGTTTATCTGTGATGACTCCTTTCGAATCTAACATAAATATTTTATCATGATCCACTCCAATTCGCGTAAGCATCTCAGCAATCGAAATCGCGGCCGCACCTGCACCGTTGATCACAACTTTTAAATCTTGAGCTTTTTTACCCGTCAATTCGAGAGAATTGAGTAAGGCTGCCGTACAAATGATGGCTGTTCCATGCTGGTCGTCATGGAAAACGGGAATCGCCATTTGAGCATCTAACGTTCGCTCGATATGAAAACACTCTGGAGCTCGAATGTCTTCTAAATTAATCCCACCAAACGTTGGTTCTAGGGATTTTACAATTTGAATGAATTTTTCTGGATCTGTCTCGTTGACTTCGATATCAAATACATCGATACCGGCAAATTTTTTGAAAAGTACGGCCTTACCTTCCATAACAGGTTTTCCCGCTGCCGCACCGATATTCCCTAAACCAAGAACTGCGGTTCCATTCGAGATGATACCGACCAAATTACCCTTGTTCGTATATTCATAAACCATCTCAGGATTTTTTTCGATTTCCAAACATGGGAAAGCAACTCCAGGAGAATACGCAAGCGATAGATCATAGCTGGTTTCAGTGGGTTTTGTTGGGACAATTTTTGTTTTTCCCTTTGGAAAACTAGAGTGGTACTCAAGAGCCTTATTTTTCATGGTCGATTTTTCCAATATTTCAGATTCTAGAGAAAATCCCAGAAGAAAATCCTCTGAAAAAAATTGCATTTATGATTGCCAATCATCCTCTATGTCCCTTTAAATTATCGAAATCAAAGGTGTTTTTTAAATGAATGAATGGACAGGCGAATTTTTCGGGACTCTTGTATTAATTCTATTAGGTGACGGAGTCGTTGCTGGCGCACTTTTAGAGCATTCCAAAGCAAAGAATTCTGGCTGGATTTCCATCACAGCTGGTTGGGCGCTCGCCGTCATATTCGGCATCTTTGTAGCAAAAGCATTTGGAAGTCCGGGGGCACATTTGAATCCTGCTGTCACGCTTTCTGTCTGCATCCAAACGGGTGATTTTTCAAAACTACTGCTTTATATCTCGGCTCAAATATCCGGGGCTTTTTTTGGAGCACTTCTTGTATACCTTCACTATCTTCCCCATTGGAAAAAAACCACAGATCCAAGCTTGATTTTGGCAGTCTTTTCGACCGATCCTGCCATTTCATATACGATTGCAAATTTTCTTAGCGAAGTGTTTGGGACGATTGTACTTGTAATTGGCATTCACTCAATTTTCGCGCCATCTAACAATGCTTTGTCTCCCGCATTTGGTGCCTGTCTAGTCGGGGCTTTGGTGTTTGCAATCGGGCTTTCTATGGGAGGAACAACAGGTTATGCCATCAATCCTGCTAGAGATCTTGGTCCAAGGCTTGCCCATTATTTACTACCTATCCCCAACAAAGGAACCTCCAACTGGAAGTATGCCTGGTTACCGATACTTGCTCCCATTGCAGGGGCTGGAATTGCTGCTTCCCTTCTGATGTTATGACTAAAATCCTACTTTTATTCATACTAGTCATCGAAACTTACAGTAAGTTAGATGCGTATGAAAAAAAAGTAAGGCCAGAATCTTGTTCAGAGGCGATTCCCTTATCGTCCTATCTTTCTCGTACACCGATGGCTTTGACTTTGGAAGATCCAACGGGAGCCGAGTCAGCCGAGGAACTTGTTACAATACCAAAAAAATGGCGAAAAGTCAATTTGCCTTACCTATTGGGTTTTACGAAAGCAACTCATTGGATCTGTCTCAATATTTTGAATGATACAAACAATGAGACCTTTTATTTAGAAAATACTGCACCTTATGTAGATCATGTTGAAATTTTCCAATTTTCGGAAGGAGAACTTATTTCACATAGAATAGATGGTGATAAATATCCACTTCGCAAATCGCCTTTTCCCCATTATCCGAATCCTGTATTTGATATCTCACTTCCAAAAAATAAAAAATCAAAACTGCTCTTAAAGTTTTCTGCTGAATCTAATTTATTTATCGATCCACAAATATTTTCAGACTCAGAAATGCACCTTCAAATTGTAACCACCTATGGAAAGTTTTACGGTTTTTTTGGAATTCTAGTCATGATATTTTCTTTGAATATAATGCTATTCCTGAGAACAAGAAATACAAGTTTTCTGTATTATTCGATATATGCATTCTTTACTGCGATTTATCAATTTACCTATTTTGGGTTAGGCAAAGTTTATCTATGGCCAGAATCAGGATCTTGGAACAACCAGTGCATTGTCTTCTTTGGTTCTACCGCATTTCTTGGAGTCATATTATTCTCTAATCGATTTTTAGGGATTGCGAAAAGGACAAAATTTGTTTATCCAATTTTACTTTTTTTATCTTTCCTCATCTTAATCAACGCATGCACGAGTTTATTTTTATCCCTTCAGACTGCGGATAAAATTGTACATGTGTTGGGAACGATTACTTCATTTTTGTTGCTCGGTATAGGAATTTACGTTTGGAAAAAAGGTCTCAAGATCGCAAGGTTTTATATACTCGCTTGGTTTGCGCTCCTTATCAGCATTGTTCTTTTTAATCTATTTGCACTAGGTGTGTTAACTGACTCTCCCCTCGCAAGATACTCGGTCCAGATTGGTACTTTGATAGAGATGTTTCTTTTTAATTTTGCCATTGTGGATCGAATGCAAGAACTAAATGAAAATAAATATTTCAAAATGACTCAGGTAATTATTGGAGATAGAGATAAAGCAGATCATATTCCCAAAAAGTCAACGCGACTGCTGAATCTGGATCGTTCTTTAATATTAGAAAAAATGAAACTTCTCATGGAAGAGGAAAAACTTTACTGCGATGAAGACTTGAGCCTTAACAGACTATCCGAAATGCTGGGAATCCGTGCAGACCAGCTTTCGGAACTCATTAATGAAGAAATGAAAACAAATTTTTCTGGATATATAAATCAGTATCGGATCGTCGAATCAAAGGAATTATTGCGCACGGAGCCAAAAAGAAGTGTTCTATCCATAGCGTTTGCGGTAGGTTTTAATACTAAATCGAGCTTTTATGAATCCTTTCAGAAGTTCACAGGCATGAATCCCAAAGATTTTAGAAAAAATGTTCTCGTTGGAAGTTCGGATTCTTGATTCCAGGCGAATTCTAATATAAAAAGATTATAATTATTGCTTATGGGAAACGTCCCTAAGGAATCAATATGAAATCTGCTAATTTAAAGTTTCAGAATATTTTAAAGGGGATATTCGCTCTTTCCCTTCTACTCACTACTAGTTTTTGCCAAAAAAAAGAGGATCCGAACAAAGACGTACTCGGTCAATTTTTATTTTGGCAAACGATCCTTGCACCCTCCACTTCGAGTATACCAGCCAATGCGACTTGTCTGATTGTCGCAAACGGCGCAATCCTAGGCAATGCTGATTCTACTTACAAAGATTGGTCTGGAGCCAGGATAAGTAACACTTTTGGTGCAAAAGATACCGATGGAAATTTTATCTACGCTCAGGACGCAATTCATGATGGAACAAGTTGGTTTTTAGGAGAAGCTCTTGGAATCGTAAAATCGAACAGTTCTAACGGATGGCAAACTCTCACAAGGAGCCATGACTATATTTATGGCATTGCGACATCTGGCGGGACAACGATTGGGGTAGGTAGAGCCGGCCTCATATTACGATCAACAAATGGAACAACTGCTTCAGATATATCTGCTACAGGTGTTTCTCCAAATAATTTATCAACGATTGCTGTGGGAAATGGAACATGGGTAGCGGGTGGAAATTTAGCCAACCAAACATCATTCAATTCTTCGATTCTATATTCTACAAATAACGGAACCAATTGGACTGCTTCGACCAATAACAAAGCCATGGTTGTTGTAAAAATCATATATGCTAACTCTATGTTTGTTGCTGTGGGTGGTTCAGGCATTATAAGCACGTCAACAGATGGTATAACCTGGACCATACGCACAGGTGAAGACTCCTCATTTAATTTTAGTGATATAGCATTTGGAAATGGAATCTTCGTTGCAGTTGGTACAACCTCTACCCAATCCAGTCATTTCACTTCCACAGATGGCATCACTTGGACAAAATCAAATCGGGTACTTTTGAGATCTATTTCCTATGATTCGACAAATGCAACCTTTGTAGGTGTCCAGCCAACTAGTGCAAGTAACTCAATTTACACTAAAGTCTCTACTTCTAAAGATGGTTTGAGTTGGAGTAACGTAACTACTAGCTTTGGAATTTCAGAAACAATCTTCTTAGGCAAAATTCGTTGTAAATAAGTCTACGTATGGAGAAGGATTTTTTTCCTTCTCCACGAGAGTAAAAAAGTCGCACTCCAACATATAGAGGTTTTCGAGAAATGATCTCTCGTAACAACTGAGAGTTTTCTTAAGATGTTTTTAATTCTATAACCAATTGCCAAGTTTCGTCTTTCCAAGCAAAACAAAATCGCGTAGAAAATCTCTATATCCGACTATTGTTTCCTTTTTATTTTCAGGTGCCGGATTGAATATCCCACGTTTGCGAAAAAGTTTTGATGGATTTTCTTTTATATCTGACCATGTTCCAATTTCAAGTGTCAGAGGAAGAAAGCGAGAATTGATATTTTCATTTTTGGCAATGATCTTTTCTTGAAAATGATCATAGAATCTATCCCAAAGATCACCATGCGTCGTATACGTTTCGCTTTGCGGACCAAACCTGTATTTCGTGTGACCAAGTCTAGTTTGCATATAGTTTGCAATTTTCTCAAACAACTGAGTATCAACACAAGGTCGTTTGGTTCCTGCATAGGGCCACCAAACATGATCAACCGTTCCAAAACCAGAATGAAGGTCGAGCACAGGCATGATCGCATCTTCGGTGGAGAAAAAATATTTATGAACGTAACGATAAAGAGCACGTGATTCTGGTTCCAACGTTCTCCCTCTAAAATATGGTAGCTTCGCACTGAATTTCTGACCTCCAAACAGTAAGGGTGCAGATTCTGCTTCAACACCCGAGTTCCGCATCAAATCCACTCCTGCAGGATTTGAACGGGTTTTTTTGGCTACGCCTCCCGGATTCACGATCGGAACAACGATGATACCGACCTTACCTTTTTCAACATCAGCAAGGTAACCACTGTTCCGTTTATTGAGAATAAATTCTAAAAAATCGAGAAGAACACGGATACCAATCGTTTCAAGTCCGTGGACTCCCGCAACGATCCCCACAGGATTTTTTCGAATCGCCTTTTCCGTTCCAATTTCTATCGCATGAATGGGAAAGCGAAATCCTTCTTCGGTTTTACTCGAAAACCCAAATTGTTGTAAGCGAGCATTTTTACCACCTAGCTTAACAATTTCTAAAATTCTTCTCTCATAACGGTTGAGCCTTCTAAGTCCACGTAACATATATTAATTTACCTGTTGAATTTTTTTAAATTCGTTGCAGGCGGCTATGGTTTCAATGACACCTTTTTTAAGTGCTTCGCAGCTTGCAGAAAATATTTTTTCAGAACACTCCCGATAAGAGGTGATAATGATTTTCGGATCTCCACCAAGTAAGCGATAGGCATTACTATTTCTAAATTCTTTTTGGCAATTTGCTTCGTCTAATCGAGATTTCGTGAACTCCTTTAGCTTATCTGGAACACCAGGCCAAGAAGCATCGGCACAAGATCGATATTTCTCACAGATCCTGGATGTAATCTTCAATGACTCATCCTTCCATTCGGTGGCATCTATCCCTTTCTTTTTTTTGCAATTTGCAAATTGAAATAAAATTAAAATTATTACTGCTAAATATCTCACTTTATAACTTCCTTTTTTCGTATTAGAATCTCGATACGCTCGTCTTTTGCCTTTTTTTCTGGAGTATCATTTTCATTTGATTTTTGAAATACCGCATAACCCTGAACGGATACTTGTTCTCTAGGTATGCCAAATTCATTTACCATTTTTTCTGCAATGATTGAGGCTCTATGCGAATGGTAGTCCCAGGCATTTTGAAATTTTGACTTATCAATGCTTGATTCATAAGGAATTTGGACTCTTACGATAATATCTATATCCATTCCTTTTGATAATTCGGATAATTGTTTGAACGCAAATTGTAAATCCGGATCATCTTCTACAATATCTCCCTTTGCTAGATCGGGTGTGATAAAAGTTAACTTTAGCTCTTCAGCTTCTGCAAGTCCTAGTTTTAACTTTGCCTTGTCTTTCAATTCCTTCAATGCATGGCCGATACGTTCCCATAAGTGGAAAATCTCAGACTTTGGCTCCATACTATCGTCTTCTAATATGCCCACGCCCCCGTCGACAATTTGACCTATGGTAGTCACTTTTAATCCAAAACCCTTTTTGATATCTGAGGCTACTTCACTCAATTTTTTTGAATCAACTTTACTGATCGCATACAGAATAATAAAGAGACCTAATAAAAGTGTGATCATATCTGCATATGTCAACAACCAACGTTCTTGGTCATGTGATACTTCTTCTGTTTTCGATTTAGGAAAGCGAGGTCTTCTCATGACTTACCTTTCAATTCAGGAAAAGAATCATAGAGAAAATCCCATTCTCTCTCTTCTACCACTTTAAAGAATGCTTCAAAGGTATCTTTTTTTACGGGTAACGTTGCGTAGTAACCTTGTTCTATTTTTTCAAAAAGAGGATAGACACCTAACATTTTTGACATCATGGCTGCGGGTTTAATAATGTATCCGCTTATTGGTTTATGGGCAAGTTCAAAAAATTTCCTTAGATTAAAAAGAACTACTTCTAGTTGCTTCTTTCTCAGTCTGGCTTCGCCAAGGGCTTTATAACAAACTTTGTATTCGGACTGGCTAATCACTTTTCCTGGTTTCCATCCATTGCTTAGCAATAGTCTAGCAAGTTTGATATCAAGTTCATCTGTTATATGATTTAAATCTATCAATCTCTCCACGTTCTCGCGAGTTGTTTCTTTTAACATATGTTTTACTTTCGAATATGTTGTTAATGCCAACTCTTCTAACTCTTCTCTACCATCTAAATTGTAGACGGTTTCAAAAAAATAGCGAGCCATCCCAATCGTTTCTTCTTGATTGAAATAACTTGAATAGAACTCATGGAATCTTTCTACTTGCACGCGAACAACTTCAACATGAGCAAGAGTTTCTTCAGTGGTAAGGATTTCTTTCATTTTTGTTTTATTTCAAGTGGATATGTATAAAAACCTTGCTGATCAATTTCCGTTTTAGAAATAGAATATTGATTGGGTATGGAAACGATTTCTTTATAATACTTGAATGAGGATCTAAATAAGATTCTTGTATCGAGTGTTTTTAAGGGTCGATAATAAA
This sequence comes from Leptospira ognonensis, assembly GCF_004770745.1. Taxonomy (GTDB): domain Bacteria; phylum Spirochaetota; class Leptospiria; order Leptospirales; family Leptospiraceae; genus Leptospira_A; species Leptospira_A ognonensis. The sequence goes on along the minus strand of NZ_RQGD01000046.1, from coordinate 96,322 downwards.
AGCTCAGTCCGTATTTAAAGTTTGTGCCCCAAGCCTCCTTAGTAGCTTCCAAAAGTATATTCGTCGCTGGAATTTGACGGCCTTGGAGGATATTATATACCGTTTGACCTTTGTTATAAATGCGAACTCCTTGAGAAGTTTCTGATTTAGTGATTTCGGCATCATCGGGAAAGGTTAATGACAAATAAGTCACCGAGGCAAAGTTTCCTCGGTTTTTAAATTGTAAGGTGATTTTTGATTCTTTCCCAAGTTCCAACTTAGGTTGGATGTCCATAGAAATAAATGCCGGCACCGGTTGCATGGGTAAATTAGGGATCATTTCCCAACCATTAAATACAAATTCTTGCGAATAGTTTGGGCTTGAAGGGAATATTCGAATGGATTTATCTTTTGAAGAATATTCAAAATCCAATCTTTTCGTGCGAACCAATTCCTCATGTTCTTTTAATTGCAAACCATCTAAAATTTTTTTTCCTTTTCTATACCCGAAAGGAATTGAAAAAAGACCTAACGGTGGTTCTTCGGATAAAACTTCAAGGAATATGGAATTAAATGTATCACCAGCTAATTCATCGATGACGATACGACGAATACAGTCTCCTTCTAGTGTTTTTTTCTCTTTCCCTTGTAGTTTTCCTGGCTGCCATTTCAAAGCTTTCAAATCGTAATGGGATTCACCTAGACTGAGTAAATTGAATTCCTGTTTCCATTGGAAAATCCACGAGCCATTGATTTTTTTATAAACCGAAACCGCTTCCGCTTGGCCTGATTGCGAAAGTACAATGGACTCTAAATCTGGCTCCTCATCTAAATTGGCAACCTTCGAGCCTAAAATACGAACCGTCTTTTCCGTTTCGGCTCCATATAAGGCTTGTGCAACCTCCGAGGCCGACGGAGCGTCCGCTTGCTTGCAATACCCTAAAACGAGGGGAGCAGAAAAAATTAGTACGAGAATGCCTATTTTTTGCGACATAATATCAATCTCAAATCTCTCACTCACTTTGTCCAGATTCTAACCTTTTTTCCTTTTCAGTAAACATTCAACTCGTATTCTCCGTCTATAGTAATAGAACGGGGGCGACATTGGTTTCGACTGTTGTTGACTTGGGTTCAGTGGCACGTAGAGGTGAGGGTCCTGCTTAAAAACCTTCAAAACAATAACCGCAAATAACGAATTTGCTCTAGCAGCTTAATTTAAGCTCTACGGTTTCAACGGCTGTTTCTCTCGGTGGCCTAGAAACTGACACCTCTCGAGAGACTTTTCTATACTGTCTTCAGCTTCAGTAGGAATCGAACTATAAGTTGGATCGGAAGTGACCCCTGGTTGTAGGGCAAGTCCTTCCAAAATTTATTTACAACCTAAATGTGTAGAAGCTGTACTTGAGAACGATAGGACCTGGGTTCGAATCCCAGCGTCTCCAGAAATTATTTTTAAAAATCACCGACAAAGGCCAGGTCACAAAATCTCAGTTTGCTGGGATTCGAACGACCGCATCTGAGAGAAATGGTAGCTCGCGGACTGGGACACCCCAGTCCGCGCGCGTTAAGCCATTTCGACCCGAGCACACGAAGTGCGAGGGCAGATGCGGGACGGCCTGGAACGTGTTCGACCCGGATGGGAGAACCGCGGAGACCGAATCCCAGCGTCTCCAGCATGTTTCAGATTTTGTTGTTCGCGCTCTCTAGGCCATCCTTGGCCTAATGTCGCGCTCGTGCCCATCCGTGGGCACTGTTCACAACAAAATCTTCCACTGGCCTCTCGGACCGGATACAATAACAGACATTTATTCATTGGTCACAAAATCCCAGTTCGCTGGGTTTCGAACGACCGCGAGTGAAAGATGCAATAGCGACCCCGTGAAGGCTTCATAAAAGCCGGAAGCGAGGTTGGCGTAGCCAAGGGTGGAGAAGCGTAAACCTTTTTTCCCGAGGACAGGATGTCCAAGGGCACGAGCGGGACGGCCTGGAACGTGTTCGACCCGGACGGGAAGGCGACGGAGACCGAATCCCAGCCTTCGTGCAGCTGGGCGAGTCCCCTTTGGCGCCTGAGCTATGCAGGGCTGCGGTCGCCAAGCGACCGCTACGCGCCCTTACTATCCCTCTCGCGGAAGGAAGAGATTGGAGTTTCTGCTATTCTTCTTTTTGTTGGAAAATCAGCATAATGCATTTATTTCATGTTATACGGATAAATTCGAAACTAAATTTGGTAAGATCCCGACTTGGAAACTCATCGAGGTTGAAAAACTACTCAACTGCAGTAAAACAATCGCGGCTTTATTTGGAATGAATGAAAGGCTTCAAGTATTTGCATCTCCTGTTCACGTGACATCCTTGTCACGATTCACGAGCTCCGCATTCCTGCTTCGTTATAAAAGCAATGTAGAATCTATCACCAAAGTAAAGTCATATCAAAGTTTAACGATGTCGATTGATGAATTTTTGTCTCGCATGGTATTTTTCTTACCCAACAAACAGGAAAAGTCCGTGGGTGACTATGCCATATCCGTGAGACCTGTACGAAAAATTAAGCTCGAATCTCTCGCATCGAAATACACCAGAAGCATTTTAGAGCGACCTAGTTTTCCCGATCACTTCGATACTACTTCTGCCCCAAAAAATGCCAAATCCAGTGGCTTGGTCTCTTTAAGTCTCATTCAAATTTATGTCGTATTTTTTGCGAAGATATAGCCGTCTTTAAGCCAGTCTGCTTCCTATAATGGGCAATCTTTCGCGAATATCGGGCATCTCGATTAATTTTTGTGATTTGGTTCTGGTAAAAGCCTTACCAAAGTCCCAAGTGGTTGATATGGTGGAAGAACAACAGAATTCCAAAATATGGATTACTGGTGAAAACTTTTCTATGGCCGATTGTTCTGCTGTGCCAGCTTTATTCTATGCGGACACACTGCTTAGTTTTTGGGAGAGTCATCCGAAAACTGAGGCTTATTTTGAACGTTTATTGGAAAGATCTTCCGTTAAACGTACGTTAACGGAAGATGAACCAGATTTTGATATGGATCCGTTTTCTAAAAGAATTCACAAACGATTTCGAAAATAAAAATCTAAAAATAAAACTGAATGCAAAAAGATAGTAACTCGGATGTGATTAAATAATGAAATCTAAAATCTCAGGTTTAGAAAATATCTTTCATGCACTTTCCGATCGAAGTCGGTTGGGAATAGTCGAACAATTAAGTCACGAGTCGGCTTCCGTTAAAGAATTAGCTGAACCGCTTGGCATGGCATTACCTTCAGTACTTAAACATTTAAAAGTTTTGGAAGAGGGAGGAATTGTTTTTTCAGAAAAGTTAGGTAGGGTTCGCACTTACCAATTGGATCCAACAAAACTTTCGAGTATTGATTCTTTGATGGAAGAAAGGAAAGCTGCTTGGAACCGAAGTTATGATTGTCTTGGAAAATTTTTAATCGAATCATCGGATGAGAATTCCGACGGAGAATGAAAGGAAAAATACAGAAGCAAAACACTCTACATTTACAATTGAAAGAATTATTACTGCTTCTAAAGAAAGATCCTTTTCCACCTGGGCGAATGCTGATTCCAAACGAAGATGGTTTGCCTGCCATGATGATTGGAAAATAGTCGAATTCAACTTAGAATTTCGTATCGGTGGATCGGAATCCAATCTGGTGTTAACACCATCAGGAAGGCGGCATGTATTTGATGCACATTATTATGTTATAATAATAAACGTATTTATCATTTATTCGTTTTCGATGTATGTAAACGATATTCGAATTTCTGTTTCCTTAGTAACTGTTGTTTTTGAGTCACATGTCGAAAGTCGTAATAAAATGACTTTTACCGAACAGATTGTACTTCTTAAAGTGCTGGATAAGGTCAACTTTTCACTCGAGAAAGAAGTTCGTGGCCGGGTAGAATGTACAAAGGCAGGTTTTGATCGGCTAGATAAAGTGCTTAATGAAGGCTCTGAGTAAAGGAGCCTTCATTTTATCATTGTTTTTGCCCACATTTACCTTACTTTGATCACCGCTTTTCCTTTGGCTCGACCACTTTCTACATAGGCCAATGCTTCGTTTGTTTTTTCAAAAGGAAATACTTTGTCCACAATAGGGCGAATGTACCCAGAGTTGATAAGTCCCGAAATTTGGCTCAACTGTTGTCCTTCTGCTCTCATAAAAAGAAATACAAAACTTACCTTCAGTTGATTTGCCTTTTTCCTCACTCTAAAACTGAGGTATCGAAGAATCAATTTGATGAACCAAGGAGCTGCAATTTCTTCTGCAAATTTTGGATCTGGTGGTCCTGAGATGGAAATCAGTTTCCCACCTGGTTTCAGGATGTTTAACGATTTATTTAAAGTTTTGGCATCTTGGCTGTGTAAAACCAAATCATAATCTTTCAGTATGGTCTCAAAGTTTTCTGTTCGGTAATCGATAACAATATCTGCTCCCAGACTTTTCACCAATTCGAAATTAGACGAACTAGTGGTTGTGGCAACTGTAGCACCTAAATGTTTGGCTAATTGAATGGCAAAACTTCCCACACCACCTGAACCTGCTTGGATAAAAACCTTTTGTCCTTTTTTTAAGTTAGCCAATTCGACTAATGCTTGATAGGCAGTTAGTCCAACCAATGGAATTGACGCGGCCTCTTCCATGCTTATGTTTTTGGGTTTGAGAGCTAAGTCATTTTGATTGATAACAATTTGTTCGGCAAAAGTTCCAATCCTAAAGTCAGCGGGTCTAGAATACACTTCATCCCCAACTTTAAATTTTTTTACTTGTGTGCCAACTTTAACAACTTTACCTGCGACATCGTGGCCTAAAATGAGTGGAAGTTTATAAGGTAAAATTAGTTTAAAATCACCATTTTTAATTTTTGAATCTAGTAAGTTGACACCAGCAGCAAAAACCTCAACTAGTACCTCATCCTCATTCAAAACAGGTTCTGGCATTTCTACAAGTGTTAGGCCATTTTTTTTGTTATATTTTTGAATTACATATGCTTTCATATTTTTCCCCATTCATTAGATGAAATTATTTAAATTTTTTAATTTGTTTCAGAATGGAATTTTCAAAAAGTTTATATGCATAGTGTTGCATTGTAAGAATAAAGGATGCTCCTTGGCCCACTGGAAAATTAAATTTTGGATTTTTTAGATCTATAATTTTAACTACTGTGGAAACGACAGGTTCTGGGGAAGGGGCCTTATCAAATAAATCTTTTGCGAATGCTGCAATTTGTTTTCGAAACAGGTTATAATCATCAATTTTTATCTCGGATGGAACAGAGTTATTTCCAATGTTTGTTTTGAAAGCAAGTGGCTCTACCATACTAACTTTAATATTAAATCCACTTAATTCAAATCTTAATACTTTAAAATATCCTTCTAAAGAATGTTTTGAAGCAGAATAAAATGCTACGTTGGGAAGTCCGATGAGTCCGAGGAAAGATCCTACTGTGATGATTTTTCCTTGTTTCTGTTTTCTAAAATATGGTAATAGTTGATTTGTGATTTTAACTGTTCCCCAAAAATTAGTTTCAAACTGCTTTTGGCCTAACTCGATAGGAGTCTCTTCGGCAAGCCCGGTGACTAAATATCCTGCATTATTAATTAAAACATCTAGTTTGTCAGTATGTTTAAACAATCGTTCGCTGAAGGAATTTATCGATTGATCAGAGGAAATATCTAATTCAATCAGTTTAAAAGGTAAACTAGACTGATGACTCTCTGGATTACGACTTGTTCCGATGACTGTAAAACCATTCTTGTGAAGTTGATTGGCAATTAAAAGTCCGATACCCGAAGATGCTCCGGTGATTAATATTGTTTGTTTCATTGTTTTGATCTCGTTTATCTAAATTTTTTGTAGTAACATTGGATTTTAGTAATCATAAGCGAATTTACTTGCAAAATGCAAGTAATATTTGAATAAAAATACTTGTTTTTTGCAAGTATTTTCCAAAAAATCAATTTATGTCATCGAGTCATAAAAAAAGATCGGAATGCCCAATCAGCTGTTCTCTCGATATCTGGGGAGATAAATGGTCACTTCTCATCATTAGGGATATGATATTCTTTAAAAAACGTAGTTATGGTGATTTCCTGAAATCCGCGGAAGGGATAGCTACCAATATTCTAGCTTCGAGACTTCTGGCCCTGGAAGAAAACGGTCTCATAGAAAAATTAGAACATCCAGACAACAAAGTAAAAGTTTTATACAAGTTAACGCAGAAGGGAATTGATTTGGTTTCTGTATTTATCGAAATTTATATTTGGGCCGAAAAGTATTTTGAGATTCCCAAAGACTTAAAAACAAAGATAAAAGAAGTTAAGAATGATAAGGAAGAGTTTGTGAAAATGATCACAAAGGAATTACGAATGAATTCTTACTAATTGAAATTCATATTTAAATTGGATCGGAATCATGTTTTGTGAAATATAAAGGATTTAAAATATAGCCGTCTTTAAGCCAGTCTGCTTCCTATAATGGGCAATCTTTCGCGAATATCGGGCATCTCGATTAATTTTTGTGATTTGGTTCTGGTAAAAGCCTTACCAAAGTCCCAAGTGGTTAAAAACAGGAGAAAATCACATGGAAACATCATTTTTAAAGAAGATATTGCGAGTATTGCTCGGAGCGTTCATGACCTTGGCTGGTATTGGTCATTTAACATTCCAAAGGGGAGAATTCCAGGCTCAAGTGCCGAAATGGCTGCCACAAGCTCCTAATTTCATTGATTTCGTAGTATTGTCATCGGGGGTTGTTGAGATTTCCTTAGGACTAGCGCTTATCTTTTTAGTCAAACACCAAATCAAAGTAGGATTAACACTATCTCTCTTTTTCATTGCCATTTTTCCTGGAAATGTTTCTCAGTATATGAATGGCATAACTGCCTTTGGTTTGGATACAGATGATAAGCGTTTGGTTCGATTGTTCTTTCAGCCAGTTCTAATTTTATGGGCCTTATGGTCGACGGAAGCCTTAGCATACTTAAAAGCACGAATCAAAAAAACTTGAATTGATCGGATTTAAAAAGAGTTTTTAATCGTCACTATTCACTGATGATGCATGTTACTTTTTTGATCATTCTTGCGATCGCAATTAGCTCCTGTGATCGTTTAGATCCCTTTGGATCTAAGTTAAAGGAAAACAAAAATTATCAATTGAGTGTGCTTCTCTGCTATCTTCCGACTCCGAAATTAAGTGCAACGGAGCCCCTTATTAAATACGCAAGTGATCCTAATTTACTTGCCGCAAGTTTTGCTGAAAATGCATCTATGGAGTTTCCGAAAGCGAATTTTGCTGTGTCGGTAGACCGAGGTTCAACTTGGAAATTTTTTAATGTTTCAGAAACTATCCGAGATTTTTCAATTCTCTCTTCAGAAAAGTATTTTGTAATCAGCAACGAAGCTATAATTTTTACCTTGGACGGAGGACAGACTTGGAATAAAAGATCACATAACATAGATTTAGCCCAAGATCAGGTGATCACCTTATTTTCTGCAAGGCCAGAACGCCGACTGATTCTCATTTTAAGAAAAGTGAATTCTAATTATGTTTATACTTCAGTTGATGAGGGACTTTCTTGGAATCAAACAGTATTAAATGGAAATTTAATCAACGACGAATCCTTCCAAAATTCACGATCCCGCATTTTAACCTCCGCATCAAATACAAATGGAACTATTGGAAAATTCTATTTATATGAGAGTTCTGAAATGGGAGACCAATATCAATTGATCTTTGAAAAGGCCCTTGGCAATAATCCATCAAGCCAGGTTGTACCGACGCGGATCTATTTTGAAGACCAAAACAAAGGATATTTATCCGGAAACACTCTAATCTATAAAACGATGGACGGAGGATTGAATTGGTCTGAATTTTCAACATCATCTAGGGGTAGCATCTTTTATAGCGAAGGAAATGTTTTATTTTATGCTGCGAGAAATTTCATCCAGAAGTCAGTCGATGGTGGAAACAACTGGTCACGAATAAAATCAAACTTTTCCCTCATAAGATTTTATAATCTTAATTCTTTTTATGGTAAGGAAACTGGAAAAAATTTTGAAGCATATTATAATTCTTTTGATTCGGAGGGAATCGCTAACTCTAAACTAACTTTGAGTAATTGGAATGGATTTACGTATCAGAACAATGATTTCGCAATATGTCGAAAAAGTGATGAACCTTTGCCAGTGAATATAAATGATTTTTAAAGGATTAAAAGATAAATATAGTCGCCTTTAAGTCAACTGGATTCCTAAAATGAGCAATCTGTCGGGAATATCGGGCTTCTCAATTGATTTTTGTGGTTAGGTTCTAGAAAAAGGCTTACCGACTTCCTAAGTGGTAGTGATTAATATTGTGTCATTCTTAAAAACTAAATCTAACTAAGAGTATACTCTCCAAGAAGACAGAAGGATCCAGAACAGAATCCTGCTCTCTTCTTTCAAATTTAAAATCCAAATAAGCCGCAGATGAATTCAAAATGTGTGATGAGATAGACTAGCGGAATGATATTCCCAAAGATGATAGAAGGCAATAACCAAAGAAATAAAATGACAACAGATTTTTCGATCATAAATACGAAAAACGAAAATAGAAAGATTCCGATATAGAGATCAATCCCAACCTGGCGACCCCAGAGTAGCGGAAATATTTTCCTAAATGATTTTACAAAATTCTCCTTGAAAGAGCAGTAGATTGTATAAGCGACAAAAGACACCAAAGCTCCGAGGAGAATGTACTTAACATAGAGTAATTCCACTCGGAGTGGTTTTGCTTTAGGCAATTCTTGGAATCCAAAAGCATAACCCGAGAAGAGAAACAATAAAAGATATATCAATTTTGTTTGAATGTTCATAGGAACAAGGGATAACAAAGAAAACTGAAGTCAATTTCTCTGTTCTCTTCTATAAAGAAATATGTGTAAAATTATTTGACGTTTTATCAAATAATTTGATATTTATACTTTTGTAGTAAATGCGAATGTAAGTCATTTACTCGCTAATTCAATGAAAGAGAAAAAAAAGAGCTGGGTAAACTTATCTATACTGGTAGATGAAGTCAATCGATTGTTTTATAGAATGCAATTTGTCGAGGAAAGGACACACGCCTATGAAAATCTAGATTCTGCAGAAAGAAGTGTATTATTTCTTCTTGCCTCCGCAGAGGCGACCATTCCCGAACTAGCATTTATGAGAAATGTTTCCCGACAAAGGATGCACCAAATCATAAGTAAACTTCAAAAAAAGAAACTAATCGAAGCTATCTACAACCCACAACATTCTTCATCTTCAAAATTCAAACTTTCACTAGTTGGTAAAAAAATTCTAATGCGCATGTTGCAAAGAGAAAAGAAATTGTATAAAAATCTATTTCCGCTTCCCGATGATAGATTCATTTCAATTGCCAAAAGATTGAAAGAAATCCGAGAAACATTCGAAAATGTGCCATTTTAGAATAAAAAATCGCATGGTCATAGTTAAATCAAGAACTATGACTTCTTATTCGTGTATCAAAATTATTCTTAAAATTCAATGCCTACATGCACCGACCCATTCCATCCAGATTGCGCAAAGTGGTATTCATTAAATAGGATAGATGGATTACCCACATATCGATCATTCAATGTATAGGCAATATTTGGATAAATATAAACACCTTCAAATACACGATAGATGTACCCTCCCGAGATTCCTTTACTTATTACATTAAAACTTGGATACTATTGCACCTTGCTTCCCATTGAATCAAATTGTTATTTGATTGAGAGGATTCTACGACAGCATGGGGCATGTTGAATGCACCTCCACCCAATGCGATATCTAGTCCATTATCAAATGATTTCCTTACTATGCCCGAATAACCATTCAAAAAGTAGGCAGCCGTATCTCCTTCTATAGAAATAGAGCTAGCGGATACATGTAATGAAGTGATGGAAAAGATTAAGAAAAAGCGCAAGATTGTTTTATTCATAATGGTTACCATATTTATTAAAAAACTTTTGTTTGTTTTTCTAATTTAAAGAAATTTTTTTCTCATCATGTCGTCCATGGATGTTATACCGTCTGAGGTTGCCGTCATTTTCTCCAAGCCAGCCGCAGTAGATTGTGTCAGCACTTTCATATACTCAACTGCTGTTGAAACTTCCGTTATTGCGGTTTTCGAGTTTGTATCTACTTTATCAAAATAATTTTTTATTGGTCTAAGTTGGTAAACTAATACGTATTATAGGATTTGAGCAACAACAAGCGAAAAGATAAGACCAATTATTAACGCATTCAATTGTTCATCGTTCGGCTCAAAGAATAATACTATAAATGCGAAGGCCAATGGATTCAGAAAAAATAAATTTATGATCTGATTCCAAAGAAAATACCTCTTCGAAAAACTTTTATAAGACTGCATTGGTTTCCTCTTTTTTAAACATATAATATCCCAAGATGACCATCCACAACAACCAACAGAGACTTCCAATCAAACCAGCGAAAGGTATCTCGGAAATTTCTGGAATCACCAAGGATAATAATTCTGTCTGCGCAAGAATATAAATGATCGAGGAAAATAATCCGAATGATCCTAACCATTTTGGAAATTTTTTCTCTTTCAAGATGAGGACCGAATTGATTGCCATCCAAAGGATCGTAAACAATTGTCCCAGATGTTCGCCGATCAAAACTCCGAATAAATGATGGATCGTTTGAAATGATACTATGACGGCTTCTTTTGTACCGACAGTAGCGTTTATATCAGTATAGAGATTAGTTAATATTGGTACGACAAATACCCAGCGCAATAGGCCGATTAGCTGAAAGAACAAAGCTGAGATACCAAAAATTACTGCCACAAGGGCTGCGATTTGCGACTTTTCTTTTGTAAGTTGATAAAGAGCTAAATACGAATAAACAAGAGGTAAACCAGCAAATCCAAAAAACAACCAAGTCAAGATGAGGGAAGAACCTCCCTTTTGAAATTCGATTAAAATCTTTTCCGTTGGTTCCCGAAGTATATCTGGATACTGAAAATTCATGATTAGAATTGTATAGGGAATTTGAATTAGGAACGGAGTGATCAGAAAGATCAGACCTGCAAATTGATAAGTTTGTTTTGTTTGTTTGTCCATTTGTATTACCTCAAAAGAAAATTGAATAACTGATTCCAGGAGTCGGATTGACTTTTGTACTTTCGCCTTCGGCACCAAGAGCAATCACTCCCAATCGAAAGCTCAAACCCTCCCAAATCATCAATCGATAGCCAACCTCATACATAATTGTATCTTTATTTTTATAGTCTAAGTTGATGCCTTTCCCATAGGATAAGTAAGTATAAAATGATGAGGGCTGGTCAGAAGAAGAAAACGCTAGTTTGGTGGGTAAAAACCAATAACCCACACCTAATTTATAAAACTTAGTAGTGATGTCGGGTTCAAAATTCGTAACATAATAACCGCCATGGATAGAAATTTGGTCCCTTCTATATTCGCCACCAATCGAAGGCGCTCGAAAGAAGTTGATTGAGTATTCTTCCTTTGAAAACGAAGGTGAGGAAAATATTGAAGATTGGATGATAATAAAACCAATAAGAATAAAGATTTTAATTTTCATATAGAGCCTAAATCGTTTTATAGTAACCTAACGAAACGTTGACAAAGAGTCCATTGTCGTGTGCTTTGTGAAGGCCCATCACGCCGAATTTGTTTTCAAAAGCCTGAAGTTCAGGGGCGTCTGTCCAGATATTCGGCCAATAACGAACTGAGGGTTCGATCATTAAGCCTTCTTCACCACCTAATGGAAAATATCTGTAATACATTCCAAGTCCGACAGATCTAGTCCTATAGCGCGCGGTTGTATTCGGAAATGTATATTTTGCATCATACAATAATTCTGCGAGTACTGCTTTTTGAAGGGTCAGTTCTATTGGATTGGTTTGATTGTTCTGGTTGGGTAACCAGAACTCTGTTCCATTACCCTCAAAAGGTAAATCACTTCTAAGACCGAAAAATTGATTCAAAGCAAGTTCATCGAGTGTAGTTTCGGATTTTACTCGGTATAGGTTTTCTTTAATTTCCACACGAATGTCCCAGTTTTTTCGGATCAAGTACCCGATTCCGAACCCAGTGCTGTAAGGCGCATAAACCTTTAGGTTTTGAGCCTTTTCCTCTTCGGAGAGACCGATCCCACCTGAGGCATCATAACGAAGCCCTGATCCATGGGAGTATTCGAATACCATGGATTTTCCATAATATGTCACCGCTACATTTGCTCCCTGCAAGAGGAGTGGTTGGCTCAAACCCCCCTGGACAGATACCGCTTGAGACCGTATCGGCTGATTCATGACCAACAAAGAGAGAATTAGAAAGCAAAGAATTTTTGTATGCACTGTTTACCTCAATCGTAAGAGAAGCATACACCATACAAATTTGTCTGTCGTTCCACCCGATGGGAAGGCACCTTATTTTATAAAAAATTGGAAGAAACGCATTTGATTGGCTCAATCATTCTCAGTTCAGGGGCAGTACAATCCATTCTATTGGCATTGTACTTTTATAATAAGGCGAAATCGGGAAGACAACTCAGCCTCTATTTAGGACATTTTTTCGTTCACTTTACTTGTATCATGCTTTTGAATTTGGCTTACTTTACTGGCACTGTGAAAGAATTCCCACATATCATTAAAGCTGGTTATGTGCTGGGTGTTTTTTCAGCACCGCTATTTTATTATGCAGTGGTTCGGTATTTTGGAATACCCAAAGAGAGGAAGTTTTGGTTATCTATTTGCCTTCTACCATCGATCATTCTGTTTTTCTATTGCATTCCCTTTTTTTTACAGCCTGCTGAATATAAGCTTCACTATATCGCGATTGTTGCGAAAGGCGAATTGACATCGGAAGCAAGTCTTTTGCAAATTTTTACGATGGTCACAAATTTATTTATATTTGTCCGTGTCCATTTAAGATTTCGAGAAATTAGCAAAGACTTTTCAAAGTCTGCCGACCCTGAGATTGCCATATTTGGAAGATACACAGTAGTACTTGTTATCTGGCTTTTTTTGTCTACACTCTTGGCGATTTTATTTCCAGGCAAAGTTTCAGAAGGAATCACCAATATCGGCTTTTCATTCTGGATACTCGGATTTGCATGGCACCGCGTTTATAAAGATCAGATTCAAATTGATACTTCAGAAATCGTTTCCGATGATCCAAAATACCAAAAGTCTTTTCTAAAAGAGGATAAGCTTCAAGAATTAGGGATCAAATTGGAACAAATTCTTAGGAACGAAGAGCTGATCTTAGATAGTGAATTGAATCTCCGAAAACTTGCAGATTTGCTTGGAGTTTCTGTTCATCTAACTTCGCAAGTTATGAATCGGTATTTCAACCAAGGATTCATCGAAATCATTCGGACTCGTCGTATTGAGATTGCAAAAAGATTGTTATCAAGCTCTGATCTTCCGATTCTTAGAATTGGATATGAAGTTGGCTTTAATTCAAAAAATGCCTTCATTCGGGCATTCAAAGAGATAGAAAGTATTCCTCCTTCCGAGTATCGAAGATTAAATGGTCAGAAGAAATCGCAGATATAGGAGTCGCGTTAAACTGATAGGAATCAGCAAATTTGATTCGAATCTACTTCTACTCGGACATGGTCGAGTGGAACACGCGGTACTTGCGATGTGTACCGGGCGACATTCACAGCCATTCCTTTGGAATGAGTCGAGTTTACCTGTTAGTTGGCCATTTCCCAAGGATCTGAAAAATTCAGAAGTTGTTGCATATCACTTTCAGATTTATCATCTTCCGAGATTGAAGATTGATTTATAAAAAAAGATTAATGCTTTAACTGTATCGTATGGAAATATACATTGACTTTCTTTTTGGTATTTCTTAGCATACTAGGGATTTCAAATTCAAAGGATCACTCATGAAAACAATTTTCTCCTTCTTAATCATAGTAACTATGATTGGCTGCGCTTCGCATCCGATTACGTATAGCGGTAGTAAAGCATTGACGCCATACCCATTAAATGGAAAAAGTAAAATTTTACTTTTGACTTACATGTCAAATAAAGAGACCGATATCACCGTTTCGATCGCTAATACAAATCAAAAATATTACGCCGAGATTAAGGATGTTGCTTCATTATCCAAAGATTTACCAAAATCATTTTCAGCAAATGTAAATGCAGTTTTAGTTTCCAGTGAAATTTTATCATCGTCTCCTACATTCACTGCTCTTGATGAAAAATATAAATTTCAGAAAAATTATCTAAACCTAAATCAGGGAATGCTGATACTTACAGATGAGGATCTTTTACTGATACCGAAAATCGCATCAGAAACAAAAGTAGATGCAATACTACTTATGCGTGCAGATTTTAAGATCGTAACTATGGGAGATTTTACCGTAGATGTGCACGGTCTTTTATTTGATCCGAAAGGAAACCTATCTTATTCCAATACCGCTTCAGGCGGGGGATCATTTGCCAACGTTAGCGATGATTCACTAGACGGTGCAGGAGCGAAAGCTGGAGCCTTATTAAATGCACTTAATATGACTTTTGTTCATAACAAAACAACGGGCTTACAGCCAATATTAGTTGAGGCGACAAAGAAGGTGCTAGACCAGTATTTTGTCAATTTTGCAACCACAACTAACTTAGCCAAAAAAAAGAAATAATATTCGAGCAGCCTATCAAATCAAGGACATACATTTCCGACGGCGATGTTGTACTTGCTAGAAAGATAACAACGAACCTTATTCCCCTCTGAAGTTGAAAGAACGCGGTCAAAATAGAGAATCTCTGAGATTTTCCCGTTATAAAAATCGGCACCTGGTCCAGGACCGGGTCCCGCTCCTACCACCGTTCCATTGTTCATTCCAGCAAAAGGAACGGCGAATGTTCCCGTTGATAAGGTAGTACCTTCTGCGCCTGTCGTGTCCCAAAAAAACGGGGAGGCAATCGAACTTGTGTTATCGAAATAAAAAGAAAAAATCCTGGCTGTCGCTAACCCGCTGAATCCCGTTGAACTTCGTGAGCAAACGAAAGAATTGGACCTATCTAAAGCAAAAACAGAACCAAAGCCTGTCTGCGTGCCGCCTGGATCATCAAAATAAAATTTTTTGCCACCTAGGATAGGACCAATTTGCAACGCAACTTGTATGTTAGCCGTTGCAGCACGAGAATTAACGATAAAAAAGGTAAAGGAATCTGTAGAAAGTCCAGGATAGGTACCTGAGGTATTTTCCAAATACTGTGAGCCACTAAAAATAACCGAGGGTTTGTTATTCAGTCCATTCATCATCCAACTCGGTCTGCTTGGTGGATTCCCTTGGACGACGGTATTCCCACCGAAAAAACCCGTATTATTATTTGGACTATTGTCTACCCAGGTAGCGAAGGGAGAAGTATTGATCGAATCTGCCTGCAAATGTAACTGGAGACCCGAGATTTGTAAAGGGTGATGGCCGCTTAACGCAGTGATTTCGCTCGAGGTTAACACTCGGTTATAGATACGAACATCATCCAACATCCCAGTCATGGCTTGAGATCCATCCAGCTTCATACCTATTCGTAAGAGTGTTGAAGTTCCCGTTGTCCAAGAAATGGCAGATGAGGATTGGAGGATTCCATTATAATAAACGGAGGCGTTGGTCCCATCATAGGTACCACAGATATGAGTCCATAAATTGAGTAAGTTAAAATGAGGAACAGACAGATTGGGCGTATTTCCATCATTGATTATGGTCGAGTTATCAATTGTTAAACCACTTAAAGTTCCAGCAGCCAAGGTTCCAAAATTTACAATGCTCATGGCTCCCGCGGCAGTGGGCCTAACCCAAGCACAATAACTGCGAGGTGCATTTCCCATAGGCATTCGGTTGGGTGAAGTTCTTTCAATGAAATCACTAGCAAATGCCATGGCAGAACTGATATTCCCAAAACGATCATTTGTAGGTCCAGCAGTTACAGAGGTCGCATTATTTTCATTGCCGCTCCAATCAATCGCATTCCCGTTTAACGGGAAATAGGAGATGATGCCCGATGGAACTTGGATGGCCAATTTCTCTATGGCCTTTCCATCAAGAGCGCCATTAAAAAATCGAACATCTGAAACCTTTCCCTTAAATGAGTTTGCAGCCGTTCCATCGCCTGCGATCAAAAAGCTCCCCGTAGGACCCACGGTCAGCGTGGTAGCAAACGTTAGCTTATTGACTCCGTTTACATAAACTTCCGAGTTACCGTTTCGAACGATCATTGCAACATGCGTCCAGGTATTGAAAGGGATTAAGACAGGAACAGCACCACTTACGTTTACGTTGTTATAACGAATGTACAATTGACTGTTGCTATTAATGATAAGACCATACCCATCAGATCCGAAAGAACCATTATAAAATATGATTCCATTTGTAGCTGTTCCCGCATTGAAAATCCAGGCTGAAATTGTGGAATCCCTGACAGGTGATACCATCGAGGAAGGAATGACGGACTGTACATATTGAGAAGTACCATTAAATTCATAGGCGCCATTGGTCGTCCCGTTCTCATCTGATGTCGCAGTAGGAGTACCGATCAGACTTCCGTGATTTGTTCCTACCGAATCATTTGCGTTCCCATCTAACGTATAACGGGTAATCTCAGCATTTTCCAAACGTCGCAAGGCGTGATTTGCTTCTTCAGTTATATATATATTGACTCCATCACTTGATACGTAGGCGGCACGCTCCATAAGGGCATTGCCACCCGCATTGTCTGCATAGCCGACAGTTCCTCCAGCCAAAGTCGTAACTTTTGCGTCGCTGAGTCGAACATGGCGAATTTTATAGGTACCATAATCAGATAGGATAAGGTTTGTTCCGTCTGTCGTGAGGGCAAACGGGGATGAAAATTGTGCATTCGTTCCGAACCCGTCCGTAGATGCCGCGATCCCTTGACCGGCAATCGTTGTCACGGAAATGGAACCCGTCGGATCAATCCTACGAATGCGGTGGTTTGCTCCATCGGTCACATAAAGATAGCTTCCCACCCCCACAATCCCAATAGGATTGTCAAACTGAGCAGAGGTCCCATTTAGATCCGCAAAGCCAGCGACACCTGACCCAGCGAGTGTACTCACAGCTCCCGTTACGGGATTGACTGTGCGTATTCTATGATTGTATCGATCAGAGACGTAGAGCATTCCATTAAACAAAACAATACCATGAGGGTTGTTAAACGATGCTAGCATCCCATCCGAGTTGTCAGCAAAAGGTGCGTTATTGCCATTTCCTGCAAGCGTAGTTACTTCCGCCGTTGCAAGGTCGATCCGACGGATGCGATTTCCTAAAAACTCCAGTACATATAAAGAAGTTCCATCGGTTGTTAGGGCAAAGGGTCGATAGAACTGAGCCGCTGTTCCTGTTCCATCCAAACAATTGGTCGTTGTCGTTCCAGGACAAACAGATCCACCGCCCGTGGCTCCACCAGCAAACGTTGTCGTTGTCCCATTTGTTTTGTCGATTTTTCGAATCAGATCGTTGGCATAATCTGCCACATAAACATAAGATCCATCACTTGCCATACCCTTGGGGTTATTAAACCTGGTAGCGCTTGAGGTTCCATCGGCCGTTCCAAAAATTGGTCCTCCCCCACCGGGGACATTGGTAGGATAGGAACCCACCAGGGAGTTAACGAACATATTGCTTGCGGAAGGATCGGGAAATAAATCAGCGGAAGCCACCGAGTGGACGGTTCCTCCCTTTAAATAACCTGGTAAACATTTTACAAAGACAGTTACGTTTGCCATTGGCATGGTGCCAACACTCAATTTGGGATTGACGAAACTACAAAGTACACCAGGAGTTTGGCTCGTAATGGTGACTGCATAGTTTGATCCTGTCTTGATACGAGAATTAAACTTTGTCAAACCGAGAGAGGATATGGAAGTGCTGTCGGTCCCATTATTTTGGACAGCTAAGGTCGATGTAGTTCCAGAAACACTCACGCCCACTTCGTAATATCCCGACTCCCATCCGCAGGTAAGACTCACATTGGCGATGTTCGATGTCTGCATGGTTCCACTCGCGTTTGCTAAAGTGCAAATCATCTTGGCTGAATCAGGAGTAGAAAAGGTAACGTTGTACGTTGATCCTGTTTTAACTTTGGTGCTGAAAGTAAAATTACCATCTGCAGAGACTGTCGTCGAATCGGAACCGTTGGAAAGAGTGACGCTTGTGTTTGAAAGTAGGCCTGAAACTGCCCCCCCAAGTGTAAACTCTCCCACTGTTTCCGTGGATGCTGTAGTCGCTGGAGACCGCGTGAAGATTCGAAAAATACTCAAAAATTCAATCGGGTTCCGACTGAGTGATGGTACGCTACAGGAAAGAGCGAGTAAAGATAAAAGTATGTAGGAAAAATATTTCATGTTTACTCTAACAAGGAGTAATAATATGATTCTCGGCCTAAAATAAATCTTTGTAAAGAAAAATCTGAAAATTTAGCCACTACTTTTACAAGGCGTGAAATTCAGGAGCCAAGAATTCTGAAAAATTTTAACGTCCGCATGCTTCGATTTTTGATTCCGAATGAATTTTGCTGAGAAAGACTAATTGTTTATGCAAAAATCTGTTCATAAATATACTTCGGATATTTCCTTTTTAAAGTGTGGCTAGAAGATCCCTTTTAGCAAGGCTTTCAATAGCCACACCTATCAAATGTTAATTGACCGTTAATGTGCCTAGTGCAGAAGGATTAAAGATTAGAGTTGCATTCGCTCCAGCACCATCCGTATCGCAATAAGTATAATTGACCCCATCCCCTGAGAAACGAAATGTATAGAGATAAGAACCGATCGCCGGTGCCGTAAAGGCATACTGGTATTCATCATCATTTGGATTTGCCATCATCTCGACACCGCCAGGATTGAAAGTGGCAGGGGCAAAGATCCAATTGGCATCTGTTCTTGGGTCAGTTCCCGCTGGACCATATCCAAAATCGGCTCGAATATCAACATGTCCCCCCGTATTCTGATCCGTTAACCCTAGTTCGTAAACACGGCCATACATATACGTTACAACTCCGGAATTTACGGTAAGCGTTGGGGGGTGTTGCAACTTGCACCAATCAATTTCTGCCACAACATCAGTCTCATTGACCGCGATAATGGATGTCGGCGTCGCCGGAGAGGATGATGAAAGAGTACTCTCGCCACCATTATGCGAAGCCGTTACAGCAAAATAATATGTTGTCCCATTGGACAGGCCAGTCACTTCAATCGGTGAACTAGTCCCACTCACCGAACTATCAGTTGTTGTGATAGAGTTGGTCGTTTTGTAATAAACTTTATAGTTAGTTGCTCCAGATACGGAACCGAAACTAACTGTTACCTTTCCGTTGCCAACAGACACACTAGAAAGGGAAGGCGCAGATGGCGGACCAATCGAATAGGTTACGGTGCTGATTCCTGAGAGATTCCCTGCAAGATCGCGAGCCATAAACTTATAGGTGGATACCGATCCGTTCGGAGTGGTAATGCTTCCAGAATACAGACTGCCATTTGTGATGGTTCCCGATGCATCCACGGTAGGGTCAGATCCATTGGTAGTATAGATGACCTTTTGACAACTCGTCGTAGTATCTGTACAACTTACTGTAACGGATTGTTGGGTAGCATATGTACCAGATGCAGGCGTTATAGATAGGGTGGGAGATCCCGTATCAACAGTTAACGTGGAGGAAGAGCTACCAAAATTTCCGACCATATTGCTCACGCAGAAGTTAATCTTTCGCGATCCTTCACTTAATTGTGAGCCTGAAGAGATTGTAGAGACAAGTGAAATTCCAGAAGTTACTGTACCACTTACATTTGTACCTGTTGCCTGTGTTCCAGAGGTACAATCAGAACCAATCTTCACAGCATAACTTCCGTCCCGATTTGATTGCCAATTGATTTGTGGACTTACGCCGCCTTGGATCGAAGTCCCAGGGCTCACGGAATTGATCGTGATGGTAGGCAAAATAGTGTCTACCGTATATGTCTGCGAATACAAACTAGAAATATTACCTGCCTTATCACAAGATTTAAATTTGATGGTCGTAATACTTGCATTTGGTGTTACAATCGGTGCCGAGTAAAGGGCTCCCGTCGTCACAGCACATGAAGATGTAAAAACAGGAGTAGTTCCATTCGTAGTGTATGCGACGGCTCCGCATCCAGAACCACCTGTATCACCGCAATTTAAAGCTACATTCTGAATGGTTCCATAATTACCCCCTGCAGGATTTACGGAAACAGTTGGCAGTGAATCATCTCGCGTGACGGACTGAACCAAGCTGCCCGTAACACCAGAACTCACAACACAAATGCGGTAGTTAGTCAAACCTAGAGCCAGTGATGATGCACTCAGTGGACCAAAAGTTTGATTCGTTCCTGCAGTCACCGAACCAGAACTTACGACACTCCCATCCGAACAATTCGTTCCACCTGCTCTGATCGAAAAGCTACCCGTTTTCGAACTCTGCCAAACAAACTGTGTACTGTTGATGGCGTTTGTCAGAGAACTGACAAACGACGAACCACTAGAAACGATGCTGAGTACCGGACCTGTAGAAGGAACGTACGGATCTTCACTGTTAGGGATGCCATTGCCATTAAAGTCTGCAGCAGGAAAAGCCGTACTGATCGGATCGTAGCCGAGTATCGCAACCAATTGATTTAAAAAAGGACCAAGTGTTGAGGAATGAGCTTGGAAATATTCACTCACACTGCCGTATCCTTCTTGGGCAAAACTAGAGAGTTCCGCGATGACATTGTTTGCTATATTTTGAACGGGATTGGAATTCGTAATGATGCCATTATTTACTAACCATACTTGGATCGTGAGTCCAACACCAAACGAGAAATGCTCCACTTCCACGATCATTTTGTTTTGAGAGTAATCAACCGAAACCACCTTCATTTTTTCTAAGGTAGAATCATCCTTAATATAATAAAAGCCAAGGCTTCTTTCTTCGAAACCAGATTCTATCATATCACCTTGTTCATAGGTAATGGTAAGCCTCGCCGGCTTTTGGAAAACAAGTCCCGCAGGTTCAAATTTTAGAATGTTTGTTTGAGTCGCATAGCCCGTCGGAATATTTCCGATCGGTGAGGCATTTCTAGTCACGGTGATTTGGCTTGTTTCCGAAAGGGCGCCAGACGGAATCTCTAGTGAGTATTTACCATCCTCCGAAACTACCGATCCACCCGAAGTTGTCACGGTTGCCGATGAAGAGCTTCCCTCGGTCGTCGTTTGCACACCACCCAAGGCAAGGAGCATGATATTGGACATCACAGCCGGATTTTTTTTAGCATTCTGATCAAAAAGGGAAGAAAGAATACAATTCGAACTCAGTAATAGTATAACAACTAGGTAAATTAATCTTTTCATTTTTTCCACTCACGCTTAATATTTTTTCACTTACTTTGACATTTAACACACATATGCCCAATCATTTCAATTTTTTTTAATTTCGGTTTCTCAAAAAAAGATTCATCGGATCAAATGCTTATTTAATTTCCTCTTTGTTCAGGCTTCCCTAAACAAAAAGACATTCCCTGAATCTATCATTTTTTTTACCTTCTTTCAAACATTTACTCTAAATTTTAACATACGTTACACAAGTCACAGAATAGCAATAAATGCCACAAGGCTTCGAATGCTCGCTAATTGCCGTCATCGAATCTTTCCAGCAAATAGCATTGAACTGATATGAGACGTTAACCCCTCAAAAGAGAAAAATGGCTTGTATGAATTTATTTCATGATTTAGTATATGAGAGAATTACATATAAATGAAATATATAACAACTTTATTTTGGGTCTCTTAATCCATGACGACAACAGCAGAAAAAAGAAAAATTTTATTAGTCGAAGACGAAGTATTAATTTCGCTCGCGACAAAAAAATCCTTGGAGCAGTACCGTTATGAAGTCAAAACGGCATCTTCACCTGAAGCGGCAATCAAAAGCATCAAAGAAAATCTATATTTTGATTTGGTTTTGATGGATTTGGATTTAAATCACGAAATTGATGGAATCCAAGTTGCTCAAGATATACTCAAAATTTTAGAAATTCCCATCGTATTTTTATCCAGCCATAGCTCCCTCCATTTTATTGAAAAAACAGAACGCGTTACCTCTTATGGGTTTATAGTAAAATCATCCAGCTTAACTGTGATCGATACGTCCATCAAAATGGCACTTAGACTATTTGAGGCAAAAAAAATCATAGCGAGCGAACTAGAAAGTCATAAACGAACCACCAAAGCATTGCTAGAGAAAGAAGATAAGTTAGCTACCACGCTAAATTCTATAGGTGATGCCGTCATGGTAACAGATCTTTCCGGAAACATAACAAGAATGAATCCAGCAGCAACACGCCTGACCGGATGGAATGTATCTGAAGCCGTCGGAAAACACATTGATGAAGTGTTTGTCATTTTCAATGTCTATACTAAAAAAGTCGTGACCAACCCTGTTCAAACTGTTTTAGAGAAAGGGGAAATTGTTGGTTTGGCCAATCATACAACACTTCGTTCTCGAGACGGTAAAGAATACCAAATCTCTGACAGTGCTTCACCGATTCGGGAAACAAATGGAAAGATACGAGGAGCTGTATTAGTATTTAGTGATATAACTGAAAAATACCAACAAGCGGAAGCCATTCGACTGAGTGAAAACTTATTATCTGAATCGCAAAGGATAGCCAAAATTGGAAGTTGGTGTTATGTGGCTAAAACAAAAGAGCTGAAGTGGTCTGCGGAAACATATAATATTTATGGCGTTGAAGCATCCGAGTTTCAAGTTACGATCGAAAATTATCTTGCCTTGATACATCCGGAAGACCTTCCTTATGTCATCGAAAGAGGAAAAAGAATCGAAGAAGGGTATACTGACGGAGGGTTTACCGACTTTAGAATTGTTTTAAAAACTGGGGAAATTCGGTACCTTCGTGGGCATGCGGAAAAGCTTCTGGCTACAGTTTATAGTCCCGAGATGATGATTGGAACCGTTCAGGATGTAACGAGTCAAAAATTGGAAACAGAAAGATATAGATTTCTTTT
The DNA here is from genome assembly GCF_004770745.1 of Leptospira ognonensis. GTDB lineage: Bacteria > Spirochaetota > Leptospiria > Leptospirales > Leptospiraceae > Leptospira_A > Leptospira_A ognonensis. The sequence goes on along the minus strand of NZ_RQGD01000046.1, from coordinate 73,250 downwards.
CGAAATCACTTCGGATGCCGTCTTTGTCTCAGATTCTAATTTTAAGGTCGTGGATGTGAATCCTAGTTTCACCCAACTTATGGGATATCCAAGAGAAGAGATCATCGGTAAGTCCTTAATGCTTCTCATTTTTGATGAAGATGCACACAAAGTGAACCAAGCTAGATTTCAAGAAGCGCAAGAATTGGGAAGAGTGGAATCAAGGTGGAATTTCAGAGCGAAAAACGGAAATCCAGTAACTGTGGACGTTATATCCTATGCTCTTACGCAGGATAGTCGACTGGCTATCTTTAAAAAAGTAATTTAGATGGACCTATAGGCAATCATCCATTTTCTTTTATCTTCAGAATTGTTTCTGTCTTGCCGGCGTTTCCATCGATCTTATAAACTTTCTTTCATGAGAAAATACACCTTCTTGCTCATCCTTTTTCCTTTACTCAATTGCATCACGATGGCATACTCTAAAAAATTTAACTTTGATGCAGATGCCTCGCCGAGAAAAGAATTCAATTCGCAACCAGACATAGCTTTGGGTTACAGAGTAGAGGGAGACTCACGATCTTATCTTTTTGAAAATCTGCTCATCGGAAATGAGCGCCGACTGATTTTTAATGTGAATGAAGATGTCATACTTCTATCAGAATCTAAAGTTTTACCTAATCGTTTAAAGCAGGTAGTTCTTTATAAATCAATAGGAGGAGAATTATTTAACGATAAGAAAATGGTTAGTGAGGCTGAATTAATAAGAACTGGTATCAAACCGGAAGAAATACAGGATCATTATATTTTAATTCGTGTTCTCGAAAAACTAGGTTCCTTTCAGTCTGCGCAGTATGTAAGCATCCAACGGAACGATGAAAATAAGAAAATGTTTACAAAAGAGTTTCCTCCCCGTGAGGCTTATATTTATGTCAATCAAATTGAATGGAAACAAAGAGATAAGTTAAAATATATAGGCAATAATATATTTTATTATAGTGGCTTACTCATAACAATGCCGCTCGATGTTTTAACTTCGCCTATCCAGTTAATAGGCGGTGTTTACATCCTTTTTTCTGGTGGATTCGTAAAATAAAGAGATAAACTCAATATTCAAAAATCCTCACATAATCCTTCCCTCTCGCATGACAAGAAATACAGCTAGTTCCATTTGTATTCACAGATGCTTGGACGGCTCCAGAGGAAGTATACTCGCCCCAAGCCCATCCACTCGTAAACTTGCTATTTTTTTTCATCATTCGCTATCGCCTTTGAATTTAACGATTCTGGCAAGTTTTTTTGATAACATTCGTTAGTTTTCACTGCAGGAGTTAGAAGCAGGACCAAAGCAAATAATGCTTCAAATGAAAAATGCGACATAATTTTCTAGGCTATTGCAATTTTTCCCATGAGCATTCGCAAACTCAGTGTTAAAAAATTACTTATTTTCCAGAAGTATAATTCCTTGCCTTCCGTCCTAATTTTCTTTTAGATACCGAAAGAATCTTTTCACCCATCTTACGGCAAAACGGCTGCAAAATTAAAAATGCGAACAATACTCTCCCACAGAAAGAATTTAATCATACTGGCTGCCCTCTCCCTTTTATTCATTGGAATTCAATCCTATACATCAGCATCCACAAGTTTTGTCTCTGATCCTCTGGCAAAAGCGATCCAGATCGAATCGGCAAAAACAAATCGTGGCAAATGGATCTATCCAGCGGAACGCATCGATCCAGAAAAAAAATTTGGTCCAACCCTATTTGTCATAAAAGATAAAACAGGAGCCTTCAAATCAGTTTTTTCCCAAACGTTTGCAGATATCTACTCTAGTCTCTTTCCCTTGATTCCCGTCCAATATCTTCCTTACGTTAACATCGTTTTTATCGTTTTAGGCATCCTATCCATGCATTTCATTGCAGGCATTTCCATCTCCGCCTGTTGTATCGGAGTGTTTGCCACTGTCTTTTTCTCTCAGTCGCTTGACCTATCAGAAGTTCCATTACTGTTTTTCTGGATCTCTCTCAGCTATTCGATTTGGTCACGAGGGTTCGAAGAATTCAATTCTAAAAAAATAAGCTTAGGCATATTTCTATTATTGCTGGGATGTTTTTTAAGACTCGAAATTTTGATACTTGGAAGTATTACTTTTGGCATATCTCTGATTCTGCTCTGGAGAGATAAAAGAATCAATGATTTCCTCCTTTTGATTTTTTCCTTCGCGCTACCTATTGCACTTTTTTTCCTAATCAATTATTCCCGAGACGGACACATATTTGGAATTCGGTATTTGTACAATTTTGAATCGAATGCCCACCTAACTTATATAACTAGATTTCAAAATATGTTGAATATCGTTTTCACTTCATTTCAAAGTACTTCTTTAAAAATTGGTTTTTTCTTCTACTCACCGTTTTTCCTTTACCTAATTTTCTATTTTCTACGTTCAAATAGAGAATTTAAAAAATTAAATGTAACGATGGCACATTTTATCATTATGATTTCTTATCCTCTGATCGTTGGATTTACGGCACCAAATGATGGAATTACAGTAACAGGAAGATATGCTATGGCGACTGTATTTCCTGGGATGTTTCTAATTTCCCTACATTGGAATGAATTGAAGCTAAAAAAACTTTTTTGGATTCTAGTCGTAGTATCTTTAATCATAAGTTTTATTATGATTAAGATTTCCAAAAATAGTAACAAAATGATTCGTAAAACAAATCAAATCTTGGAGCCGTTAAAGGCTGACGTATGGATCTTCTTTGATCAAAATATAAGTGGGATTGCGGGCTTACGTTTGTTAGAACAAAAGAGCATTGCTGTCGAGCAATTAGATTGGAAAAATGATTTGCATTCTCTTGTTTCAAAAATTAGAGAAGAGAAACTTAAATCCGTCATTGTCTTTGATTTTGCTAAATCTAGTCCTGTCAAATTTCCTAGGACCTTACAATTAGATTCAGAGGAATTTAACTCCCTTTGGAAAAAAGAGAACTTCCAATGTGAATTGATGGAGGAAGTTGATTATATTGCTCTACGAAGATGTAAATCCAAATCAGAGGACTGATCTCGTTTTACCTACATCAAAAATTCTTTACTTTTGAAGTTTGATTTTTAGAGGTGTCCGAAAAATCTTACATCTATGTCCGAACATCAGAAAGAAATCCAGGCTTTTATGAATATAGTAAAAGCTAAAAACAGTCATGAAACAGAGTTTTTACAAGCCGTTCAAGAAGTCGCGGAGACAGTGATTCCCTATATTTCTGACAAACCAAAATACAAAGAAGCAAACATTTTGGAGCGGCTGATAGAACCAGAAAGGACAATCATCTTTCGTGTTCCTTGGTTAGACGATCAAGGCAAGGTACGCGTAAATCGTGGCTTTCGTATTCAATTTAATTCCGCCATCGGTCCGTTTAAGGGTGGATTTCGCTTTCATCCAACCGTAAATTTATCTGTCTTAAAATTTTTGGGTTTTGAACAAACGTTGAAGAATGCCTTAACCACCTTACCGATGGGTGGTGGAAAAGGTGGGTCCGATTTTGATCCCAAAGGTAAAACTGACAATGAGGTTATGCGTTTTTGTCAGTCTTTTATGACAGAAATGTTCCGTCATATCGGCGCGAACACAGATGTGCCTGCAGGTGATATTGGTGTTGGAGGTCGGGAAATTGGCTATCTATTTGGTCAATATAAAAGACTCGCGAACGAGTTCGTTGGAGTTCTGACAGGTAAAGGCAAAAATTGGGGTGGGTCTCTCATTCGTCCTGAAGCAACCGGATATGGTACTGTTTATTTTACACAGGAAATGTTAAAAACAAAGGGCGAATCGTTAGTAGGAAAGCAAGTGGCTATTTCTGGTTCTGGAAATGTTGCTCAATATGCCTGCCAAAAACTAATAGAATTAGGTGCAATCGTTGTAACCATGTCGGACTCTTCTGGTTACATTTATGATCCAGAGGGAATCAATTCTGAAAAGTTAGCATTTGTTATGGATTTGAAGAATGTAAAAAGAGGTCGCGTACAAGAATACATTCAAAAATTCAAATCGGCTAAGTACCATGAGAAAGAACATCCTTGGAAAGAAAAAATAGACATTGCCCTTCCTTGTGCCACACAAAATGAATTGAATGGAGAGGAAGCGAGAACGTTATTAGCGAATGGTTGTATCTGTGTTGCCGAAGGTGCCAATATGCCTTCTACACCTGAAGCAATTGCAGAATTCCATAAAGCACAGATATTATTCTCTCCCGGTAAAGCATCCAATGCGGGAGGTGTCGCCACTTCTGGTTTAGAAATGTCTCAAAATTCTTTACGCTTGTCGTGGACTGCCGAGGAAGTAGACAAACGATTGCATGAAATCATGGTGAACATTCATGAAACTTGTGTTAGATACGGGAAAGTTGACAATCATGTAAATTACGTAATGGGTGCAAATATTGCAGGTTTTGTTAAGGTGGCAGATTCCATGATCGACCAAGGTTTCGTTTAGACTTATTAAGGTTAACGCTCGTATCGTTGCGGATTCGCAGTCCAAACAGGAACGAGTGTTAAATAGATTGGTTCTGCGCCTCAAAAATCTTGAGATAACAAGAAGTATGTTATATTACCAAATGGCTCATAAAAGTTATTTTTTTATGTTGGTAATTATGTTTCCATTCTCAGGTTCTGTGTTTCCTTTGAGAGTATCTATGTAACAAGACTGAAATTGCTTTAGAAAATCAAACTGGTTGAAATGAATCCATTTGTTTGCATCTGGTAAAAATAAATGAAACTTTCGATTGAGCTCTGCCTGTAATTTTTCGATTCCCCACTCTCGGCTACGTTTTTTCATTTGAGCCGGTGCAAAGAACGTCTTGCCACCTGAATCCTCTTCTTCCTTGGTCACCTGATCCCATTGAGAGAGTCCCACCAAACAAATGTATTTAATTTTGTCATTTAATGACTGTTTTAGCTTTGAAAGGAGTTCCTTATTTCCTGCAAAATCTATGATCACGGTATCGATCGATGACAGACTGGCAGCCGAATCATAATCTTTAACATCATCGAAATATTGGGATCCTTTTACAAAATCAATATTTTTTGAAGAGGTGATACCAATGACCTCTATGTTAAACATAGCTTCTTTTTTCCTCTCTTTTAATAAGAAAGCAAGAGCAAGTGCTGTCTTACTTGATGCACTTGTAATCACTATTTGTTTTGTTCCAAAATTTTGATGGTCAAAGAGAAAATCTTCAAGTAAGAAGGAGGTAGAAAACAGAGGTCTAAAGACCGCCTGAAAATTTTCGGTATCTGGAGAATAAATTGAATCAAAATTTACGTTGGAATAAAAATTATAAACAGCAGAGAGGTCCTTTCTATGCGGTGAGATATCGGAAAAGCCTGATGTCCTTACTTTTCCAGGCGCCAGTATCGCATGTGTCGCAGTCGGATAATAGCCATAAAATCTTTCGCCTACTTTCAAGGCTTCATGATTCGATTCAAGTATTGTCGCAAATCCCCAAACAGGGATGATGCCAAAATCAACCTCACCTGGAAAAAAATTCCAATAACGAAAACTTTCACCGAGCAGTGCATAGGTGATATTATTGGCAGTGAAAGAAAATCTATCGATTCGTAATAGGATTTGCCCTTCTTTTAACTCGATTCTGTTTTCAACCCATTTCGTATCTTGAAAGTTTCTTTTATGAACTTGGAATGTTGAATGTACAATTTCTGTCATACTTGATGCTCTACTACATTTTTGTTTTGTGCATAGGCTTGGCTAAGTAAAAATCCAAGTGTAGCAACCACCCCACCTATCATAATAAATAACTCAGCCCCAAAAGCCTGCTGTTCAAAGGCATCCTTTGTGAAAAAAAGATATAAAAGTGGCGCAATGTATTGATTTGCAAATAAGACGATAAAAAGAATCTGATTGCCCACTCCACCTTTTAAAAATTGCCATAAAAAGAGATTCTTATTACTGAGAATTGTCGAAGCTGCTAGAGCAGCCATAAAACACATTTCCAGGATGGAAATACCAACTCTGGAATCTAAACCCATGCTTAGGTATGTTGGATTATGAAACAAATGTCCAATCAAACTTAGCGCTCCCGGAACAAGTGCTAGATGAATCAAAATATCATCTAAAATAAAAACATTTTTAGGAGTCCTTCGTAAAGATAATAGAATCTCGTAAATACTAAATAAAATAAAACCCATAGAGGTAAAAATCGATGTCATTACAAAAGAAGAATTTGCATTAACGTGGACAGCGGGAACCGAAACTAACATCAAAATAGATGATAAATTTCCTCCGCCAACGATCAAAAGAAATGCTATGCTTTGCGTGAAGGGCCAAAGGTAAAAATACCTTCGAGCCAGTCGATTCCCAGTGAGAATGAAAAGCGAGATAGCCGCGAAAATCGACATTACTGGACCATCTGCACGGTAAAACAAAGGATTTCCGAGAAACCACATCAGGATACATAAAACGGAACCACCGAAAATTAAAAAATCTAAAACAATGGCGATCCTTTCGGAATTTTTCTCCATAACCAAATCCCTTCCTTGTAAAAAATTTCCACCTCATTCATTACTTAAAAAAAACAATGTCAATCTTTTTGTTCTCATTTATCTATTGTATGCTACCTATCGATGTTCCTTTCCGACGTTCATCGTTAACATTTCAAAAGGCAATATTGCTAAAATTTTCATGGGGAAAGAGGAATAGAGAAGAAAGAATTTTGTCTAAGTATTAGAGACCAGCATGAAAGAGACTACCTTCTCATTGAATTTAGAGACAAGCTACACGAATCTTCCAGAGTCATTCTATAAACCTTGTTTACCGACACCTGTGGCATCTCCAGATCTAATTCTATGGAATGAGAATCTAGCGAACGAGTTGGGGATATCCTACAGTATACCGGACTTACAATCGATAACGAATTTGCTTTCAGGAAATATCATTCCACAAGGGATGATACCGATTGCACAAGCCTATGCAGGGCATCAGTTTGGTAACTTTACAATGCTCGGAGATGGTAGAGCAATTCTATTGGGTGAACTTGCAGTTCCAGAAGGAGGAAAAGTTGATATCCAATTGAAAGGTTCTGGGAGGACACCTTATTCTCGTAACGGAGATGGACGGGCGACTCTCTCCTCAATGCTTAGAGAATACCTTATCAGTGAAGCGATGTTCAACCTTGGGATTCCTTCGACACGGAGTTTGGCTGTAACAAAAACAGGAGAAGCTGTTAGACGAGAACTCGTCCATGAAGGCGCCATACTCACAAGAATCGCGAAAAGTCATATTCGTTTTGGCACATTTGAATACACTTACCATTTTTTAGATACTGAGGAGTTACAGAAGCTTGCGCAATATACAATAGATAGACACTTTCCCGAAATAGCAGATTCCGAAAATCCTTATCTATCTTTATTTGAATCTGTGATGAATCGACAGATTGATCTCATCGTAGATTGGATGAGAGTTGGCTTCATACATGGCGTTATGAATACCGATAATAGCAGCGTCGCATGTGAAACGATCGACTACGGTCCATGTGCGTTTATGAATTCTTATGATCCATCGACAGTCTTTAGCTCCATTGATGCGAACGGAAGGTACTCGTTTGGGAACCAACCAGGTATCATTCACTGGAATCTAGCTTGTTTTGCCAACACTTTGCTTCCGTTAATTGATTCAGATGAGTCAGTTAGTATTGAAAAAGCAAAGACTAAATTGGATATATTTCCAGATCGCTTTGAAAGTAGGTATTGGAAGATGCTGGGAAATAAAATCGGATTCAGTGAAGTCGATGAGAATGATAAAACACTGATTTCATCTTTATTGAATTGGATGAAAAAAGCTAAAGCCGATTATACGAATACATTTTTACAAATCGAGTATGCATCCGAGGAATCGCCTGCTATCTATCAAGAAGTTGAATTCGTAGAATGGAAACAGAGATGGTCTGATAGAATTGTGGCAAAAAATCTCGATAGAGAAAGTGTTCTCAGTCTGATGCAAAAAACGAATCCCTTTGTCATTCCGCGCAATGCTAGAGTCGAGTCCGTTTTACAATCGGCTAGATTAGGCGAGATGGAACCTTTTAAAGAATTAGTAAAAATTCTCGCCTCTCCCTATGCTCGCTTAGACAAAATTCCTTTTCCTGAAGAAGAAACTCCAGAATCGGATTCTATTTACCAAACATTTTGCGGAACATAGAAGAATCTCCGATTATTGAAAGTTCCACCATCCATCGACACTGCCCGATCCATTAAAGGCAAAACTTTCTCCAATTTTGGGAACCTGTAAATTCAGTTTTAGTGATTTGGATGCAGCTAACACACGTATGATGGGATCATTCCAAGGATGCAAAGATAAAATAAACTTACCCCAGTGAACTGGGACAAATGATTTTGCACCTATAGCGACCGCAGCAAGAGCTGTTTCTTCAGGTCTCATGTGAATAGAAGGCCAATCCTCACCATACTGACCGCATTCTAGGAAAGCAAGATCGAACGGTCCATATTTTTTTCCAATCGATTCAAAGACAGAACCAAAGCCTGAATCGCCACCGACGAATACTTTATATTCGCCTATCTCAACCACATACGAACACCATAAGCTTTGATTGCGAAGGATACTTCTTCCGGAAAAATGTCGGGTCGGTGTAGCGGTTAGTCTAAGGCCAGTTGTAATATTCTTTGTTTCATACCAATCTAACTCAATAATTTTTTCAATTGGCACACCCCAAGAGAGTAAATGTGCGGACACACCTAACGGAACGATGATGGTTTTGGTCTTTGGAAATAACTTGATCACGGTTTCATAATCGAGATGATCATAATGATCGTGGGTGATAAGTAAGATATCTAATTCCGGCATATCTTCTGGCAAATAAACATCCGTTCCTTCGAAGGCTTGGACAGCAAATGAAACTGGCGAAGCATAGCCCGAAAAAACTGGGTCCACCAAAATTTTTTTACCACCAGCCAGAAATAAATAAGAAGAGTGCCCAAACCATACGTATTGCGCTTTGTTGGCATCCAATTCCTTTAGATTGATTTTAACAGAAGGGACAGGCGAGGAAGGTCTGATGGAATTTGGCTTTTGCCAGTATTTGATTGCCATCTTCCAATAAGAACTGTCAGGTGCCAACATCTCCGTCCGTTCTAAATTTTGAAAACTCCCAGATTGGAAATGTTCTGACTCGGAGACACGTTTCAAAATGTCTCCATAAGGTAGTTTGCCGAGCGTTGTGATCAATCTGATTTCCTCTTTGATTGGACTTGTCTCGGAAGCGGAAAGTGGCCGATTGTTTTTAAAAACCAGAATGCTCACGAAGTCCTTTTGAAATTCGAATAAAACATTGACATGTTTTCAAAATCCACAACCATATGGTTGTGGATACTTTGACCAGGACACTTGCGGCACTTTCCGATCCGACAAGACGGGCGATCCTTGCTCAGCTTAAGAACGGACCTGCAACCGTGAATGATCTGGTTCAACCTTTTTCTGTCTCGCAGCAGGCTATCTCCAAACACCTCGGGTATTTAGCGAAGGCAAAGCTGATTCGAAAAACTAAAGAAGGTCGGCAAAGCATTTGTGAACTGAATCCCCTGCCATTAAGAGAGCTAGAAGGCTGGGTGATGGAGTACCGTGAATTTTGGGAAGGTGCGATCAATCGGTTGGATGAATTCCTGAAAGAAAATAAAGAGGTGAGAAACAATGGAAGATCTAAATGAACCAAGAATTCGAATCGAAAGGATTCTAAAACATTCCATCGAAAAGGTCTATGAAGGTTGGACCAATCCGAACTTACTCATGAAATGGTACGCGCCGGAAGGATGTACGATTCGTTTTAAAACAATTGATGTAAAGCAAGGTGGGACTTTTCATTCCTGTATCAGCAATCCTGAGTTTGGTGATTGTTGGGTTATCGGCGAATATCTGCAATTAGATCGACCGAAAAAAATAGTTCAAACTCTCGTCATCGCAGATGAGAACGGTAAGGCCGTCGCGCCGATAGACGCTGGTCATGATCCTGATTGGGTTCCTAAAACGACTCTAAGTATCACGCTTGAAAAGATGGAAGGAAACCAGACAAGACTTATCCTCGAACAAGATGTTTCTGAGAAGCTTGCTCGAAAAACAGGCGCCTATCAAAGTTGGCTCTCCATGCTTGACAATCTTGAGAATGAACTGAAAGGAATCGCAATGCATTGAGATAGATTTTTACAACATCCGATCCAATCGTAAATGAGTCTTGCTTGGCATAGCTGCTGAAAAAATGATATGCCAGGTATATAATATTATACTTGCAGTAACCCTCCCTAAAGACGAGATTGAAGTTATGCGCCTCAGAGAAAGATTATTTTGTATTTGCATTGCATTTGCTTTTAATTTTGTAACTTCCTGTAAACCGTTGCGTTTGAACAATCCAGGCGATACCTGGTCTTCTCGCTATCTTGAAACATTATCTCTGCAATCTTTAACACGTCCAGTTAGTACTCAGGCTGCCACGGCTGACGATAGCATTATTACCTTTCAATATGATAAGACACTTCTCGTTGGCGAAACGGGAAAGACATTTTCAGAGACTGCCACACCTAACACTAGCGGCCTAAACAACTGTCAAATCGATACAGCCCTACCCCAAGGACTTACCTTAAATGAAAACGGCATCATAGCTTCCGATGGAACGCAACCGCAGGAAACCAGCGCAAAGCTTGAAAAAACAATCTCATGTAAAAATTCAACGGGCATCAATTACCAAGCCAAAATTTCTACCGAAGTGAAGGGTATCAGCTGGGTTAAAAACTTAACCTCAACAGGTTTTTCTTCTGCCATATACGAAGCAAAGGCATTCAATGCGAATGAGATTTTTTTTGTTGGAACCATTTCCAATAACGGTACGAATTGGGCACAGGATTTTTCTCAAAACATTACGAAATCTAGTTATCCCACTCCAGGAACTTCTGTTTCACCCATTATTTTCAAACTGAATGCCAAAGGAGAATTGCTTTACAATCGTTATATCGCTGGAGCTGATACTCTATCTTCGGCTCGCATTGGATTGGATGACCAAGGAAACCAATATCTGTTAAGCATGATTAAAAACAATCTTCAGATCAATATTGACTCTGAATTTGGCGGAACAGCCGTAAATCAAACGGTTTCAAATGTAAATAGTACATTTTTACTAAGTCGTATCAACTATGATGGAACATTTAGTTATGCGAAAACGGTAAGTGCGAACACTTTAACAGAGGCAAATTCCTTTTGTTATAATTCTCAAAATCAGAATATCTATATAGGAGGACGCGCAAATGGAACCTTGATCGATTATGGTTTTGATTTTAGCGTTACCGATACAGGAAATACTCCAGCCGGTTTTTTGTTAGAATTGACAAAAGGCGGGAATTATGTAACTAATCGAAAATTTTTGGGAAGTACACATGTGATTACAGATATCAATTGCCTCAACGACGGAGCTATCGTCTTGGCCATAAACCAAGTTTCGACTTCCCTAGACTATCGGACTCCCTTTGATGGAATCGCCGACATCAAAAATGCGACGAACGGCACAGCGGTAACGAGAGTTAACTCGGGTAATAGCTACCAATTTACAAAAACCATTTTTAATCCTGGAAACAATGTTACACCCAGGGTGATGGCTACCGACGCGGATGGAAATTCCTATATTGGATTCCAATCCAATGCAACATCCATTGACATCCGAATCAACATCGATGGAATTTCAGATATCAAAACTGTAAATGGAGGTATTGATTTTTATATCGTAAAGATATCGCCGGCAGGAAATTACGTATGGGGAAGACGCATTGGAGGTCTAACCTCAGATCAATTGTACGCCATGAAAATTAGACCGAGTGATGGACATATTTTTATCACAGGAACTTTCTCCGGTGCCAACCAACCACTTTATGGTGATTTTGGAATCGCGGATGTACATTCAACCATATCAGGGCAATCAAATTCCTTTATCATGGAAATCACCAAAGATGGTAGCTTTGTCAGACACATTCCCATTTCCTCTTCCTCAGTATTCCTTGTGATCAATCATATGGAATTTGATTCGGAAGAGAATCTATATCTAAGTGGCAGCTTTGGCGGCGCTGCAGATTTTCGATATTCCACAGGTGGTAAATTGATATCTAAAAGTTTTACCTATACAGTTCCGCAAGGCTTCTTTATCAAACTTAGACCGTAAACGGATTTTTCCCTTTTTAAGTTTAAAAACTTCAAATCCAATACAATGCTAGGAAATTTTCTTTTAATTGAAATCAGGCAAACAAAAGCTAGCTTACATGTTAGCTATTGTCGAACAAATTCGCAGTGACCGTGAGTGGAAAAATGAGAGGATCTTATCTTGGTTTCGATTCTCCACATCATTCGTCTTTTCTTTTTTTGATTTGCTCGCCTACCTTGGTTTTCTTGAATTTACGAATGTCACACCTACTCGAACCACTCTCCTCATAGATTTTTTCTTAATCTTATACGGAGCAATTGTCTTAAAAATCGTCTATCAGTACACGTTTTTATCAAAGTTAAAATACTTTGTTATCCTTTTTGATTATTTTACCATTATCCTGATCTTCAAATTCGATCTCACCGTCGCAACGAAAGGCGACACACTACTGTTTACAATTTTCCTAGCTACCTTCTATTTTTATTTTTTGAACCTTTTACGATACTCAAAGTCAGGTACCATATTTGCCATGTTCATCGCGATCAGTTTCTTTGAATGGAATCGCTACTCATTGCTTCCTGTGGATGTCGAAGAACTTTTACCCATGCGCATGGCTTTACTTATCATTCTTTTCATCGGTTATGCTATCATCCATTCTCAAGATAAGATGATGAAGGAAGTGGGTACTAAAAAGTTAATGGAAAGGTACTTAGCTCCCGAGCTCGTTGACCATCTAGACAAAGGCGATAAAAGTCAATTGAGCACGGGCATGAGTAAAAATCTAGCCATCCTATTCTCTGATATTCGTTCCTTTACGAGTTTCTCAGAGAAACTAAAACCAGACGAAGTCGTTCGTTTCCTAAATGAATATTTAACTCTGATGACAGAACAAATATTATCCGAGGATGGCATGATAGATAAATTTATAGGTGATGCCATCCTAGCAACTTACGGATTGACAAAAACAGAAAATAAATCACTTCATGCAGTACTCTCAGCCATCAAAATGATCCAATCAATTTCAAAAATCGATCCTTTGCTAAAAATCGGAATCGGAATCCATACAGGAAATGTTACAGTCGGAAATATTGGATCTATAAACCGATTCGATTTCACGGTCATTGGTGATGCAGTTAATCTAGCCTCACGAATTGAAAGCTTAACAAAGGTTTATCAATGCGGAATTCTTGCTTCCGAGTCTACAATTTTCGAGTTACCTAAAGATACAAAACAATATGGATTTTTAATCCGAGAAATTGACAGAGTACGAGTACATGGAAAACAAAAAGCAGTAACAGTTTTCGAAATCATTCCTATTTAGAAGGCTGAATATTTATCCGTAGATAAAAAAACTAACCAAGACACTTAGTAACACCACCGCCCAAGAAGGTAAATTCCAAAATTGCAAAAGGATAAAACCAATGGCCGCTACCGCAAAATCTTTCGGAGTAAAAATCGCACTGGTCCAAACAGGACGGTAGAGAGCCGCCAGTAAAATTCCTACAACCGACGCATTCAGTCCTAACATCGCATGACGTATGTTTGGTAAACGACGTAAGGATTCCCAAAAAGGCAAAGATCCTACGATTAAAAGAAAAGACGGTAAAAAGGCAGCACACAAACAAATAATACCTCCTAACCATCCATTAGGTGGCAAAACAGAGGCGGCACCAAGATAAGAACTAAAGGCAAAAAGAGGTCCCGGTATAGCATTTGCCACACCGTATCCTGCCATGAATATGTCATTCGTGACCCATCCGGTTGGCACAACTTCCGCTTGTAATAAAGGCAATACTACATGACCGCCACCGAACACAAGCGCACCGGCTCGGTAAAAGCTATCAAAAAGTTTAATACTCCGATCCGGATACAAATTTCGCGCGAGGGGAAGAACGATGAGCAAGGCAAAGAATAAAAACACGAAAACGGCACCTCTGATTCGACCACCAGTATGAAGAGGCTCGTGCGGTAGATCAGAACTAGACTTGAAAAAAAAGACGCCGAAGATACCAGCACCGAGTAAAACGAGGATTTGAATGAATGCTGAGTTAGCAAGAAGAACGACCACCATTGAAACAATCGCCAACGTGATGCGCTCTTTATCAGGACAGAGATTTTTCCCCATACCTAAAACAGCCTGTGCCACGACTGATACCGCTACCACTTTGAGCCCATGTAACCAGTGTTGGTGCAAGGATACATCCAAATTTGACATACCAAGTCCAAAAATGATTAGGATCAATGCGGAGGGGAATGTAAATCCGGCCCAGGAAAGGATTGCACCCAATAATCCTGCTCGAGATAAGCCTATTGCCATACCAACCTGGCTACTCGCAGGGCCTGGAAGAAATTGGCACAGAGCAACTAAATCTGCATAACCGTGATCGCTAATCCATTTCTTTTTTATTACATACTCATCTCTAAAATATCCTAAATGAGCAATAGGTCCTCCGAAAGATGTTAAACCAAGTCGTAACGCGGTAAAAAAGACTTCAAAATATTTCATTTTAAATAATTCACTTACTTTTAATCATTCTGCGATAAAAGTATGCGAAACTAAACCTTAGTTTCTTTCCATTTTCCCTTTTTAAAAAGCCAAAGTGTAAAAATGCCGACTGATGTTTCGGTAACCATCATGGACCAAAAAACCCCTTCATATCCAAAATTTAGAATCTTACCCATTGTAAACGCAAGAGGTAACTGAATGAGCCAAAAGAATACGATATTTATTTTGGTTGGAGTCATGGTATCTCCAGATCCATTAAATGCTTGTGATGCGGCCATCCACCAGGCATAAACAAAATAAGAATAGGACACGATTGTAAGCCATTTGCCACCGATCTGAATGACGATTGGATCATCAGTGAAAAGGGAAATGAGTCGCTCTGCCATAAAAAAATATACAAACGAAACACATATTAAATAGACCATATTGCAGGTACCTGTAAACCATACAGATTGTTCGGCCCGATCAGGTTTTCCAGCTCCTAAATTTTGTCCTACTAATGTCGCGACGGCATTGGACATTCCCCATGAAGGCATCATCGTAAACATCATTACGCGAAGAGCTATTGTTGCACCTGCTACTGTTTGGCTACCAAATTCAGCAAGGATACGCGTGATAAAAATCCATGATGTCATCGCTACGATCATTTGTCCAATCCCACCGATAGAAGTCTTTAAAATCCCACCAATCGTTTTCCAATCTACTTTCAAGTGAGTTGCGAGAATTTGAATGTGTTTTCCACCATTAAACAATAGCCAGAGCTGAAAACAAACTCCTACACCTCTTCCCATATTTGTAGCGATCGCAGCTCCTTCAATGCCAAATGCAGGGATAGGACCCCATCCAAAGATTAAGATGGGATCCAAAATAATATTCAACCCATTTGAAATCCAAAGTACTTTCATAGCGATGGCTGCGTCTCCTGCTCCCCTAAAGACTGCATTTAACATAAACAAAAGTACGATTACCAGGTTTCCACCTAACATCCATTTCATATAATGGAAACCATTTTCCATTATCCATTGATCCGCACCCATTAAGGCTAGTAAGTCCTGGGCGAAAAAAATCCCGGCAATCGAAAACGGAATGGAGGCAATAATTCCAATGATGATCGCCTGAACAGCCGTTGTGGCTGCCTTTTCTTTTTCCTTTTCACCAATCCGCCGCGCGACAATCGCCGTGATTGAAAAAGTTAACCCCATGGCGATCGAGTACAGCAAAAAGAGATACGTTTCTGTCAGACCGACAGTCGCAACAGCAGAGGGGCCTAATTTGCCCACGAAAAATATATCTACAACTGCAAATACGGACTCAAGGACTAATTCTAAAACCATTGGCACAGAGAGTAAGAAGATCGCTTTGCGCATACTCACTTCCGTATAATCAGCCTCCGATCCGGAAAGCGCGTCTTTCAGTTCGGTCCATAGGGAGGCACCTGTAATATCAAAAATCTTCATTTAGTCCTCGCTTTTCTTTCCCGTTTATTTTTATACAATCGAGTGTCCGCAATTTCCATCAGATTTTCCGCCTCCACAGCGTCATCCGGGTAGATGGCAACTCCCGCACTGGCTCTCAGGCTCAACTTTGTTTTCTCAAAAGGTATATCCCCTTCTACTCGGTTGACTATCTCGAATATCTTTTCGTTTAGAGAATTGTCATGTGTCTGAGTTTTTAATAGAATAGCAAATTCATCTCCGCCTAATCTAGCTACTATGCAATCATTTCCTGCTTCGTTGTTAAGTCGTTCCGCAAATTTGGTTATGAAATAATCACCCGCGGCATGCCCGTATGTATCATTGACATACTTTAAACCATCAAGATCCGACATACCGACTGCGATTTTTAATTGTGAGCGTTCTGCTTTTGCAATGCAGATCCTAAGATTATCAAAGAAGGCAGATCGATTGAACAATCCAGTCATCGAGTCATGGCTAGCATGATAAGAAAGGGAATCAATTTGCATCTCCTTCTCCGCCCATCGGAAGGCATTATATAGAGTTGCGGCCATCGTTCCAGAAAAGAGTTTCAAATAGGAGGCAATATGTGCATCGAAGGCATCAATATTTGGAGAGAGAATTTTCAATACCCCTATGACTTCACCATCAAAAAATAAAGGTTGTACGATCATTGATCTCAAACCAACTCGCCTACATGCCATTAGGTTTACCCGAGGATCTGTTTCGGAATCGGAACAAATGAGTGTTTCCTTGGTTTCTATGCTTAATCCCGAAAAACTTCCCTTTCTGGGAATTCTTAAGCCAAGTTGAGATGTTGAAGATCCTGAGGTTGCCCTGTAAACTAAATCATCAGCTTCTAATAATTCAAGTACCACTCCTGCCGATCCTGTCAATTCTCGCGTTCGATCGGAGATTAACTGTATCAATGAGGCAACATCAGGTTTTGCTGAAGCAAACTCCGTTTGTAGATCGAGCAACTTCTCTAATTCAAGTGCGGAAAATTGTCCAGGCATAAAGGCAAATTTGGCAGAAACAAAATTATAAACAAGTAATATTGTTCATAATTTTGTTTCCTTAGGTTTACCGATTTGGAAAAAAGTTTTTATTTCATCTGATCAATTTGACTCATCGCATCAAGTTCGCCCTGTTTTGCAGGTCTTACCTTCCATTCCTTTGCTTTTGGATCGATATCTAAGGCCTGACCTTTTTCAATTAAAATCGCTACACCATCAGCCTTTCTCATAATTTCTACGGCACCATCTCTTACGGCAAAGGTTCCCAATTCTGATTCTTTATTCACTTGTCCCCAAAATTCCGTGCCGCGGACTGCAGCCACCACTGTTGGCGTTGAGACTCTCAATGTCTGACCCTTATTTAGTTTTGCCGCTTTTACTAAAATATTTCCATCAGATACATTGAACTCTAGATGGTCAGCAGAGACTTGAGAAAGTTTCACATTGGTACTTCCTAACATTCTCATGGTTCCTAAATCCGATGCCAAATCGAGTATCGCGTCCTTGGCGGTAGTCACTGTTTCTGATTCAGGAATTGTATCAAATGTCTTTAGTTTCGCCGTTGCACCAGAGCGCTCTGCTTCACCTTTTAAAAAAGCAACATTGAAGCTAAAAGTTTTCGCAGTCTGTTGCGAGCCACAATTCAATACCAAAGATAACAAGATTCCTAGACCTATTAATATTTTAAGTTTCATGATTCATTCTCCCATAGTTAGATGGAATTCAAATTCTTGAACCTAGTTCGTTTATCATTTATTATGCATTTTATTTTTTTATTTTGCGCCCGCAGCCTGAAGCAGATTCGCGATTTCAAAATGTCCTTCACTCGTTGCTTCTGTTAAAGCTGTTCCACCAAAATGATCGACACTATTTAAATTCGCTTTTGCCTGAATCAAAATTTTGACGATATCAAGATACCCATTGCTTGAGGCATACATTAGAGCAGTTGCACCCAACTTATCCTGAAAGTTTACATTTGCTTTTTGTTCTATCAAAATTTGTACAATGTCAGTATATCCATTAAACGAAGACCAAATGAGTGCCGTTTTATGATCCTCATTTTTTGCGTTGATATCAGCTTTTGCCTCTAATAACATTTTTACGATGGCTGTGTGGCCGTACATAGATGCATAGATCAAGGGCGTAGTACCGTCTTTACTTCTTTCATTGACATTTGCACGAGCCATGATTTGGGAATGGACTACGGGACCGTTTCCAAATATGGACGCGGAGAGCAGAGGCGTATTGCCTTCATTTAATTTCCCGGAGCTATCAATTGTCGAATCTGATATTTTAAAATCTGATTTGTTGTAGATTGGATCGGTTCGCTTCTTATTGGCTGGTTTCGTAACGCATGAGACGAAAAGCGAAAAAAACAATATGAGATATAAATCTAAAAATTTCATGCCAATTTAGAGCTTCGACATTTAATCTTTTTCTGTCCAACCGATCTTCAATAAAATCATTTATTTTTCTTTACTCACCAAAATCCTAGTTTAAGAATTAAATAAATTCTGATTCATTTGATTGAATTAATTTACGTGGAAGATAAGCTTTTTTGATCCGCACTAAAAAGGACAGGGAGAATTTTGGAAAATCAAAAAAAAAAGACAATTCTCCTCGTTGAAGATGAATCGCTTCTCGCGATGACCACTACAAAAATATTAAAATCCTTTGGCTACCATGTAACAGGAGCTATTTCAGGAGAAGAGGCAGTAGATAAAGCATCAAACGATAAATCCATAGACCTGATCCTAATGGATATCGATTTGGGGCCAGGGATTGATGGTTCCGAGGCTGCATCCATCATTCTTAAAAAACGACATTTACCCATTGTTTTTCTTACTTCCCACTCGGAAGAAGAGTACGTAAACAAAGTAAAAAAGATAACTCGGTATGGTTATGTTCTTAAAGGATCGAACGATTTTGTTTTACGTGAGTCCATACAAATGGCGTTTGAGCTATTTGATAAGTATGAAGAGTCCCTTCGTAGTGAACAGGCTTTAAAGTCCATTTCGCAAGGTGTTCTTATCGCAGGACTAGATCGTAAGATCATACAAGCTAACGATGCCTTCTTAACAATTACTGGATACGTGAGAGAAGAGGTTATTGGCAAAACCTGTCAATTCCTTCAGGGTCCGAAGAGCGATCCTATTACTATCTCACGAATTCGCAAATGTCTAAATGAGAACCAAGAGTTCTCTGGTGAAATTTTAAATTACAAAAGGAATGGTGAAATTTTTTGGAATGATCTTACTATTTCACCTGTCTTAAATGACCAAGGCGAGCTCATCAATTTTATTGGCGTAACTAGAGATGTTACGGATCGAAAAAAAATAATAGAAAGTTTTCAAATGCATGCAGAGAACTTTCTTTTTAATAATGTTTTCCAATTTGTTCCCTTCCCATTATCCCTTACTACTATTGAATTCGGAAATTTCCTCGCACTCAACAAAGCAGCCGAAGAAATTTTTGGATACAAACAAAGTGAAATTTTAGGCAAATCAGCAAACGAATTAATGATTTGGTACCATCCAGCAGACCGTGACAAAATCATAGATACAATAAAGACTCAGTCTTATATTAAAGATTTTGAAACTCAAATCAAAGATAGATCGGGCAATCTTCGTT
Organism: Leptospira ognonensis; assembly: GCF_004770745.1. Classification (GTDB taxonomy): domain Bacteria; phylum Spirochaetota; class Leptospiria; order Leptospirales; family Leptospiraceae; genus Leptospira_A; species Leptospira_A ognonensis. Next base: position 53,458 of record NZ_RQGD01000046.1, on the reverse strand, counting down.
GGATTTCCTTCTCTGGTCAATTTCTGGAGGTAAATGGCATATCTTGTCTATTATCTGGCTCCATTGATATCACATCCCGAAAGGCACAAGAAAGAGAAAGAGAGATCGAAACAAAGATACTCGAACACGTTGCCAAAGGGGGCAATCTCGATATGCTACTTAGTGAAATAGTCCTCTGTTACGAGGAATTGTTTCCTGATGCAATCGGGTCTGTTCTATTGCTTGATCCCACGGGAAAGTATTTAGTTCTCGGTTCCGCACCTAACTTACCAGATGAGTTTAATCGAAATATTAATGGTTCACCAATAGGTCCTTCCTCTGGTTCGTGCGGTACAGCAGCATACACAAAAAAGGTGACTATCGTCGCAGACATAGCAAATGATCCGTTATGGTTGGATTATAAACAATTTGCCTTGCCCCATAATCTTCTTTCCTGCTGGTCGGTTCCCATCATCGGAAGTAACGGTCTAGTCTTAGGAACTTTTGCTTTTTATTCGCATACGATCCGTATTGCGACAGAATTAGAAATATCAGCACTCGAAAGGGGCGCACACTTAGCAAGAATTGCCATCGAAAGAAATATTGCATCGGAAATTTTATTCGAGAATAAAAATAGATTCAAAACATTATTCGAACAAGCTGCTGTTGGCGTTGCTGAACTCGAAACGTTAACAGGAAAGTTTATTAGAATTAACAAAAAATATTGCGAAATACTTGGCTACAGCGAATCCGAGATGTTGCATCTAGATTTTATGAAAATTACTCACAAGGATACTCTACAAGCGGATCTAGATGGAATGAGTAAATTAATTTCCAATGAAATTAGGGAATACTCAGTGGAAAAACAATACATTCGGAAAGATCAAAAACTTTGTTGGGTTCATTTAACAGTTTCTGCCATGTGGGAGCCAGGAAGTAAGCCAGATTATCATATCGCAATCGTACAGGACATTACAGAGAGAAAAATTAATGAACAGAAAATCAATGACCTTCTCTCAGAAAAGGAAATTCTCATCAAAGAAATACATCATCGGATCAAAAACAACATGAGCGTCGTGCATAGTTTGCTTGATCTTCATGCCTCTAATTTGAAAGAGCCATCTGCTATAAACGCCTTAATGGACGCTAGTAGCAGAGTTCAATGTATGTCTATGTTATACGACAAATTATATAAATCGCCCGATTTTAAAACAATGTTTACAGAGGATTATATTTCAGAGTTGGTAGATGAAATCATAGGAAATTTTACGAATGGGAAATCCGTAAAAATTAGAAAACGGATACAAAACTTTGAGTTGAGTGCGGAAAAATTTCAACCTTTAGGGATCATCCTCAATGAGTTATTAACAAACACTCTAAAATATGCATTTCCCGGTGGAGGAGAAGGTCTTATCACCATCTCGCTCACGCTTGAAAATGGGACAGTTTCTCTTGAGGTTTCAGACAATGGGGTTGGTCTGCCGAATTCAGTTGATTTCTCTATTTCTACAGGTTTCGGGTTAAACTTAGTCAAAATGTTAAGTATCCAGCTCTATGGAAATCTAAATCTGGAGCGAAAAAAAGGCACTAGCATCCGAGTGACTTTCCCGTATGAACGATAGGTCAGCTCCAAATCTTGCACTTTATTAACATTGACATGAAGATTAAAATTTCGAACCTTATTTTATCATGTCTGACGAATACCTACTTGGCATTTCTGCCTATTACCATGACAGTGCTGCTTGCCTTCTAAAAAACGGAGAGGTATTTGCAGCCGCTCAAGAAGAACGATTTACTCGCAAAAAACACGATTCAAGATTTCCAAGCTCAGCGATTCAATACTGCCTTACTGAAGCAAATATTACCGTTGATGAACTAAGTAACGTTATCTTTTATGACAAACCTCTTGTTAAATTTGAAAGACTTCTAGAGACTTACTTGGCATATGCACCGAAAGGTCTGATATCTTTTTTTGCATCTATGCCCATTTGGCTCAAAGAGAAACTTTTTCTAAAAAGCACATTGCAAAAAGAATTAAAATTACTCTCTCCTACAAAATCCTTTCCGAAAATTTTATTTTCTGAACATCACCAAGCTCACGCAGCATCTACTTTTTTTGTAAGCCCATTTGAAAAGTCGATTGTCTTGTGTCTCGATGGAGTGGGAGAATGGGCGACCACCTCAGCCTGGATAGGTGATGGAAATAAACTAACACCTCTATGGGAAATAGATTTTCCTCATTCTATTGGCTTATTGTATTCCGCGTTCACTTACTATACTGGATTCAAAGTGAATTCAGGTGAATACAAAGTGATGGGGTTAGCACCCTATGGGGAACCTAAATACGTTGACCTAATCCTTAAACACATCCTTGATTTAAAAGAAGACGGAACCTTCCGATTGAATATGGAATATTTCAATTATGCGGCCGGTCTTACGATGACAACAGATAAGTTTCATAAATTATTTGGGGGTCCTCCTCGTAAAAGTGAATCAACATTAACGCAGAAGGAAATGGATTTAGCACGTTCGGTACAAGAAGTGACTGAAGAAGTCATGCTTCGCTTAGCTAAGTCGGCAAGAAAAGAAACAGGAATTGCAAATCTTTGTCTTTCGGGCGGAGTCGCGTTAAATTGTGTTGCCAATGGGAAAATTTTGAAAGCTGGAATCTTTGACGAAGTCTTCATCCAACCTGCAGCCGGCGATGCAGGTGGTGCCTTGGGTGCTGCTCTATGCGCGCATTATGAATATAAAAAACACCCAAGAGTCGTTAACAAATTAGATTCTATGAACGGTTCTTATCTTGGACCTGCATTTTCAAACGAATCCATTCAAACCTCCTTAGATAAATTAGGTGCTAAATATTCCAAACATACGAATGATACTTTAGATGAGAAACTTGCCAAAATTTTAGCTGAAGGTAATGTAGTTGGTTATTTCCAAGGTCGGATGGAATTCGGGCCACGAGCTTTGGGAGGACGTTCGATCATTGGAGATCCTCGAAATCAAAAAATGCAATCTGTGATGAATTTGAAAATTAAATACCGAGAAAGTTTCCGACCTTTTGCTCCAGCTGTGTTAGCTGAAAAAGTATCCGATTATTTCGATATCAAATCAAAAAGCCCTTATATGCTTATAGTTGCCGATGTTTTAAAAAAACATAGGATAGAAATGACACAGGAACAAGAGAAACTATTTGGTATCGAAAAGTTAAACGTTCCAAGATCCTCTCTTCCGGCTATCACTCACGTAGATTATTCGGCCAGGATTCAAACCGTCCATTCGGAAACGAATCCAAGATTCTATTCACTATTGACTAAGTTTGATCAGTTGACTGGCTGTCCGGTCCTTGTAAACACTTCCTTCAATGTAAGAGGGGAACCAATCGTTCATACCCCTGAAGATGCCTTCAGATGCTTTATGCGAACCGAGATGGATTTTCTCGTATTAGAGAATTTTATCTTAGATAAAAAAGAACAAACACCGATTGAAAAAGATGATTCTTGGAAAGACGAGTTTGAGTTGGATTAAAGGTACCTATGAAGAACGAAAAACATAACCCAAGCTCTCAGGATTTAAAAAAGTTTTCTTATATTGTGGGAGGAGTCCTTTCCGTTGTTTTTGGAGGATTCATACCATACTTAAATCGAGGCTCTTGGAATCCAATACTTGTTTCTATCGGATTGGGAATTCTATTAATAGGACTTGTCTTTCCAAAAGGTTTATTCTATCCGTATAAGCTTTGGATGTTGATCGGTGAAACCTTAGGTTGGATTAATACACGAATTATACTTTCTTTTATCTTTTTCTTTTTGTTTACACCGATAGGAATTATTAAAAAGATATTTGGAACTGATTCAATGAAAAGAAAATTGGAACCGAAAGCAGATACATATCGCATCGTTTGTTCCGAGCGACCGGCTGAACATATGGAAAGGCCATTTTAAAGGAAAATCAAAATGATAGAATTATTAAAAGATTTATGGGACTTCTTAAAAATCCGCAAAAAGTTTTGGCTTGCTCCCATCATTCTCATATTACTTTTGCTAGGTGCACTTTTAGTCCTAACACAGGGATCTGCGATCGCCCCTTTTATTTACACACTTTTTTAGAAAATTATTTCAAAGGGAAAGATTTTTGTATTTCTAGTGCAAAAATCTTTCCGAAAGTTTCATGCCCTTTCCGATTCCAATGCGCGTCATAAGGGAAGTATAAATCCTCAGGTTTTTTATCCCATAATAAACTAGTCGTATTAAGGCATGATATTTTATTAGTGTCACAGAATTTAGTTATGTTTTGAAAATGAGGATTGATAGACTCTAGATTTTTAATACTTTGATTTTTCTCCAATCCGAGTATCCCTCCTTTTGCAAAAAATTCTTTTGCAGGAATGTAAATAATGCCTAATTCAATTTGTTGGTCTTTCAAAAGATTATAGATTAAATTTAGGTAGTGAAGTTCTTTTTCCAGTCTCGTTTTCCATTGTTTTTCAGAGGGTTTCAGATAAAATTCAAACTGTCCGTTGTATTTTTTTGAAATTTCCTCACCGAGGGGAAGGAGAGTGCCATATTTAACCAAAGATTCCTGGTGTGAAAGCTGAGAAATCTTTGGTTCTCGACCTTCTTTAAAGTATAATATAGGTTCCACTCCTCCCTTAATGAATTTTGTGGCTCGTTTCAAAAGACGAAAGATGGAACTCTCTTTCACTTGGTTGTATAGATAAGTTCCCGCCATACGAGCAAAAACAGGTTTTTTGGGCGAAGGTCTTCCTTCATGAAGATTCATAAATGGCTCAAATTTTTCTATATCATCAAGATCATTATCAAACAATTGTAAAAATACTTTCTTAGGTTTAAAAAGGGTAATATATTTCTGTAGATGGATGTACATCAAGGAAGGACAGGATCCATGAACTCCCATGTTGCGGATCTGCATCTCTTCGCTTAACAATTTATTTGCGACGGAGGTAAATGTTTCTGATTCTTCTACTCCCCATCCTTCCGAAAACGAATCACCCATTAAGAGAATCGGGTAATTCTCAAAGGCAAGATTTTGCCGACCTCCAAATTCATTTGTCTGAACGGAAACTTTATATTCTTCAGAAATTACGATCCCCTTTTTATTTGGATACATAGTAAATAACATTTGGTCGTCATATGATTTTACGAAAACCTGCTCGGGATCAAAGGCAGATAATATTACTTCAGTTAAAATTAGGTATACAAGTGAGAGGACTAAGTAAGTGGTTATTTTTCTTGCAATTTTGTTTTTCATCGAAATTGTCCGGTTAGGATTGTTTAAATGCTAAATTAGGATTCTTGAAAGTCAGTTAATAGTTCACTACTATTTCCAGTTAACATGATCGTGATAATGGCTTTTGATCCTTCATCTTCATAGGTTAAATCATCAAACGAAAGTTTCCTTGCCATAAATATTCCGCGTCCATGTGTTTTGAAAGCATTTTTGGTCATAGCTTGTAAGGATAAATATTTCCGCCAATCAAATCCCTTACCCTGGTCTTTTATGATGATTTCAATTTTATCATGACTTTTCGTAAATAGGACTTGTACAAATTTTTCCTTATATTCAGGAAGATTCAATCTATGAAAGATTTCTTCCATTAACTTATCATTATTATGTAAGTCTGTTTTTTCTTGATAAGAAATACCTAGATTTCCATGTTCTATGGCATTGTTTAAGATTTCCATGATCCCCGTTAATACTCTTTCTGGATCGGGACATGCATTCGCTAAAATAGGTGCTAATTCGTGAGATTCTTTAATGGATTTAATGCGAAACTCTCCATTTACTAAATGTCTTAGAGCTCCCATCCCCTTATGAAGGTCTTCTTTTGCTTTGAGTAACTTTATATAATGCTCTACGGCAGTCTGGACAATAGTTACAAGTAATGCACGCGAATAAGGTTTCGTTAAATAATAGAAAGCTCCCGCATCGAGTCCGTCAGTCATGTCAGTCACGCCACTCATTGCCGTTTGAAAGATAACAGGTATATCTCGCCATTTTTCTGAGTGCTTAATCTTCCGGAGAAGCTCAATGCCGTCCATCTTTGGCATCAAACGATCGAGTATGATGGCAAAAAATAAAAACTCATTACGATTTAGAATGGCTAAAGCCTCTTCCCCATCTCTCGCCTTCACAATATTAAATCCTTTATCACTCAAAGATTCATCAATGATCATAAGATTTATAGATTCATCATCGACAGCTAATAAATTCATGGTCATATGAAATCTCCTTGTTTTATAGGAAGAATTAAAGTAAAAATTGCACCGCCTTCTTCGTGATTGTCTGCATACAGAAGCCCGTTATGGTCATTTACAATCTCTCTGGAAATTGAAAGTCCAAGACCAGTGCCTTTCGTACCAGCCTTCACTTGCCGTGATTGGATGAATTTTTCAAATATTTTGTCTAAATCTTCTGGAGGAATTCCTGGCCCGAAATCTCTAATTTGCAGACCTATCCCTTTAACATACTGAGTTTTCTTTAAGGGAATAAATTCGCTATTTATTTTTTTGATCTCAATACTGGTATTATCTGGGATGAATTTTAATGCGTTAGAGATAATGTTTCGCAGAACCTGCTGAATTCTCTCTAAATCAAATTCAGATTCCCAACGCTCCTCCGAATCATCAATTCGAACAAGGATATGTTTTTTGTTCATGATTACGGCCATTTCATTAATAACATACTTTAAGGTATCCTTTAGACAATTCTTTTCATATACATACCTCATTTTACCAGATTCTAGTTTGGCGAGATCTAATAAATTTTCAAGTAGGTCTAATAGTCTTTTACCAGAAGAATCAATGATTTGAAAATATTCTTGGATTTTTTCCGGATTGGCTGTAAATGCTTTTAAATTTCCTAATTCCGCATAACTTAAGATTGCATGGATCGGTGTTTTGAGTTCATGCGATATATTCGCTAAAAAAAGAGACTTCATATAGGATGCATCTTCTGCGACTTCCTTCGCTATCTTCAAATCAGAAGTTTGTTTTTCGACTAACTCTTCTAAATGATTTCTGTAATGAAATATCTCTTGTTCTTGAAGGCGCCTAACGGTAATGTCCCGTATAATACCTGTATACATAGTTCCAGAATTTGTTTTAAACTCTCCAATTGACAATTCACAAGAAAAAATTGTATCATCTTTTCTTCTTGCAACCAATTCTTTGGGAGCTTGATTTGAAAAAATTGAATCTGAAGAATAGTAATCTTTCGCTGTTGCATACTCTGCGTTTTCTGTTAAGGGCAAAATGAGTTCAATCGATTGATTCAAGACATCAGTTTGTTTATAGCCAAAAGCTTTTTCTGCTGCCTTGTTAAAAAACTGGATTTTGTCCTCGCTGTTAATGATTACTATGGAATCTGCTGCATTTTGAGCCATAGAAAGAAATCTTGATTCACTTTCTAAAAATGCAGCTTCAAGTCGTTTACGTTCTGTTATATCTCGATGTGTAGAGACAATAAATCCATCATAGAGGACAACAAATCTCGCCTCGGCATGTCTCGTTTCCTGTGAGGATATAAATTTATACTCGTTCCAAAAAACTTGGTTTTTTTTATTTTGTAAGTACCGAATTGCCTCTTCGGCTATGACACTTAAGTATCCAGGAAGACCTTCGCTATGATGTTTTCCGATAAATTCCGAGGGGTTTTTCTCAAAATTCAAATAGCGAGATGGTTTGTAGTCTACTATGATGCCATCGGTCGTAAACTTGAGCCAGAGATCTGGATTGGAACGCATTAAGTTTTCCAACTCGCGTAATACATCCTCTGGAGGAAAGACCTCAGGAGTTTGCCAAATTCTAGTATTAAGTGGATCTTGATTCATTCTTGAAAAATGGATTTGAAATCAGCTTACAATCTTTCCCGTATTTCGGAAAGAAATTGTAAGAAAACTATAAGAAAAAAGGCTGATCTTTGGAACATGACGTGATCTACCAAAGCCTGATTAAACCTATACTTTTTCAACTGGATCCCGAATCGGCGCATCATTTTGCAGCTTCCCTTTTAAATCTCTCTAGAAGGATTCCCTTTTTCTATTCTTCTCTCCAAACCATACTGGAATACCGCTCCCCCAGGCTTCGTCAATCTATATGGGGTTTAGAATTTGGAAATCCAGTGGGTGTTGCCGCGGGATTTGATAAAACAGGAGAACTTTATCCTTCACTGATCCATATGGGTTTTGGTTTCGTAGAGATTGGAACTGTTACTGCAAAGCAGCAGCCAGGGAATGAAGCACCTAGATTGTTCCGTTACCCAAATCAAATGGCGCTTATCAACCGTATGGGATTTAATAATCCTGGCGCTGACAAAGTAGAAGTTACCCTCCAGAAACAAAAAAAAACAGGCATTCGAGGGGTCAATGCGGGCAAATCAAAGGTTACTCCCATGGAGGAAGCCATTCAAGACTATAATTATACACTCAAAAAACTTACGCCATATGCAGATTATGCGGTAATCAATGTCAGCTCACCAAATACTCCTGGATTGAGAAATCTACAGAATAAGAATGCACTCATAGGACTGATTGATGGGATTCAAAAGGAGTTCGGACCCAAATTCCCAATTCCATTATTTTTTAAATTTGCCCCTGACCTTACTCTTCAAGAATTGAAAGAAAATCTCGAAGTATGTCTTCACTATCGCATTGATGGAGTGATCTTAACAAATACTACCTTAAATAAAGAATCTTTGGGGCCAGGCCCACATCCTGAAGGCGGACTTTCAGGAAATCCATTATTCGAACGCGCATTAGAATTTGTAACCGAAGCATACAAGATTGTAGGCGGAAAGATACCGATAGTAGGAGTAGGCGGGATCGATTCTGGTGAAAAAGCTTTAAAGATGATGTTAGCTGGCGCAAGTTTACTTCAAATATACACAAGTTATATTTTCCAAGGTCCCTTTTTGCCTTCAGAAATATGTTCTTATCTAGACAAATACCTCCGCTCAAATAAGTTTAAGCATATCTCTGAAATCATAGGACTCGATCACAAATAAATGAATAAAATCCATTGTACGCACTTTGGTCTTTGCGGAGGATGCACTTCTCTCAACTTAGAGTATGGTAAAGAGTTAAGGAAAAAAGAAACCCTAGTAAGAGAAATGTTCGCCGATCTTCGGCATCTTCAATTTCGCCCGATATTAGCCAGTCCAAAGTCGGAACTGTATAGATATAAACTACAATTACCCTTTGGTCGAAGAGTCATTGGAAAAAAAGTGATTACAACCATTGGACTTTTCAACCAAGAATCTACTTTTATCGTAGACCAAACGGAATGTTTGATTCAAGAGCCCGCGCTTTCCGAAATTACTCAGGCTGTCAAACTTTGGGCAAGAAAAGAAGCTCTACCTCCCTATAATGAAAAATCTCGAAAAGGGATTTTGAAGTATTTAGTTGCTCGTAAATCTTTTTCAACGAATGAAATCTTAGTGGGCATTGTTACCAACCAAGAGGAAATACCGTATCCGAAGGATCTATCAAAAAGACTTCACAATCACATAACGGATCGTATAGGTAAATCTGGCAAATTTGGCAAGCTCGTCGGAATTGTTCAAAACATTAACACTCGTCATACTAGCATGGCACTTGGCAAGGACGAAAATTTGTTATGGGGCAGACCATATATAAATGAATTTATTGGAAAGTTTAAGTTTCGAGTGGGACTTTCCACATTTTTACAAGTAAATCCTGCCCAAACACCGAGTCTTTATAACCTCATTCTTGATGAAATTTCTCCAGGAGATCGAGTGATTGATGCTTACTCTGGTATAGGAACGATCGCACTGTGGATATCTGGCGTTGCTCGGGAGGTTTTAGGATTAGAAGATAATCCAAATTCACATAAGACTGCCATCGAAGCCTTGAAAGTGAATCATATTCGAAATGTAAGGTATAGGCGAGGCCGCGTGAATGAAACACTGCCAAGTATAATTAACAAGGATTTTAACGTAATCGTTATCGATCCGCCTCGAACTGGTATCGGAGAAGAAGTCGCTAATATCATATCTGACTCTAACATTCAAAAAATTATTTACGTTTCCTGTGATCCTCTAACGCTTCGTGAAGATACAAGATTTCTTTCTCGAAATTTTTTCTTAACATCTTTACAGCCTGTAGATATGTTTCCAAGAACTGACCATTTAGAAACCGTTGCGGTATTTACAAAAAAAAGCTAAATGCCTAAGGCATAGATCATTCCAGATCCGTTTTCCTTTATTCGCTTAACATTTATTTGTTTTTCTCTATATTGAATTTCTGCGGTTCCGTATGTCTTGATTTCCCAGAAATTACCGTTTAAAAAGACTCGAATCACATAGGGAATTTGTGATATTTTTGATTTTCCTGCCCGTGTTGGCCTAGAAGCAAACGCCGGTTTAGCGAATAATTCTACTTCTTTTTCAATAGCCGTTTTAATCTCATCTGATCTTCCTAAATCCGATGATAGCAATGTATATAATCGACCCAAAGGAGTTTTGATGATCGGATTTTTGGTATGATTTGCCCCGAATACTAAATCCTTCTCCTCTTCCGAGGGAATTTTTTTACGAGTTACTTCCGGATCAATCGTACCATTTGAATGAAAGTAGAAGCTTACATTTTGCAAGGGCCCGTCAGTCATTGTTATTTTTCCTTCCACGACTTTGGGCTCAGGTAAGACAATCGAACCGGCAACAATCTCCACACGAAATTCCTGTGCCAATTTTGAAAAAACATTCTGATAGATTTCCGCCATTTGCCAGGCTTTCATTCGAAAGACGGATTCTTTAGTTCTATCCTCGCTGTAATTTTTTTCGAAAAGATATACTAAAATAAATCTACCTAGATGTTCAAACTTTATCTCTTTGATAGCGTTCGAAAAAGTAGATTGAGAAAAAACAGTATCAGATTCCCCACTTGCTACAAGCCAATACCCGATATTTTCTGGAAATACAATTACGGTCCTTCCAGAGGCAATCACTTCTTCCCTCTTCGCATAATCGAAGTAAGCCTTCAGTGCGAGGTAGAAAGCGTCTTCACTTCGATAATCCTCCTTTGTCAAATAAGGCTGCATTCCCAGGAAAAAACCCTTTTGTGCTCTGCCTTCGATTTGAATTTCAATTATTGGATTTCGCTCCGAACTTAACTTCACTTCTCCCGATGTCGCGCTTCCATGACAAGACAGGAATAATGATAGAATAAACGGTAAACACCTTGGACGCATGCAAATCATTCTCCAGCCAGAGGAAAAGTTACAATATTTTATTGTCTTCCTTCTTTTTTCTTTTACTTTGACTCATAACCTATGAAAGAGAAAACTCCTCCTAAAAAAATCGTATTAGCTTACTCGGGCGGTTTAGATACTTCCGTGATCCTTGCTTGGCTGAAGGACACCTACGGCTGTGAAGTCGTAGCATTTTGTGCGGACGTGGGTCAAAAAGAAGAGTTAGCAGGACTCGAAGAAAAAGGAAAAAATACTGGTGCTTCTAAAGTATATATCCAAGACCTAAGATTAGAATTTGCACGTGATTTTATTTATCCTGCCATCAGAGGATCTGCAATTTATGAAATGAGATACCTGCTCGGTACGTCTTTAGCGCGGCCATTGATTGCAAAGGCGATGGCTGATGTTGCCAGAAAAGAATCTGCAGATGCTTTCTCTCACGGAGCAACTGGAAAAGGAAATGACCAGGTTCGTTTCGAACTTACATTTAAAGCGCTCTCCCCCGAATTACAAATCATTGCTCCATGGCGAATTTGGGAATTTGGAGGGAGAGCAGATCTAATCGCATATGCAAAGAAAAAAGGGATTCCGGTTCCCGTAACGGCCGCTAAGCCTTATTCTATGGATAGAAATCTAATGCATCTTTCTTTTGAAGGAGGTATCCTAGAAGATCCATACAATGAGCCGAAGGAAGATATGTTTATATTGACGGTCTCTCCCGAAAACGCACCCGATAAACCTACGTATGTTGAACTTGGTTTTGAAAACGGAGATTGTGTCTCAATAGACGGCAAAAAAATGAATCCATTGGAAGTAATGGAATCATTAAATGAAGTCGGTGGAAAAAATGGCATCGGACGAGTTGACATCGTTGAAAATAGGTTAGTTGGTATTAAATCTAGAGGTGTATATGAAACCCCAGGCGGAACAATTTTACATATTGCCCATCGTGATTTAGAATCAATCACTTTAGATAGAGATACCCAACATAAAAAAGATGAACTTTCTCATGAATTTGCAAGATACATATATAATGGTCAATGGTATTCAAACCAAATGAATGCTATGCGAGCCTACATTGACTTTACGCAATCTGTTGTCTCAGGTGTTGTCCGTGTAAAATTATATAAAGGTAATTGTTCAGTCGTCGGTCGAAAATCGGATAAATCACTCTATAATGCCGGACTATCCACCTTTGAAAAAGAAGAACTATATAATCAAAAGGATGCTGAAGGATTTATAAATTTGTTTGGATTGCCGATGAAAGAGTGGGCAAGAGTTAGGAAATGAATATGAGATCCATTGCGGTATATCCTGGCTCTTTCGATCCGTTTACCAATGGTCATCTCGATATCATTCGTCGTGCCCATCCACTATTTGAGAAGATCATCATTGCCGTGGCGGTGAATTCTAAAAAATCTTCACTTTTTTCTCCAGAGGAAAGAGTGGAGCAAATTGGAAAGGTATTCAAAGGTTGGGATAAGATTGAAATCGACACTTTTGAGGGATTGACAGTAGATTATTGCAAACAGCAAAATTCCCATGTCATTCTGAGAGGTCTTCGCGCTGTAACCGATTTCGATTACGAATATGCGATTTCATTAATGAATAAGAAATTAGCTCCAGATATAGAAACTTTTTTCCTCATGGCAGATAACGAGTACTCCTTTGTATCCTCTACTATAGTCAAAGAAGTAGCGCGTCACGGTCGTGCAGTATCCAATCAAGTACCTGATATTGTAAATGATGCACTACTTAAGAAATTTAGAGACGGTTAAAGAAACACTAACATAAATGAAAACCAAACCATCAGTATTTTATTTTGTTACGCTTATAGTCTTTTTACTTTTAGCATATATAATTCTTAGACTTGGTGCCTCACTTGAACCAACAAGTTTAGCTAATATTGTCTCCACAAGTGAAGATTTAACATTTGATATACTTGCGATCATCAAAAAACCCATCCCCCTTCTCTTTCTTCAAATCATTATCGTCTGCGCCTTTGCACGTTTTTTGGGTTATATATTTTCTCGGAAATTAAATCAACCTAGTGTAATGGGGGAGATCGTCGCAGGTATTATGCTTGGGCCATCTCTACTTGGTCACTATTTTCCCGAAGCAATGGGTACATTGTTCCCTCCTTCAAGTCTTCCCAATCTTTTTACATTTAGTCAGATCGGTTTGGTTCTTTTCATGTTTATCATCGGAATGGAATTAGATGTTAAAATTCTAAAGAACAAAGCTCATTCAGCGCTCATCATCAGCCATGCTAGTATCATTTTCCCTTTTTTATTAGGTATGTTACTGGCATACTTTTTTTATCGCGACTATGCACCCGCAAATATAAACTTTTTATCATTCGCACTCTTTTTGGGAATTGCGATGAGCATTACAGCGTTTCCCGTTCTCGCAAGAATTCTTCAAGAAAGAAATCTCACCAGAACTCCATTAGGTGCCATGGTCTTAACATGCGCCGCTGCTGATGACATTACTGCTTGGATCCTCCTCGCGATCATTGTTACGATTGCGAAAGCCGGTAATTTCGGAAGTGCTATTTTTACAATTGGGCTTTCCTTCACCTATATCTTGGGTATGATATTTTTAGTGGCACCGTTTCTGAAACGATTGGGAACTATCTATATTTCCAGAGAAAATTTAACACGTTCTGCTGTGGCGATGATCTTACTCATTCTCTTTGGATCTGCTTTTGTGACGGAATTGATAGGGATTCATGCATTATTCGGTGCCTTTTTAGCTGGTGTAGTCATGCCAACAGAAGGAAATTTAAAGAAACTCATAGCAGAAAAAATCGAAGACTTGGCTGTTATTTTGTTTCTTCCCATTTTCTTCGTCATCACGGGATTACGGACGGAAGTTACTTTATTAAATGAACCGAAGTTATGGGGTGTTTTAGGACTCGTCATTTTAGTCGCGGTCGTCGGTAAATTTTTAGGAAGCGCTATTGCTGCGCGGATCTCAGGGTCCTCATGGGAAGACTCACTTTCCATTGGTGCACTTATGAATACGAGGGGATTAATGGAACTCGTAGTATTGAACATTGGTTATGATTTGGGAATTCTTAGTCCTGAAATCTTTGCCGTCTTTGTTCTTATGGCTTTGATCACCACTCTTTCTACAGGGCCTTCTCTTGATGGCATTCAAAGATGGTTTGCTAAAAATACATCCAATTCAATGGTTCCGAAAATTGCCGACAACCAACTCAGAGTCGTTGTGGCTTTTGCACAAGAAAAGATGGGGAAAAGTTTGGTTCGTTTTGCTTATGCACTATCTGGAAATCAGAAGAAAAATGTTGATATAACCGCATTGCACATTTCACCCAATGATACTCTAACAAATGAGGAGATAAAAAGATATAGAGAATCAAGTTTCCAAGCAATTAGAGATACCGGAAAAGAATTTAATATGTCTGTTAAAACAGAATATCGAGTCACAGATAATATTACATACGAAATCGTCAATTTTGCAAAACAAAATCATAGCAACTTATTATTGATAGGTGCAGCAAAACCTTTATTTTCTAGAAGTTATACGGGCGGTAAGATAAAAAGTATATTAAATTACACACCTGCGACTGTTGGCGTTCTTATCGACAATGGACTTGAGTCATATGATAAAGTGGGTATTCTTTACCATACGGAGAAGGATGCCATCCTAAATTTTTCCGAAAAATTAACGACGCTCAAGGGAATGAAATCTTCAAAGATTAAGATTTCCGATGTAATCCAACCCGAAACAGATTTAAATCCCTTTCCTATTTCCGTTTCCAAACTTTCGCCATATTCCCTTTTGCTCATTGATTTGAATGCATGGGAGGAGATGGAATTTGAAAAACTGGAAATATTGCCAACTTCCTTTCTTCTAGTTCGCTTTCTACAGACATAAAGATTCGATTGCTTTTTTGGCTTCCTGAGGGCATCTGGACTTATGGAAAGAACTTTCATTATGCTAAAGCCGGATGCTGTAAAAAACAAGCACATCGGTGACATTCTACAGAGAATCGAAAAAGAAGGATTCAAAATTCTAGGACTTAAGTCCTTAAAACTCAGCTTAGAAGACGCGAAACAGTTTTATAAAGTACACGCTGCTCGTCCCTTCTATAATGATCTATGCAATTATATGGCGTCGGGTCCCATTGTGGCTGCTGCACTCGAAAGAGAAAATGCTGTCTTGCATTGGAGAGATGTCATTGGAGCAACAGATCCAAAAGAAGCAGCCGCTGGCACGATTCGTGCCTTATTTGCGGAAAGCAAAGAAGCAAATGCGGTTCACGGATCTGATTCCGTAGATAACGCATTGCAAGAAATTGCTTTTTTCTTTAAAGGTTACGAACTAAACTAAGCGATGTTACCGACTTGTAAAAGCAAGTCGGTAATCCTTTTTGTATGGATGCCTTTAAAAAATCCTTAGAGCAAGCAAAGCTCTTATTTGATTCCTATTTCTTACCGCAGATTTCTACTTATTTTCAATCTTTTCCCAGTTCTAGAGTTTCTGAAGCAGCCATGTATAGCCTCGGCGCAGGAGGAAAGCGGATTCGTCCCATTATTGCGATTAATAGCTATTATGCGAACCAAAATTTTGATTCGGTTTACCTCAAAACACAAGATCAGTTAAATATCTTACTCATAAGTGCCGCTTTAGAATGTTTGCATACATACTCACTTATACATGATGACTTGCCCTCCATGGATAACGATGATTTGAGAAGAGGCCTTCCAACAAATCATGTAAAATTCGATGAGGTGACTGCGATATTAGCAGGTGATGCTCTCAATTCTTTCGGCTTTTATCTGTTAAGTGAATTGAATGTATCGTCGAAGGAACTAAAAGATTGTTTCCAGATTTTACATGATGGCGTCGGACTTCCAGGAATGATCACTGGCCAAATGGAAGATCTGATCGAGGAAGGAAAATCCGTTCCATCCGAAACCAATTTAGGGATTGATCCGATGAAAAGATTGTATTCCATTCATTCCAAAAAAACTGGTGCTTTGATCATAGCGAGTTTTCTACTGGGAAATCGATTGAGACCGGATCATGCGGATCGCAAAAATGATCTCAAAATCTATGGGGAACAAATCGGTCTGCTTTTCCAAATTACCGATGATATATTAGATGTGGAAGGTGACTCAAACACCATCGGAAAAACTCCAGGAAAAGACCAAAACTCAGGCAAATTGACCTTTCCAACGCTGTTTGGATTAGACGAAACCAAAAGACTTAGGGACATCACGAAAGATAATGCTTTAGCAATCGCTAATAAACTAGATACGAAAACAGATTCTTTTTTTATGGGATTTCCGACTTACCTTGCTGAACGAAAAAATTAGATTAGATCAATACTTGCTCCAATCTGATTTAATCAAGGATAAGAATCAGATTCTCTCGACTATCATGTCTGGTTCTGTTTTGGTGAACGATCGACCAATTACGAAAGCAGGGACACTCATCAAGATAACAGATCAGGTAAGAATACGCACAAGAATCAAAGAGTATGTGTCGCGAGGAGCATACAAATTATTGGGAGCTTTTGATTGTTTTCGTGATCTTAACGTCCAGGATATCGTTTGCTTCGATCTAGGAGCCTCTACAGGCGGCTTCAGTCAGGTCTTACTTGAGAAGGGAGCCTTTCATGTATATGCAGTGGATGTTGGTTATGGATTGCTTGCACAGAAAATCGCAAACGACAAAAGAGTTACTGTCCTAGATCGAACACATGTTAAAGATTTGAATCTGAAAGACATGGAGAATCTCACGAGAAAAATCTTTTTCTCTATGGATTTAAGTTTTATCTCTTTAACTCAAATTTTTCCTTATATATCAAATTTAGCAAAAGATAATCCGACAAAAGATTTTTTTGGAATCTCTCTTATTAAACCACAATTTGAACTTCCTTCTTCTGCGCTCGAAAAAGGTATTGTGAGAAACAGAGTTCACCAACTAACTGCCATTCGCAATGTTTGGAGAACGATTAAAAAAACAAATGCAAGATTTGTTTTTGAAGGTCTTGCAGAATCACCAATTCAAGGCGCTGACGGGAATCATGAATTCCTTCTCAAGTGGAGAATGAACGCTAAATGAAGAAAGAAGAGATCGATTCTCGAAGTTGGTCTGTCGTAAATGGTTTTAGAAGGTAATGGTAGGTGGGGACTTGTGCAATTTTATTTTGATGGGCTTCTGCTAAAAAACCCGTTAAGAATAGAATCGGTACTGAAAATTGATCCTTCAGGGAATCTGCTGTTTCCATCCCGCTTAGGGATCCTTCCAAGTTTATATCCATAAGAATCAGGTCAGGAACTTTCTCCGCAACCACCTGAAATGCTTCATCGCCTGATGGGACAACGGCAATCACATGGTGCCCGAAAGACTCAATTTTTTGCTTAATATTTAGCCCAAGAAAGGGTTCATCCTCTACAACAAGGATGTTAATTTTGGTCATCTTGGGTCAATTTTATATGGGCAGGTCTGTAAAATAGTAAAAATATTTTATCGATGACAAAACCGAAATGCTAACATTGTTCTTTTAGGGAATTCGAGCACGCAACGAGATTACCTATGTGTAAATTTGAGGATTTGCTGCGCGATTTCCTTCGGTCTTTCCAAATGAATTGCATGCCTTGCCCCTTCTAGCCAAACAAGTTTACTACGTTTGATCCATCGGTTCATTTGATTCATCATCGAAGGTGGTGTTATCTCATCCAAACTTCCTGCAAGGATGAGAGTCGGAATTTTGATATCTCCGACGCGCTTTCCATGAAATATTTCATCTTCTCTTTCCAGTGTATTTTCCTGCAGAAAATGATTCTCCCATCCATTCCAAACAGTAACTAAAGTTTTACGCATTAGGTAACCTGGCTCAGGTGCCTCATCTCCGTACAAATGGTGCAATAAAGCGACGACACTTTTCTCGGTTTTAGGAAATAGTAATTCACGTATTTCCTCTCTTTTCGGATGGGGCATACCGCCAGGCGCCAAGAGGACTAATTTGGAAATACGTTTTTCTTTATCCTTCAAAACTAAATGTTGCGAGACCAATCCTCCCATCGAGTGTCCTACTAGATGAATGTCTTTCAGTCCGAGCGTCTTAAAAGACGCAAGCAGAAGATCAGCCCATACATCGATTTGAAAAAGGTATTTAATTTTAGGCAATTTACTCCTTCCGTAACCAGGCAAATCGAAAACAAGAATGTGTTTTCGATCTCCTAACAATTCCCGTACGATTCTTCTGTTGCTAAAACCTTCGTCCAAAAGACCGTGAAGGAAAATAATAGGCTTTGCATGCTCAGCATTGAATTCCCAATAAAATATAGAATGACCTCCGAGATCCACGTATCTTGGTATTCCGCCCATATTTTTCATTGATTTACTTCGTTGGTACTGATAGAGTCGATAGAGAGAATTGAAAAAAAATGAGAACATATTTTTAACCTGAAATTATAAGATAATGAACGATTCTCTTAGATCTTTCTTAAGTCAAATATTCTCCTCCTTTGAACCTGGATTCTTAATCTTTGATTCATTATCCTCTAAAATTGAATACGCCGATGAAAGCTGTCTCTCTTTTTTAGGATATGAAAAAGATATTGTAACCACTCTTCCTCTTGAAAGAATTTTTTCGAACCCTTCTGAGCTTACTGGCTCTACACAAAATAAGATTTCCACGAAGGTAATCTTAAAAGATGGATCTATACAGGAACGCGTTCTCAACATCAATCGTGTTACAAATCCTTTCCAAGAAAATGAAATCTTATACATAGTAAACTTCTATAACATTATTCCTTTCATTCCAGACAATCGAGATAAAGAATCAAAAGAAACTGAGATCAAATTAAGAAATTCTGAGGAAAGACTTAGAACCATCTTTGCCTCGATGAATAACGGAATTGTCATGGTAGACTCGGAAGGCATCATACAAGAGATTGCGCCCATTTTCAAATTCCTATTATTCCAATATATACCCTTAGAAAAAGGGGATTTCATTTTTTCTTTTCTTGAGGAAGAACTTCGGATTTCGTTTCTTGAAACTTTACAGGAAGTTGCTCAATCCTTAATATCAAAAAGTAAAGAATTTCATTATGAAATATTAAATGTTGAATATACTTTTGAAGTTAGATTTTTACCCATACGCCACTACAAAGAATTAGAAAATATCCTTATGCTGGTGTTCACCGATCGATCAGAAGCTAAACGGTTAGATCGTCAATTGATAGAATCCATGAAATTTGCTAGCATCGGTGAGATCGCAGCCGGGCTAGCTCATGAAATCAATAATCCCTTGCAAAGTGCCCTACTCTATCTCGATGATCTAATCATTGCCGGGGAAGAAGACCCTGTTGAAAGAAAAATGATTCTCAAAAAAATCGAATCAGCAAATCTCAGAATCAGAGATTTAGTGAGATCCTTACTGGATCTTGGAAGGGCTGAGAGTCAAACTCGAGACTTAGTATCGCCTTATTATATTCTTGTAAGATCAAGTGAATTGGTTGAGGCGAGTTGTAAAAAAAAGGGGATCATCTTTAATCGCCATGCTGGTCCCAATCTCCCTGGAATCATTGTTCGTTGGCAGGAAATTGAACAGGTACTTATCAATTGCGTAGTTAATTCTATCAATGCTTTATCCGAAATGTTACCTCCGAGAGAAAATCCAAAAATAGAAATTGGTATTGATTTGATAAACTTAAACAAAAAAGATTGGGTTGTATTCTCTATCGAGGATAACGGTCCAGGAATGAGTGAAGATATAATTGAGAAAGCTTTCTTACCGCTTTTTACCACACGACGTGAGATGCAAGGCACTGGCCTCGGACTATCAATTTCTAAGAAGATTATTAATGATCACGAAGGAGAGATCAATATAAAATCAAAGATAGGTAACGGGACAAAGATTGAGATACTCCTTCCTGCTCAAGTGGAAAAGAATGATTAGAATCTTAATAGTTGATGATGAAGAAGATATCAGAATTGCTCTTAAACGAGTATTGAATAGAGAGGGCTATGAAGTGTTACTTTCAGATTCAGTTGAGTCTGCCCTAGAACTTATTAACTCTGGAGCTACGTTTGATTTAGTCATTTCAGATATTTTAATGAAAGGATTGAGCGGTATTGATCTAATAAAACATATTTCAGATAAATTATTAAACCTTCCCGTGATACTTATTACAGGAAACCCTAATTTAAGTTCGGCTGAATCAGCCGTACGATATAAAGCATTTGAATACATCTCAAAACCCGTCGAAAGAAACCAACTATTAACAATTGTTAAAAAGGCCATAGATTCAAAACAACTTAAAGACATTGAAATAGAAAAACTCCATCAATCGGAAATTATGGAGAAGGTTCTCAGAACACAAAATCTTGATCTTAATAGACAAAATGCCGCTATTTTGAATGCAACCAGTGATGCCGTTATCACTCTTAATTCTAATGAAATAATCGTTTCGGCGAATCTAGCAACATTTGAAATGTTCAAATATAAGAACGTCAATGACTTTATTGGACAATCACTATCCATCTTATTCATTGAATCGAAATACGAAAAATATATGGCACAAGCAAAAAGTGTTATCAATCAAAGCACGGGAAAGAAAGCAATTCACCTACCGGATGTTACGCTAAAGCGTAGCGATGATTCGACCTTTCTTGCGGATATCGCAATCTGTACTTATATTCTAGATGGCGATGCCTATTATACGGGAGTTGTTCGAGATGTAACACAAAAGAAGATGATGGTTGAACAACTGATTGATTCCGAAAGAAGGGCTTTTTTATCAACAGTTGCCGCGAGTATTGGACATGAAATCAACAATTCTTTAACAGCCATTCAAGGTTTTACTGAAATGGCCATGAAGGAAAATGCTGACGTTAATTTAAAAAATCGGGCACTTCAAGTTACAATGAATCAGACTCAAAAATTACAAGCCTTAACTACTAATTTGCTCTTACTTGGAAAATCCTCTAAGATTCAATCCCACACAAATGTATCAATAGAAATCAACAATTCAATTTCAAACGTACTTGATGTTTTCAGCCAAACGGCAAGGCTAAAATATTGCCAGATCAATTGGACACCAATTGATAAAAAAATCTTTATATTGGTCAATGCAGATCAATTCAGCATTCTATTATCCAATCTACTATTGAATGCTGCCGATGCCACCTCCAATACTGGAACAATCACGCTATCTCTTAAGACTAATCTGGGCAAAGTCTATCTTCATATTACCGACGATGGAATCGGTATCCGTGAAGAAATCCAAAAGCAAATTTTTGAGCCTTATTTTACAACCAAGGAATTGGGTAAAGGAACTGGTCTTGGATTATTTGTAGTCAAACAGATCGCTGACACTTTTGGTATTAAAATAGAAATGGAATCAATTCCAAACCAAGGGACAACCTTCACTTTGATTTTTGAGGAAACCAATTGCTGACAAATAACAAATACCCTGATGAAACCATTCCTTTCCTTAAACAAAACTTTGGTGATTCGTATTCAATAAAACCGCTTCAAGAGGAAGCCTCGACAAGGAGGTATTTTGAAATCGAAGGTAAAGACAAAAAAAACGTCATCTGCTTCGATCAAAATATCAATGAAGACTTTGTTCTTTTAGCAAGATTCCTTTCGGAAAATGGAATTAGAGTACCTCAAGTGATTGATGTAGAAAGAAGTCTAGGGCTTCTGGTGCTTACCTGGGAAGGCAAATATGATCTTAGTAGCCTACCAATAGAGCAGTATAAGAAAAGACTGCCAGAGGCAATTGAACTTCTCTTATGCATTCAGAAACTGGAACCGCCAGATCTTGTACGAAATCGTAAGTTTGATCTAGAAAAACTTTCATTCGAAATAAACCTAACAAAAGAGAAATATATTTCATTCCAGAATATGTTTACTTTGGAATCATCTCTCACGAATGAGGTGATTGCATTTTTAGAAGAAACGATCGGATACTTGGACAAACATCCTATTAATGTTTTTACACATAGAGATTTTCATTCTAGGAATATTTTGATTAATGAAGATGGTGGCTTATCTCTCATTGACTTCCAAGATGCTAGAATGGGAGTTCCTCAGTATGATCTAGCGAGCATTCTCTATGATGCCTACTATCCTTTGCCTAGAGAGTTTAGATTAGAAATACTTTCCTATTTTCAAAAGAAGACGATCGGAGGAAATGTAAAATTCAAGGAAGCATTTTATCTTCAAGCCTTACAAAGATCCTTTAAAGCACTAGGTACGTATTTTCGAATGGTAGTAGATGAAAAGAAAAATAAATTTAAACCTTCAATCCTTTCTTGTCTTGAACAATTAGAAGAGATAGTACAAATAGGAATGTTTGCAGATTCAATATATATTTTCATTCGTTCCTTACGAAATGAATTATCGAAACATCCATCTTTTAAATCAGATCATTTAGAATGAATCGGTTTTTCTTTCTCGCGGCTGGCTTTGGTAAACGTATGGGTAATTGGACACGAGAGATTCCAAAACCATTGTTAAAAATCGATGGTATTTCCTTTCTGGATTATTCTTTGTATCTGGCAAACAAATGGGGTGCAGAAGAAGCCTGGATTAACGTACATTACCTGGGAAATCAGATCACACATCATCTAGGTAAGTTTACTGCCTTTCCGATAAAAATATCTATTGAAAAAAATATTTTAGGAACAGCCGGCGGAATTAGGACGGCACTCGAAAGTGCAGATTTTGTCGGACCGATAGTTCTTTATAATCCTGACACTTTACTTTTTCCCAGTCCTCTTTTTAAACTAAGAGAGAGTTTACCGGAAAATTCAAAAATCCATCTTTATTTATCTCGATTAAATAATAATGATGCCTATACAAAAATTTCAATCAATGAAAACCAAAGGATCAAATTTGGTAAAGGCGATCTGTTTTACATAGGGCTTGCTATCCTCGATCCATCTATTCTACTCACCATTTCACCTAACGAATATTTTGACCTTTCAGCTATTTTTAAGTCGTTGGCAGAGAAAGGAGAGATAACAGGAGAAATTTTTGATGGCGAGACTTTAGATTTAGGTGAAAAGGAATTATACGAATCTTATTCAAACAAGAATGTATTTGGAGAAACAAAATCCAAAATTTTAGATTTTGTTTCTCAATACAGTACTTAAATTTTATTATTTTAAGTGCGCAAGAATCTGTTTTTTTCTTTCTTCGAATCCATTTTTTCCAAGTAAGGCAAACATATTATTTTTATAATCTTCAACACCTGGCTGATCAAATGGATTTACGCCTAACATGTAACCAGATATTCCGCATGTAAACTCAAAGAAATAGAGCAGTTGTCCTAGTATTTCCTCATTCAATCCACTCACGTTCAATTCGAGGCATGGAACATTTCCGTCGCTGTGAGCAACGAGTGTTCCAAGTATGGCCTGTTTGGTGACATCTAGCAATTTTTTTCCTGCAAGATAGTTTAATCCGTCACTATCATCCGGTTTTTCTGTAAGATAAACATCTGCCTTTGCGGAATCTACTTGTATGACAGTTTCGAAAATGGTTCTTTCACCATCCTGAAGGTATTGGCCCATGGAATGAAGATCGGTTGTAAATTGGACAGAAGCTGGAAAGATACCTTTGCCTCCCTTTCCTTCACTTTCGCCGAATAGCTGCTTCCACCACTCCATCACAAAACTCAAATTTGGTTGGTAACTAACCATTACTTCAGTTTTTTTGCCCAAAAAATAAAGTGCGTTTCGATAACTCGCATAACGGCATGCTAAATTATCTTCAGGTTTAACATTAGCTTTCAGATTTTTTTCCATTGTTTTCGCACCATCAACAAGTTGGTTGATAGAAAAACCTGCTGCTGCGATAGGCAATAATCCAACAGGTGTTAAAAAGGAATATCTGCCACCGACATCATCAGGAATCGTAAATGTTTCGAAACCATATTCGTCCGATAATTTTTTTAGAGCTCCTTTAGCGCGATCGGTTGTTGAAAAGACTCGGTTTTTAAGACCTTGTTTGCCGTATTTTCTTTCAAGGAGCGAGAGCAATAATCGAAACGCGATTGCAGGTTCGGTGGTTGTTCCTGATTTCGAAATTACATTGATAGAGAAGTTTTTATTCTCTAGAAAAGCTAAGAGTTTTGCATGATAATCAGAATCTAAATGGTGTCCTGCATATAGGATCGTTACACCTTTTTTTGATGGCTCAAGGTGTTGAAAGGGAGATGATAAAGCTTCGATGATGGCTCTCGCACCCAAATAGGATCCACCAATTCCGATTACCACTAAATACTCAGAGTGTTTTTGAATGCTTTCTGCGGCTTCTCTGACTCGTTGCAACTCCTCTGATGTGATTTGTGAGGGAAGGTCGACCCAGCCTAAGAATTCATTGCCAGCACCTGATTTTGTGAGTAAGGTTTGCATCGCCTTCGCGGACTCTGATAATTTTTCCTGCAATAGATTTTCTGGAACAAATCTTTTTGCGAATCGATCATTGAATGTCAAATTGGTCATCTATTGCTCACCTTGTGTCAGAGTTGGTTTTTATTTTTATAAAAATGAAGTGTATTTCGTCTACTGTAAAGGAATTTTGTCCTCGAAATGAATGAAACGCATATTCTTTTTTCAAAATTCAATTCCGTGTTTGGAAAGAACTCCACTCCGATACGTCATTTCAGTGCGCCAGCAAGAATCAACATCATCGGTGAACACGTAGATTACGTTGGGGGAATCGTCCTACCTGCAGCTATCAATTTTTCAATCCAAGTCCTTATCCAAAGGAACGATACCGATGATTTTATACTCTATTCAGAAGATTTTCAGCAATCAACAAAGGTCGGTAGACCATTTCAAAATTCAAAAGAATATCCATGGTCAGATTATATCGTAGGAGTGATCAGTGAGCTAGAAAAGAAAGGGCATAAAATTCCAGGATTTAATCTGCTAATCAATGGAAATATTCCACAAGGAGCGGGATTATCTTCATCAGCGGCTCTGGAAGTAGTAGTTGGTTATGCGATTGCGAATTTATTCTCTCTAAATCTTTCTAGGGAGGATATTGCTTTGATCGGCCAAGCAGCAGAAAATCATTTTGTTGGGACAAACTGTGGTATCATGGACCAATTCATCATTGCTACTGGAAAAAAAGATTTCTGCATCTCTCTCAATACGAATAGCCTGAAATACCAATACCATAAGTTTGAGTTGGGAGAATTTGAATTCTATCTTATCAATTCAAATGTTAAGCATAGTTTGAAAGATAGTGCTTACAACCAACGTAGACAAGAATGTGAGTCAGCCTTATCGAAAATTCAGAAGCTCAACTCTGAAGTTCAAAATCTTTATTCTTTTGATATAGACACAAAAGATCTATATCCTTTTTCAAATGATGAAATGAAGAGAATTCAGCATATCACAAGTGAACGAAAACGTACAGATACGATCATTACATCTTTGACCAATGGTGATTTTGCCAAAGTCGGCACATTGTTATTTGAATGTCACTGGTCACTCTCCAAAGATTATGAAGTATCTTGCGAGGAAACAGATTTCATTGTTTCCTTTTTGCAAAATAAGGGTGCCCTAGGTGCGCGCATGATAGGTGGAGGATTTGGTGGTTGCGTATTAGTGTTAGATAAGAAGGAAAATTTTTCTGTGATCGGCTCCGAATTGGAAAAAAATTACAAGCAAAAGTTTGGACATGGTGTAAGCTATTACCAGTTTACGATATCTGACGGAGTGAAAGAATTAATCTAATATGGAGGACAATTGGGAATCATTTTCCATAGAATCAGGGGAGTTTCAAATGCAGGTAATTCCAAATCCTCCCGTGGCACTTCCGGTAACGGCCCTTCTTTTTGATCTTTCAGGTGAAGTAAACTTATACAATTCACAAGCAATCAGAGAAAATCTTGAAATTTTGATTTCGAAAGGTTATCTGCACTTTTTTCTAGATCTCGAACAAGTCTCTTATATTGATTCCTCCGGACTCGGAGTTTTTCTGGGAACTCATTCAAAATTAATGAAACAAGCTGGTTACATTCGTTTAGTCTCACCATCTGAAAAAGTTCGTTACGTACTCGAACTCACAAAACTGAAGAGCTTACTACAGATTTTTGAGACAGTGGAAGACGCCGCTCGGTCCTAAAAGGCGATTTTCTTTTTCGGGCTGAAGCACTCTTACCGATTTGATTTCTCGATAAGAATGAGATGTTTTGGCCTTATCCCGATCCTGTCTCTAGATCACCACGAATCAGAAATAGGTGGGAAACAAATATTTCAATTTTTCAACTTGCTGTTTGTTTCTCTTTTCGGGTGCAGTTACGATCGAATATTGTGTGCTACCTTTCAAAGAGGTATCATCTGACATTCCGAGGAAATCAATGAGGGAGGATAAGAGCTGTTTTGCTGTCTCTGCATTTTTACTTAGGTTACTTAAGACCATCTCTAAAGTAACATGCGCTTCATCTTCTTTCCAACAATCATAGTCTGTGGACATACAAACCATTTGGTAAAGGATTTCAGCTTCTCTTGCTAACTTGGCTTCTGGAAGAACCGTCATGTTGATAATGTCTGCGCCAAAGGAACGATACATATGAGATTCAGCGCGTGTGGAAAATAGTGGACCTTCCATACAAACCAATGTCTTATTCTTGTGAATTTTTAATCCGATGGCGGCTGCGGCCTTCTCCACTTTCTCAGCAAGACCATTTGAGAAAGGATCCGCAAATGGGGCATGCGCGACCACACCATTCTCAAAATATGTTGCCTGTCTAGATTTTGTGCGGTCAATGATTTGTGATGGGATTACGAAATCGCGTGGATGTATTTCTTCCCGTAGACTTCCGACAGAGCTGAAGGCAATGATTTCTTCCACTCCAAGGCTTTTTAAGGCTGCGATGTTTGCTTGTGCGGGAACTTCACTCGGATTTAAAAAATGTCCTCGTCCATGGCGAGGTAAAAATGCAATTCCTTTCCCCTTAAATTTTCCAATGGTAATCGAATCTGATGGCTTTCCCCATGGTGTGTCTGGAAAAACTTCTCCTTTGATTTCCATGCCATCCAAAGAATATAATCCTGTTCCACCAATAACGCCAATTTTTACAGGTTCAGTCATCGTTTACCTCGCTAGATGCAACTTTTCATATCTGTTTTTTGTTGCATTCGTTTTTTTATAAACGAAAATAGACGTTGTCCTAGGAGTTGTTTATATTTATATGAAGAATCTTACGCTTGTTTGCCTTAGTCTTGTCGCATTTCTCTCTGTCGGATCCATCGCGGATTCAAGTTTTAATTCTTCATCAGAAAGTGACAGAAAGTCCGTGAGTGTTACCATTTATAATGCAGGTATCGGTCTAGTCAGGGAAACAAGATCCATCCTACTTCCTAAGGGCATTCGCATGTTACGTTTCGAGGATGTCGCCTCAGAAATACTGCCTCAAACAGTTCGAGTTAAGGGAGAGGATCCGAAAAAATTAACCGTTTATGAGCAAAATTACGAATATGATTTGATCTCTCACGATAGGCTTCTTGAGAAATACGTGGGGAAAGAAGTTACGATCTATAGAGATGAAAAAGACAAATCCATCGGTACAAAGGCAACACTTATATCAAACAATGGAAATCCCGTTTATAAAATTGGAGATCAAATTTCATTAGGATACGACGGTCGAGTTACTATACCTACCCTTCCAGACAATCTTTTCGCTAAACCAACATTAGTTTGGAAACTTAAAAACGAGGAAGAAAAAGAACAAATCCTTGAGGTCTCGTACCAAACGAACGGAATGAATTGGTCAGCGGACTACATCTTGATCTTAGACAAAGAGGAAGATTCTGCTGACTTAAATTCATGGGTTACATTGACCAATACCTCAGGTACGAGATTTTCGAATGCTACCCTTCAACTGGTAGCCGGAAAGATCCAATTGGTGAACAAACAGCCATTTCAACAAGTACCAACAACAAAAGTTTATAAACGCACAATGGAAATGGAATCATCTGATTATGCTGCTCCCCAGTTCGATCAGGAGAATTTATCCGAGTATTATTTATATACTCTTGATCAACCCACGACCATCGGTTACAACCAAACCAAACAGGTACAATTATTTCAAACGGAAGGTATCTCCATTAAGAAATATTTTGTTTTTGAAAACTTACCAATGTATGAGGGGAATGAGAAAAGGTTTAATAACGCGGCTGTTAAATATATCTTTAAGAATACCAAAAAAAACAGTCTCGGTAGACCACTTCCAGCGGGGACCGTTCGCGTTTTTAAGGCGGACTCTAAAGGAAGGCAACAGCTATTAGGCGAAGATACCATAGACCATACACCAGAAAATGAAGATATAAAATTAAAGACAGGAGAGGCATTCGATGTTGTTGCTAATGGCAGGCGAACATCTTTCGAAGTATTTAAAATATCCAACGGAAACAAAACTTCTTACTCGGCAGAGATTCGAAACCGCAAAAAAGAAGATATCGAAGTGCGGTTTTACGCGACTTTAGGAGGGGACTGGAACATTACTAAATCCACACATAAATTCATCAAAGAATCCTCGACAAAAACATATACAGATGTGCCGATAAAGGCTGGGGAAACAGTCTCTGTTGAATATACGGTCGAAACTAAGTATTGGTGATTCTGCACTAAATTTGAACATCTTCTGGTTGACATACAATTTAAGATAAGGTAGTTTGATATTAAACTAATGGGAACAAAATTTAAAGGCAGCAAAAAAGAGATTCAGGCACTCGATTCTTTTATCAAACTGAAGAGAGCGACCGAATCGTTATCTTCACGGGTAACCTCTGAATTCTCGAAATTGAATATTTCAGAAAGCCAATTTGGGGTTCTGGAATCGCTCTATCACTTGGGCCCGCTCTGCCAAAAAAGTCTCGGTGATAAAATACTAAAAAGTACCGGAAATATAACTCTCGTCATAGATAATTTAGAAAAGAGAGAACTTGTGGAAAGAGTCCGAGACAACGAGGATCGAAGATTCATCACAATTTATCTTACAGATGGTGGGAAAAAATTAATCGAATCGATTTTTCCCGATCATGTAAAACGAATCACCAATGAGTTTTCCGTTTTGACATCTGATGAACAGGAAGTCTTAGGCAAGATCTGTAAAAAGCTTGGGAAAAGAGAAGAAAAAGCCTAATCTCTGTAATCTGTTACCAGACGAAACCCTGCTCGTCTGTCCTCCGCTAGATTGGGAACTCCGCCATAAGAACGTGCAAGGCCGGTAGTGTTTTTTGCGTTCTCGGAAAAGGAGCCACCTCGCACTACTTTGTAAATTTTCCCGAATGAAAAACTCTTTAAATGATGCCCAGGATAGGGCTCATACCAACTCGAAGTCCATTCAGGTGCGTTTCCACACATTCCGATGATACCGTATGGACTTGCCCCTTCATGTGAGAGTTCATAGACGGAAATCGTTTTGCCTTTTTTACTTTCTCGGGAATTGCAGAGAAGAGAATCAAAGTCATCACCAAACGGATATCGAAGAGTCGTAATTTGATACACGATACTTTCATCTCTGTTTGTGTATGGAATCACACCACCGCCCCTTGCTGCCTTTTCCCATTCAAATTCTGATGGGATTCTTTTTCCTGCCCATCTCGCATATTTTTCCACTTCGCGGTAGGTTAAATTTACAACGGGATGATTTTGTTCCCCTTCTGGAAATTTTCCACCGATCCAATGTACTGGTGCCGCACTGTTCGTTTGTTGTAAAAAATATTGATACTCCGCATTCGTAACCTCATATTTATCCATATAAAATGAAGGTATCTCCTTAAGAGTAGCCAATGTAGGCTCGTTAAAGTATGGATTAAAATTATCTTCCGATGCGTCATTTCCTTGGCCGTAAATAAACAATCCCCGTGAAATGAGCATCATTTCTTTTCGGTCCTTTGGATGAATGACTGACTTTCTTGGTGATGTATAACGACCCTTAAAGTAATTATTGGGCTCGACATAGAAATCTTCTTCCGTATAACTAGCGATATATGTATCGGTGGTGATCGAAGAGATCCTCGACTCTTTAGCGGGAAGATAATCGCCAATTAAAACGACCTCAAAATGCTTATCTTTGGGATGTAGATTTTTTTCTTCCAGAATGGCTTCTCGCATGAGAAAAGATCCTACAGGCAAATCGGTTTCTTTCTGATAAACTGGATAATCTTTTTTCTCTTGGAAAAGGCTCTTCAATTTTTCCAGGTTGTACTTTGCAATTTTCTGGTTCCGGTAAACTCTAATCTTAATCCAAACTCTATTCTTATAAACACCAACGACATCACCCTTCCAAATTTGGACTTTTTTCTTTGTTGTGGAAAACGGGGACGATTCCTCATTCTCATCAACTTCTTGGGAATGGGGAGAAGCAAAAAATAGGAGAAAAATAATAATAACAAGTAATCGGGACATGATCTCTTTCTTGATTATCGACCTATTTCCCAAAACCTTTTGATTGAATTTTTTTTGTTACCCTGTATACTTGCGTTCGAAGGAAAGCGAAAACATTGTTAGAATTTCAGTACAAACGAGAAAAAAACAACATCCTGATTTCTCTAAAAACTGATTCCACCCAGTTTGGTACATTTCACCGCATAGCGACTATTATTTATGCCTTAAAACTAGACATCTTATCTGGAGAATTGGGCACTAAGAGAGAAAATGGCAATGAATACACTGTCGACTCCTTCATTCTCCAGGCAGATGAAAACAACCTTACCCAAGCGGCTTTCCAGCTCGGAGTTATGATGGATTCATTATTCTCGAAAAATGCAAAATTTGAAGAAATCTTATCAAAATTACAGATTCAGGAACCTGCCGTCGCAACTTTCTTCAAAGAGAATCCGGAGTTTATTTTTACAGATTTATCGGAAAAGGGGGAAACCTGTCTCTATCTAGAATCAAGTTCTGGTCGAGGATTATTGTACTACGTATCTAGGATTCTTATGGAAAATAAAATAGATATCGTATCGGCCACGATTGAGACGGATCCAAAGACGGGGAGAGCAAAAGACAGCTTTTATCTTCGAACAGCGGATGGCGAAATGTTCGCATCCTCTCCGTTAGCGGAGAAGATACGAAACCAAATTCTGGCTCCGATAAAAACTGCTTCTAACTAGTTTTTACAAAGAACTTTGTGTTTTTCAGATTTAGGAGTCACAATCGACTTGCCATCTTTAAAACTAACTACAAATCCATTGCTAGCCTTCTTAGCAGACGTGTTCATAGCCCAAAACATTTCTTTGGTCTTTAAATCTTCCGGAGCGTCCTTAGAGAAATCAGCCAATTCCTGTTTCGTTGGTAATTTAGCGCCTAACTTTTCACAATAAGAAACTGCCTCATCCCATTTTTTTCCAGATTCGATTTTTTCAACCGCGAATTTTGCACTCACTGCTTTCGCTGCTTCTTCTGGTGCCGTAGTCGGAACAATCGCCTTTTCTTCTACTTTCACAACTGGTGCTTCTGCTTTTTTGCTATTGTATTTCGCATAACCGAGATAACCAATAGCTGCAACTCCAGCCAGTACTAGGAAAAGGTAGATACCATTTCCAGATTCATTTTTTTCATTTGAACTTGTCGATGCCGCTGAATGAAGAGAAGCTTGAGCAGAATCTTCGTTTGCGTAAAGCGCTGCTGATTCCTCTATAACTGTTGGTCTTTTAACCGAGGTTGATTTCTTCTTAGCTGCTTGCTTTTTTGGTGCAGCCTTTTTCTTAGCGGCAGAAGATGATTTTTTCGTTGCCATATAGAATATCCTTATTGCCGAGACAATGCTTATAATAGTTATCTCAATGAATTCAAAAAAGCTTAAGAAGTTCTTCTAAATTTTGATTTTTTTTGAATTTTTTTTAACTGTCCAAAGCTTTCCTAATCGAAAACATGCAATAGATGAAACAAATTCGAATCGGCCTGGTCGGAGCTGGTGTTGTAGGTTCAAATCTCCTCCAACTTTTAGAAAAAAATAGACAAACGATCCAAACTCGCAACCAGCTGGATCTTCAGGTAGTGGCGATTGCCACAAGAACACCATCGAAAATTCAACATTTGACTCAGATTCCCATTTCGACGGACGCAAAATCCATAGCTTCGCGCGAGGATGTGGACATCGTCGTAGAATTGGTTGGTGGTACGGAAATTGCCTCCGAAGTCGTTCATTCTGCACTTAAAAATAAGAAGGCAGTAGTTACTGCAAACAAAGCACTTCTTTCCGAGAAAGGAGATGAGTTGTTTCAATTGGCCTTTGAAAATGGCGTCGAAATCGGTTATGAAGCAGCCGTAGCGGGATCGATACCCATTATCCGAACTTTACGTGATGGCCTTTCCTCATGCGAATTCGAAGTCATTTGTGGCATTCTCAATGGCACGACAAACTTTATCTTAACAAAGATGGAAGAGGAAGATTGGGATTATGGAACAGCACTAAAAGTGGCACAAGATCTAGGCTTTGCTGAGTCCGATCCTACCTTCGACGTAGAAGGCATCGATGCGGCTCATAAAATTTCACTCTTAGCCTCACTTGCCTATAGGTCAAAAGTGCCATTCTCTAATCTGAAAGTAGAAGGGATTAGTAAATTAAAATCTATAGATATACAAGCTAGCAAATCTTTGGGATACCGCATTAAACTCTTGGGAATTTCAAAAATCACGAATGGAGGAATCTTGACAAAAGTTCATCCAACTTTGGTTCCCTTAAATCATCCTTTAGCAAATGTTATGAATGAATCCAATGCTGTTTTTTATAAAACGGTCGAAGCTGGAGCTGGTATGGTAACAGGGAAAGGTGCTGGCGGCCTACCCACAGCAAGTGCCGTTCTCGCCGATCTAATCTATTATGGTTCTCGAATCAGAATACAGGATAAAATTTTAGAAAATAATTCGTATCCGATCTCCAAGAAGTCTCGTGAGCAAGAAAACAAGGTTCGTAATTATTTGAGATTTAGTACACTCGATAAACCGGGTGTCCTCTCCGAAATCGCAAGGATCCTTGGGAAAAATGATATATCTATCGCTTCGGTACAGCAAAAAGAATCCGAAAAGGAGCCTGTAAATGTAATCGTTGTTACTCATGAATCAAATGAGGGAAATTTTGCTCAATCGCTATCAGAAATTGACAAGGCCAGCTTTATTAAAGAAAAAACGGTAGCCATACGTCTTCTAGAGAACTTATGATTAGAAATTAATGGGAATTCTAGAATTTTCTTCGCTTACCATAAAACTTGAGAATGTTAGGGTTTCTCAAGATGAAATACTGATCCTCTCCTTTCATGGTCAAATTTCAAATACAAATGCCTACGAGATAAATGCAAAAATTTCAGAAATCATTATTGATAGTATAAACAATATTATTATCGATTTAACTGAGCTACAGTATATTAACAGCATTGGGGTCGCCACCATACTAAGTATGATCCGAACAGTAGAACAAAAAAATGGTAAAATTGCAATCGGTGGACTGAATCACTTTTTAGAAAATGTGATCAAGCTGATGGATCTTCCCAAACAAATAAAAATATTTTCTACTAGAGCATTGGCTATTACTAACTGGACGTAACCATTAGGTTTTTACTCTAATTTCTTTCCAAATTTTTGATTCAATGATTTCTAGTAAATTTTCCAAACCTATTTTTTTTGCCGCAGACACAAGTATCCCTCCATTCAACTCCAAAGAGTCTCGGTTTTCGGAATCTAATTGATCAACTTTATTATAAATTACCAATCTGGGGATTTCGTGCAAATTTAAACTATTTAGAATGCTATCTACAGCATCCATTTGTTCCGTAAAATTTGGATTTGATACATCAACCACATGTAAAAGCAGATCCGCATCACCCAATTCTTCTAAAGTCGCCTTAAATGCTTGAGATAAATCAGGAGGTAAATCATAGATAAAGCCCACTGTATCCGAGATAATGATTTCACGTTCTTCTGGAAATCGTATGCGTCTTGTTGTGGGATCTAATGTCGCAAACAATTTGTCTTCCGCTACCACCTCAGAATTCGTGAGGGCGTTAAGTAACGTAGACTTGCCTGCATTTGTATAACCTACGATTGCGACAATCGGAATTTCGTTTTTTGCCCTGGCCTTTCGATTTAACTCTCTGCGTTTTTTTAGAGACTCTAACTCAATTTCCAATCTCGTGATTTTCTCTTCCACGCGTCGATTTCCGATTTCAAGTTTTGTTTCACCTGGCCCTCTTCCACCTATACCACCCGTTAGTCGAGACATATTATCATCTAACTCAGACAAACGATTTTTTAAATATTTAAGCTGTGCCAATTCGACCTGAAGTTTACCATCTCGTGATTTTGCATTCTTCGAAAATATGTCGAGAATCAGTTGCGTGCGATCTATGATTTTTAAATCGCTAATATCAGATATCTTTTTGGCTTGAGAGGGAGCTAATTCGAGATCAAAGATTAAAAGTTCTATATCTTTATGGACTGATTTCAAAATGATTTCTTGTAACTTACCTTTCCCTACAACCGTCGATGAATCTGCTGGTTTCTTTTGAACATAAACATCGACAACATGGATGCCTGCCGTTTTACATAGTTCTTTTAATTCGTCCATAGAATGCTCGGGACTTCGTTTCATCTTTCTCGTATCGTAGACTCCGACTAGAAAAGCTCGATTCACCAACTGGGATGTTTTGAGATTAGAATTTCTTTTAGTGAATTCTGATTCTAAATTTAGAATATCTTCCGCATAACCTTCTTTGATTTGACCCGAATTTATACGTTTTTCTAAAATCCATGGTTCCGCAGCATCAGGGTCGGGATTTATATAAGCCGAAAAAAAATATTTCGGAATCCCTTCTTTATCTAATATGGCGGCAGTAATCGAATCGAATCGATTTAAAACCAAGTCCATCAAGTCTTCTTGGTTCAGAGCTTCCTCTTTTAAGTGCGTATGGAAGAGCCTGAGACCTCTTAATCTGGATTGAGCGACTCGTATTCTGTCTAGATGTGGAATATCAATGGATTGGTCGTTACCGACGATCAGGTGAGTGACATAACCCGATCTATCTATTAGCACGCCAATTTGTCGCTTAATTTCTACAGAAAGCTCTCCAGTAGCACGTGCAAATTCCTGAGTGACGATAGAATCGCTACGAAGTCGCCTCTCGGAAAGAGATTTTAACTTTTTTATTTGATTTGGCTTGAGCCCGGCCAGATTGCCGCTAATTTTACTTATAGGAGAATACCGATAAACATAATATGGAAATAGGCTCTCAAAAATCTAAACTGGGTCAAGACATAATTTCGTATCTCGGCTTCATGGTTTTTATTCTCTCAATTTGCAATTGTACGACATCA
This sequence comes from Leptospira ognonensis, assembly GCF_004770745.1. Taxonomy (GTDB): domain Bacteria; phylum Spirochaetota; class Leptospiria; order Leptospirales; family Leptospiraceae; genus Leptospira_A; species Leptospira_A ognonensis. Next base: position 17,917 of record NZ_RQGD01000046.1, on the reverse strand, counting down.
AAGCCGTTTCAACTAACAGACGCTTCACCCAAGTATAAAGAATTCCAAGGAAGTGAATTAGATCCGACAAAAAAGAATCTAGTGGCAATACCTATAACGAATAATAAGATCTATGATGATTTTATCTTAAAGGCAAATAGGGCAATCTCGACTCTTGAATTCGCAGAAACAGTGGCCATCCAAGCAGATGCAAAAAAGACAACTGGTCTAGCCATTCAGGCTGAAATGTCCGCCGCGAGTTTACTTGTCGAAGATTTACCACCAATCATTTCAAGTTTACCGACATTACAAAAAAAGAGTTTAGAACTTATAGATTCTGCACCTAACGATTTCGATGGTCCGTCTCTGGGTAAGGTAAGTAACGAACTTGGAAAGATAGATGAAAAACTTGCTACTTACCTTCCAAAAGCAGAAAAAATAAATCAGTCCATCAAAAATTTAAGAGCAGATGGCTCAAATTATTCAAACTCAAAAGAAGCGAAGGATTTATTGGTTGAAAATATCCAAGAACCAAAAAACGATCCGGTCATTCTTAAACCCGAAGTTGCAGAATTGCCAAAGAAAGAAACTATTTCTAAACCAATAGAATCAAAAAAGAATTCACAAATCAAAATTAGTCGACTTCCGAAAAAAAATAAAGTTACTGGTTCGGCAAAAGAATTATTTAAAGAAGAAATCAAAGCTGCGGAAGATGAGTTGTCTGAAGATGAAAGAAGAGAAAAGGAATATACTGAAAAAATTCGTGCGGGGCTTGTTGAAGTATTCAAATGGGAATATTATAAAAAACCAAAAAATCTCGAAAAGATTCTTTTAACCAATCCTATTCCACGTGTTAGATCTGCTGCAGCCTTAGCACTCGGACGCCTCAAAGCTGGTAGGAATGCATTACACCACGCGATCGATAAAGATGGATACCAAGTTCGCCCCTCCGCTTTTAAGGCTCTCTCCGAATTAGGCGACAAGAAATCCTTACCATACTTTATATCTGGAACAAAAGCAGAAGAAATTGAAGTGATTGCGGCAAGTTACGAAGGTTTAGGAAAAACGAGAGATCCTGCCGGTAGGGAGATGATCATTTCTGCGGGACTAAATTCTGAGTATATCATTGTTGTTGCAAGTTCACTCCGAGGCCTCGCTTATAACAAGATACCCGCAGATGTTTCTCTGATCGAAAAATTTTTAAAATCCTCTGAGGAACTTGAGATCAAGGAGGCAGCCGTAGAAGCATTGTCTATTCATGGTAGCCGAGAGGCCTTACGTGTCTTGGAAGAAAATGTCAAGAACCAACCAGAATTAGCAGTGAAGATCTTGGATGCCATTGGAAAAAATAATAGTCTTTCTGCAACTTTCTCACTTATCAGATTAAATGAATCCTTAGAAGATGAAAAACTCTCAACAAGAATTGGTGAACATTTGCTTCGTAAAAAAGCCTTTGGAAAATATGCTTTCGTACTCGTCGAAGATGATTTCCTCAGACAAGAGCCTAATGAAAGATCAAAACCTTTATCCTATATAAAAGCAAAGGAAGTGGGACTAGTCGTTGGAGAATCGAATCAAGAATTCGCGGTACGCATGGGAGAAGATATCATCACGGATAGATATATAAAATTAAAATTGGAATCCACATTGCCAGGTAGTCGAAATCAATTTGTGACCGGTTGGATTTTTTATCCTAAAATTGAGATAATCGAAGTGAAAAAGTTAGGTGAATCTAAGGATGGAAAATATACAAATTTAAAAACTGGAAAACACCAGAATATATTTAATCCTGAAAATAAACAGAAATCAGATTCAAAAACTGATTAAAAAGGACTTTTCAAATTTGTGGTTTTCCAAGTTGGAAACCACAAAACTTCCCCTTTTTTTAAAGGAACTTTTGGTATCATCCAATTTAATCCGCAAAACCAAGCTAAAAAAAATTTTGAAAAGGGCATAACCCCCCAAACATCAAACCCAGTTGAAGCAATCACCATAGTGCCTGTATAACCAGATTTATAAATTTTTCTCATCATCCAAAGACCAGATGTTTGAGTTTCCATCGTAATATCGGAAACGATCATATCATAGGATTTATTTTGGTTATATAAATCTAGACCTTGTTTCGCATCAACGGCACGATCGGAAGATATTCCCATTTGATCAAAATAATTTTTTAGATTTATAGCATACTTATCATTATCATCAACAATCAAAACCTTTTTCACATCTGTACCTCTGCATCTAAGAATTGACTGTCGTATAATTTTTTATAAATTCCATTCTGAGCGAGAAGTGAGTCATGATCGCCCATCTCTTTGATTTCGCCTTCTTCAATGACTACAATATTTTTCACACGTCTTATCGTAGATAATCTATGCGCAATAATGAAAGTAGTTCGATTTTTAAATAATCTTTCCAGAGCACGTGTAACAAGTCGTTCGGATTCCGCATCCAGTGCGCTCGTGGCTTCATCTAGAATCATAATCTCGGGATTTCTAAGCAGAGCCCTAGCGATTACAAGCCTTTGCCTTTGCCCACCGCTCAGATCCAGACCTCGAACCCCTATCAATGAATCGTAGCCATTTTCCATCTTTCTTATGAAATCATGCGCATTTGCGAGCCTTGCTGCACGAATAATATCACGTCGCTTAGAAACTTGAGTACCATAAGCAATGTTATCTGCAATGGTGCCATGAAATAGAAAAATTTCCTGCGTCACGATTCCGATTTTACTTCGTAACGACTTGAGCGTTATATCCCTGATATCAATGTTATCGATTGTAATCTTTCCTTGAGTTGGATCGAAGAATCTCGGTATTAAATCCATCAATGTAGATTTTCCGCTTCCACTGGTACCAACAAACGCATAGGTTTCGCCCAATTTTACATCCAGATTGATTCCTTTCAAAATTTCTTGATTGGTACCTGGGTAGGCAAAATGCAAATTATCGAATACGATTCCCTCTTTCATTTGCTCAATACTTATTTTGCCTGCTTGCTCTTCGATTTCAGAATCTCTATCTATAATTTCGAAAATTCTTTTACCGGCTGAATTTGCTTGGGTAATTTTACCAACCATCTGAGAGAGCTGTGTCAATGGCCTTAGTAAGAATAATAATATCAATAGGAAAGTCATGAATTCACCTTGTGAAAACTTCCCTGCATAAATAAATTTTGCACCTAATGCAAAATATCCGAGCACAACGATAGATGATGTTAACTCCACTAGACTTGGAGCCAATTGTAAATAGAATTGACCTTTAAAATTTCGACGGAAAACCTTATGATTTATATTTTTGAATTTAACAATCTCGGCTTTCTCTTGTCTGAACGTTCGAATTACTTTTATGCCTGAAATAAATTCTTGGATATGACCATTCAAATCAGCCAATCTTTCTTGGAGACGAGTTGTGGCACTTGATATTTTGCGAGTAAAAAGAGTAACAGGCAAAATTACAACAGGAATCATAATGCATGCAAGAATCAGAAGTTCCGTATTCATGTAGATTAAGATCAGCAAATGTGTGATCACGTAAAAAAAATTAATTAAGGCATCTCTAAAGTTACTGGATATAACGGCTGCTACTATTTCCGCATCATTTATAACACGACTCATAATGAGTCCCGTTTTTTCCTTATAAAAATAAGTCAATGGAAGTCGTTGAACTTTTTGAAACAATTCTTGGCGAATGTCTCGAACAGCCATATATCCAGACGTTGCGATACAATAGACAGAGATCAGATAAGTTAACATTTTCAAAAGATAGATTGGAAAGACGGCTATGCAAACAGTCCAGACAACCTCGCGAGGTTCCATATCTTTTGTAAATTCATTGAGTTGAAGCTTTAATGATATAATGACACGCTTTATACGATCTAAACCATCGAGAAACTCCGGACCCATATAAATTTCTTCTACTAGAATTGTTTTTTCTGGGTTCGTTAATTCAAAATGTAACCGTTTTGATGATTCTCCACCTAATGAATCAAATAAAGGAACAAGTGATGTTAAAGAGATACCGTTAAGCAAAGCTGTTAGTAAAGCGAAGACAAGTCCCAATAAAAATCGATTCTTATATCGAAACGAATAGGACATCAATCTCAAAAAGTATTTCATTTATCTAGAAATCTCACAAAAATTTCGAATGATATCATGCCCAAATTCTGTTAAAATAGACTCTGGATGGAATTGAACACCAAAAGTATTCTGATGGATTTTGGACATGATTCCCATAACTACACCATCTTTGGTTTTGGCTGTCACTTCCAATTCTTCTGGCAGATTTTCAGTAGAGACAACCCAGGAATGGTACCTATTGGCTTTAAAATGATTAGGAACATCTTTATAAAGAGCTCTTGAGTCATGGACAATTTCGGAAACTCTGCCGTGAAAAATTTCCGGGGCTTTCATTAATTTTGCACCGTAGTATTCTGCTAATGCTTGGTGTCCCAAACACACGCCTAACATCGGAAATTGGCCGATCAGAGTATCGATGCTCATCATTAAATTTCCTGAACTCTTAGGTTTACCAGGTCCAGGAGAGATAACTACTGATTTTATTAATTTCAGATCAGGCAATGGTTCGTCATTTTTGATCACTATTACCTCATCCCATTCCTTTAAATATTGGTAAAGGATGAAGGTAAAAGAATCGTAATTATCAATGAGTAAAATCACTTAAGCAGGGTTATATGCCCGCCTTAAAGATTTGGACTCTCAATACCCACGCCATCATTTAAGAATTTAGAAATGATTACCCTTTGGATTTGAGAAGTTCCTTCGTAAATTTGAAAAATTTTCGCGTCTCTCATCAATTTTTCTACTGGGTATTCTTCATTGAAACCGTAACCACCAAAAACCTGTACGGCATCAGTGCATATTCGCATCGCCATATCTGCACAGAATACTTTTGCGATTGATGCCTGGTAAGTATTTCTCATCTTATTGTCAATAAGCCAAGCCGATTGCCAGCATAACAAGCGTCCTGCTTCAATGTCCCGTGCCATTTCAGCGAGAATAAACGATATACCTTGGTTTACGGAGATTGGTTTCCCAAATGCATTTCTAGTGTTCGCATAACGAATCGAATGATCCATTGCGGCGCGCGCTACGCCGACTGCACCAATGGCGACGGCTGGTCTTGTTTGGTCGAAAGCGCCCATCGCAATTTTGAAACCTTCGCCTTCTTTACCGATAATATGTGATTTATGGACTTTTACATCTTCGAAGGTCATACCTCTTGTATCAGAACAACGTTGGCCCATATTCTTTTCTTTTTTACCAAGAATGATGCCAGGAGTCTTAGCATCCACGATGAAGCCTGTCATACCTTTATGGCCTGCCGTCGGATCGGTTTTAGCTAAAACAAAAAACCAATCTGCGTGACCTGCGTTTGTAATCCACATCTTTGATCCGTTGATTACATAATCATCGCCCACACGTTTTGCAACTGTGCGAATGCCCGCTACGTCCGAACCAGCACCGGGTTCTGTCACGGCATATGCTGCAAGTGTGAAGGTGTCATTCATCGGTTGGATGAATTTTTTCATCATTTCATCACTTGCACCTAACAATACCGGAGCAAGGGCCAGATTATTTGCTAGGATGGCAGTTGCCATCCCAGAACATGCATAAAATAATTCTTCGGAGGCAATGAGTTCATCTAAAACACCGAGGCCTGCACCGCCGTATTCAGCGGGAATGTGCATATTCATTAGGCCGACATCGAATGCCTTTTTCAGAATTTCCTTTGGAAACTCTCCAGTATGATCATGGTGCTCTGCGCGTGGAGCCATTTCATTTTTTGCGAAATCTCGAGCTAGATCTCGAAGTGCTTTTTGTTCATCGGTTATGGAAAAGTCGATCATGGCGTGCCTTAATTCGGTTTTTTTTACAGTACTTTCGATTTTTCCTCTAACGTCAAGAAACTCGATTAAAAGGGAAATCTGTTGAAAAATCTCTGATTTTAAAAAAAATAGCTTTGGGAGCAAACTATGTCAGGACATTCGAAATGGGCAACGATACGAAGGAAAAAAGGGGCAATAGATGCCAAAAGAGGTGCCATCTTTACCCGAATCGCCAAAGAGATTTCAGTAGCTGCGAAAGAAAGTGGTGGTGATGTAGAAGGAAATCCAAGACTTCGAATGGCGGTCACAAAAGCGAAAGCGGCCAATATGCCAAAAGACAATATTGAGCGTGCCATTAAAAAAGGTGCCGGTGGTCTCGAGGGAATGGTCTACGAAGAATGTTTGTACGAATGTTATGCTCCAGGTGGCGTCGCCATTATGGTAGATGTACTAACAGATAAGAAATCACGAACCACTCCGGAAATAAAGAGCATCCTTACCAAATTGGGAGGATCTTTGGCCAATGCAGGAGCGGTTTCCCGATTGTTTGAGCGAAAGGGAGTCCTTACTTTAAAGGTAGATCAGATTTCTGAGGAAACCCTGTTCGACTTGGCTTTAGGAGCGGGTGCTGATGACATCCAAATCGAAGAGGGCATCTATACTGTTACCACTCCCCCAAGCGAATACGAGGCTGTGCAATCTGCATTAACTTCCAAAGGGTTAAATATGGAAGAATCCGAAATCAAATATGTACCTATGACCACCGTCGAAGTCAATGATAAGGAAACTGCAGAGAAAATCATGAAACTGATTGATAACTTAGAGGGCAATGACGATGTCCAAAGCGTCAGTTCAAATTTTGAACCAGGTGAAGGTATCGAACTAGACTGAGGTCAAAGCGCAGTTGAAAAAACTTCTGCGCGAATCGCTATCCTTCTTGCCTTCTTCTTGCTTCTAAATTAGAATCGAATAGCCCATTGTCATTATCAAATCTTAACGAAGGCATGCATTGAAAAACCAGATATTCTCAGGTCCTTATTACTATGGTATGAAAGACCTCGATGTTTTTAAGAAAACCTTTATCAGCGAAAATCGAGGGAAGCCCCTTTTTCTAATCAGGTTTGAAAACATTACAGGGATCGAAGTCATTCCATTTCTAGACTTACTTAGAGGGGATTTCTATGCGTGCCTCGATTTAGAAGACATCTCTTTCGGATTTCATTATTTTGAAAAGAAAGGAATCCTCCTCATGGGCATTGCCCCTCTTTTTGAATGGAATATCGAAAAGTTTCCTAACATTGAAAATGCGGTTGGAAAATTTCAGAATGAAACCTTACGCGGAAAAGTAGCCTCCTTTCATTTCGGTGTCTCGCGTACGCAGTCAAATTTCATTTCTACAAATGATGAAATTTTTGATGAATTATTTAAATCCTCAGAAAAAAACTTAAATGATAATTTAATACGTTGGAGTTGGACGTATTACAATAAAGCTAACACATATATATCGGGCTCGGTCCATGAAGCAATGATCCAGCCTACAGTGATTTTTAATCCGAAACAAAAAACTTTTTCTGTTAAAGGCGGTGAGGTTTTTGTTGGTGGTGGTGCATATATTGGTTATAAAGATTTAATCAATGATATTCCTGCCGACCAGGATCTTAATCGAATTGAACTTCTGATTTTAGAGAAATTGATCGTCGCATGTGACAATGCTCCAGGTCTGTTAAAATTTAATATATCTCCGCAATCCTTAATCGATACTTTCTCGAGCAAAGAAAAGGTAGATAAACTAAATAAGCTCATTAATAACAAGAATCTTTCTCCTGAAAATGTTAGATTTGAATTGGTAGAAAAACCTTATGATGATTCTGAGTATCCACTTAAAGATGTGTGTCAGGCGTTTTATGATCACGGGTTGAGTTTTGCTGCGGACGACTTTGGTGTTAAAAGTCAATCTCATCAGATTGTTTTAGATTTAGGTATCATGATCAAAGAATTTAAATTAGATCCTATTAGTTTTAAGTTTAAAATAGAAGAAGATCAAATTAAATTCTTGGATAATCTTGCCTTCATCGATTATTGCAAGCGACTTGCAGATAACAGGGAAGCCGTCATTACTGCAGAAGCAGTCGAAGACCTTGATACTTTACGATTTCTAATGGAACACCAAATCTATCAATTTCAGGCAAATATTCTCTTCGGAAAAATGTCTATTACAGAGTACAAACGAGATTTCGAACTTTTACATTCTATACCTGATGACGTTGTGAAAGAGGTATTGACTGACAAAATCCTGGCAGAAAAACAAAGGAGAGTTGGAAATGTTTTCCGCGTTGCCGTCGAAGCGGGACTCATTTAAAGTAAGCTACAAACATGCATTTTATAATGGCGATAGAAAACGACCCCATCGCGTCTTCAGAACTTGAGACAATATTTCAAGGTTTAAGACAGCGGGTAGTCATCACAAAATTTACCCAGACCGTAAAGGAATATGTCAAATCCTCAAATCCCGATATTATACTGATGGGATTAACGTTTCGAGACAAAAAAGAATTGGAATTTGTTTTAGAACTTCGTCGAGATGTGATCACTCAATCCATTCCTATATTAGCATTAATTCCGAAAGAAGACCCCACCTTTAAATCAAATCTAAAGGCACTGGGCTTTACAGATTTTATGGTGAAACCTCTTTTTAAACAAACATTACTCGATAGAATTCAGAGTCTCATCGAAGAATATAAATTTAGCGAAAGCAGCAAAACACGCGATAACGTATCCTTTGTCATTATTGATCGTGAACATGGAAAAGTCTTATTTCAATGTCGTGCCAACTTAAAACGATATGTATTTCCTGAGTTCAAAAAAATCTTCACTCCAAATTTTCTTAAATCCCTGCAAGGTGAATATGTAGGATTCGATATCCGAGCTGTACCCGACGTTGGCAAAGAAGAAGTCGAAGTTTTTGAAAGGGTTGTTAAAATATTTGTCGGTATGGATAGAATTTCCATTATCGCAGGAAGACATATGGGTGCTTTCATCGAACATGCGCAAGAAGATGAAAGAATCATAGTATTCATGGCACCGACAGAATTTGACGATTACATGAAAGTCGAAGAACAAAGAAAAGAAGACCTTCGAAAGAAAAGTAAAAAAGAAAAAACGATCCCAGCTGGTGCAACCGTTACTGAAAAAGAACAACCAGAAACGACACCAGTACCTGAAGTTGAAAACAAAGAAGTCGTAGAAACTAAAAAAGAAGAGAACGGTTAACATGAATTATAGAAGAGAAGAAATCGCAGTAAGTGGTGGTAAGGCAGAGATCATTCATATGCAAATGAATGATCAGAATTCCTTAACGGGCGCCAACATGAAGGAGCTTGGCAAAATATTAGCAGAAATAAACAAAGATCCTGCTAAGAAAGGCGTCATCATTACCTCAGACCATGAAAAATTCTTTTGCAATGGATTGGATGCTGACAATTTACTTTCAGCTTCGAGGGAAAATTTGTTAAATGAAGTCGGTGGAATTGTGATTTTGTTTGGGGAAATTGTAAAATTTGATAAACCTCTAATCGCGGAAGTAACAGGACATGCGATGGGCGGTGGAGCTGTCATTACGGTTGGATGTGATTTTAAATACATGTTAGATGGAAAAGGTCGAATTGGATTCACAGAGGTGAATGTTGGTTTGCCTCTCCCTGGTAGTTTCATAGATAAAATTAAAATGTGTGTGAGTGCAAGATATTGGTCCGAAGTCTGTTTGGAAGGCAAAACCTTTAAGGGAGCAGAAGCTAAGTCTATTGGATTAGTAGACGATATTGCACCATCACGTGAAGAACTTCGAAAGGTGACACTAAAAAAATTAGACTCCCTTTCGAAGATTCCAATTACGGCTTATCGCTCTACAAAAAACATGCTGAACTCTATGTTGATTGATAAATTAGAAGTTTACGAGAAAGAAACAATCAAAGCATTCGAACAACCAGGTGTGATCGAAAATCTCCTTGAGGCGATGACGGCATTGAAGGAAAAGCGACGACCAAATTTAAAATGATTAGAACTCGATAAGTCTTGCAGAATCTAAAGCCGAATTAATTCTGAAATTGAATGTCTCGGCTTTCTTTTTTACTTTTAATCCTACTTACATTCAATGCAGGACCTGCGCAAGCCCTAGATTTTCCCCCAGGATTTGTACTCACTGAAAATTATGCATGGCCAGTAAAAGGCTTCAATCAAATTACGGGGACTTTCGGTGAATATCGTACGGGTCATTTCCACATGGGACAAGACTTTTCTACAGGTGGTCGGATAGGTATACCGATTATAGCTGTCGCGAAAGGACAAGTAACACGCGTACAACGAAGATGGAGTTCAATAGGATATGCTGTCTTTGTCCAACATGAAGACGGTATGACTTCTCGCTATGGCCATCTGCACAAATTTGCGCCAAAGGTTGTGAAGCAGATACTTAAATCGAAGCAAGCAAGAAGATTTAAAGATCGTGTTGATTTTGACATTGTTTTACCTGAGCCATTGACTGTATCAAAAGGCGAACTCATTGCTTTTTCGGGAGACACTGGTGTCGGACCACCGCATCTCCATTTTGAATTGTACAAAGATAATATTTATTACAATCCAATGCATTTTGGATTAGGATATACAGAAGCAGAATCCGTAATTTTTGACTCTCTACGTATAACACCTCAAACCTCCAGAAGCTTTATTAATGGTAAAAATGAGCCCCTTGATATACCTTTTTATAATGTCGGAAACAATAAATTTGAGTTAGCTGAATCACCCACACTTTTCATCCAAGGGAAAGTCGGTTTACAAATTTCTATACATCAGAAATCAAATGCCAACCGACTTGGCATCTTAGCTATGAGTATGAATTTTGGAGAACAGATCTTACAAGGATTTCAACTTTCAAAGATTTTGAAAAATCATTCTAGAAAGAATGTTCTCCTTTATGATAGCAGTATCAGTCGTCCAGATGGAAATCCTTTCTCTTATTTTTTGCATACCAGAGATGGAAATGATTTACTTGGAATGTATAAACCTGACAGAGAACAAGGTCTTATCGATAGCGATACCCTTAAACTTAATGAGCCTAAGGAAGTCACAGTTAAAGCCAAAGGACAAGGTAGCCAAGAAGCGATTGCATCTTTCTTTTTGATTCGAGACGGGAATGATTATAAAAATATCATCACAAAAGAATGGGTATACAATGTTCAATTTGATCGGTATACCACTTTCAAATCGAAGGATACAAAGGTTGAGTTATTCTTTCCAGTAAATGCCGTTTACTCAAAAGGGTATTTTGAAATCGCGGCTAAGGATGAAATAAAAATAAAAACCAATGGATTGAACCAACTATCATCCGTTTACGAAATCGGACCTGATTTTAGAGATTTCAATTTAGGATATGATCTATATGTAAAAGTACCGAAAACTCAGGATATCAATTCTGCCGATTTATATGAGGTTTTTCCTGATGGATCAGTTAAAAAAATTAAAGGTTCTTCCTTTAGTTCCTGGGGGCAATTTTTTAAGGTGAGACTTCGAAAGACCGGCCTTTTTGTGGTACTCTCAGATCAAACACCTCCAAACATGTATTTGCATGAATCGATGACTAAATCAGTATATCCTAGAGAGGATTTCGTTCTTCTTCTTAAAGCAAAAGATCTTGGCTCTGGAATCATGCCTGAAGGATTCGATATCCTTGTAGATGGTATTAGAGGAAAGGCGGAATACTTTCCGAAAGATGGTAGAGTAGAAATTTTTGAACCGGAAAGTTTATACCTTCCAGGACCTCATACGGTACTTGCCAGCGTTAGAGATTATGCGGGTAACTGGAGTTCAACGGTAAGATATGATTATGAGATCGAAAGTCCCCCTGCTCCTATAGAAGAAAAGCCTGTCGTGAAGGAAACGATTCCGATAACAGTCCCAAAATCAGAAACAAAAACGCGAAAAGAAAAAGATCGGGAACCGAAGGCGACCAAACAAAAGTCGCCTAAGGCTAAAAAGGCGATTTCTACATCCCGATAGCTGCTCCACCGTCAACTCGTAAATAAGTTCCAGTGATATAAGACGCATCGTCACTTAAGAAGAATTTTACCGCTGAAGCAATCTCTTCTTGTTTACCTGGTCTTTTAAGTGGAATCACTGCTGCATCTGTAAGCTTATCTTGTACTTCTTTCGAGAGAGTGCCTGTCATCTCTGTTTGCACGTATCCAGGGCATACGGCATTGACGAGTACGTTTCTTCCCGAAAATTCGCGGGCCGAGACTTTCGTGAGTGCAATCACACCCGCTTTCGAAGTTGAGTAATTTGCTTGGCCAGGTTGGCCTGTAAGTCCAGATACTGATGAAATATTTACAATTCGACCCGCAGGCGCTTTCAATAGCAATTTACTCGCGGATTTTGTCATAAGGAATACTCCCTTACAATTAACATCCATTACAAAATCATACTCTTGCTCTGTCATACGAATGAGCAAATTATCCTTAAGCACGCCCGCGTTATTGACTAGAAAATCTAATTTTCCATATACTTCTTTTGTTTTTGCGATGGCTGCATCGCAATCGGCTGGAATCGTTACGTTGCAGGCAACACCAATCGCCTTAACACCATATTTCGCTTCAACTTCTTTGGCGGCTTGGTCTATTTTTTCTTGGTTTAGGTCAACGAGCACGAGACTAGCGCCGTGTGATGCAATACGATTGGCAATGGCTCTTCCCAATCCTATGGGAGATGCGGCACCTGTGACGAGTGCTACTTTACCTTCAAATTCTTTGGACATATTTTCCTCATTATTTATGGATACTTTGCAACAAATAAAGATCAAAGAACATCGTTCGGCAACTGTAAAATTCACGGTTGAATTGAATGTTTGTCATGAAACCTTGCCCTTATGATCGATCGTTATAGCCATCCAGAAATTTCTGCCATTTGGGAATTAGAGAACAAATTTAAGATTTGGACAGACATTGAAATTTATGCGTGTGAAATCCGAGCGGAAAGAGGTGAAATTCCCAGGGCTGATCTTGAGACCATCAAAGCAAAAGCAAAATTCAATGTGGAGGAGATCCTCGAGATTGAAGCCAAAGTTCACCACGATGTCATTGCCTATCTCACAAATTTAAACTCCTACATTGGACCCGCAGGAAGACATGTCCATTTTGGACTTACATCCTCTGATGTTGGTGATACAGCTCTCTGTGTCCAAATGGTTCAGGCGATGGATCTCCTCATCAAACGCGCGAAAGAACTACTCGAATCTACCAAACAGAAAGCCATTGAATACAAAGACTTACCATGCATCGGTCGCTCGCACGGCATCCATGCGGAACCTATGACCCTTGGTTTAAAGTTTGCTCTCTTTTACTCGGAAATGACGCGAAACATTGAGCGCATGGAAGATGCGAAAAAACAAATTGCCGTCGGGAAATTATCCGGTGCGGTTGGAACCTATTCCAATATCGATCCAGACATTGAGGAATATGTTCTGAACCAACTAGGTCTTGCCGTTGATCCTATCGCGACACAGGTGATCTCCAGAGATAGGCATGCATTTTATGTTTCGGTCTTAGGGATCGTGGCTGCCAGTTTAGATCGAATGGCCACAGAAATTCGCCTCTTACAAAAAACAGAAGGTCGTGAAGTGGAAGAACCCTTTGCCAAAGGACAAAAAGGCAGTTCAGCCATGCCTCATAAACGAAATCCGGTGGTTTGTGAAAGGATATCAGGAATTTCAAGAGTCATCAGAGCAAACGTAAACGTAGCATTACAAAATGTCGGCTTATGGCATGAAAGGGATATCTCTCATTCCTCGGCGGAGCGAATTGTTCTTCCTGATTCCACCATTGCACTCGATTATATCTTAGAAAAAATGAATTTTGTGATCAAAGGAATTCATGTTTATCCAGATGCCACAGAACGAACATTAAATGTGACACGTGGTCTTATCTTCTCTCAAAAGGTTTTGCTCTGGCTCATTGAAAAAGGTGGTATCTCAAGAGAAGATGCGTATGTCATTGTCCAAGACAATGCCATGGCTGTATGGGCAGATCAAAAAGAAAATCTAAGAGATAGATTGAAAAAGGATCCAAGATGTAGTTCTATCCTAAAAGATTCCGACTTAGAGGAAATTTTTCAGATAAAGCCTTATCTAGAAAGAATCCCTTTGATCTTCAAACGACTTGGTATTACATAATATCACATATTTTTAATGTAACAGGTTTTGAGAATCAATCTGCGCCTCATGCAACTGTCTCTGGTCTAGAATTGAACGCTTGAGTCTTCAAAGTTTCCCTGGCAGTAATTGACGCGATTCAAAGCAGGGAAAGTCAATTTCTAATTCCATTCGGTTTCGAAGATAATAATTTGTATGTAGTTTGCTCCGTCTAACATTGAACCTAAAAAAATAAAAAACTCCTTGAGCGAATATTTTAATATATTTTTCTCAGTTCATAAACCAATTGATCAAAGAAATGCGTTATAAGTAAACTTTGCCCTTGCAATTCTATCAACTCGACAAAAAATTTTAACATTTTTGTCTCTTTGTATACTATTCTCCAACAGTATTTTTCTCTGAGTCTTTTAGATAACTTTAAATTGGGACAAACTTTTCAAATTAACCCTCTTTTTAGCTGATATTTCTATGCAAATATAGCCTTATAGATTGATATTTTCTTGAAATTAAAACTGATAACTGCATACTACTTAATGTATTCTCAGCATTAGAGATTGCATCATTAATGATAAACTCAATGAAGATCATCTTACGGAATATTTTTGTAATTTTTTGGCGAAGTAACATCGTCAAAGATCTTATATATTTTCAGCACCATCTATTTCCTCTGCCGCTCCTTTTCTTTGATTGGCTGTTTTCAAATCCTCTGAGAGCAAAGCTCCTTGCTCCTTATGGTATGCATGTTTTCATGTCTAGTTATGAAAATAGATTGGATAATTTTTTATATTGGAATAGTAAGGAATCATTATATTGGCATTTATACCGACAGACAGATGTCAATAAAAACCTAATTTCAATCCTTCAACAAAATGAAAATTTTTCGGCTTTTTTACAAGATCCGAATCTCGAAATCGTTGAGCTTGGAATCGGAATTGGCAAAACAACTCGCTTCTTAACTGACAATCACCTACTAACCTACAAACATTTAATTGGAACAGATACGAATGAATTTGTTTGCAATTATCTTAATGAAAACAATCTCATCAAAAATGCTTCGGTCTACCAACTGAATGCTGAACAAATCATCGAACGGGAATTAAAAATGGATCTGCTGATGGCTCATGGAGGTGTATTCATGTATTTATCAGAAGAAATCGTTACAAAGATATTCCGATATTTGTATAAAGTAGGTTGTAAAGCCTTGTTCATTACCCAAGAAGGGATGTCAGGCAAGGATCATAAGCGAGAGGATAATACGACCATGTATGACTTTCGAAACCGACTGCGAGCAGTTGGATACTCAGAAGGCTTTGAGTTTATGGAGGTAAAAGGGGATTATTCATTGGATCTATTTGCAATGTACCCAAAGAAATAATTTTTCTAAATTTTCAGTACTTTTTTCCTACAGATTTCTTTTCTTAGTTTAACGCGCAGACTTAATCGATAAATATAACGGAAACAGACAAATACAGAGACTGGTCGTTTCGATTTCGATGAAACAAATTTTTCCATTCATTTTCACATCTCTTACCTATTTTTTACTAAATTATTTATTAGAACGCAACCTTCTTTCTAATGATGCACCCGCTACTTGTCTGCCGAATCATTGCTTTTGCGAAAGTACTGTCCTTGGATTAATTAAACAAAGAAGTAATAGTATATCCTCGCTTGGCTTTTGTTATGTTAGTATCTGGATTCTAAGTGGCTTATTTTTTCAATCCATTGAGAGAAACAAAATCAAGAATAGTCGTAACAAAATTGTATTCCTTCCGACAATTTTTGCACTCGCCTTACTATCCATTGGGATCGGTAGTTTCCTTTACCATTCTACGTTAAGCTTCATAGGTCAATTTTTGGACGTGGCTGGTATGAACTTATTAGCAAATTTTATCCTACTCACACATCTAAAGTTTCGGATCAGGATGAGCAATGTTACATTCTTTTGTTTGTATTTATGCTTAAACATTCTCACATGCTATTTGATTTGGGACTTCCCTGAGGTAAGACGATTGCTTTTCGCAATGATCCTTTTGGTATCGATTCTATTTTTAGTTTTTTTTCGTACCCAACGAAAGCTCAAATCTACTGGCTATTTGTTCCTTGCCCTCGCTTTCCAATTAGCTGCCTTTTTGATTTGGAATTTGGATTTACAAAAGATCATTTGTTTCCCAAATTCGTGGTTCCAAGGACATGCCATTTGGCATATCCTAAGTGCGGGTGTTTGTTTCTTACTTTATCATTTCTATAGTAAAAATCACTTCGGACAAGAAACAGAGATCTAACTAGATTTAGCAAAAGTGTTTAGTATCTTTATTGTATTTCGAATAGATCGTATTGATTTTTTCATCCATCTCTAGACTCAAAGTTTCCATTTTATGAATCTTAAAATTTAGAAACCTTTGCATTTCACCTTTTCTTAAACAAGAATGTTTTTACGATTTACCATTATTCCATTTTCATTTTCCTAAGATCATATGTTAATCGATCAAAAACACGTGGATAAAGAAGAGTGGAAGTAAATTCTGCATCTGTTATACGATAAATCCCCCAAAAAAATGTCTGATATTCTAAGGCATCAGATATTTTTATTTCTTCCATAATTATGCCATTGCGATAAATAGTTAGGTTGAGAGTTAAACTAACTTTACCTGCTTTAGGTAAAAAAGGTAACATAGTCGAATATGGATATGTTGCAGGAATGATTCCAGGCCAGAATAACTGAGCTTCACCTTCTTTATCATTGAAAGGAAGGAAAAATATTCCAGTCAAATACGATGGATTCTTATAATAACTAAATTTCCAAGTATCTTCTACAAAAAAACTTATTTCTGCTTGGTCTTTGCTTAAACTATCTGACTCACTTTCAAAAATAATATTCGAGTATTTTCCAGAATTAACAATGGCAGCCTCGAAACATTTCTCTAGATTTTCCATAGAATCCGAACCCACTTCCATATTTTGATGATAGGAAAGAATCCGCACCGACATCTTACGGATGAGCAAATCGCGTACACTGCTACTCTTATTTTCAATTTTGTATCCAATGGTATTTCTCAAAGGATGAGATAAACAGGAAAGCGAACAAATCTGGAGAATTAAAATCAAAATTTTGATCAAAATCTTAGTCCAACTTGCAAAGAATAATTCAAAGGTATACCTGTAGACAACGGTAAGGCACTCAAGATTTGTCTATTGTATATCTCAAGTTCAAGTATACCGAGAGAAGATTTCGAGTCTAAATTGTATTCACTGTTAATTCTAAATTTTCTATTGAAAGCATTACCGCTACCAAATTCAAAACCAATAAAAATTGGAGAATCTGAAATAAGATAACGATAGCCGACCGTATAACCATAGTATAAACTTGGCAATTCATTTACAGTTGAATGAATACTCGCTCGCATATCAGGTAGAAGAATATTCGCTAAATAACTATCCGAACTAGTGATGACCGTACCAGCATCAATCCTGCCACCATGGATAGAAAAAAAGAGCGGGAAGTTTTTATCCAGGAAAGGATAAAACTGGAAAAAGAACGTTTTGGATGATACTGGTATTCCTACTTGATCACCTTGCGATACCCAAGATTGTCCGTTCGCGGTATAAGATGAAATTCCATATTGAGTGGCATTATAAACTGACTGACTCGCCTTATCATAGCCATTTCCACTCGGTAAATTAAGAAATTGGGAAACTCCAATAGTAAGAGTATGTGATAAGTTAAAAGAAAGAGATATAGCTTTTAAATCTATATCGGAGATATCTCCGCTTACATAATAATTCCATCTCGAGGACATTCTAAGTGATGCTTGAGAATTGGGTTCTAAACTATGGGTTGTCGACCGAGAAAATCATGAAATCAAAAATATCCCATTCGTAGAAACGGAAAGGTTC
>NZ_RQGD01000004.1 GCF_004770745.1 Leptospira ognonensis | reverse complement strand
AGCAAGAAGCGTGACGGAGGACAATGTGCCTTTAGGCCGAGCGAGGGCGAAAGTCCCGAGCGTAGCGTGTCAGCCGCAGTTATGCGCAGCCGTTTATTTTTTTAAAATACTTGATTAAATCTGAATATAACTGAAGTTTTCAAGAGTTCGAATTGCTTCTTTATCTTCGAAGTTCAATCTTATTGAATTTTCGTTGTCTAAGCTTATTAGGAATGTTGGTTTATAACTTGGAATTTCCCTGGAAAAAAATATTTCTGAATTTCCAGTTACTTCATTAATTATATTATCATATTTCATTAATTCAGTAAATACTGAAGCTAATATTTGTATAGATCTACTATCGTTTTTATATCCAAGGAATTCTGTTTCATCAAAATAATTTAAATATTTTTGGTTATCTGAATTTGCAAGACTGCTTGGTGATACTTCAAAATAATGTAAAAGATATCTTTGATACTGAATAAAAGATTGCAGAATTCCATATTGAAGATTATTTCTATCAAGATTGTACGAATTATAAATTGAATTTATATAAAGAAGTAATTGTTTTAGTATTTTCTCAAATCTCAAGGCAATTATATCGGTTAAAATTTCCTTTGATCGATCCTCTTTTGTGAATCGGAAAAATGTATTATTTACTTCACAGCGATTCATATCAGATTTATCTATTCTAACTTTATGTTCTTTATCTTTTTCAATAGTTATTGGTGGATTTTGCTCTGATGCTTGTTTATCGATGTCTAGAACTGAGATAAACTTTGTCTTCGCCAGAAGTCTTCCAGCATTTTCCTCTAATTCTTGCATATTTTCTATTAAGGGTAGTGCATAAACCACAGCGTTTCCGAGTTTGCTACCTTCAGAATTTGAAAGATTTTTAAGCAGAAAATGTTGATTAGTTGTAGTGCTATTAATTTTGAAAACATAATGTTCGTGTGGAAAATTTTCAAAAATACTCTTTGGACTTGGGCTATTTTTAACAAGATCACCTTTTTTGTATTGGATAAATAATAAATGTCCACCAGAGCCAGATTTAATTCTTACATCATATCCTCCTCCAGCGTTACCGGTCGGATCGTTCTTTCCTTCTGTTGTAATATGAAAACCACCAGAGGTTGATTTGGGATATTTAAAGAAAGGTAATTTATACCTAGGTTTCCAATATCTCCAAAGCGGAGTATCTGTTAAAAACCAGTACCAAGAATCGGATAAATTAAGAAGTTCATGTGTTATATTTAGTTCGATTGATTTTTCGTGAAATTCCATTTGATACCTAGATTTTTCTATCGTTTTTTATATATTTTAAACGGTTGCGCATAACGAAATAGCTACCCGAAGTTCCTCGGAGCTGAGCCTACAGAGTAGGCGTTAGCGTCGGCACAGGATCTTGCGTAGGCAAGAGACGTGCCGGAGAGGAATTTGCCGAAGGCCGAGCGAGGCCGCGAGTGCCGAAGCGAAGTGGGTAGCGGATGTTAAACGAAGTTGGCACTTTCAGATTGAATAAATCTCGATAGTCAAAAAATCAAGAAACTTTTCCGAGATAGAGTTACTTAGCCCGAGATTAAGTTAATTCGGATTCCTTAGAAGATTAATATTCCTATTCCGAAATTCTTAAAATTACAAATACACGCTTTCGTTTACTAAACAGGAAATAATTTGGATTTTTTTTTTTGTGAATTAAAATGAGTTTCATTTATCGTGATTAAGTTAGAGTAACTAAATTAATTGGAGTATTCGACTATTTTTTTTGCGTGACTTTATAGACCTTGCCTTCTTGATCATACGTTATCCATTCACCGACAGGTTGACCTATTTTAAAATGTCCAGATCTCTTGAGAGTTCCATCCGGACGATACCATTCCCAGTATCCATCGGGTAGTCCTTTATTTATTTTACCTTTTGACCATCTTGTTTTCCCATTGGCATGGTATTTAATGGTGTAACCTTCAATATTTTCACTTTTTTTGGGAGTAACAGCTTTTTTTTGGTTAGCTTTCATATTAATAATATAACTTTGGTATGATCTTCTATCAACCTTTTTGTTGCTTATTTTTTAAAATTTGTTTCAGAGTCTACGATGATTACCATGTCTTGAGGCATACATTTGCCAATTTCGTTTAACGAACTAGGCTACACGACGTTGTCCGTAGCTGAGTCTCGAAGAGACGTTAGCGTCGGCGCGTCTTCTTGCGTAGCAAGAAGCGTGACGGAGGACAATGTGCCTTTAGGCCGAGCGAGGGCGAAAGTCCCGAGCGGAGCGTGTAAGCCGCAGTTATGCGAAGGATCGGGATTAATATATCATTTTTCAGCTGTTTCAAAATTAAAATCTTCTCCTACGATTTCATTTTCAAATACTTTTATGTCTTCAATGACTTGAGAAATCAAGTTTGTGAAAATTTTTGCTTCATTTTCTTGTTCGAATATATATTTGCTAAACGATATCAAGGCATTTAAAACAACTGTTTCAATATAGAAAAATTGATTAATGTGAGTTGAACAATTATGGTCGCGCAAAATATAATTGTCATCTATTTCCTCTAAATAATGCATTAGGAGGCTTTGCCAAGTTCCATGTACATGGTGGGATCCGATTCTTTGTCCAATGACATAGTAAAGTCGCGTTTTTCCTATTAATTCGATAATGCTTGCAGTATTAGGAACTTTCTTGGTATTTAATATTTCTGTTTCAGTCATGCCGGAATGACTAATTCTCCGATTTATTGATTGTAACATACGATTCTCAATTTGTAGTATGCCTCCACCTCTTTTTTTTATGGATGCCTCTATTTCCTTTTTAAATTCTATGTCCGTTTTTAATCCGTCTGCCAAATATCTATTGAATTTTTCACTTTCAAGATCGCTGGTTAACCACTCGATTTTAATTGCTGATTCAAAAATACATCTATCAATGATTAAGGTTGTTTCTCCAAAAAGGCCACCTTGGGATAAATGAATGTTTGATAAAATCAAGCGTGAGCAACGATTTAACAATCCTGTTAAAACAGCATAGTGTATTTTTGGAATTTTTCTTACAGCTGGTGAATCAAGGCTAAATGAGGCAAGTATATTCGCAAGAATACCTGTGTATTTATAATGTTCAAATAATATTGGTCGAAAGTCACTATCTTTGCGACAATCGGAAATCAATTCTTCCGTGATTATTGGTGGATTTAGTTGATCTAAAAAATCTTTCATTTATTTAAATTCTGCGATCTTTCGCATAACGAACTAGGCTACACGACGTTGTCCGTAGCTGAGCCTCGCAGAGGCGTTAGCGTCGGCGCGTCTTCTTGCAGAGCAAGAAGCGTGACGGAGGACAATGTGCCTTTAGGCCGAGCGAGGGCGAAAGTCCCGAGCGGAGCGTGTCAGCCGCAGTTATGCGCAGTAAATTTATGATCCTCGAAAACATTGTACTGAAGAATAAGTAACTTCTCCATCCAGGAATTCTATTAAATAACCTTTTTCAAATTTATTAAATTCAATTTTTATAAAGGGTAATGCAGTATCATTTCCGTATTCTATGGCTTTCGATTTATAGGGTTTTTTTGCTTCTAAAGTAATCTTATTTTCAGTTATATTCAAAGTATCGAAATCTATTTTCGAATGGTTCTCGAATATTTTATCAATTTTAGCATTCACAGTAGTGAGTCCGCCTCCATCACAGAAAAAACATATTGGTACAGCAGATAGGCAATCATTAGAGATTTCTAATAATTTTCTTTTGTTTTTTTCTTTGATAGCTAATTTAATAATTTCAATAAAATCATTTCGAGTTGATATGTTTAATTTCTCGGGATTGTTTCTACAGTCCTTGATCTGAATATATTTTTCACAGGCATTGACACAATTTTCATCTATGCAATAAGGAGAATTTGTTTCAAAATAAGATCTTCTATATATATAATAATATAAGTTCATTGCCTCTTCTGTTTTAGTTTTTTCGATGTTTCGAGCTGACTCAATTAATTCTTCAGTATCACGAGCAAATAGCTGAGTTTCGAATTCATTAAGTTTTGATAAGTATCCTGAAAAAACATATCCGTTCATTCTCAAATATTCAGCGTTGAGCCAATAACCAGAAACACCCTCTATTGTTTCATTTTTAGAATGTGGTGTTTTAAAAACTTTTATAAAAATATCATAATCAAGAGTAGCTATTTTCTTAGAATCTCGTTTTGGAAGTTCTCTTAAAATTAAACCGGATTTAGCAGTAGTTTTGTAAATTTCAAAATTGACGTTTTCATTACTCGTAATCGAATAATCAACGCTTTTTGATTCATTACAATTAATTAATCCGACGATTAGAATTGAAAGAAGAATTTGTTTCATACTTTTCCTAAAAATTTAATTTATTGCGTATAACGAATTAGCATTATCGACGTTCCTCGTAGCTGAGCCTACGAAGTAGGCGTTAGCGTCGGCGCGCTTTTTGCGGAAGCAAGAAAGCGTGACGGAGAGGAATGTGGCGTAGCCCTAGC
>NZ_RQGD01000036.1 GCF_004770745.1 Leptospira ognonensis | reverse complement strand
CGCTCGGCCTAAAGGCACATTGTCCTCCGTCACGCTTCTTGCGTCGCAAGAAGTCGCGCCGACGCTAACGCCTCTGCGAGGCTCAGCTACGGACAACGTCGTGTAGCCTAGTTCGTTATGCGTCATATGCTAAAGGAAATTATGAAAAAAAGAATATTATTACTAATACTATTACTGATCCTCTGCAAGCCAGGTGAAAAACATGAATTGTCTCAAGAAGAAATTGAGTTTGACAATCAATTAACTAAAGCGAGTATTTTTTATTATGTAAACACGAAATCAGGATTACGATTAAGAGAAAATCCTTCGTTAGATTCACCTAAATTACTCTTAATACCATATAACTCCCCATTAGAAATATTGGCTGAGGATGATAAAGATACAACTATAGATAACAAAATAGGTCGATGGTTAAAAGTCTCATTCAGAGACGAGAAAGACGATAACCATGAAGGCTATGTTTTCAGTCATTATCTTTCCCCGGAAAATCAAGTTCGTTTTTATAACAAATCAAAACAATATTATTATTCATTGCTTTTTGAACCTAAATGTACGAATGATATCTACAATAAATGTTCTGTAATTACATTCTATGATTCAAATAACAAACGAATTTCAGATTTTACTTGGAATCCTGATAACATAAAATGGTATGATGATACGATCGTCAGCGCTTCCGAATCTAATGGTGATGGAGGAGGTTATGCTTCCTCTATGAAACATTTCAACATCATAAATTCAAAAATGCAAGATATGTATTTTATCGGAGGTGATTTTGACAATGACGCAAAAGGATTTAGAAAAATTAATGTATCTATTATTAATAAACATTTTGTCTTTGAATTAAACACAATTTCTAATTCTCTAATAATATTTGAATCTGATAATGAATATAAGGTTCAAAATAAAATACAAAATATTCAACCGCCTGCAGAAAAAAAGATAGATCTTGATCTAGAACACCAATTTTTCAAGATAAATTTTGAAAAATCGATCATTCTTAAAGATAAACTCTTATTCTCTTTTTTCGATAAACCATTTGAAATTAAATTATAAATTTAGCATACGACGCATAACTGCGGCTGACACGCTCCGCTCGGGACTTGCGCCCTCGCTCGGCCTAAAGGCACATTGTCCTCCGTCACGCTTCTTGCTCTGCAAGAAGTCGCGCCGACGCTAACGTCTCTGCGAGACTCAGCTACGGACAACGTCGTGTAGCCTAGTTCGTTATACGACATGCATTAAAATAAAACTGAGGAAATATGAAACTAAAAGAACTACTCGATGAAAGAACTAAGCCCATATTAGATGAAATAAACCGAATCGGATTTAATATTCGGTTAATTGAATCCAAGGAAGATGATTCTACGTGGACATCAATAAAATCAAAAAGTGCAAAAAAAACTTATGATATTGGCTATAGTATCTGTAAAGATCCAAAATCCTCGTTTGTCCATGAACTTTTGCATGTCTATATTCAAACGAAAGGTTACAAAATTCCTATTACTGCAATTACCATGAATGATGTATCACAAGAAGATCTTTTAAATTATAAAGGATATCTGGATAACGAAATTCAACATTGGAAATTTTACAAAAAATATTTGGAATTAGGATTTGATAGTAAATATTTTTTTAATGATGAAGATCAGAAAGATTTTTCCCAAAATTTAACTAAAACCTTAAAATTAATTCCCACAATTCCTATTAAGACTGAACAAATTTTGGATATTGTTTTGAACTTTATAACCGCTATTATTCCTATTGGAAATTTAAGTATTACCGAACGAGAAAATTACGAGAACGAATTTTATACGCTTCGTTCGGGCATTTACAAAAAAAAATTAATTGAGATTAAAGAAGTGCTCAATAGATGGTCAGAATCGGATGTTTATGATTCAAAAGAAATTTTTACAAATATATTTAGGATAATTGAAATAGATAAAACTTGGTTTTCATATTATGAAATAAAAGAAGGCATAACTGCAGATGTCTTTCCATCAAAAGGTTTTTTTGTAAATATGACATTTACGTTTGAAGACTTAGTTTCTCACTTTAATAAATAAAAATGCACGTCGTATAACTGCGGCTGACACGCTCCGCTCGGGACTATCGCCCTCGCTCGGCCTAAAGGCACATTGTCCTCCGTCACGCTTCTTGCGTCGCAAGAAGGCGCGCCGACGCTAACGTCTCTTTCAGAGACTCAGCTACGGACAACGTCGTGTAGCCTAGTTCGTTATGCGAAATTGCTGGATAAGATTGTCGTCTGTTCCGCGCGGTTGGGAAAGCGTGGCTTTGCATTGAAAGGAAGATAATCCTTACTCGTTGTTCTATTATCTGCTCTCTGGAACATAAATTCTCCTAGGTAAATTGGAACTGATGTATTTGATGTTTTTTTCATCGAGATTGCCAATGTCCTAACGTAATTTTCTGTATGGGAATCGATTGCTCGCGGAATATTAGGATCGTCGACCAACATTTGATAGAGATTTTCGAACGCAACTCCGCATAACTACGACTTACCGCTGCGCTTCGGGACTGTTGCCCTCGCTAGGGCTTCGCCACATTCCTCTCCGTCACGCTTTCTTGCTTACGCAAAAAGCGCGCCGACGCTAACGCCTCTCCGAGGCTCAGCTACGAGGAACGTCGGTAAGTCTAATTCGTTATACGAAATTTTCAGGGGTGCTTAAAACGTAATAAAAGGTGCGAGCATCCGTGCTCGCAAGAAAGAGAAAATTGGGTTGTTACCATTTTGGTAACATTGTAAACTGGTTTTAATGAGGGTTATTTCCAGGAAAATTCTTAAGGATTTTTACTCTCTTCCAAAATTTGCTGACTCGAAAACTGCTATAGAGGTTTGGTTTAAAGAAGCTCAGAAGAGTGATTGGAATTCTCCGAATGAGATTAAACTCAAGTTTAGAAATGCTAGTTTTCTTAAGGATAATCGTGTCGTTTTCAATATTCATGGAAATAAATACAGATTAATTGTGAAGATTCATTATAATCTTAAAATTGTTTATATTAGATTTATTGGTACTCATGAACAATATGATAAAATTGATGCTGGAGCAATTTAAATGGATATCAAACCTATTAAAAATTCAAAAGATTATCAAAATGCTCTGAGAATGATTGATTCTCTCTGGGATGCAAAAAAGAATTCTCCAGAATATGATAAATTAGATATTCTAACGACCTTAGTGGAATCTTACGAGAGCAAACACTTCCCTATTGATAATCCTGATCCTATCGAAGCATTAAAATCTGTTATGGAAGATCAAAATCTCAAAAGTGTTGATATAGGGAATTTAATCGGCGGAAGAAGCAGAGCTACTGAGATTCTAAATAAAAAGAGAAAATTAACTTTAGATATGATTCGTTCTTTAAATGAAAATTTAGGAATTCCAACAGAAATATTGATAAAAGAATATAAGCTAAATCAAGGAAAAAGTCGCAAGAAAACGCCATCCGTGGCTTAATCTTTCTTGATAGTCCCTGAAAACTTCGTATAACTTCGGCTGACACGCTCCGCTCGGGACTTCCGCCCTCGCTCGGCCTAAAGGCACATTGTCCTCCGTCACGCTTCTTGCTATGCAAGAAGTCGCGCCGACGCTAACGCCTCTGCGAGGCTCAGCTACGGACAACGTCGTGTAGCCTAGTTCGTTATACGACATCGTTCAAAATTATGACTGAATTTAAATACAACTTGAGTGTAAATTTTTGTGAAAAATATTTTCTATCACTATTAAGGGAATGGAATATTGATATTGGAAACCAAAAATTCAAGAGAGGATTTCAAATTAACTTCTTCAGTAGAGTAAATTTAACGTATGAAGATATCATTCTATCAATTCAAAAAAATGGATATTTAGAGAATGTAGAAGATCAATTATTGTTTCTTAAAGATCCAGTCTTAAAAAACCAATTTTCAATGGCGACAACCGCTGAAGGAGTTGAAATAAAAATAGAATCAAATGGAAAAGAATCTAAAATAAAGGGATCCGGAAGGATATCGCCTATAGAAGAAGATCTTGCAAGTGATCTAATTTATTATTATAAAAATTTTTTATATATCTCCAAAGAGTCTGATAATTCTATCGAAAATCATTCAAGATTATACAGATCAATAATTATATTTTCAATTAACTTTATAGATGCTTTTATTCTAAAACATGTACTTTATTTTGAATCAAAGCACCTTTTTGAGAAAGAGTGTGTCGAAATCAGAAAAGAACGTATTTTTCCGGCTAAAGTTAGAAAATTCTATTCATTAGGGAAAGAAAAAAATACTGAAATCCTTTGCAATACAAAAGAATATCATAGATTTTTCGAATTAAATAGAATTCGAAATTCAATCTTACATACATCAAATTCAAATATAATCTACACATTAAAGGAAATGTCTGAAAATATATCTAAAATTCGAATCGGAGTAGCATCGTTTTTAAAAACTATACGAATGAATTTCGACTTCCCAACTCCATATTATTTATCTCAAATTATCAATCTACCAGAAATTATAAAATGAACGACGGCGCATAACAGCGACTTAACGCTACGCTTCGGGACAAGCCCTCGCTCGGCCTACGGCAAATTCCCCTTCTGGCAT
>NZ_RQGD01000019.1 GCF_004770745.1 Leptospira ognonensis | reverse complement strand
GTAAAATATAATATGCTTAAGGTCCATTATTCTAAGATTAATATTCTAAGATTAATGGCTATTTCATAGAAAATATAATTTTCTAATATTATTTTTGTAAAAGTTTTAATGCAAAATCACTACGTTCTTCCAAATCATCTGCTGTTGGAATATGATCTGCTAAGACAATGATTATTCCATTTTTCAGGGAATTAACTTTGAATCCATTTTGCCTGAGTAAATCGGTAACTTTTTTTGCATTTTTTTTAAAATAGATTTCACAGAAATCATTATGAATGAAATCAATCAAATGGATTCTATCTATTTTGTTTCGAGTATCGATAACACCAACAGTAGTAAAATCTTTTGAAGCCAAAGTTTCATCATAAATACTTGCTCTATAAGATGAAAAAGAGGTTAATACTAAAATAAAAAAATTTTCTCTAATATATTTAAAATCTATTTTTTTAGGATTAAATTCTAAGACCAAACGATCATCATGCATTGCGGAATTTCCAGCTGAATGTCTATTCTGGAAACTTATATAGCCTTTATAACCAGAAGCCAATGACTTAGTTAAGCTTACATACCACTGGTATTTCGACGATTTTTTTTCAAAGTCAGGTAGTGCCTCCTTTCCTTTTTTCCAAAGGTCACTTGATTCAATTGCGTTTTTGGTAGATTGGTATTTTGAATCTAACTCATCGAAATCTATCGGAATTGAGGACAACATTAAGCAATATTCCATGTTATTTTTCAAATAGTTCTACCTCCGAATTAATGTTCGCTATAAGATCATTTTTGAAAATCAATTGCTTTTTGTGCCAAATATTGGCTAGGAAATTCAGACCGACTTGTATGGCCATTTTGCTTCGGAGTTACAGTTAGTCTCTTTACTAAGTTAATTGCTTTAGCTTGATCCCGAATTGAAAGTTTAGATTTAATTTATTAAATTAGGAAATTTTTTTAAATTATGGCGTATAACGAACTAGGCTACACGACGTTGTCCGTAGCTGAGCCTCGCAGAGGCGTTAGCGTCGGCGCGTCTTCTTGCATAGCAAGAAGCGTGACGGAGGACAATGTGCCTTTAGGCCGAGCGAGGGCGAAAGTCCCGAGCGTAGCGTGTCAGCCGCAGTTATACGCCGTTCAAAATTGTGCAATATTCAAAATTCAAGTTACTTATTGAAATCTGCCCAAGGTTCATGGACAAGATCTTGAAGTTCATAATTTTGTTTAAAAGGATAGCCAGGTCCTTTCGTAATTTTCTGAATCTCCCAGATTTTATTTCCCTTGCCATCTATATAAATTCTATGTTCCATATACGTTCCGTTTACTGCTCCACCGGTAATAAATACGAATCTTAAATTTGACATAGAATCATAGTAGTAATTGAAACTTAAGGCAGAATCATCAGATCCTACCGAGACTATGTATTTTCTGACATTAGATTTTTTCTCATAAATTACGGTTTTCTCAATAGGTAGATTAGTTTCTTCATCTTCTATTTCTTTCGTTTGAATGTTTAATTTATTAGCTTTTATACTATTTTCTATCAGATTATAAATGTTTCTGATTTCTATAATACTAGGATTGTTCATCCAATTTTTCTTACTAATTATTTCTGCCAGTGCTGGCGTGGAAATTAATATTAATATTAATAAAACGTATTTGATTTTCTTTGCTTTCATGAAATTGCCTTCTTTTTATATTTTATATTTTATATTTACTATATCCTACAATTCTCTCATAGCACTCAAAGTCTCCTCCCAATAGAGATACTTTATCAAAAACTTGAATTATTTCCTCGGTTTGATTTGTATTTAAATAGACTCTGGAGGATTTTGTCCAAACATTTCCTTGTTAATCGACTTCTTCCTCCAAATCTACATAACCGTTTTCACCTATGTTTCTTATACTATATTTTATTCGAATACTATATTCTAAGTTTCCTAAATCAGATGATTTATCATCGCATGAACTACTTATGATTTGTGCATCGGCAGGATTGAGATTTTCTTTAATTGAATTTAAGTGACCAGAGTATGAGAATAGAAAATATCCAATAAATCCAATTAAGAATATGATAAGTAGCCTTTGAATGGGTTGATAAAATATATAATAAAAAATTAATATTTTTTCAATTATGTACAAGATTATTTCCGCTAATATTTTAAATCCCTCATTATTCTTTAGAAAAATCTTAATCTTATCTTGTATTTTGTCCTTCTTAATTATTTTTTTTTGAATGGCGTATAACGAACTAGGCTACACGACGTTGTCCGTAGCTGAGCCTGCTGCGCAGGCGTTAGCGTCGGCGCGACTTCTTGCGGAGCAAGAAGCGTGCCGGAGGACAATGTGCCTTTAGGCCGAGCGAGGGCGTAAGCCCCGAAGCGTAGCGTGCAGCCGCAGTTATACGAAGTCGCTTTTTATTTTTCTCTTTCTTTTGAACGCTTTTTTCATTCCGAATTAAGGCAATTTGCCGCAATAAATAAAAAGAATCATAAAAAGTCGAAGCAAAATAATAGTATAAGTTACACTAGAATACTATCTAGTCAATTTTGTCTTTCTGTTTCATTTGCTTCCATAAAAAGATAGAGCAACAATTATCGCAAAGCACAATCACTGAATCATCTTCCTATTTTCTTATCGCGCGTGCTGCGATCCAAAGAGTATCTAATCACGCTTCCGTAGGGAATCTTAAAAGAGCCGTCGCAAACAGAAAGCCCAACCGTGATTCGAAATATTTTCGATACAGACCAATAAAAGCGACCAAGAAAAACCGAGATAAAATCGCAGAACAAGAATACTTCAACCAAGGCTCGCGGCAAATATGCCTGAGAAACAAAAAAGCACGAGTGTAAAGTAGGTTTTAATTTCTTAATTCTTACTCACTTATCGATAAATATCCGTGCTAGTTTATCGCGTTCAAAAGTTTATTTAAATCTCTTTAAGCGATTTCGTATAACGAACTAGGCTACACGACGTTGTCCGTAGCTGAGCCTGCTATGAGGCGTTAGCGTCGGCGCGACTTCTTGCAGCGCAAGAAGCGTGACGGAGGACAATGTGCCTTTAGGCCGAGCGAGGGCGATAGTCCCGAGCGGAGCGTGTCAGCCGCAGTTATGCGCAGCGACTCTGTTATAGAACCAATTATGGGTATTGGAATTTAATCCCATATATTTGAATACTTTGGAATAGATTATTATTTTTACCAAGATACGGCGACAACATTTAGTCACTAAATACTCATTTCAAGGAAGGGTAGTAGATGAATAAAAACGAATCTCACTGACCTACCTCGATAATTTGATATAGATAAATAGTACCCATTATTCCATTGGTACATTGTGAAGTTGTTACTATCCATTTTTCTCCTACTAAAATTGAGGTTGGCATTGGCACTATCTTAAACTTGATGGCTTTATTTCTATTTTCTTTTATACTTTTATTAACTTCATCATTAGGATCTTGACTCCATATAACTTTTCCTATCTCTCGCTTTTCTTGATCAAATTTATAAAATTTTTGAAATAGAGTAAAAGTATCGGAGAACGGGTCTTCTTTTTCGCGTGGGCAGAAGCTTCCAATTTTTTTTCCATCAAGTGTCGAAACTTTACTGTTTGTAATTCTACTCCTACTCAAAGAAGTCTCACTCTCATTCACCTCAAAGACAAGATTATCTGAAGCTTCTGGATAACACGTATTGGATACACGATCTGTTATACGAAGAGGAGCAGAACACCTTAGATTTTGATAGAGTAATTGCATATTGAACTCAGAAAATGTTGTATCCTCTTTTTCACAATTGGCATCGTTTCCCACCTTTCCAACGGTCCTACAGTAGGTTGTTGATCCAGGATCGTTATCATTTCCATAACAACCTTGTAAAAGTATGCATAAAATAATCGAATTTATTTTGTTCACAAACGAGTAATTGTCTCCTTTTGTATTGGAATGATTAATCTCATATCCAAAAGATTATTTATCCGTATGAATTTAAGAATAATCTGTTTAATCATCGCTACTTGTCCAAGTGTCTGAATACTATTCCTTGGCATTTTTTTTAGTCTTTAATAGCGTAACTATTTTAGTACTTCGGTAAAGTTTTTTTAAAAATCAATGCAACTCATGCGAAATTTAGAACGACTTTCTCTGTTTTACTGCGACTTAATTTTGAATTAGATTTTCCGTAATTCTAAAAGTTTAAAAAAAAGTGTTACCCATGTCCTGAGTCATACATTGTGTCGTTGCGCATAACGAATTAGGCTACACGACGTTGTCCGTAGCTGAGTCTCGCAGAGACGTTAGCGTCGGCGCGCCTTCTTGCTGAGCAAGAAGCGTGACGGAGGACAATGAGCCTTTAGGCCGAGCGAGGGCGAAAGTCCCGAGCGGAGCGTGTCAGCCGCAGTTATGCGAAGAGCTGATTAATTTTCGATTAAATTTCTTAACTGATTTAAATCAAATTCTGAGTCGAAAATTTTGCCTACATTTTTATGGTTTGGAAATTGAGGGTCTTTGTCTTCAAATATTTCGAGGGCAAGTTTCGCATTTGAAATTGCATCATTTCGATATTTGAGGTGTGAAAGAAGTAGGGCTTTTGTTTTAAAAAATAGATATGCCTGGTTTTTTAAGTAAAATCTACCATTTGATTCTTTATAATAGTTTTCTAGAATTTCTAAAGCATTAACAAAGCGATCCTTTTGATTCGAATCTAAAATTAATTTTGCAAGTTTTATCTCTACAATTTGTGAAGTTCCGTATAGATTGCCTGTTTTATTATAATCAAGAATGAATTTGTATTGTCCCTCAGCTTTTTCACTTTGGCCTAATCTACTATAATAATCGCCTAATGTTTCACGAATTGAATTTACGGCTGATGTTTCATTAGGATATTCATTAATTAGTCTTAGTGCCAACATTTCGCCTATATGGCCATAGTCTGAAGATTTAAATAAATATTGGGCCTGAATTCTTAGCTTTTCAGACTTAGAATGCGATCCTCTAGATTTTTTTAATTTATATTCAAAATGTTCACTAATCTCATCAGTCCACTTTGTATTTCTATACCAATCTGTATCAGCCCAGTTATCCACTAATTTTAGTTCCTTTTTAGATAGAATTTTTGAAGCTTTTCGCATAACGAACTAGGCTACACGACGTTGTCCGTAGCTGAGCCTTCGGAGAAGGCGTTAGCGTCGGCGCGTCTTCTTG
>NZ_RQGD01000053.1:5445-5759 GCF_004770745.1 Leptospira ognonensis | reverse complement strand
ATATAGTGAAGTATAATTATTTAATAGTTCACGAAGATTTAAGAGCACGAATATTTGATATTGATTGGATTTATAATAGAAATTATCAAAGTGCAATTGAATGTGCAAATTTATACATTAAGCTTGCAATAAATTATTTAAATAATGAACAATGGATTTACTTACCTAGCAGACTCGAAAGAGGCATATCTATACTTTTATCATTAAAAAAAGAAAATATAATTTCTGATAACTTGGAAAAGGTGAAAACAGCGATAAGATCTTTGAATGGAAACGACGAATTCTGGCTTTCTAGTAGACTAATTCAAATTTAT
>NZ_RQGD01000053.1:0-5404 GCF_004770745.1 Leptospira ognonensis | reverse complement strand
ATATAAAATATTCATCTGAAGTTGATGAAGAATCAATTATCATAATCAAAAAGACAATTTTAAATAAATACAATAAAAAACAATATGAAATTGCTAGAAAAATAACCTTGGAATTAGCAAGAGCATTTGAAATAAGAAAAGATGAAAGAAGAAAACGATCTAGCCAAATTATAGTACTTAAGCTATTCCAAAAAGAAGCTGCGGCAGCTAAGCTAAATCCTATGATCTCCGCCTCACTTATTCAATCTGCCTTAGAATATACAGCACAAATTAAAAATATTATAAGTATTAAGAAGATATTTGCAAAATCTATTATTCAATACCAATCAGCTACTACTACTAGCTTTGGACATATCTCAACAGAAATAGATAGAAGAGAAATATTTGAAAGTATTGATGAAATACTTGAATCTGCGACAGATCAAAACATATTTTTTAAATTTATAAAAATATTTTATTATGAAAAAAAAGAAAATTTAATCCAGAAAATAAAAGCCGGAAGACGTGAATTTGTGTTTCAAAGTCTTTTTTCAACTACTAAATATGATCACAGAAATCGGGTGTCTTCAAAATTTCCACCATTACCTCTCGATAGAGATCCAACGGATGAAGAAATTTGGCCTTACTTAATTGAAAAAATTACTTTCATGCAAACCTTTTCAGGACAGCATCAAATCCCTTACGCACTCTATAAAATTTCTCTTAATTTCCGAATTAACTACACTTACTTAGAAAGCTTAATTAGTAAAGCTTGGATTGTTCCTACAAACTTAACAAAAACATGCGCAAAAGCAATACATTTTGGATTTAATGGCGATTTTACTAGCTTTCTATATATTTCCACACCATTATATGAAGCATTATTAAGAAATATATTGATCATAAAAAATAAAAATGAATTAAAACAAAATCCTAACGATGGTAGCCAAGAAGAACCTTCATTAAAATACCTTTTAGAAAATATACATATAAGACAAATTCTTGGAGAAGATCTACAAATCCACTTAAGAGCATTACTGATCGACGAATATGGAATAAAGTTAAGACACAATTTAAGTCATGGATTATTTGATGATAATGCTGATTTCTATACGATAACCTTTTATTCATTTCTTGTTTTTAATTTTCTGATATTTTCAACGATTCAACAAGAAGAAGGAAACGGCGTATAACTTCGGCTGACACGCTACGCTCGGGACCCCAGCCCTCGCTCGGCCTAAAGGCACATTGTCCTCCGTCACGCTTCTTGCTCTGCAAGAAGGCGCGCCGACGCTAACGTCTCTGCGAGACTCAGCTACGGACAACGTCGTGTAGCCTAGTTCGTTATGCGAAATTCTGGCAAAATTAAACGATTGCTTTTCAATTTTCATATAACATAATTAAAATAGGAAGAATTCAAAATGTATGCTATATATATTATAATATCAATAGGGCTGATAATAAGTTGCTATGCTGACACAGATAGGCAAAACTGTAGAGAAAATCTTTCACTAATAAATGACCAGAAAAACATGACCTTAATTCTTTTAATTTCAGAACCAAATTCAAAAACAAAGCAACCTTTAACTCAGGAAGAAAAAGAATCTATAGCCACGTATTATGCTTATTTAGATGATAAGGCAAATAAAAAAAAAAGACAATGTGATGGAGATCTAATATTAAAAATTTTCTCGCCTGATGCAAAAGATTTTAGATAATTAATAAATATTATATTTTTGAAAATTTTAAATTAGATAGTGTATTATAATTATCCTTACACGAAAATTAATCTCAATTTGAAAATTAGTGAATTTTTACTTCAGATCTCAACTATTGAAATAATCTATATTATTTAAATTAAGTTAAAAGTAAAATTAAAAAGTATGTTTTATAAATTCGAAAAAGATACAATTAACCTAAATTGAAAGTTTAATTAGATGAATTGCCAGAACTCCGCATAACTGCGGCTGACACGCTCCGCTCGGGACTTTCGCCCTCGGTCGGCCTAAAGGCACATTGTCCTCCGTCACGCTTCTTGCTTTGCAAGAAGTCGCGCCGACGCTAACGCCTCTGCGAGGCTCAGCAACGGACAACGTCGTGTAGCCTAGTTCGTTATACGAAATCGCTTAAAGAGATTTCAATAAACTTTTGAACGCAATAAAATAGCACGGATATTTATCGATAAGTCAGTAAGAATAAAGAAATTAAGACCTACGTTACACTTGTGCTTTTTTGTTTATCAGGCATATTTGCCGCAGGCCTTTATTGAAGTATTCTTGTTCTGCGATTTTATCTCGGTGTTTCTTGGTCGCTTTTATTGGTCTGTCTCGCGCATCCTTCGAATCACGGTCGGGCTTTCTGTTTGCGACGGCTCTTTTAAGATTCCCTACGGAAGCGTGATTAGATACTATTTGGATCGCAGCACGCGCTAAAAGAAAATAGGAAGATGATTCAGTGATTGTGCTTTGCGATAATTGTTGCTCCCTCTTTTTACGGAAGCAAGTGAAACAAAAAGACAAAAAAGACTAGATAGTGATTAAATGTACTTATACTATTTTTTGCTTCAACTTTGAATGATTCTTTTTAAAAATTGCGGCAAATTGCCTTAATTCTGTATGAAAAAAGCGTTCATAAGAAAGAGAAAAGTAAAAAGCGACTTCGTATAACTGCGGCTGCACGCTACGCTTCGGGGCTTACGCCCTCGCTCGGCCTACGGCACATTGTCCTCCGTCACGCTTCTTGCTCAGCAAGGAGGCGCGCCGACGCTAACGCCTCTACGAGGCTCAGCTACGGACAACGTCGTGTAGCCTAGTTCGTTATACGCAACGACCCTATTGTATGCCTCAGGACATGGGTAACACTTTTTTCTGAGAGATATAAATATTCTGGACCTACACAGAATATGGGAAATGACATAGAAGATATACAAGACGTTTTCATTCACAACCTTGATTCGATCAAAACAAAGAGACTCCCGAAACATGTAATCAAAACGGCATTGGATATTTCTCACTGCAGAACTAATGCGATGCATGGACATTTGTATCAATGTCCTACAAAACACTTCTCCATATTCCTCAGAAATTCTTGCAACAACAGACTCTGCCCTAAGTGCCAAGATAGGAACAAAATAGAATGGAATCAAAAGTGTAAAAACTTGGTTCTTAACTGTTCTCATTATCATCTCGTTTTCAAGCTACCTACTTTCCGTTATGAACATGTTACTACACACTATAAAGAGTTTATCAATATCCTTTTCGCTTCCGCGAAGAAGACAATTGACAAGATCATTGATTTCTCTTTTGATGAAGACATCACTACTGGGTCTATCATAGTCTTACATACGCATGGAAATCTTCTTCAACTCCACCCACATTTGCATGTTGTGATCTCTGACGGAGGTTTGAATCAATCAAATACCAAATGGATCAACTCAAATAGAAATCTATTTAACTGGTCCGATTTCAATTCTATCTATAACACATATCTCAAGAAAGAACTTTCTAACTTCTATTCCAAAAACAATGACTTAAGTTCGGATTTCTACAACTCCATTCAAAGTATTCATAAATCAATTTGTTTCTTTTCTGAGAAATATGAAAGTCCTTATCATTGGGTTGATTATCTTACTAAAACAATAAAAGGTTCAAGTATACAGAATAGAAACATCTCTTTTACTGATGGTGCTCTCTCGATTAATGTTTATGATCAATCCACTAAGTTCTCGCAAGATGAATTCATTCGACGGTTTCTACTACATGTTTTGCCGACTGGTACTAAATCAATTCGATACTATGGACTTTATTCTGTTAAATCAAAAGATCGTCTCAGCATCGCAAAATCAATACAGGAAAAAGAGCATATCCTAAATATCCAGGATGACATACATCCGGATCTCATTGATGAGAATTCGGAATTCCTACCATACAAGTTTTGTCCTGTTTGTAAGAAAAGAATGATTCTCGTTGAAAAAACTCTTCCTTATCAAACGCCTATCTACATTTTGAATAGGTTTGGAAAAGATCCTCCTGGCCTCGATTTTTTTCACAAAATCGCTGCTTGATTTCTTGGCACAGAATTGGGGGATTAAACTCCATTACTCTGGTTTCGCTCAGATAAAGGGGACGCAGCGTATAACTACGGCTACCCGCTACGCTTCGGGACTAGCCCTCGCTTGGCCTGCGGCAAATTGGCTTCTGGCACTCCCCTTGCTTACGCAAGTGTCATGCCAGCACGCTCGTCGCTCTCCCGCGACTCGGTCGCCAACTTCGGGTAGCCTAGTTCGTTATGCGCAAGCCTCATTAATGATAAATAAGATTAAAATCAACAATCAACTATGGCTTTATTTCAGTCACAATAAGTGGGTATTAGGTAATAAAAGTTTTTCGTCAGATATACACTTCACTTTACATTTTGGAGGAAGCTCAGGCAAATTAGATCTACATTTTAAAAACGAAAAAACAAACAAATATTTCACTGTATTGACAATATTAAAAGATGAAATTGATGACATTATCAAAATCATAATTCGAAACATGATTCCTGTCTTTAGAGAAAAATTAAAAATATTAAATCTCAGAGATTTTAAAAGAAAATATCATATAATAGATTACAAAATTCTTGAGAAAAAAATCCAGAATCATCATATAGAAGATTTCTTAAACTATTTAAATATAAAGGAGAAAAAGAAAATATTAGATATTTCGACATCAATAGAAAATTTTAAAATGCCTTATAATTACAAAAGATTGATAAAAAGCCATATAATACAAAATCGAAGAAGATTAAATATTTATGAATTAAGTGGCGGAAGTGCAATTAATAAATCAGGCGGAAATTTTTCATACATAGTCTTAGAAAAAAATATTTGTTTATTCGATTCCAATATCGTTGAAAATTTTGACAAAGTTATGATACAAGCAATCGGAACAGATTTGTTCAATCAGGTGATTGATAGATTTCAACTAGGAATCGAATACTTAAACTCAAATAAGAAACTTGAAAATAATGATGCCCCAATAGATATAAGAATAATTAGAAACGTTTAAAATGAGGCCAGCGCATAACTACGACTTACCGCTGCGCTTCGGGACTGGCGCCCTTGCTAGGGCTTCGCCACATTCCTCTCCGTCACGCTTTCTTGCTTACGCAAAAAGCGCGCCGACGCTAACGCCTGCACAGCAGGCTCAGCTACGAGGAACGTCGGTAAGTCTAATTCGTTATACGTAATTTTTGAATTACTATTGAGAATAAAATATTTGATTATGGGATTTTCAATCTATATGAATAAATTTCCGCAAAATATTATAGATTTAGGTGTTACTATATCAAGTGGTGAATTTGCTTGGAAAAAAGATGACATTGAAATTGTTTTGAATGAATTAAAGAAATATGATATTTCTATAATTGGTGGAGAAGTTTGGGC
>NZ_RQGD01000016.1 GCF_004770745.1 Leptospira ognonensis | reverse complement strand
GCAAGAAGGCGCGCCGACGCTAACGCCTACTCCGTAGGCTCAGCTACGGACAACGTCGTGTAGCCTAGTTCGTTATGCGCCATGACTTAAAAAATATTTTAAAAAATTAGTTCTTTAAATTTCTATATATAATTCAAAAATAAAAGTTTCGAACACAATTTCACGATTCCTTTGATCCCCGCTTTAGAAAATTTCTCATATTGGAGTAATAACATTGTTTATTCTTTTCTGGAAAAATGCATTTAAGGTTTTTGGTAGTTCGGCTCTAATGAACTCTATTAAGAATCAGAAAATTAAGAAATTAAAGCCGTTCGAATCTAAAGTTTCAGGTTTAATTTTATACATTGACATTCGGTCTATAGAAATAGATGAACAAAATTTAAATTCTTTGTCATTAATCAAAATAAAGAATGCCTATTTGGATGTAGTCTTTAATGAAATTTTCTTGCGCAAGGGAAATGTAATCGATATCATAGGAGATTCTGTAATTTCTACTTGGGATTCTGGAATAAATGGTATTAAAGATGCTCTGCAATCAACTCAGGAAATTAAATTAAAATTCGAAGATTCTAACGGATTAATAAGCTCTGGAATTCGAATCGAACCTTCTTTTGCAATCAACTATGGCGATTTCTATTTGGCTGCTATTGGTAATTCAAAACGACTTAAATATACTGCCTTAGGCTCGAATATAAACTTGACCTCACGCCTTTCAGCAAGTAATTCATTATACAATGTTGAGACTATTGTTTCAAAATCATTTAAAGAATTGGCAGATTCGATATCAATTTTTCGGCAAATTGATACAATATATATAAAGGGAAGAAAAGAACCGGAAGAGATTTTCGAATTTCTTGGTTTTAAGTAAGCAAATCGTCACGGCGCATAACTGCGGCTGACACGCTACGCTCGGGACTGTCGCCCTCGCTCGGCCTACGGCACATTGTCCTCCGTCACGCTTCTTGCGACGCAAGAAGGCGCGCCGACGCTAACGCCTCTTTCGAGGCTCAGCTACGGACAACGTCGTGTAGCCTAGTTCGTTATACGAAATTTGAGGAAAACATAATGAAGGTAAAAAATATTTTTGAAGAAGAAGTTTTTTATAGCACCGTCAGAGTAGCAATAAATACAAGTCAAGGTGCATCAATTGGCACAGGTTTTATTGCCGAAATCTATTTGGGCGATAAAAACAATAACAAATTAACCTTACTCATTTCGAATAAACACGTATTCCATGATCCAGCAAATCATATTTTTTTAAATTTTCATAAACTCGATCCAGACGATGGTGGACCTTTACTCGGAGAATTCGTTTCAATCGAACAGCAGGATTTTTCTCATGTTTATTGGAGTCATCCCAATCCCAATATTGATCTAGCTTGTATTAATATTTCATCTCTAACACATAGAAATGACATTCATTTTAAAAATATACCTACAAGTATGTTTGCAACCTTTGATGAGGACGATTTGATACCTGGGGCAAGCATTTGGTTTGTTGGATATCCTGAGAATAGATTTGATGTAATAAATAATCTACCTCTACTTCGAAGGGGCTATATTTCTAGTGTTCCCAGGTTTGATTTCAATGGAGAAAAGCAATTTATAGTTGACGCTCAAGTATATCCCGGTTCAAGCGGAAGTCCTTGTTTTGCATTTGTAAACGGATCTTATAAATTGCTTGGAATAGTAACTGCAACAATGATTAAGCATGAAATGCTTCAATCTCTTCCTTCTAATTCCAACCTAGGAATACATCAAACTCTAGGTTTAGGAATAGTTTTAAAAACTACATTACTCGAAGAACTTTTTTCACTTGTCAGAAATGATACTGTACAAAAGTACAATCTATCGTAATTAGAATCGAAAAAACCTCAAACTTCGTATAACGAACTAGGCTACACGACGTTGTCCGTAGCTGAGCCTACGGAGTAGGCGTTAGCGTCGGCACGCCTTCTTGCCAAGCAAGAAACGTGACGGAGGACAATGTGCCTTTAGGCCGAGCGAGGGCGCAAGTCCCGAGCGTAGCGTGTCAGCCGCAGTTATGCGAAGCTTTTTCAAGTTTTGATTGATTTTAATTTTTTGGAAATAATTACAATATGCTTATCAATTCTGTTATCATTATTTTTATAATCCAATTGATAAAGTTTCTCAATTCTAAAGTTGTTTGCGACGAGAAGATTGGAAATTTCCTCCATGTTATGATAGAAAAAGAAGAGTATTCTATTATCTTTTCCTTTTTTTATGCCAGAATTAATTGGATCCCCCTCAACAAAGCTTAGATAGAGAATTCCATTTGGTTCTAATGATTGGTTTAGTTTCGGAATCAGGTTAGTGATTTCTCTAATGGATAAGTAAGGTAAACAAAAACCAGCGATAATCCCTCTATAATTATTTGATAAGGAATTATAGTTCCTTATATCCGACACAGTAAACTTGCAGGAGGGATTGTTTTTTTTTGCTAAATCAATCATCGATGGCGCAATATCAGTTCCCTCAATCTGCAGATCGTTTCTTTTATTCCAAATGTAATTTGTTATATTTCCCGGACCGCATCCTATTTCCAGAACATTTGCATGGGGCGTTAATTCCTTGCAGAAAAAATCATAGGTTTCATTATAAAGAGGAAAATTCATAAACTTCTGTTCGTATATTTCGGCTATTTCATTCCAAGTATTGTATGTTTCTACAAAATCGTCCATTGAACTATTGGTTTATTTTAATTATCTATCTGTAAATTAAATTAGTATTTCTTAAAAACAAATCTAGTTTTCTTTTGATTTCGCGGTTAAACTCAGGCTTTGGTTGACCTTTCCGAACGGATAGCCTAGATCGTTGAAATAATCTCCAACCTTGCGATCTCATATAGAACCCTGAAGGAAATATGAAAAGTCTATCTGCGTCAGGTAAAAACTATCTTTATTAATTAAGATTTATTTGTATCTAGGTTTATAACTAACATTATGTTACTATAAACCAAAATCGCCGGAAAGGTTTATTATTTAGATCCGTTTTCGGTTCACTCAATATTTATGTGATTATCAAACCAAAGTCGCGAAATTATAATTTTAGGGAATTTGAAGGGCGACAGTTCTGAGCGGAGTTTATCAGTCCCAATTATGCGCGGATCAAATTTTACCAACTTTAAATTTTTTTAAAATTCAAAATAAGACAGAAACTGGATTAACATAATTTATTTGAACATAAATAAAGAATAATGTATATAAATATTAAATAAACGAAAAATTATTTAATAATATTAACTTATTATTAAGAAAATTCACTTAAAGTTTAAAATTAATTATTCTTATATTTCACAGATAATTTATTTCTCTGCTGGTTCCCAGAGTTCAATTGCATTTCCCTCTGGATCGTGTACTCTTGCAAAAATTCCTATTTCTGGCATAGAGTTCCATTCTTCTCTTTCTTCCACTTCTACACCATTTTTTTTTAATTCTTCTATGAATGATTTTAGATTTGAAACGCGAAAATTAATCATCCACATTTTATCTTTGGAGAAATAGTCTGTATTTTTTGAAAATGGTTCAAATACAGTTGGTCCTGACTCTTGCTGCCAGACCATATTCTGAATATCTATGCCTAAGGTCTCTATATACCAGCTCTTTAAGTTTTCAGGATTTTCCGCACGGAAGAAAAATCCACCGATACCGTTAATATGTTTACTCATAGTTATCAATTCTTTTAAAAGTAAAAATAATAATCAATTTAAATATTTAACATTTATCTTCTCGGAAAACGGATCTTTTTATTGGACAGTTATGATTATTTATCGCAAGAATGGATTTTGTTTCATTCCGTGTATTGACTTATCTATAAAAAAAATCGGTATGACTTCAAGAGATAGGTAACCGTTATGCGGCAAGAGAAGGGTAACGCTTTTTGGTAAGCTTTCTTGGTTTATGATCTTTGTATGAATCTAGGTCAGAAATAAGCAAGAAGAAATCATTGTCTATAACACCTAATTTATTATTAGCAAACCAGATGGAGTATGTATCTCCCTCTTTTTTAATACCAACATTGAACCCATTGAACGGATTACCGATCAAGATGAGATGACCAAGCCAATTGATGTAACCTCTGTCATTTACATGTCTCTGTTTGAATCCAAATGGATAAGTGAGTAAGAGATCAGCATTAGGATCAAAAAGTCTTTCTGACTTCACATAGATTTGTTCCGGCGTTTTCATGTTAAGAGACTCATGCGGTCTCTCTCTGTTAAATTCGATTGTCCATTTATCGAATAGTTTTTGGAAGAGAGTGATGTTCCCCACGATCTCATGTTGTAGTTCTCGAGCCATATCTTTGTGCATTCTTTCATGAGCACCATTCTGGTAAGGTTTCCCCAGTTCAATTCGATCGAGCTTAATACCTAGCGAGAGCCACCAAACAGAAAGCTTCGTGAGTCCAAGTAAAGATTGCATAGAAGCAAAAGGAGGTCCATTGTCGGACCGTATGATCTCAGGAAGCCCGTAGATCTTAAATAACCTAATGAATTCGGCTTTAACGGAGGGAATGTCCCCTTCGGAAAGAGTCTTGATAGAGAGAATGTATTTGGAATAATCGTCTCTGATCGTGAGAGGATTCACTTTCTCAGAATCAGCGGTATACCACCATCCTTTGAAGTCTACAGTCCAAATGTGGTTAGGTTGAGTAGACTTTTCTGGTAGAGAAATCCTTTCTCCAAAATGTTTTACTCTCTTTCTCTTCTTAGGTAAAGTAAGCCCTGCTTTTTTGAAGATACGATCAAGTGTTGATTTGTCTGGAGGTTTTACATCCGAAAACTTTCTCTTGTAAAGTTCGAGAATCTTCTTCGATCCCCAAAACTTCTTTTTGTTCCTGAGCTTAATGAGCTCAAGAACAACATCTTCCGGAATTTTCTTAGGCGAGTTCTTGGGAGTTCTCTTCTTATCTAGAAGACCTGCCTTTCCCTCGCTTAAAAACCTTTCTTTCCATTTGTATCCACACTTGGTAGATATGCCGTATTTTGCACAGAGCTGAGAGAAATTGACGCCTTTCTCAAAGCTCGCCATAACGAAATCTAATCTTAAATCCACGACCTGATTCTCCTTCTAAGGCATCCCCATAGTCCTCCTAAAAAGGTGTTCTATGGGATGAGAAACCAGAAAGTGTTACCTATGTCTTGCTACAAAACTGTTACCCATGTCCTGAGTCATACATTTAGGTCATTACGCATAACGAACTAGCATTAACGACGTTGTCCGTAGCTGAGCCTTCGGAGAAGGCGTTAGCGTCAGCGCGACTTCTTGCAGAGCAAGAAGCGTGTCAGCCGCAGTTATGCGAAGTTACCAATTTTATTGCTGATTTTTTTGCCATTTCTGATCCGAGTAATCTTTTTTATCAATCTTTTTAAGATTGTAAAGACAACTTGTGAAAGAAGTTAGTAAAATTAAGATTATAACAATTATTTTCATTTGAATTCCTTTAAATAAATATCTGAGATTTCTGGAATAACTTTTAGAATGAATTTTTCTAAATTATAAATTAGTGAAGCATGCAAAAAGCTTGGGTTATTAAAAAAAGGCATATTCAGTTCATCTATAGATTTAAACCTTCGAGAGAAAGATTTTTTAGAATTGGAAATAGTGATATTTACATCTATCACAGATACATTTCCAATTGCGAATATTCCTGGTTCAGTTTCCAGAAAAATTTGATTAACAACTAATCTAATCTCAGGATACTTAGGGTTTTTAGAATTGAGAATAAGAAACCCGGCATTTTGTAGTTCATTTGTAATAACGGATTTAATAAGATCGGGCCCTTTTGGATCTAAATAAATGTAACCTAATTCAATACCTAATTGACTTTTAAAAATTCCATCAATAAATAATCCATCCGGAAATGAGTCTGGATGATCATTGGATTCGCCGATAAAAATGGGTAAGTCTTTGATTGCAGAATTTGACTTAGAATAGTTTGTTTTAACATTTTGTTTTATAGTTACATCTCCGCATTTTAGGAACGAAAATCCTAACAATAAAATTGTGAATAAATTTTTTAGTTTCAAGTTTATTTCCTTTTCTTATTTTTTTTGGTAATTTCGTTTAATGAACTAGGCTATACGACGTTGTCCGTAGCTGAGCGTGTCAACCGCAGTCATGCGGAGTATTGGCTATTTTACGAAGACGTATTTAGGTTCAAGTAATTTTAATATTTTCTTATCCAACGTCCAAATTCGTAAGTTTTTCTGTCTCGTTTCATTGATTAAAATTGAATCAATGATTCCAATACCTTTATCTAAATGTTTGTCTTCTAATGAAAGTTTCCCTGCTAGAATGAGGGATCCATTTGAAACAATGTTGCTTAAACTTTCCCAATATTATAAAATGAAATTTAATTCAGACTTATTTTTGCAACCCTGTAATAGTTCACCAAAGACAACTTCATGAGCTAAGATATCAGATGATTCTATCAACTCTTTTAATTTTTTAAAATAGGGTTCATTTCCTCGGAAGAATTCAATCCAAATTGATGTATCAACTAAAATCATCTGGTTCTTTTAATTTTTCTAACTTTCTCAGCTGAATAGCCATCCGCAAACTGTAAAGGTAGTTTTTCCAATTTTTCATTGAGCTTTTTAACTTTTGCTAGTTTTAACCATTCAGATAAGGCTTTTTGAAGAGAATCAGTAATGTTTTTTCCATCTGTATATTTTTGAATTTCGAGCACCAATTCATCAGGTAGTATCGCAGTTACTTTCATACGATCAATGATACGATTTGCCTTCGTATATTTCAAAGTATATATTTCTATTTTTTCTAATCTAATATTAATTTTAATTTAAGTTTTGCAAACATTTCGCATAACAAACAAGAATTACCGAAGTTCCCCGCCCCTGAGTCCCAACGGGACGTTAGGGACTGGCATGTAGCTTGCGAATGCAAGGCGAATGCCAGAAGGGGAATTTGCCGTAGGCCGAGCGAGGGCTTGTCCCGAAGCG
This sequence comes from Leptospira ognonensis, assembly GCF_004770745.1. Taxonomy (GTDB): domain Bacteria; phylum Spirochaetota; class Leptospiria; order Leptospirales; family Leptospiraceae; genus Leptospira_A; species Leptospira_A ognonensis. The sequence goes on along the minus strand of NZ_RQGD01000016.1, from coordinate 24 downwards.
TAGCGTTAAGTCGCTGTTATGCGC
>NZ_RQGD01000050.1 GCF_004770745.1 Leptospira ognonensis | reverse complement strand
CATTCAATTAGTCTCTTAGATTCTTCATCTGTCAGTCTAATGGTTTTCTTTTTAGTATTAAGATAGTAGCGGTGAATTTGATCGTTGGTTTCAATTTCCTTGGGATCTAATTGAATTTTTTCTAATAATTCTGCTGGAACTTTTTCATAAAGACCGAGATAGATTCCAATATATTTTTCTTTTTCAGATTTAAGGAACTTTACTTGCGAATTTAAATATTTTTTATATAGAAAGAGACTCAACTTTTCGGTTTCTAATGGATCACTTGCTGGTTCAAGAGGAATAGTTATTTTGTTCTTGTGCTTCTTCGGAATACCATCTAGATCATCATCTTTTGGCGTATAGATTATTTGTCTAACTGATTGAATAAAGATTCCTTTCGTTAACAGAAAAGTTTTGGTTTTTATTGGATAATTCAGATCTAGTGTATTTAATTTTAAAAATGAAATATCCTCCTTAAATCCCAGGATAATTTGTTCACCTGAGAAGTATTTCCGTTGATTTTTTGTATAATGTATGAATCCACTTAATGTACTACCAAACCTTTTATAATCATCTGAATCCGGATGAAGTATTAAGGTTACGAAATTATCATTTGCGCCGACTCTTTGGAAAATTGCCAACGCATTTCTAATATCAAAAGTCATATTTTTTTTTGAGATTTAAATCTATAATTTTCGTATTTCTAATTTTAGAAATTTTTTTGAAAAATTGCGCATAACGAACTAGGCTACACGACGTTGTCCGTAGCTGAGCCTCACAGAGGCGTTAGCGTCGGCGCGCCTTCTTGCTGCGCAAGAAGCGTGACGGAGGACAATGTGCCTTTAGGCCGAGCGAGGGCAGGGGTCCCGAGCGGAGCGTGTCAGCCGCTGTTATGCGTCGTGATTACTTTTTAATAGCTTGCTTAATTTCATTAACTAGTTGATTTATATTCTCTTTACTTGGATGGTTTTTTACTAGCTTTCTAACCATATTTTCCCGGATTGATGGTGGGAGTCTCCTTAAAATTCTGTGTTCAAATTCTTGTAAGAATTGTCTATCGATTATTAGACCACTTTCTTTTCTTAATGAATCTTGAAAAAGTCCGATAAATTCCTTATCGTCTACCATTGATATTATATCGAAATAAAATCCTAATGGTTTTAGTTTAACATGAGGTATAGTTTTATATATTTCAATTAATTTAGTATTATAGTTTTTATCTATATCAGAAAAATCCTCTATTAAGAATATATAGCTCGATTGAGTTTTATTAAGATTATCTATAAGTTTTTGAGAAGTAAATACGCTTCCAAGAGAGATTACATTTAATTTTTTGTATTCAGTCTCTGCTAGAATAAAATCTGATAAGCATTCAATGAAGATTTCATCGTTTTTACCTTCAACGAAAATATTCAATTCTTTACTTTTTTTGGAATCTTTACTTTTGTGAGACTGCAAATTCTCAAATTGCTTAAAGTATGAATCTATACCGTTTATTTTTCTAGTTCGTTTAAATAAGGGAATCCAAGAATTAAGTGATCCCCAGATATGTGGTATAGTTGAATTTGGGGTATTATAATAGAAAACAGTAAGGCCACCAGTGTTACCGTATCCTAAGGGAGCTTTTGGATTACAAATTTTACCATAGTATTCAAGTCTCGATTTTAATCTTTTTCGACTTTCAAATTCTAATCCTTCATAAAAAGGTGAATCAAATGAATTTATAGTATCAGTAATATCATATTCGAATGCTGAGAAAACATGGGCACCGGTTTCTTCTTCTACTTTTTTAATTCCGCTTTTCATACCTAGGGCGGTTAGAAGAAAAAAATTGTTTATTCCTAATGGAATTAATGTTTCTCTAAGTTTGATTATTTCCTTTGTTGATTGATCGCCAGAAGAAATTATATCATCCACCAAGACTATATTTTCTACTCTGCCTTCTTCAATATGTACTAAAGATTCCTCATCTAGAAAGTTTTCTTCAGATAATTCATTTATAATTCGAAAATTATATGAAATCATTGAACCACTTTTTCCAGCTTCACCAACTCCAGCAAAAAGAGTATTTTTTGAAGTAATTTTCGTATTTTTATCAATAGATTTTCTTTCAAGTTTACTGAAAGCTATGGATAATGCATTTTGTAATTCATCAAATCCTATTACATTTAAATTTTTAATGATTCTAAATGCTATATCTAGGTCTTCATTATCGTACTGTAATATCCATTTTATGACTTCAGCTTGATTAATTTGAACATTCCAGGTCTCGATTATTTTATTAATTTCTTCGAGTTTATCATTTATAATTTTGGGATATTTCATGGTATTCGATCCTTTTATTTAATCATGACGCATAACGAACTAGGCTACACGACGTTGTCCGTAGCTGAGCCTTCGAAGAAGGCGTTAGCGTCGGCGCGCCTTCTTGCGGAGCAAGAAGCGTGACGGAGGACAATGTGCCTTTAGGCCGAGCGAGGGCGCAAGTCCCGAAGCGTAGCGTGTCAGCCGCAGTTATGCGCCGGATTTTTAATCGATTTTCATGACTGGTGTTCTATTTCCGTCAATATATACTTCAATATAACCGTCAGTTGAAAGTTTTACTGCAGCGCCAGATTTTGATAATTCGACACTTGCAGCTGTTCTTCCACCACCTAGACTACCGCCTGAAATTTTTATAATTGTGCCTATTAATAAGATATAACCATGGCGATTTATAACAGTACTTCCATCAATGCTGAGTATTTCCTTTCTTAAAGATCTGGAGAGATCTTGAAACTTATACCCTTTTGTTAATGAATATAGGAATCTCTTTTTATTTTGAAAATTTGAATCGTCATTTAAATCGTTAGAAATGAATTTTTTACTTTGAAAATGTTCGTCATCGACAACTGCTAATACTCCTCCGGTTTTTGCCAAAGAAATATCTAAGCATGTTTGGAATACTGCTTCTTTTAATTTTTTCTCATAGATATTTAAATTTGCACTAATTTTATGCATCAAGGAATTTGTATCGAATTGTATCCATTGTTGATTCTTTTTTACAAATTTCAGATTTCCTTCTTTAATTAATAAAATATCTCCTAATCTAGTTTGTATAAGAACACTTGAATTTCTTAAATTATTGACCGTACTAAATCGATAAGGAAGCATTGAACCATCATGAAATGTATCAAATTGGTTTATTCCTATTATTTCTCCTTCAAGATTTATACTTAGGAAACTACACATTCCATCGCTAAGAGGTGCAAAGTAATCTTTCGTTATGTGATTTTGGATATTGTTGAAAATTTCATGGTTATTATAGCTTCTCTCGAGAGATCCATCTATTATAAATCCGAATGAAATATTTTTTCCTTCATAGGTTTTATTTCTCCAATACTGGAGTCCGTTAAGTAAATCGGTTACCAGGTTACTTCGATAGGTAAGTTCATAATTCTCAAATTCCTCAAAAATAAAACTTCGTAGGATTGCGTTATCAAAAATATTCTCAATGATCAACTTAGAAATTTCATGGTTTAATTCAAGATTATGAAATTCTTCTAATTTATTTGCTACTAATCGAAATAGAAACGAATCAATTGAATTGAAGGTATTTAATTTTGTTACTTCATAAATAGTATCCATTAGCGAAATATTCATCGATTTTCTGTTCTTATTGTTTTCTATTGAAGAATCAAGCTTAATAGAATTCTCGATTATCCGCGAACCTGGAAACAAATTTTCTAAATAGTTCAATATTTCTGTTTTCATTGTTTTTCTTTTAAATTTATTATTTTAAAAATCTGGCGCATAACGAACTAGACTTAACGACGTTCCTCGACCCTGAGTCCCGAACGGGACGTTAGGGACTGGCACGCAGCTTGCGTACGCAAGCGAGTGACAGAAGAGGAATGTGGCGTAGCCCGAGCGAGGGCGCAAGTCCCGAAGCGAAGCGTTAAGTCGCAGTTATGCGACGTTGAAATTTATTAATTTAGTTTCTGATACACATAACTGAGCCTCTTGTGTTTTCGCCTCCGAATTTACCTAGCAATCCTGTTCGAAAATTTAATGCTGCCCAATATTGTTTTCCCATTACCGATCGATCAATCGGATCGTATTCTATGCCTGCTTCAGTTGAAGTCCAGGTATATTGTCCAGCCCATTGATTATTCGCAAAAATTTCCGGTTTTATAGCGAAGATTGCTTGTCCATTTACCTTACCACAGCCTTCTCCATTATAATTTTCTTTTGATTCTATATGATTTCCATCTACGTTGCTGTTTTTACAATCATACAAATTCATCAAATCTGATTTAGTAGGTAATCTCCAGTCAGAATTTCCTGCTAACTCCAAATTTTCGCAAAATTGATTAGCTTCAGAAAAAGTTAAGGTATGTTGATCCGAGAAATCGATACACTTGCCATCCGTCTCTTTCTGAAAATTTGCGAAGCAACGTGTCCAGATTAAATTATCTTTCTTATTAGTAACAGTTCCATCATTATTTAGATTGAAATCTGTTATAGAGTCTGAGTTTATATTAGAATTTTTTGTTTGGTCTTCATTTAAAGGATATTTAATGAATCCACCAAATACCCATCCTTCAAATTGTTTATATTTAACTTTTGTCCATTTACCTTTTCTACCCGATATTTCAAAAACGTCGCCTTTCTCCTCAATTATTATTAATTCTGCTTTATCAGGAATAGTTGTTAAAATTGCACTATTTTGGTCAGACGTTGATCTAATTCTTAAACCTCCACTTGCATCTACGAAAGCGCGATTTTCAATAGGGTTTTTGTTACATTGGAATATAATTCCAAGTAAAATTATAAGCAATATAGTTTTTATCTTCATTTTTTTTCTCCTAAAAATTGAATAATGTCGCATAACGAACTAGGCTACACGACGTTGTCCGTAGCTGAGTCTCGTAGAGACGTTAGCGTCGGCGCGTCTTCTTGCCTCGCAAGAAGCGTGACGGAGGACAATGTGCCTTTAGGCCGAGCGAGGGCGAAAGACCCGAGCGGAGCGTGTCAGCCGCAGTTATACGACGTTACGCAATCAACAATTTTAGTCTAACTGGTCAATGCATTTCCCTGATTTTGGTCTCGGTAATACAAAATTAATTCTTTTTATTTCAACTAAAATTTCATCTAATTGAAATTCGTCGTCATTATCCCATTTAATATTTTCATTCGGTTTATTATAACAAAATTCGATTTCTTGTTTAAAGAATGAATCTAAATTCTTGTAAAGAATAATCGAGGAAGATGATCCTAATCCTCCTTCATCAATAAATTTAGTTTTAAGAAGGCTTTGTTTATTAGGTGAATATATGTAATTTTCTTCAATATGATCTTTATTCTTATATTCTTGATGTAGATAATCTTTGATAAACAGACCAATTGTTAGAATGAAAAGTATCAATATATAAAAAATTAGAACTGATTTTCCGAAGGTATTAAATTTAAATCTAACTAAGGATATTAGATATATAATTAATAGAAATAAAATGAAATATACAGTTATATGATTTTCATTAAGTAGAAATAATGGGCTTAAAAATAAAAGGGTTTGCTTGAACAAATCATTGTCATTTCTTTGTCCGAGGATAGTAGGAACCGATATAGAAAGAAGAAATGCAAAACTACAAAGTAATCTTAGATTCACTACAGTTATATATTGGGAACTTAGTGTTAATAATGAACTGAAAGCTAGTAGGGAAATTGAAGCAATCACGATGATTCTCATTTTTTATTTATTGGTTCAATTTTGCGTAATGTCGTATAACGAACGAACTTACCGACGTTCCTCGTTCCGTAGGAGCTGGCACGCGACTTGCGTATGCAAGGCAAGTGACAGAAGAGGAATGTGGCGAAGCCCTAGCAAGGGCGACAGTCCCGAAGCGCAGCGGTAAGCAGAAGTTATACGAAGTTGCGACATATTCTACTAAAAAATGTTCGTCGAAGAAAGGAATTTCTTCCGCGTTACTTCGATTGGTATATTTAACATCACGAAGAGAGGATCGTCAATCTCGTAGAATAGGAGAATGGTTTACTCAAATTAGAATTCCATTTCGACGACAAATAATCCTGGGATCAAACATTAAAAAACTCAATAAAAAAGCGTCATCCCTTCGAAAGAATCCACATTCTTAAATCTCCCGCGGAACCTACGACTAATCCTTGCAGCGATTTCGTATAACGAACTAGGCTACACGACGTTGTCCGTAGCTGAGCCTGCTGCGCAGGCGTTAGCGTCGGCGCGCCTTCTTGCAGAGCAAGAAGCGTGACGGAGGACAATGTGCCTTTAGGCCGAGCGAGGGCTGAAGGTCCCGAGCGCAGCGTTTCAGCCGAAGTTATACGCTGTGATCCATTTAAAAATAACTGATTATAGGTTGCATAGTTATTTTGTATAGCTAGAAATAAATCTGAGCTTAAAAATAATTGCGTATTCAATTTGAATGATTTATCCTAGATTAATTTACTTCTGTTCAATTAATGTTCTTTCAAACGTTAAGTTTTTTCTTTTGATATTTGTCATATATGTCTAGAATGTTCAATTTCTCATTTAGATTAAGCCTTTACTTGCAGTAACTATTATTGTTTTTAGAATCAAATTTTTAAATTATATTTTTATATTTAGGATCCAAATTCCGAAATATATATTTCTATATTATTTCTGATACAAAGTTTCATTAAATCCAGTGAGATAACTGGACCACCTCCTGTAGCGTTTTGTCTAGGCATGAAGCCTATATCTGCAATCCATTCTGCATCCTTATCTAATGTTTCATCAACAGATTGAAGCCATTCGCCAAAAGCATCGAAATTATTGGGTAAAGACCAATCATCCTTCAATAAATGCAAAAAATTCTCAGTTTTTTCTTTATACGTTTTTCTTATCCAAATTGGCAATTTTATCTTCCTTTAGATACAGTTTGAGTAATTAATCTTATTATTCTTCGCTTTATATTTTATTTTTAAAGTGAAATTTTGGATCATGGCGCATAACGAACTAGGCTACACGACGTTGTCCGTAGCTGAGCCTTCTGAGAAGGCGTTAGCGTCGGCGCGTCTTCTTGCAGAGCAAGAAGCGTGACGGAGGACAATGTGCCTTTAGGCCGAGCGAGGGCGAAAGTCCCGAGCGGAGCGTGCAGCCGCAGTTATACGAAGTCGCTTTTAACTTTTCTCTTTCTTTTGAACGCTTTTTTCATTCCGAATTAAGGCAATTTGCCGCAATAAATAAAAAGAATCATTAAAAGTCGAAGCAAAATATTAGTATAAGTTTAACTAGAATACTATCTAGTTAATTTTGTCTTTCTGTTTCATTTGCTTCCGTAAGAAGATAGAGCTACAATTATCGCAAAGCACAATCACTGAATTATCTTCCTATTTTCTTCTCGCGCGTGCTGCGATCCAAAGAGTATCTAATCACGCTTCCGTAGGGAATCTTAAAAGAGCCGTCGCAAACAGAAAGCCCGACCGTGATTCGAAATATTTTCGATTCAGACCAATAAAAGCGACCAAGAAACACCGAGATTAAATTGCAAACTCAGAATACTCCAATAAAAGCCTGCGGCAAATATGCCTGAGAAACAAAAAAGCGCGAGTGTAAAGTAGGTCTTAATTTCTTAATTCTTACTGACTTATAGAAACGTATCCGTGCTATTTTTTCGCGTTCAAAAGTTTATTTAAATCTCTTTAAGCGATTTCGTATAACGAACTAGGCTTTACGACGTCCCTCGATCCGCAGGAGCTGGCACGCGACTTGCGTAAGCAAGGCAAGTGACAGAAGAGGGATGTGGCGAAGCCAGAGCCGGTATTCCGGCGGAGCGTAACAGCCGCAGTTATGCGTAGTGCCTTTTTATCTTTAAGATTCATTATTTAGATCATTCAGTATATTTACACTTCTATTATTTGTTTGTATTTCAAGAGAAATAATTTCAGTTGAAGAATGTTCGGAATCTACAATTTCGATAGCTTGATCCTTAGATGTTCGATATGTTTTCTCGTTCAACGAGATCAAACCAAGCTTAGCAAACAATTCAATAGCCTTCAAGGATTCATGAGTAGATATCCAACATTTAGTAAAATTGGAATATTTCTGCATTGAAATTTCTTTTTCTTTCTTTTCAAAGAAATCATTGGTATCAAAAACAAAGAAAATTCTAAAATCATGAAAATAATCATTCAATAAAATTATTTTTGCAATAGTTACATTTTTGCCATCTTTATCCAATACATCTTCATTTAGAATTTCACTGGAATTAATTTTATTTTCAATCAGAAATTCCAATGTCTGCTCAGGAGATAAATCTATCTTTAAAGCTATTCCAACGAAGCGGTTTTTTAATTGATTAGAATTCGGTACAGGTAAATTTTTTGGATAATTGACTATTTCAAGATATGAATTATTCATCCATAACATACCACTTTTAAAAAAACCAAAATTTGTTATCGGAAAGAATTCAGGAAGATCATATTTTATTTTAAATGTTTCAAAAGTTAATTCAGGGCTTTCCGAATAAAGTAGAAAATGGTGTATATAACCTTTCATTTTATTCTCTGTTTAATTTATTTAAAGGCATTACGCATAACGAACTAGGCTACACGACGTTGTCCGTAGCTGAGCCTCGCAGAGGCGTTAGCGTCGGCGCGCCTTCTT
>NZ_RQGD01000062.1 GCF_004770745.1 Leptospira ognonensis | reverse complement strand
CTGAATCTTGTTTTTTAGCTCCAATCGCTTCCTTCCATTCCGTCGGAATCTCGGCGTATGTCGCCTTATGAAGAGATTTTTCAATGGAGAATTTAAATTTCTCACTTTTCTGATTCGTCTCCACTTTGATGAGTTTAACGAACTCTTCATAAGCATGGTATTTATCTAAATTGTTTGTAAGCCGTTCTCTATTTTTGCGTTGGTAGACAAGGTAGTATTTTCGTAGAACATTGAGTTCCATCTCGATATTGATCGGTGGAATGTTTACCTTTCTGGCAATCTCGCCAAGGGTCATCACTCCCTTGTTTTTTAAAATGGAAGTGATGATATTTACTTGTAAGGGAGAAAATTTTTCTAGAACGCCTTTGAGGTAGAATTCACTTTGAAAAACTTCCATTAGCCCAAGGATGGTGGATTTTTTGTCTTTTCCTGGAAGTTTGTGGATGTTCCAAAGAGTGGCGATCTTTTTGATTTCGTTCAGATCGAGCTTTTCTAGCTCTTGATAGAGGACACTCTCTTGGCTCATGGGGATGTTTTGATAGGTTTTTAGAGGATAGCTAATCCTGCAACTCTATTTCAATTAGACGAAGGGAGGGGATTTTCTCGTTTTCTTTGGGTTTGCGGCTCCTAATCTTGACCTATGGAAACTCTATCCGATTATTTCTCCTTTGGCTTCCATTCCAGTGCCAGGGCCTTCCACTCCAGTTTTATATTCACCACCAAGGCCGCCTCCATACTTGCCATGTTTGCGAGTGGTAAGGTGAACCACAAAGAGGTTGCCATCGTTCTTCGTGAATCTTTCGAGTCCTTAGGCGCGACATATATCAAGTTAGGACAGTTCATTGCGAGCGCCCCTTCCCTATTCCCAGAAGAGTACGTAAATGAGATGCAAAAGTGCCTGGATTCTGTTAGACCAGTACCCTATGCCGATATTCGGAGAATCGTGGAACGTGAACTTGGTGATAAAATCGGAAATATTTACTACTCCTTCGACGAAAAGCCACTTGCCTCAGCATCCATTGCACAAGTACATGCCGCCATCACCAAAGAAGGATTAGATGTAGTTGTAAAAGTACAAAGACCTGATGTGCACATAACGTTAAAGACAGATATGCAAATACTCGCTTTACTAACAAAAATATTGGAATGGATCGCACCGGAATTTAAGAAGTCGGGACTCACAGGCATGTTCTCAGAATTTCAAAATTCCATTTTACAAGAAATCGATTTTATCAAAGAAGCAAATAACATTGAAGAATTTGAAACATACCTATTAGTATCAGGCGAAGAAAGAGCCCGTGTGCCTAGAGTTTATCATAGCTTATCTACAAAAAAAGTGCTGACGATGGAAAGGTTCTATGGCGTACCGATTACTGATGAAGCAGGTTTACGAAATTATACAAATAATCCTAGAAAGGTATTGAATGATGCCTTGGAAATTTGGTTTTCCTCACTCGCCAAAAAAGGTTTTTTCCATGCCGACGTACATGCAGGGAATGTAATGATTCTCAAAGATGGACAGATTGGCTTTATTGATTTTGGGATTGTAGGACGAATTTCGCCTAACGTATGGAAGGGATTATTATTATTCACGCAAGGCATTGGAATGGGTGAACCGAAAATGGTAGCGCAAGGTCTAATCAGCATGGACTCAACAGACAAGGGAGTGAGTCCAGAAAGTCTTGCCCTACAGTTGGAAGGTTTGTTTCAAGAAATGGAATCAATCTATCTCGCCGTGGCCGAGGGAGATGCGACAAGTTTTGATGAAACTAAAATCAACCACATGATGTACGAATTGAAAGATATTGCAGAAAAAAATGGATTAAAAATTCCAAGAGAATTTGCTCTTCTCATGAAACAGTTGCTATATTTCGATCGTTACGTCAAATCCATCGCACCCGAAATCAATCTCTTCCGTGATACCGGGAAATTTGTAACTCGATGATATCACTTGCCGAATTATCCGAAAAGGAAAAAGGAAAGGTTCTAACCTTTGATAGAAGTTTCATTTCTGCCTCTCAAATCACAGAGCTATTGGAACTCGGATTTTATCCAGGAGCCGAAATCAAATGTCTTGAGACTTCTCCCCTACTCGATAAAATGATATTTTCGATCGGCGGGATAAAGGTGGGACTCCGTATCAAAGACTGTCAGCATATCATGGTTCAAACAAATTAATCAAAAATGAAGCAGAACAAACTATATCTAGTTGGGAACCCGAATTGCGGAAAATCTACTCTTTTCAATCAGTTAACTGGACTTAGGCAAAAAACAGGAAATTTTAGCGGTGTCACCGTAGAACAAAAATCAGGTGTTTTGAAATTTTCCGAAAAAGAATTAACAATCATCGACCTACCCGGCACTTACGGAATGGGTGGTAGGACCGAAGACAAACTCATCACTTATGAGATTTTACTTTCTCGTGCACCAGAAGACAAAATCATTTACGTATTAGATGCCCTAAATCTAGAACGCGGACTCCAATTTTTACTCCAAGTCATCGATATGGGTGCACCCGTGACCGTTGTGATGACCATGAAGGATGTTTTGGAAAAAAAGAATCTTTCTATCGATCTAAATATTTTAGAAATTGAACTCGGTTTAAAAATCCATTTGATCAATGCCAAATCGGGAGATGGGATTCTCAATTTGAAAGAAGCTCTTTTTCAAGAACAAAGTTTCGTTTCAAATACACGAAGATGGAAATGGGATACTAAGGAAGAAAATCAGATATCCGAAATTAAAAAAGCACTGCGTATTAATGACACTAGTTCAGAATTTATACTCACCCAAGCTTTAAAATATCTCTCGGGAGATCCGAGCCAAACAGATCCGAAGTATTTAAATACCTTTCCAGAGGAAACGATTGCGTTTCTAAAATCAAATTTCGATCACAAAAAATTTCATTTTTATTATGAAGAAGAGATCATTCGAAAAGCATTCTTCATCAAACAAACCCTTGCAAAATGTTTAAAAACGGGGAGCAACAAAAGTCGCGATTTTGATACAAAGTTGGATGCCATACTCCTTCATCCCCTTTGGGGATTCGTATGCTTTTTCCTCCTCATGGGTGTATTGTTTCAAACATTGTTTAGCTGGGCTGAAATTCCTATGAATGGCATAGAAGAGTCAATCGAAATGACCCAAAATATCATCCTTCATTTTTTACCTGAAGGTTTATTTAGATCGATGATCGTAGAAGGAGTATTAGGAGGCGTTGGGAGCGTCATCGTTTTCATTCCACAAATCGCTTTGCTTTTCATATTTCTTGGAATTCTAGAAGAGTCGGGATATTTGGCGCGAGCTAGTTTCCTTATGGATCGAACCATGGGTAAGTTTGGGCTATCCGGTAAATCATTTATACCACTTCTTTCCTCTGCCGCCTGTGCCGTTCCAGCCATCATGGGAACAAGGACCATAGAAAACAAGGCCGACCGCATCACTACGATCATGGTATCACCTTTAATTATGTGCTCAGCGAGATACCCAGTTTATATTCTTGTCGTGGGAACTGTATTTAACCTTCCTCCAATATTCGGAATTATCAATGTTCAAGGTCTCGTTTTATTTGGGATGTTTTTATTAGGCCTATTCACTTCTTTAATAGTTGCTCTACTTTTCAGGAAAACAGTTTTTAAGGAAGATTCTTCTTATTTTATCATGGAACTGCCGAGATATATGATACCCTCGTCGAAAAGCATCTTCCATTCCGTCTTTCAAAAGGTTTTAGCTTTTTTGAAATCCGCAGGGCAGATCATACTTTATATCTCCGTCTTACTTTGGTTTCTTTCAGCTTTCCCGGCTAGTTATGTAAATGAAAAATGGGAAACTAGCAATATTGAAACTTCTTACATTGGAAGGACAGGAAAATTCATTGAACCTGCGTTACATCCAATGGGATTTGATTGGAAAATCGGGATTTCTATGCTTACTTCATTTGCTGCCAGAGAAGTTATGGTATCCACACTTGCAGTCATCTACGGAACAAATGATGACGAGCAAAGTGAAACTCTTCGTGAAAAGCTGCGGAATGAAAAGAAACCTGATGGCTCTCCCCTTTGGTCTCCCCTCACTGGACTCTCCCTACTTGCTTTTTTTGCTTTTGCTTCCCAATGCATGTCTACACTCGCTGTTGTCAGAAAGGAAACGGGTAGTTTTCTTTGGCCATTCATTCAGTTTTTATATATGACAGGTCTTGCTTTACTCTCCGCCACCCTCATCTTTCAAATCGGAAAAGCTTTGGGATTTTCGTAAAGTGCCGATACAATTGGTAGAGGATCATCTTGGACTTTACGATCGGAAATAAGACACTCACTAGAAATTCAAAACCATATCTGATAGCTGAAATTGGATTAAATCATAATAACGATTTAGAAATTGGTAAAAAAACGATTCAAGCTGCTAAGGCGGCTGGTGCTGATGCCGTTAAGTTTCAATCCTACGTAACGGAAGATTTCATTTCAAAAACAGAAAGTGATGCCCGATTTCTCTACGATATTTTCAAAACCTACGAACTATCCAAAACATACCATGAAGAATTTAAGAAAGTCTCCGAAGATGAAGGACTTGATTTTTTTTCTACTCCCCTTGATACCGCATCCGTGGAAATGCTGACAACTGTCGGAGTCCCAGTATTAAAAATAGCGTCGGGTGATATAGTTAATTTACAGCTTTTACAAAAAGCAATGAGCACCAAGCTGCCGTTAATTGTTTCCACTGGTGCAGCTCTCCCCGAAGAAGTAATGAGAGCAATCTCTCTTTTTAAAGAAAATGATTATCCTATTTGCCTCATGCACTGTGTTTCTTTGTATCCTACACCAGCCGACAAAGCGAATCTTCGTTCGATTCCTTTTTTTCTCGACACGACTCCTTACGTGATCGGTTTCTCCGACCACACTGCAGGCACGCTTGCACCTGCAATTGCTGTCGGATTAGGGGCAAGCCTGATCGAAAAACATTTTACATTAGATAAGAATCTCGAAGGCCCAGACCACGGCATCTCCATGGACCCCGATGGTTTAAAAAATCTTCGAAGTGAAATCGATCTCGCCTATCAAATGCGAGGTGAATTTGGGAAAAAAACTCATAAGGAAGAAACAGGTGGCTGGTATTTCGGAAGAAGGTCGCTTTATAAAAGAGGCGATGAGATACTTTCTATGCGACCTGCACTTCATACCCGCGATGTAGATGTTCTTGATGCTTGGGAGATTGGAAAAATAAAAAGCCCATCTTCAATCAAGGAAGATGGGCCCGTCCGAAAAAAATAACTCTTAGACGATAATTTATAATTTACTGATCAAACGATCCAGTAGTGCTTTTAGGAAGATTGGATTTGGCGTTCCGCTATCAATTTTTTTATCATTGATATACAAGGATGGAGTTGCTTGGATATTTAGTTTTTCTGCGACATCTATTTCTTTATTCAACTGCATTTGTGCTTCTTTCGAACTCATACATGACTTCAGTTGATTGGTATTGATTGACAACGTATTTGCTAAATTTAGGACAGTCGATGCCGAATGAGTTACTCCCTTTTCTGTGTTATCATATAAGCCATGATACATCGCTGCAAATTTTCCTTGTTTATCGGCACAGATTGCTGCCATAGCAGCAATGCAAGAGCTAGCACCAGGTCTAGGTTCACTCACCAAACGATTGCAAGAACCATCTAACGGGAAATTTTTATAAACGACCCTCACCATTCCATCATAATCTGCTAATAATTTTGCTAGGATATGAGATGTATGCAAACAATGTCCACAATTGAAATCAGCATATTTCACAATAACAATGGGAGCTGTAGCACTTCCAATGCTTGCAGATCCCGAAAGATCGATGTTCAATTTTTCACCTGCCTCAAATGCTGCAATGCGATTTGTAATTTCGGCATTGTCCATGCCCTCACTCGTAGCCAAAGTATTAGATCCTTTCGAGGTAGCCAATTTTGATGTTGCGAAAGCGACAGAGAAATTGAATAGGAAGATAATAAACAAAGTGCCAAGGCTCTTGGTGACCGAACTTACAACATTTTTCGGATTTATTTTTGATTCTTTTAGAGCATAAAAACTAATCCCTATGATCAAAAGGGTTATCACATAAGTGATCGCACATAACTGGCAAATGGTGCCTATGACGCCAACGGAAATTCCAAACAGAACTAAATCAAATAAGAATGCTAAGGACGATAATCCTAAAACAATTTGTAATCTTTCAAGGTTCTCTTCCGGGTTGGTAGATTTCACATTCATTCCAAATAAGAATACAAGTGTACCGTAAAAACCGAAACCGAAGAGAGCTATCGGAACATTTCCTAGCAGAGGTACAGAAGGTATGAAAGAATAGGCGCTCTCTGCCACTTTTGCACAAGAACCAGCACCACCAAGAGCAGAGCAAGCGCTATCAGCAATATTTGCCGAGCCGAGACCAAAGTATTCAATTGCTAATATAAATGAAAGAACCACTCCCAAAAAAGCAATGAAGACTCCAATTATGTTTAATTTCTTCTGATCCATGTATTTTCCTTATAATCCAAATTCAGTTTTTAAATTCTAAAAATGCTTCTTTTAAATCAATCTTGCCTTCATAGATGGCTTTTCCTGTGATGGCACCGTAAAGTTTACCATCCGTTACTCGGGTTAATTTGCGAACATCTTCAAGAGAGGAAACACCGCCAGATGCAATCAAGTGTAAACCTGGAAACGAATCTAATATATCTTTATAAATTTGGAAATTCGGTCCTGCCATCATTCCATCTTTCGAAATGTCTGTAAATATCACATGTTCAACGCCTAATTTTACCATTTGATCCAAGAAGGAAAAAATCTCAAGGCCAGTGTCAGATTCCCATCCTTTGGTTCTGACAATTCCGTCTTTGGCATCTACCCCGACTACGATTCGATCGGCACCGTATTTTTGAATACCATCAGAAACAATTTTCGGATTTTCAACGGCAATTGTTCCTAGGATAAAACGATCAATTCCTAGACCATCATAGAAAGCCATTGACTCAAGTGAACGAATACCGCCACCTAACTCTAATTTTAAGTTGCATGCACTTCTAATTTTTTGGATTGCTTGCTCATTTGCGGAAATCCCCGTTTTTGCCGCGTTTAAATCAACTATGTGTAGCAGTCCAGTTCCTTGCGTTTCAAATTTTTTAGCAAGTAATTCAGGCTCTGAGGAGTATACAGTCTTTTTTTGATAATCACCTTGAAGCAACCTAACAGCTTCGTTATCGAGTAAATCAATAGCGGGAATGATGAACATCTATTATATCTCTAAAAAATTGTTTAATATCTTTAAGCCGAGCTTGTCAGACTTTTCTGGGTGGAATTGGGTACCCATAACGGGACCTTTTTCCACGACAGCAGTAAAGGATTCGCCATAGTATCTGCAACTCGCAGTACTATCTAATCTATCAACTCCTGTGGGTCTATAAGAATGGATGAAATACATAAACGATTCATTTTGAATCCCCTTCAAAAGCCTCGAGGATTTTGATTTGATTTCAAAAAGTTTATTCCAACCCATATGAGGTACTTTTATCGTTGGCTTTCCATCAAATTTTCGGATTTTACCACGGACTAGACTCAGACCATTTATGATCTGACCTTTTTTTGAGGTTTCATCTGAATCCTCGAATAGCACTTGATATCCGATACAGATTCCGAGTAGAGGCTTTTCTTTTTGTATGTGTTCTTTGATTGGTTCGATAAAACCAGCTTCCTTTAAGTTCTGCATAGCTTTATCAAAGTGTCCATCTCCTGGTAGGATCAGCTTATCTGCTTTCCTAATCACTTCCAGATCATTAGTGAATTTAAATTTGTCTGTATATAGAGAAATGGCTTTCAGCAGGGAATGGATATTTCCCATACCAAAATCGAGAACAGCGATCACTCTAACATACCTTTGGTGGAAGGAATTTGTCCATTCGCTTTCTCATCCACGGCTATTGCTTGCCTAAGTGCTTTTCCTAACGCTTTAAAAATGGATTCATGAATGTGGTGTTTGTTCTCACCATAATGAACTACAACGTGTAAATTCATTTTAGCATTTAAAGCCAATTTCTGTAAAAACTCAAGCGTAAGCTCAGCGTCATAGATTCCAAATTTTCCATCGATTTCCGGACCCGTGTATTTATAATAAAATCGTCCACCTAAGTCTACGGAAACCGTTGTTAATACTTCATCCATAGGCAATGTAAAATGCCCATATCGGAAAATACCTTTTTTGTCTCCAAGCTGTTTGTGTATCATTTGACCAAGAAGGATAGCCGTATCTTCTACAGAATGATGGCAATCGATACCGATGTCTCCCCGGAGATGAAGGTCCATATCGATGAGTCCATGTTTGGCGATATGGGAAAGCATGTGATCAAAAAAAGGTATCTCAGTATCAAAACGATACTGGCCCGATCCATGGATGTTAAGGTCCAATTTGATATTGGTTTCCGAAGTTTTACGGGATTCGATCATATTTTAGATGCTTCCGTAGAAAACATCTCTGTCAACCGAGAAAGTAGGTAGTTTACTTACCAAACCTTTGGTTAAACATATGCAGCAATTCTTGGATGGAATCCTCTACATATTTAAAATGCTTGGGTTTCATTGGTTCAAGTGGCATTAACCCATGAATTTTTTTAAAACGCTCGAAAGACTCTCTTACGTATTCTAAAAATTTTCTTCCATTGATGCCGTATTTTTTTAGAAGGGATTCGTTTTCCTGAAAGATCTGTTTCAGGCGATTACCGTAATCTGTTTCATTCAGAAAATAATATCGCATGTCCTGTCTAGATTGAGAAAGTGCCATGTCAAACGAGGTGATATATCTGCTCGAATGTACGTCGGCTTTCGAATTTGAGGCGGCATGACTCGCTTTTGAAACCTTTTCTATGGCCTGAGCGATCGCCTTCTTTTCAGTTTCCTTTTTTTCCCGTTCAAAGTCTTTAGCTAGCTTTTCTCGCTTAAGGACTTCCTCTACTGAACTCGATTTGTTTTCAGCCATGACATTCATTGTCGACATTGAAAACAATTGTCAAGGATTTACAGGTAAAAATTAATCCTTTGCCTTTCTAAGAGCACAATTTGGAAGCCATTCACATCGAAGACAGATTGGATCTTCGGGATTATACGTGGATGGGGGGCAAATATTGGCAGAGGCAACTTGTTTTTCGAGTAAGACTGCTTCAATGTCACTGTACCGATGGAGGTTTCTGATTTTCGAGAGAATGTCTTCATTGATTTTTTTTTGGTCGGTAAACAAATCTTCAATCGTAGTGGTCGTTTTTTTTATGTCACGATTGACCTTTTTATCTTCCGTTTCCCATTCCATGCCAGGTAGATCAGGTATACTCGAACGATAAAAACTTTTCTCATAGAAGCGAAAGAAAGCAAGACCCACCAAGGCACCACCAAGATGGCATGTGTTTGAAATCCCTGTATTAGAAATTAAAGTCAAAAAGTATCCGATTCCCAGTGATACCCAAACTGCATTCTTAGCTTTTACGCGAAAGACAAGAAGGAACAATTCTGAGTTGGGATACAATTGTCCGAATACAGCAAGCAAGCCAAACACGGCACCAGAGGCTCCGATGGTGGGAACTCCAGATTGGTCTAGGATAATCACTTGTCCGCCTAACTGGTTATTTAAGAAAGCAAACAGAAGGACTAAGATCCCTCCTCCTAATTGCGAAAGAAAATATAGAATTACAAATTTCTTTTTTCCAATCACAGGAATGATATAAGTTCCTAACATATAGAGTCCATACATATTGAACAAAAGATGTATGGGTAACAAATTCCCCACGGAGTGTAGAAATCCATAGGTAAAAACTTGCCAAATCGCACCTTGAAAAACAAGATCGGGAATCAATCCAAATCGATATACTAACTGCTCATTTGCGAAGTGCTGTAGGATAAAAACAAGACAATTGAAGATTAATATTAGGTTTAAAGGATGGGTAATGGGATGTCCGAACAATTGCGAACCGGCGCTGCGATTATCTCTCATATCTTCTTCCAGTATTTAGGATTGTAAGAAAGAAACAAGGGAAATAAAAAAAGGGGGTTCCTTTGTGGGTTCCCCCCCGGGAGTGACATAGACAAAATCAGGCAACAGACTTTGTCCAGATTATCAATCACTAACAAAGATCGGTTTTTTACTCAGGGGAGTTAACAAGAATGTAAAAAAATTAGGCAATTTTTGACAGTGAATAGAGTGCTTCGCGGTTCAGAATATCGATCCGATTTTTATCCACTGAGATGAAATCGCGAGCTTTCAGGTCGGAAAGAGCGCGCACAAGCGTTTCCGTTTTCGTTCCGATGAAGGAAGCAAGAACGTCCCGGGTGATCTTTAGTTCCACCTGGTTCCTGCTCCCTTGAGCGTTGTCGAGGACGATGATGATTTCTGCTAATTTCTCATGGACCTGCTTTGTGCCAAGGGAAACGATTTGTTCCTCGGACTCTCGCCATTCTTTGGCCATTTGGCGGAAAACTTCCTTTTGAAAGTTGGGATCTGCTTGGACTAAATTTTCGATCAGCTCCCTTGTGATGAAACATGCCTGCGTGTCATCAACAGCAACGGCATCATGATGGAAGGCCGTATTGGAAATGCAGTCTCGGAACCCAATCCAATCTCCGGAAGCTTTGAGTGCAAATGTTTGTTCTTTGCCTGATGCTAAGTGGGTAAAAGTCCGAACCAATCCATTTTTCAAAAAAAAGAAGCCGCTGGAAGCATCCCCCGAATGAAAAAGATAGTCACCTTTTTTAAAAACTTGGTAACCTTTTTCTTCATTGATCCGTGTGATTGTCTCATGGGTTGCGCAGAGTAACACGTTGTGATTTCGATAATCACAGTCAAAACAATCGGGTATGAGTTTCTCTTCCATTCTATATAGTTGGTCTGACGAGTATCAGAA
Organism: Leptospira ognonensis; assembly: GCF_004770745.1. Classification (GTDB taxonomy): domain Bacteria; phylum Spirochaetota; class Leptospiria; order Leptospirales; family Leptospiraceae; genus Leptospira_A; species Leptospira_A ognonensis. The sequence goes on along the minus strand of NZ_RQGD01000062.1, from coordinate 11,460 downwards.
CAAAAAACTAACCTTTGTCGAGTTGAAAATTAGAAATCTTCTAAAAAAAGATTACTTCCCTAAAAAAATGGGACTTCGCTTCTCTACGACGCTCGTTAACGTTTCTCGAAAATCATCGGAGATAAAATTTCGAGCTTGAGATGCGGCTTCCTTCTTCAATGCCTTATCCAAAGATTTCCATTGGTAGAGATTCTTCTTCAACTCTTGCAGAGCAAGCGGCGCACCGTCTGCCATGTATATCGCAAACTCTAATGCTTTCGCATAAACTTCATTTTTAGGAACAGACGTAACGGCGAGTCCCCAATTTTTTGCGTCTTCACCATTGAAAGTTTCACCTGTAAAGAGAAGTCTAGATCCTAGGCTTTTGCCTAGAAGTTCGGGAGCAAGAAAGCTACTTCCCATCCCTGGATGGATACCAAGTCTTACAAAGTTAAAGGAGTATTTTCCTTCGAGAGCAAAAAAACGAAGGTCACATGCAAAGCCCAAAGACAACCCTGCCCCGATAGCATGTCCATTTAACGCACCAATCACGGGGGATTGTAAATTTCTTATCGAAAGGAAAAAACTGTAAAACTTTCTCATATCACGCTTGTTCTGTGAAAATGTTTTTTCAGAAAATGAGCGAAGTAAATTCAAATCTCCACCAGCACAAAAAACATCGTTTCTGCCAGAAATGATCACTGCTCTAGGTAAAATTTTTAGTTTCGAAATGCGATTTATTTCGGTTTGGAATTCTTCACCCATTTTCCATGTCATAGAATTTCTGGATTCAGGGTTATTTAGGAAAATAGAAACGATCTCTCCATTTCGAGCAGGAGTGGATTCAATTTCTAAAAATTCATATTTATTTAGGTTAGATGGCGACATCGCAGATTTGAAATCCTTCATACCAAATTTTATCTTGTAACGGCAGAGGCGATTCGGAGAGGCCTAGATTTTCAAAATAATCTAATAGAATTTCAAGATGAATTGATTCCTCCTCTTCTGCTTTTAAAAATGCGGAATCAATTCCTTTACTCACGAGCGCTTCCGATCTAACACGATTTTTAAAATATTCAGGCTTGCCTGAAAAGATAAGGTGAGCCGAAATCAAATCAAAGCGAATCGTATCTATGATCTTTCGAATTGAAACTTCGCTTTCCAAACAATAGCGAGATGCGACTTCCGTTTGGAAATAATCACCCCAGGTAATGATGTCTGGGAGCACTCCAAATTCTTCTAAAATCTTTTCCTGTGCTTTCTCGTCCGTAAAAAGAGTGGTCGCAAAACGGTTCACGATCTCGTGCAATTCGACAAGAAGTGACAATTTTTCTGGCGTAATCAGCCCTTGGCGGATCATCGGTAGAAGTTCTGGATTTACATTGTTTGGAAGAGTTACTGCCATATACTTCCCATTTCGGCGCATTCTGTCAATTTCCCAGCAGTTTTTTCGCGACATATGCTTCGATTTTGCCTGTCCGAACTTCGATAATGTAAGTATGGCAATCGGCAGAACGGATTCGATGCAGGAGTTGATCACGATTTTGGAGTCTCTTTACGAAGAGACCATCATCGGATCCGATGTAAACATAGTAAAACACTTGTTTTACTATCTAAAAGCGGACAACCGTGAATTTGAGTTTATTTACGAAGAAGAAATCCTGATTGCAGCTGTCGAAGATATCAAAACTGACACTGTCGTTCTGACAATCCCAGATCTGGTAGAAAAAGGGTCCCGAAGAGCACGGGTGAGATTTGAGGTCATGAACATCAACTACCAATTTGAGGTAGCCATTCAAGACATTCACCATGACCAAACAACGATTCGAACTCCCACCGAACTTCAATCCTACCAATTAAGAACGAACCGACGGATACCAGTCGATGATCTCTTTATGAACTTTATCATTCTTTTTAGATCACTCGCAGGTGGATCAAGGGAAGTTGGGAAAAACTTATATGCTGAAAGTCGGTTCCCTCATCTTATGAAGGAGATTCGAAAAGACAGACCTGATATTAAATTAGTAAATCTCATATTAACAGAGGCCATACAAAAGGTATCCAAGGATTATGATCTAAAATTTTTCAATGAGCTTGAATTTCTAACAGAAACAGATTCGTTTTTAAAAGACCTACTCCAAGAGACAGGCAAAACAATCTATATCCCTGATTGTAATCGGATAGAATCTTACATTCAACCTACAAAGGATGAATTCTTATTTAATTTTCAATCGGAATTTGAAAAGATGAAGCTAGAATACGGAGAGGAATATACATTCAATTTTTTTGAAACCATGAGAAAAACAGAATCACGTGATTTTTTTGTCTCTTATGTGATTGCTCCCATTCGCCTGTATGATGACGTTGTAGGTTATTTAAAGGCGTATTCAACGGCGATGGATCGATTCACGATTGCGCATTCCCAAGCAATTTATATTCATGAGCTAAGCGAAATTATTAGTTATGCATTTACGAAAGGTACCATTCAATACGGGAGCTATGAAACAATGCAAAGTACGACAAGAGTGGTGGATATTTCCCTCGATGGCTTACTATTTGAGATTCAGGACAAGAGACTATTCCATTATTTGAAACGTCATAATATAATAAAAATGTTTATTCCATTACGAAAAGACAGAACGCTTATCTTAAGAGGAGAGATTATTCGATTTTTAGATCGTGGAGACCACTTTCATCTAGGTGTAAATTATTTTAGTTCTGCCCCAGACGATATGCTTTATCTTGAAGACTTCCTTTTCGAGAAGAGTATGAAAATTCTATCAGAATAAGCCAGCTTTCTTTTCTGCCAAATGGATCGCTTTCAATAAGTCTTCTGAGATGGTAGACTCGCCCGTATAATATAATTTTAATGATTTACCATGTGCAATTAACTTGTCACGATATTCATTTTCTTTTGGTGTATCTCTCATTTCTTTCCATTTTGAGTTGTAAAATTCGCAGGCGAGTCGATGCAGATAAAAATCAGATTTCCGAATAGATAAGGCTCTTTCCAGGGATTTTTCAGCTTCGTCTGACCATTCCTCTTTTTGTTTGCGAAGATCAACTCCGGAAACAAGTAAATTCGACGAAACATATTTAAGATATGCTGTTTCAAAACTATACATCCAAACTTCGTAATTTTTTGGATTTATCATTCTTGCTTCTTTTGCGATTTGCGGCAAAAGATCCATATGTTTCTCAAACCCTTTACCTTCAGTCTTATATTGGTATATCAAAAATCTCATATATTCTAATAGAAATATAAGTTTTTCTTGTTGGTTAGAGAATCTCTCCCTATTTTTCCATGCCTGAGAAAATTCATAGCCTGCGGAGACATACCCTTCTCCATCATTCCAATGCACCTTACCGAGGGCGAAGTGGGTATCTGGAAATTTCGGATCCAAGGAAATTGATTTTTTATAGAGACGGATTGCCTCTTCAGGCTTTCCCTTTGAAACAAAATAGTCACCCTGCTTTTTAGCAAGGAAAGCCTCATCATATTTGGTTGTATCAATCGGTAGGGCCACGGTCATGGGACGATCTTCAATCAATCGAAGAAATCCCTCGCCTCTCACCTGCCATCCGAAAAAAGTCGTTTGGAAAACCGATTTTACAGTGATGAGTCCGACAATATTTCCATCGCGATAGGTCTTATGATCTAAATTCTTTTCTAGTAGATATAGTATTTGGCCTGGACGAATCCCTTTTGGATTTAAAACTTTAATGGTGACCGCATCTGGCCTAGTATCAATTTCCAATTCGGCATCGACTTGGTTTAAGGCGAATTCACTTGCCTTTTCAACTCCGATGACCTCGCCAATCACAATCATTCGCGAAGGTTCTAAGCTATCCTGACCTCGAAAGGCAAAAGCTAGCTGTCCTTGTGAAGATTGAGAATGTAACATTCCCGAGACAAAAGGAAAACATAATAAAATGATTACTAAGGAACGAAAGAACATTCTATCTCAACTATCGACAGGATTTTATCAGAGCGCGGAAAAAATCAGATCTATGCGACATCTGAGGAAGATGTCCGAACATTTTTTTAAAAAATCTTCTGAATTTTAAGGAATCGTAGACGACGGATGGTGAAAGTGATAAACGGAAGTCATTGGGTGGCGGGTCTAGTTCCCCACCCAGTCTCGTTAGGGCGGGGAAGTATTTCAAAAAATCCCCGCAGTTTTTACATTGAGGGTTCCATGACCATCAACATTCCGTTTGAGTAGCTCTCTGATGAAAAGTTTATCTTTCTGTGCTTCCCCTGATTGTAATCATTTACTAAATTTCCATAGTACGGGCTGCCGAGATTCCCACTATTCCCGATGGGCAATTGGGTCACAGATTCATTAAATCGACCATAATCAATCACTCGGCGTTTGGAAGGTCCTGAGGTAGCTGTCCAATCCTCCTTCATTAACTTGTATTTAAGATTATTGATCACCTCTGCACCGCCAGGAGCAGGCATGGGACCAATGTTAAAAAGACCACCTATCAAGGGGACAACGCCAAGTGGATGGGGATGTTTAATCTTATAAAGACTTTTCCATTTCCAAAGAGAAGGGCTTTTTGAAACGTGCGTTTCGAGATATGTAACGGAATCTTCGAAGGATTTTACGAATATATCCCCTTGCGTCTCAGTGACTCCAACAGTTGTTATATCATCCCAAAAAAGAGAATTTGGGTTTTTTATCAATCCACGATATGCATTCCAATATTCAGCTATCTCACCGTATAGTAAAAAGTTTTTCTCACCTAACTCATCCTTGAGAGCATTCTTCAAGGTAAAGTAGTAAAAAACATCATAAATGGCGGCTCCCTCTGACTCTGTAAAATGATGAAAATCCCACTTTTTAAGAATTGCCAGGGCACGTTTTCCATTTTCAGATTTTACTCTCTCTAAGTGTGGAAGTGCAACATCCAAATAATATGGTGCGAAGGAAGAAAAAGTATCCGTTTGTAATCCCGCCAATTCCTCAAGGGTCCACTTCTCCTGTCTACCTAGCACGCTTGTTATACGAATAAATCTATCTGCAGGTTGCCAATTCCCTTCGACAGATATTAGTCCTGGGATTTTTCCCGAGGTCACTTTATTATTGGCGGTGACGATGATTCCATTTTTTGGATTTATCAGCTTTGGATTTTGTTCACTTGGGACATAGCCAATTACATCATTCTCACCTGTCGAACCTTCCAGGATTTTACGAGGATTTCCTGATTTCAAGATCGGGAATTTTCCAACTGAATAGTAGGCAATATTTCCTTTGGAGTCAGCATAACTAAAGTTAAGCCCAGGTGCTGCAATCAACGCAGATGCGGCATCCAATTCAGAATATGTATTCGATTTTCCCATTTTATACAAAACATCCAAAAGTGGGTTTTTCATATGATGGTGTGTCCAATACAAACTGATCGGTCGTCCATCATATCCCTTGATATGATCTGTAAATAAAGGACCGTGAGGAGTTGATTTTACAATAAACTTCTCAGTCTTTCCATCCTTGAACCGTAGCTCATCAACATAGGATTCCAAATCGATCCATTTGCCCTTAGATAAAACCTTACCGGCTTCGACTGTTTCTGCATATAAGTTCACATCATCTTGCTCAAGCATGGTGAGCCCCCAGGCCTTCTCCTTGTTATGTGCAATCAATGGGAAAGGAATAAGAGATAAAAAATAGCCGTAATTTTCGTATCCGGGAAATTTGATATGAGCTTCATACCAAGTTCCAGGGTTTGACAGTGCAATGTGAGGATCATTGGCTAGAATGGCTCCTCCACTAGCGGAACGGGAAGGTCCAATTAACCAGGAATTACTCCCTTCCAAAGGCTCGACAGGGAAATACAAAGAAGAGATCGCATCTAAAGCATGGGAAAGAGAGCGAACCAAATCTTCACTCGATTGGCTTTGGCCGGAAGAGGATACTGGTCTCTCTACTGCCTTAAAGATATCTGCCTTTGAAAGAGATGGGATCCCTGGCTGAGATTCAATAATCGTTACATTTCCATCTTCTAGGTCATATCTAGGAAACAATTCAGATACGATTCTACCGCTAACTTGAGACTCGAGGATCGTAAAAAGGCTGTCTGACTTGATACCCTCAGCAAAGGAGAATCCCATATAAAATAAAAATGCGACCGCATCTACTCTCGTGAAAGGTTTTGGCTTCACTCCGAGGATTGTAAATTCAATGGGGTAGACACCCTCATCCACAAAGGCATTTGCTCCTGCTAAAAAATAATCAAGTTGTTCCCAAGCTTCTGGATAAAGATGGGATTTTTCATTTACGTAGTCTTCTGCCGTCTTTTTTAATAGCAGAGTTTTCAAAAATTTATCTGACTCAAGAAGAGCCTCTCCAAAGAGCTCAGTGAGTTCGCCTTTTCCCACTCGCCTTTGTAGCTCCATTTGGAACAATCTGTCCTGGGCCATAGTATAGCCTAACGCGAAATAACTGGATTTCGCATCACCGCCTTCAATATGCGGTATCCCCGCAGAATCTCTATAGATTGAAACTTTTGAAGTCAAAAAAGGATGTTTGATGGTTCCTGAATATTTTGGAGATTTTATGCCGACAAGACCCCAAAAAATAAAGTGGAAAACCACAGGAAGCAAAAGTACAAAAAGAACCCCTCCAAAAAGAAGGGGTCTTTTTTTGAACTTTGCGATAACGTTTGCTATGGCAAGAGTATTCATTTTTTTCCTTATTCTAACGCTTTGATCTGGCGAATCCGGTCTTGTTTGTCCTGTGAATCCCAGACAACTTTGGCAAAACTTTCAACTTTATAGAATTTTGTTTTATACTCATCTTTATAAGGATACACGAGCTCGCGATCCGGTTCGGTGGTTTTTGCCGCTTGGAGCTTTCTTAAACCTTCTTCACCTTGGTTGTACCAATCAGGATCAATCGGAAGGTTTACCCGATGACCACGAAAGGAGGTAGCAAGGTATGGACCGTCTAAATCTTTATCGCGTAAAATCTTCCCGAAAAAAATAAACTCAACCTCATTTGATCCTGATTTTAAATCACCATCATAAATTGCATAAGCGATGTATTCGCCGTTCTTCTCATCTTTTAGATTCGCTTCTAAATGGTATTTACCCTTCTTATATACATTTACAATCGCCCTTACAATCAGAGATCCATCTTGTAAGGAATCAGAGAAGACGCCACTAAACTCAGCTGGAATAGAAGGTGAAGAGAAAAAACTAGCAGTAACGGTTGTTTTAAGATTCTCAGGTCCATATGTAATGTTAGCCACAAGAGACATTTGCCCCCAATCTGCCTTCTGTGGTTTCCAAGCAAAGGTATATATGTTATCTCCCCTAACCTGATCTCCATCTGAGCCTGTATCATTTACATCTGCGCTTACAGATCCATATCTCTGACCTTCCCATTCTCTAAAAACTTGGTGTGAATCGACCGAAATTTTCACTCGATTGCGAGCTTTATCGCGACATTCTAGCGTAACATACATTACATCTTTGTTCCCAACCACCGACCATGTTTTTGGTTGGAAAAGACAGACATAACCGTTGCCTTCTTTAGTCTTAGGATCAAGTTGATAGTCGGGTGAATTTTCAATGATAAAAGGGAATGCCAAATCGTGATTTAAAATCGACATGGGGCGAGAATAAGGAGGATACTGTGCCCATTCTTGGTACTGTTCCAGTAACACGGCAGGAGTTGCACCATCTTCTGGAATCTCACCTCCAGAACCGCCATCACTTCCACCAGTATAATTGCTGCTAGACGGATCACTTGAACTAGACATCATATCTTGTTTTGATCTTTGGCCCGTTTCAGAATCTGCATCTTGACCATTTTTAAAGACGAAAAAAACGATGACAATGACAAGTGACAACACAATAGCGAGATACAATCCGTATCTTCGAAGAAGCTCCATACCTAAACCACCTTTGTTTTAAAAACGGATTAGAGGATGGAGCCAATCTTAGGAATGTAAAGTAAAATTTATTGGGCTTTCAGGAATGCAAGCTCCTCATATACGGTATGACTTTCTTTGAAATTTTTCCATGTATGATAGTGCGTTGCGATAGATTTAGGATAAGCACTGAGCCCACCCCACTTTCGAAACCCACCTAGACCAGCATTGTAAGCAAGTAAGGCATCTTTCGGAGAACCAGTTTCTTTCATCAAATCATTCAAAAAGAGAACACCCATTCGAACATTCAGATCGACTGAATACAAATCCTTTTTATCCTTATAAGGCAAAGATTTGGATTTCGCGAGCCACTTCGCAGTCTCTGGCATGATTTGCATGTAACCCATCGCACCTTTGTGTGATTTTGCAGTCCTTTTAAATTGCGATTCTGTTTGGATGACTCCGACAAGAAAGGCGATCTTATCTATGTCTTTATCACGTGCAAATTCTGAATTTTTTGGAAACTGCAGGGAGAAGGAGTTTTGATAGATTGCGGATGCCAATTCTTCTCTTTCGCTTCTACGGAGTCCTGGTCTTTTGTTGCCAATATAATCGGCTATCCGTTGGATTTCCCTCTTTTGGATCGAGAGATCGGCGTCTCGACTCGTTTTGCCATAGGATTCAAAGAGGGAGAGAAAGACTAAAGCCAGGATCATTGAGAATTTTAGTATTTTTTTGCCATTTTCGCGTATCATGTTTTTACCTCGTTGTGCATCGCACAATCAGTAAGACCATCTTTTTATGCAGTGCACCATTGTCCAGTCAATTTTGTGCAATGCACCATAAACGTTTCCCCCTTCCCCGCTGAATCTCGTTGACGCTCGGTAACGATCTGATCTCATTTAGCTTGCTTTGGTTCTAAATTTCTTCAGCTTCTATTATTTTGGGCTCTCACTCCTCACAGGCTCGGCATTTCTTTACTTCTGGTTCAAGCGAGACTCACTACCGAAATCCTTTTCAGATTACAGGTATTTTCTAATTTCTCTCTTTTTATGGAGCTTAACTTGGGTCATCTGCAATTCCTTTCTCGAAGAATGGACGGCGTATGTTTTCGTTTTCCTAAAAAATCCGGCGATACTCCTCCTAGGCAATTCTCTACTATCCGCATCCTTTCGTATCGGCAGGGATGATTACCCTTCTGTGAGAAAGCGCGCGGTTTTCGCTTCCAGCCTTTTAGGAATGGGCGCTGTCATTTATAACGTGTGGGGGTTTTCTCAAAGAGAGATAGATTTCGATAGCAAGTTAGAATTTTATGTCCCGGCTCAGTTTAGTCCGATTCCTATACTGCAAGGTAGTATCATCATCATCGCTACAATCGTTAGCCTGCAATTATTCGGTGCTCTGCTGATACTTTTATACAAATTTCGAAGATCAAGTGTCCGCACGAGAAAACAAATTTTAAATTTTATTTTCGCTGCGCTCAGTATACTTTCGATGTCATTATTAAACATTTTAGTCGATATGCAATTTTTCGGCAATGATACCTATTTATTTATATTAACAAATGTTACATTTATAGCAGTGACCGTCGTCATACTAACAGCACTGAATCAGGAATACACAGAATCAAATGTTGGTTTCAAGATCATGTCTTTTAATCTGACACTACTTTTTCTTGTTCTCTCTCTAATTGCGAATATCCTTTTCAGTCGATATAAATCTGACTTTATCATTGATCTCGACAGAGAAAAAGATTTTGTTAAAACTCAAATAGAGAATGGCACTCTTCATCCAATCGTTTACCAAGCAGATATCGTTCTGAATCTTGAAGACTCCTTTTTCAATATCAATAAATTCCAAAAACCAGTGTCTAGTTTTTCTAATCTAGAAAGCAGAATTCCTACATATACTACGTTCAAATTGGAACGCGGATTTCCTGGAACAAATGGAATTTTTTGGATGGGTGATTTTAGTGTTAAGAATCAGCATTTTTTAATCGGAATTTCCTATAAAGAATATAGAAGAAAAATTCATTCTATAGTTATTTGGTTAATCCTTACTTTGATAGCAACACTTGTTTTGGTTAGTTTACTTTATCCGATCTTACACAAAGCAAATATTATTAATCCTTTAAATCGACTACTCGAAGGGATTCATAGAATGCAAAAGGGAGACCTTACTTCAAAAATTGAAATCACAACTTTTGATGAAATCGGTATCATTACAGCCAGTTTCAATCAGATGATTAGCCAAGTCAGAGATTCTCGCCAGAATTTAGAATTGCTGATCCAAGAGAGAACAGAAGAACTACATCAAAAATTAAAAGAATTAGAAAATGCCCAATCACAACTGTTACTTGCCGAAAGAATGTCCACATTGGGAAGAATCGCTGCGGGTGTCGCACACGAAATCAATAATCCACTGGCATCGATAAAGGCGAGCTCAAATTTTTTAAGAGACCATACTAATTTTTTTTATGATACCGATTCGCGGATAGAGACTGAGCAGGAAAAAATAATCCATCAAATTGTTTTCGGCAGCCACGATTCACCCAAGCTAGCCACTTACTCAAAATTAAAAATGAAAAGAGAGTTAGCTCTCAAATTAAAATCTTTTGGATTTTCAGAAGAAGAAGAGATCAGCGATTCATGTTTTGATATGGGAATTACGGAATTATCAGAAGAGTATAGAAATTTTTTCTCTTCTGTTAAAACCAGAGAACTGTTCTTAAATGCATTAGAGCATAAACAAATATTATTTCATTTAAAAATTATAGACTCGGCAGTTGACAGAGCTTCGAAAATCGTGTTTGCCTTAAAGCAATATTCCTATTCTGGCCCAAAGGAAAACAAAGTAAATTTCAATCTAAAACAAGGAATTGATGAAGTTCTGCAAATGTATGCGAATGTTTGGCGAAAAGGAACTCAAATCGATGTAAGCGTTGAGGAAACCATTGTAATATACGGGTATCCAGATGAGCTCGTACAGGTATGGACGAATTTGATTTATAACTCCCTTCAGGCGACAGCAAAAATAAGTGGTATAGTTGAAGTTTACTCTAAAACAAAAGGCGATAGGGTATCTATATTCATACAAGACAATGGCCATGGAATTCCTAAAGAAAATCTATCTTATATTTTCGAGCCATTCTTCACGACAAAAGATTTAGGAATGGGAACAGGTCTGGGACTTCCGATTGTTAAAAAGATCATCGAATCTCATGGTGGGGAAATCAAAGTCGAAAGCAAACCCGGCCGAACCATTTTTGAGGTTTCCTTACCAATTTCCAAATCATAAATTAAGGTTTCGCTTCTTTCATGGATTTTTCCAATTCCTCTCTAGATGTTTTCATATATATCTCTTGCTTGTGCCTATAATATTCACGATTCCAATACCCTGTCGGTTTTTGATTGATTCTTTTTATAGCCTCTCCTAAGTCTTGATCGTCACCGGGCGTGATGGAAGTCTCTTGCCTTTTCTGCTCCCTTAACTTTTCTAGATCCTTCTTTTTGTCACCAATCCCGCTATTATCCTTATTATCCTTATTATCCTTATTATCCTTATTATCCTTATTATCCTTATTATCCTTATTATCCTTAT
>NZ_RQGD01000042.1 GCF_004770745.1 Leptospira ognonensis | reverse complement strand
AGAAATTTTGAGAAATGACCAGCAAGATTTAATACAGAGAGCCGTAGGAAGTTGGATTCGCGAAGCTGGAAAAAAGGATAAACACCAGCTCTTTGAATTTCTAAACTCCTATGCAGACGATATGCCAAGAACGATGTTAAATTATGCTACGGAGAAACTCGAGAAAAAAGATAGGGATTATTATAAACAACGAAATAAATCAGGAACAAGCAAATCAACTATAGGTTTATACAATTCGGATTGAATTTTGAAAAATGAAAATAACGCAGGTAAATATTTCGAGTGAGCAAAAAAAATTAATACAATCCGTATTTATATATGAATCGGATACGCTCGAAAAACGAAAAATTCCCTTTTATGCGGATGGATTTCCTGGGATCGTTTTTTTTCATTCGGAGCAACCGATGATGATTACGGTCGGATCTGAATCAAAAGTCATGGAACAGGTCTTTGTTTATGGACAGACTATTGTTCCCATTGAAATTAAACTTGAAGGACCATTTTTTTTTGTTATGTTGCAGTTGGTCCCTGCGGTATTGGAGGAAATGTTTGGCATTCCTGTCTCAGAACTAACCAATTCTTGTTGGACGATTCCAAAATCTGAGTGGAACGCGGAACCAAATTTTCATTCTGCAATCAAAACCTTTTCCACTGTATTTGCTTCCGATGCCTTGATTAGTTTTGTTATGAAAAGAGGAAAACAATTTCGAAGGGATTCTGTGTTACATGCTTGCATTGAAGAGATTTTAGAAGCCAAAGGAAATTGTGAAATTGGTAAGCTGTCAAAAAGGCATGGCTTATCCGAAAGAACTTTGCAAAGGCGATTTGAAAATTACGTTGGTCTATCTCCAAAACAGTTTGCGAAAATCATCCGATTTCAATCTAGTTTACAAATATTGAATAGAACGAAAGATATTAAGCTTACCGAAATAGCTTACGAGGGAGGTTATTCGGATCAGTCACATTTCATAAGACATTTTAAAACTTACACAAAACAAAGACCTTTTCAATTTCGGGAAAAAATTTAAAATCTGTCGGGTTCATTCAATTAGTTAGTTCGATATTCGAGTATTCTGATGTAATGAAACCATTAACTTTAGTCACCGGATCCAATGGAAAAACTGGATCTAGAATTCTATCAAGATTGATCCAATCCGAATATCCAGTTCGATTAGGATCAAGAATTGCAAACCCTACCTTTGATTGGGAGAAACCACAAACTTGGGATGCAGTCCTCAAGGGTGTAAATCAAGTTTACATTAGCTTTCAACCCGATTTAGCAATACCATCGGCATTGGAATCAATTAAGCTTTTTGTTAACCGTTGTAAGGCTCACCAGGTCAATCGACTCGTTTTGTTATCCGGTCGCGGCGAACCCGAATGTGTCGAATCTGAACGTGTTGTCCAAAATTCCGGCTTGGAGTGGACAATTCTTCGTTCTAGTTGGTTCAATCAAAATTTCAGCGAAGGAATGTTCCTTGATCAAATTCTAGATGGAAAAGTCCTGTTCCCGATAATTACGGTAAAAGAACCCTTTGTGGATATAGATGATCTTGCGGACCTTGCTTTTGCAGCTTTAGTTACCAATAAACATGTCAATAAATTATACGAGCTAACGGGATCTGAACTATGGGATTTCAAAAAGGCATTTCAACTGATTGCAGACGAAACGCACCAGGAGATACCTATCGAGGAAGTACCATTGTCTACTTACCTTTCAGCGCTTAAAGATTTCGGTCTGCCGAAGGAAACTTTAGATTTCATTGAATATCTATTTATTACTGTGTTTGACGGAAGAAATGAATCCATTTTAAAAGATATGGAATTGGCCTTAGGTAGAAAAACTAAAAATTTCAAATCTTATGTGGAAGAGACAGCAAAAACTGGTATCTGGAAATTGCGAGAAAAAATCACTTAACAAGAATTTTCTACTTAAGTATTCGCGTCCAGATTGCGAGTGATGAATTCTGCTCGCAATCTGGTTTATACATGGTGTTAATTAAATTTAATTTTTTTAAAAAAGGAGACTAGATGAAAGTTTTAAAAAGCATTGGGGCAGTATTCACAGGACTATTTGTTGTATTCGCCCTAACTCACCTAACGGACCATATACTAGAGAGAGAAAATCTCATGTTAATTCCATTCGATAAGAATCCATTTTGGCTAATGTTAGTTGTTACAGCCTATAGACTTGTGTATGTTGCTGTCGGTAGCTTCCTAACTGCCTATTTGGCTTGGGGAAGGCCTATTCTTCATGCAATGATCTTAGGTAGTATCGGTTGTCTGCTTGGGATCGCTGGCGCCATTGCGATGTGGGACCAGGGAGCACACTGGTATCCCGTAACGTTAGTCATACTCGGTTGGCCAGCCGCTTTCATTGGAGGGAAGCTCGTTAAATCATGAAAACACTCATTTTTCTAAAATTAAGACGGAGCGGAATATGAATCAGAATTCTAGAGCAGATGAGAAGCAAGTGTCCGATCGTTCCATTATGGAAACGCGCATAACTCCCTTCCTTATGCTAAATGCAGATCCGAAGGAAGTGGCAGATTTTTATACCGCCATCTTCAAGAATTCAACGATTATAAAGGCTAACCAAATGCAGGCGACGTTCATTTTGGATGGGCAGAAATTTCATTCCTTTAAGGGTGGGCCACATTTTAGTTTCAGTGAAGGAGTCTCATTTTTTGTACGATGCGGCTCGCAAAAGGAAGTGGACTATTTTTGGACAGCTCTTTCTGCAGAAGGTGGTACGGAGAGTATGTGTGGATGGATAAAAGACAGGTATGGCTTATCCTGGCAAATTATACCAATCGCGCTCATGGAACTGCTAGAGCATGAGGACCGAGAAAAAGCAAGTAAAGCTCTGCACGCAATGCTCAAAATGAAGAAAATCATCCTCAAAGATATTGAGAGCGCAGTGGACGAAACGTAACTAATCGTCAGATTTAAACGATAGCAATTCAAAGTGGCCTTCTAAACGGATCTTAGAAGGCTACTTTTTAACGCTTGCTTGTATCAAAGTAATGTTTGTGTATAAATTCCTGGATACGATTTTTGAGTTCTCCAGATATACTTTCGAAAATCACAGCGATGGTTTTACCTGAAGTTCGATTCACAACGCCCGTAACTTCTGTTTGAAAGCGATCTAAGAAGAATTTAATCCGAACTTGATCTCCTTCGTAAAATGTTGCCTTCGACTGTAAGGCAAGACCACCTGTACTCAAATCAGAGAGGCGCGCCGTATCAGATTGCCTGCTGGTCGTCGCTATAGCAATTTCGCAGGGAATATCAGCATGCACGCGTGCATTCTTTCTTTTTTGCTGAGCTCCCGAATAGACGCTGAGCGTTTCTGAGTACATTATTTTATTTTTTTCTAGCATGTCATTTGCCCTTACAATTGATGCGAAATATGTCGTAAGGTCCAACATATCTGGCAAAATGATCCTAATCCAAACGAGGGTGTCAATGTCCTCGCGCGGCCAGAACTCTACTAAGGATAACAATTGTCCGATCATTACTTTTCTAAATTCATCAAAGGATTTAGATTTTTTTTAAGTGGATGGGAAATTTTGCAGACTGGCAAATCTTGTACCAGTTATCTATACAATAAAAACATCATATTGACATACTTGTTGCCTTTCCCCTTTAAAAAGAACGAAAGTTTTGGGGTTCAATCTCTCTGATTTAGTATCGTGTACCTCGATCCAAGAACGGGATACTAAACACTTTCGCAGATATAGCTGTTAATTACATCAAAACAAACAAGCGGTTAGATTGGAACAGGTGGAAGAACTCGAACAACTTGAGGAAGCCGTACAAGAATACCCAGCACTTCCCCCACATCCATTTGATACACCAAAGAATGAGCATGTAACATTTGATATATCAGTCGAAGTACCAACCAGTATTTTAATACTCGTCGAATAGGGATTCGTACCGTTTACAAAAAAACCTGGCCCAGCCGTAAAAGTAACCGTTAGTGTATAATTTGAAGCAGCAGATGCAGTGGTCGGTGTCCCAGAGATGACTCCAGTCGTAGCATTAATAGATACGCCAGAGGGTAAACTTGCCGCAGCATACGTTGCTGTCATACCATTTGGCAGAGTTATGGTTGGTGAAAAGGAAGCACTTACGCCCGTCTGCAACGCAATTGTTGTGCCTGATGCTTTTGCTCCCGTGCTAGAAGTGGTATAGCTAATTGTCGAAGGAGCCGTACTAGCCTTAGGTGCCACCGCCCATAAAAGACCAAATTTATCTAAAGAGTCGTCTTTCTTTGGAGTTAATCCAGTTTGCTCACACGCAAAAAAAGAACAAATGCATAGAAGGATAAAAAAGATTGGTTTGATTTTCATCCAAATAAAATAGCATAAAAAATCCTGTGCTACAAATACTATTTAGGAGGCTTTCAGAAATAGGGATCATACTTACAAAGGAAAATAATAGGTCAGTTTCCAAATCTCACCAACTTGGCCTGCCCTATAATAATAAATTGAGTGAAAGATACCAATTCTTGCCAATGATAGAGTAAATTCCCTCTTTAAAAATAGCTGTCTAGCGATTTCTCCTCAGATATTTGGATTTTTTAAAATCCCAAAATGTGTCGAATTTTCGAAATAATTTACGTATATCACTATATGAACTTAAGTCTCGTTCCTTTTCAAACCATTGCATAATGATGATTCATTTAATTGCCCTGATTACGCATACGTTCAATAGCTACTTAGGATAACAGTTGTTTATTCTAACATTAGCTTTGAACAAAAGGGCATTCTCTGGTTAATTATCTTGTATACATTCTTGTGTGTTACTAGCTTTTTTAAATTTTTACTGCATTAAGATTTCAAGCTTAGGGAGCTTACATGAGAATTGAGCCGAAGGATAAAAAATGGATTCTCTAGAAAAACTTCTTTTTCCAATAATTCTAATCTCAAAGACCGGTGAGGTTTGTTTTATGAATGGAGAAGCCACGAATCTGTTTAAAAAGTCACTGTCTTTGGGATCAGATTTCTTCTCGCATCTGTCTGAAAGTTCAAAGATGAAATTCCATCAGTATTTAAATTCGGTAATTCAAATGCCTTCGATCCAGGAGTGTAATATTGAATTTAACACCAAGGAAAATGAAACATTACTTCTACAGATGAGAGGTAGACTCTCTTTGGATGGCGAAACGATACAAATTGCTCCCCAAGAAGTAAGAGAGAAAAAGGAAACTGGATTTTCCTATAGAGTTAAATACGAAGAAATCAAAAAAGTAGCCAACATCGGTCATTGGGAATTAGATCTGAAAACAAATGAATGGCAATATTGCGAGAAAATTTTCGAGTTTTATGAAATCGATCCTCAAAAAACGGAAATTACGCCAGAGCTATTTTATTCTCTGTTGCATCCAGAGGATCGAGATAAAGTTACAAACGCATTTACAAACTCATTACAGGAAAAAAAAATCTATGAAGTCGATCATCGGATCTTGCTCAGCCAAGGAAGAGTCAAGTGGATTCGAGAAACTTGCCATTGGATTTTTGATCCATTTGACAATCCGATCGGAGCCATTGGAACCTCACAGGATATCACTAAACAAGTTGAGCTCGAGGAAAGGCTTCGGAGTCAAGAAACGAATTATTTTAATATGGTTGAGAACACTTCCTCTCTCGTCTGGAGCTGTAACAAGGATGGAAAATTCACTTATTTAAATCCTGCTTGGGAACGCGTTTTGGGTTACAAAAAGGAAGAAATGATGAACCGATTGTACTCGGAGTTTCAGCCTTCCGAAGTGCATGAAAGAGATAAGGAAGCATACCGAGCATTTAATCAAACGGGTAAGACTACCCGGCTGGGATATGAAACGATTTACCTTACCAAAGATAATGAAAGAAAATATTTAGATTTCTATCCTAGCGCAATCTTTGATACAAACGGAGTTCTCATCGGATCGCATGGTACAGCCATTGATTTAACAGATAAGAGAAATCTAGATTTAAAACTTGAAGAAACATATTTCGAATTAGGACAACGACAATTCGCAATCGACCAACATGCGATTGTAGCCATCACAAATATTAATGGAGATATTATTTATACTAATCGTCGTTTTTGTGAAATCAGTAAGTACAGCCGGGAAGAGCTTATGGGTCAAAATCATAGGCTCATCAATTCAGGTCATCATCCTAAAGAATTTTTTAAAGATTTATACAATACGCTAAAAAGAGGAGAAACTTGGCATGGTGAGATAAAGAATCGAGCTAAGGATGGAAGTTTCTACTGGGTGGCGACAACAATAGCACCTATCAAAAATTCGAAAGGCAAAACTGAGAAGTATATCGCGATTCGCACAGACATTACAAAGATTAAAGAAGCAGATGAAAAGATCAGATTATTATTGGATGAAAAGGCACTCATTCTCGTTGAAGTTCACCATCGAATCAAAAATAATATGAATACGATTTTTAGCTTACTGCGTATGGAAGCAAACCAGCAGGAGAACTCATTACAAAAAAACATTCTGCTAGATGCTTCTAGCCGTGTGCGAAGTATGATGTTGTTATATGATAAATTGTATCGTTCCGAAAATAAAGAGGTCATTTCCATCGGAGAATACTTTCCCGTATTAATTGCAGAAATCTTAAGAATTTTTCCAAATCACGAGAGGATCAAAACCTTGATTGAAGTTGAACCAGTATTGATTAGTGCAAAAATGCTTTCCACGATTGGAATTATCATAAATGAACTGATTACAAACTCTATGAAGTATTCTTTCTCAGATAGATCAGAAGGTAAAATTAATTTTTTGGCAAAAAAAGATAATGATACATTACTCTTAAATTATGAAGACAACGGAATTCCGATGGATAACAAAATTGATTTTCAAACTACAAATAGTTTCGGCTTGAATCTCATTCAGATGCTCATCCAACAACTTAATGGAAAAATTCAAATGGATAGAAAACAGGGGAATTGTTATAATATTGAATTTAAGATCAAAGGAAATTAATCAATGAATGAAAAACGCATATTAATTGCCGAAGATGATATTATATCCGCGAATCTTTTGAGAGACTCTTTAACCTCCTCGGGATTTCAGGTCACACTTGCAGAAAACGGACGCAAGGCGATGGAATATTACTCACAGAATCCGTTTCCGATTGTGATCACAGATTATGATATGCCCGAAATGAACGGAAGCCAACTCATTGATTATTTAAAGGAGAAAGAAGAGGAGCCGATCATAATCGTTCTTACCAATCATTCTGAGACCTCCTTGATCATTGAAATCATGAAAAAAGGAATCTTCGATTATCTCGTCAAACCAATCGAATCTGAAGAACTCTCTCTTAAGTTAAATCATGCGATAGAGATCTATGAAATGCGGAGACTGGATCGAATTACAAAACGAGAACGAGAAATTCGATTGGAAGGTCACCTAGACTGGAACAAATGGAAGGAAAGAGCTGGAGGAAGCGGAAAATTTAAAAACGTTAATCAGAATTTATTCGAAAGCTTAAAGACTAGTTTTAATCAAGGAACCGGATTCGGAGCACTAGTCTCATTATTAAAGATCGTTGCCGACACGGCACAAAAAGTTGGAGATAATTACCAAATTGATACGGGACTCATGGATCTCATCCATGTCAATTCTGAGATGGCAGAGAAAGCATTAACTACATTCTCTGAAATCGAATATATACTGAATGGAAACATTGAAATGGAAAAAGTTTCTCTGCGTGACATTTACGAGGACATAGAAAAAATAATAACCAACATCTCGCCCTTCCTTCCTATAAGGAACAACCATATATACCTTAGTGAAAAAAAATCTTCTTTTGAAAACTTCGAATTAAATATAAATCGTGCGTATTTAGAAGCGGCGATTACAGAAATCATTCTCAATGCTTGTAAATTTTCTTCTTCAGATAGTAGCATTCACATTGTGAATTATATTGAGAGAAATTCGTTCGTTATTTCCATTTATAATAGCCCCGTCTTGGATGCAGATCGGATAGAGGGGATTCCCCTTCCCTATGAAAATTTAGTTTTCGAACCCTTTTTCCGCCTAACAAAATTTGTTTATGACGAATATAAAACGTTAGATTTTGGACTCGGACTTACAAAAGTAGAGTCCATTTTGAAAAAATTTAACGGAAAAGTGGAAATTAAGAATATTATTGATCATTTAAATCATAAGACTAAACCGACAACGAAAGTTCTTTGTAGAATTTCATTGCCTATTGTTTAATATACCTTAACTTTTCCGTATTTGATCCTACTTTATTTTTAAGTTAGAATTTTCGAGTAAGCCTAAGGAATCGTTGATCCTTGGAGGATTCCTTGTTCGTGTTGATGCAATCAGTTATTTTGTTACTTCCACACCTTTCCAAAATGCGACGCGACCTTTTATATTTTCTGCTGCCTTAGAGGGATTTGCATAATACCAAACCGCATCGGGATTTTCCTTTCCATTTACATTCAGCGTAAAATATTCTGCCGTTCCCTTCCATGCGCATACCGTTTTCGTAGAAGAAGGTTTAATAAACTCATCCTTCAATGTGTTCCTAGGGAAATAATGATTTCCTTCCACTACGACCGTATCGTTTGTTTCTGCGATGACCTGTTCATTCCAAATTGCTTTCATCTAAACTTCCTTTATTTTCTTAAAAAACACATTCATAAACCAACCATTCTGATCTTTAAAATGATCTGTAACTTCAAATCCCGATAGATGCGCCATATGCAATATGTCTGACATTGAATATTTGCAAGAGCGTTCGAGAAAAATGCTTTCGTACTGATTGAAGTGAAAAGTCTTCTCCAATGATTTGAAATAAATCTCTTGCTCGATCTTAGATATGACATGACTGTGCATCGCCTTTTCTTTTGCATTATAGGATGCATGATGGAAAAAGGATTCTAGGTTAAAATTGGCTCCCAGTTGAACATTCATTCGCTTCAATAAATTCAAATTAAACTTCGCCGTAATACCATTCATATCATCGTAGGCATCTTTAATGAGTATTAGATCTTTTATGAGATCCAGTCCTAAAAAAACCTCATCGCCAGGTTTCAAGATTGAATTAATTTTTTTAAGGAATCGTATGCTTCCTTGTGCAGTTAAATTACCTAGTGAACTTCCAAGATAAGCAACGACGAGTCTATGATTTGGGAAATGTAACTCTGGAAGCTCGGCTAAAAAATCGATTTCGATGGGCTGAATCGAAAGATTGGAATAAAAATCGCTGAGATTCTCCTTCAAAAGATCCAAAGCCTTAACGGATATATCGAGCGGAACATACTTATGAATCTTCTCTTTTTCGATCAATTTTTCTAAAAGTATGCGGGTTTTGGTCGCATCACCTGCGCCAAGTTCTACGAAAACAATCTTTCCATTATATCTTTCAGTAATTTTATTTTTATGAGTTTCAAAAATTTCGGTTTCCGAATTTGTAAGATAGTACTCTGGCAAATTCATTATTTCGGTAAAAATCTGACTTCCATTTTCGTCATAAAAATATTTCGAAGAAATGGATTTATGCTTTTTTGAAAGTCCTTTCTCTACATCCGATGCAAATGGATCGATTCCATACAAATTGTTACGAATCATTTTGTCACCAATCTGATTCCGTTGTACTGCCAGGCGTCTGTCGGATAAAAAAAATTTCGATATGTGCTTCTCAAATGACCTTCAGGTGAAAAAAGGCTTCCTCCGCGTAACACGTATTGGTTGTTCATGAATTTACCATTATACTCACCAATGTCGCCTTTTCCTTTTTCAAATCTCGGATAAGGCACATAGGGACTTCCCGTATGTTCCCAAAGGTAACCTGCAGATGTTACGTCTGCGGCTTCCCATTCAAACTCTGTCGGTAGTCTTGATCCTGCCCATTCGGCAAAGGCGTTTGCCTCAAAATACGAAACATGAACTAATGGATCATTTTCGGAAATTTCTTTCCATCCAGCGAGGGTAAATTGTTCCCATGAAGATCTTCCTCTCTTCCAATACAAAGGATTTTCTATTGATTTAGATTTGATATGAGACCATGCATCCGAGTGCCAAAGAAGTGAATCTTGATAAGCACCAGATTCTACGAATTCGATAAAATCTTCTGCAAGTACCAGACTATTTGAAATCTCAAAACTTTCTATATACGTTTTATGAGCCGGGCCTTCATTATCAAAGTGAAACTTTGTCGGATCAGAATTACCAACCCTATAGACACCCTCATCGATTTTTTTCTTGCCTTGAGATTTCTTAAAAGTTAAAAATTCTGATTCTGCTTGCACAGCAAATGGTATGGGATGAGAGAAAGCATTGTATTTCATATCCGTAACCATGAGCTCTTGGTGCTGCATTTCATGGTGGATGCCTAGTTCGACTAAAGGAAAAATACTCTCAGGCAATCGATTCAATACAGTCGCAATGTATGTATTCACATGTTCTCTATACTGCATCACTTCTGACAGATTTGGTCGAGAAATGAGATGCCGCTTGTCTCTTGCTACGCGATCTCCTACACTATTATAATAACTGTTAAATAAAAAAACAAAGGATGGATCGAAGACTTTATATTCAGCAAAATTTGGCATCAGAATAAAATGCTCAAAAAACCAAGTCGTATGAGCAAGGTGCCATTTTGTGGGACTCACAAATTCGCTAGCTTGTAAATTGCAATCTTCGGGCTGAAAATTTTCAATGATACTAAGCGTATTATTCCTAGTTTTCAGGAATAATTTTAATAATTCCTCCACTGCATCTCTATCAGGTAGGATTGCTTCCTGCATCGGGTATTAGACTCCTTGTTTGATATGATTAAAGAAGTTTAACCTAAATTTTTAGTTCAAATCGAAGAGCGAGCCTATGAAGCGCGACACTTGCTACGAGTCCAAAACAAGCAAAAAGAGAGAGCACTAAAAACACTATTTGATGGCCTTCGATTCCAGGATGACTATCTAGAATATAGCCCATGAGCGGACTCATAAAAATTTCAGGTGTAAATCCGATAAACGACATGAGACCGACAGCAGAGCCAGTATCGTTGATGGGTATACCTGTAATATTCATGATCGAAAAGTAAATCCCTCGAATTCCATAAATGCCCATCAAGTTTATACCAAGAACAAAAATGATCGCAAAATTTGATTGATTGATTTGTCCTGCATATACTAACAAAGAGCATGTGGCTATTGTTAAAAAATAACAGACAATCACTTGAGAACTTTTAAATTTGTCAGCCAGAAATCCAGATAGTAAGGCAAAAATTGGCCTTAGCCACAAGGCAAAAGAACCAAAAGCGGCGGATTTGATTTCATCGTAACCTAAAACTTGGTTGGCATACAACGAATAATCATCTGTAATTTTGTAACCCACATAGGCGCAGACAATGATTATGGCTTGGAGCCAAATGCTTGGCAGTTTAATCAATTTGAAAATAGTTTTCCAGGTCAAACGAGATTGGATTTTATTTTCCCGATTCCCTTCTGGCAGGACTGACCATACTAAAATGCCAACGAAAAATGTAACAAAGGAAGTGACAATTAAAACTACTTGGTAGGAGTCAACTCTTTGTGTTTGCTTATCTCCAATAGCGACACTAGAAAATATATTTCCAAAAACTAAGAGTGCGATCGTGCCTACCATGGCAGCCGAAAACCCACGTCCACCTTCAAGATAACCAAATGCCTTACCTTGTGCATCCGAACCTCCCCATTCTCTCGTAGCTTTGATCATAGCAGCCCATAACATAAGAATGGTGGTAAGACCCCAATATGCATATACACATGTTAGAGCAATTCGATAAGGAAAAAATACTAATAAAAATCCTCCAAAAGAAGTAAGCCATAATGCCAATGCAATTAATAGGCGAGCCGAAAATCGATCAGCAAGGGGACCTCCAAAAAAATAGGCAAACATTGCAACCACTCCATGCAAAGAAAAATACGTACCCAATTCGAAATTTGTAATGTTATAAACTTGGAGTAATGTTGGTCTAAATATACGAGGAATGACAAATGGTAAAAAAAATATCACCTCTCCGGCAAGGATGAGAGTAAGAAGAATGAAGAATTTACGCGAAGAATGTTTTGAAGAATTCATCATCCTACTCAATATTTTTTTACACTCGAAAGAATTTCTCTATTAAAAAAAATACCAAGCAAAAAAGAAATAGAGAAGCCTTACCTTTTGGCTGGGCGGATATTTGTTCCCAAGGAGAATTTATGAGTCAAAAGTCCGAATACTGCCTATATTATTGGCCTAATTTGCCTGGACGTGGAGAGTTCATTAGACTCGCTCTTGAATATTCGGGCGCTGATTACGTGGACATTTGCCGATTGCCCGAAAAAAAAGCCGATCAAACCGTTTCGATGCAAAACATACTCAAGGATGAGGCTATTTTTCCAGTTCATTTTGCTCCGCCGATACTCGAACACAAAGGAAAATACATTTCGCAATCTGCATGTATCCTTCACTACCTGGGATCTAGATTAAATCTAGCGGGCAAGTCGGAAGAAGATCAAACCGTTTGCCTTCAATTCCAGCTTTGCATTGCTGATTTAGCAAATGAAACACATAACACGCATCACCCGATTTCAACCGCACTTTATTACGAAGACCAAAGGAAAGAGGCAGTAGATGCAACTACTTCGTTTTTAACTCACAGACTAGACAAATGGCTTTCCTATTTTAATAAAGCATATGTACTCAAAAGATCCCATTATTTACTTGGAGAAACCGTTAGTTATCCGGATCTATCTTTATTTCAAGCTTGGCATGGTTTACTCTATGCCTTTCCGAAAGCCATGAAGTTACGTGAAGGCAAGTTCCCTCAAATTGAAAGCTTAGTGTCGAAACTTTTGAAGGATGAAAGACTTTTACAATATTGGAACTCTTCCCGTAGGATTCCGTTCAATACTTCTGGTATTTTCAGATACTATAAAGAACTAGACCGTTCCATTTAACAAATGCTGCTACTTTTATCCTCGTTCGTTCTGACGATAAAGAGTATTTGTTATCTGGATCACTTCTTCTGCAAGAAGTGAGATCCCGGGTCTTGAGTTTTTTCGATAACAGAGTTTAAAACTTCTTTCCATTTCTAATTCTAAGATAGGAATTGCAGAAAGATTTGATGGGATACTAAATTTGGAAAGAAATCCTATCCCAAGACCCGCTTCAATACTTTTCAATACAGACTCCACGCTACGAAGTTCCATACCCACCGATGCGGTAAATTTTCGTTTGAGGGATTTAAGTTTCTTATTAATAATGATTTGCATCGATGATGCGGGATGATAGAAAATGAAACTTTCTTTCTCCATTTGTTTGTAAAGATTTTTCGAATTCAGTAAGATTCTGTGATTCCGAGGCACAACTGGAACAATCTTATCCTCTAAAAAATCTCTTACTATGATCCCAGGTATAGAAACTGGCGAAGTGAGAATTGCGATATCCACATCCCCACGTAACAAAGATTCCCTAGTATCTAAGTTATCACCCTCTCGAACAGAAAGTTTAACTTTGGGAAATTTTTTCTTGAAATGAATTAGGATTTTTGGAAGGATCCAAGCCGAAACTGTTCCCCCAGCAGAAATTGAATAAGATCCAGAAATGGATTTGCCTCTCTCATCCATTGCTTCATGAATTTCCTCCCATAGTTCTTTCAGTCTTTTTGAATATACTAATAATTTTTCTCCTTCATTTGTTAATCGAATATTTTTGGGACCGCGAGTCATTAGTGAGACTTTCAATTCTTTTTCCAATAGAAATATTTGTCGGGATAGTGCAGGTTGAGATAAACCAAGTGACCTAGCTGCCTTTTGAAAAGTGCCAGCTTCTGTTATTTCTAAAAATGTTCTAATTTGCTTAAATTCCATAATTTCCTTGTTTATTGATGAGTTAGATCCCTTACAAATTTATATCTATAATTTTTTGTTATAATATCTATAAACTGTATTTATTTGCATTATAACTCCAAAACTGCTATTCTTTTATTAGAATCAAAAAAGGAGGAAGTCGCAATGGAGCCAAAAACATTATATGATAAGATTTGGGAAAAACATGAAATCGCAAAGGATGATGAAGAATCCATTCTTTATGTCGATCAACACTTATTGCATGAAGTCACATCACCACAGCCATTCCAAGGATTAAGAGAAAAGAATAGAAAAGTGCATCGGTTGGATAAAACTTTTGCGGTAGTCGATCACAATATATCTACCAGAAATCGAAGCATAGAATCTGCAGAACCGATTTCGAAAAGACAAATGGAGCTGATGGTCGCAAATACAAAAGAATTTGGTGTAACCTTATTAAATGTAGATCATCCGGACCAAGGTATTGTACATGTTGTTGGACCAGAGTTAGGATTAACTTTGCCTGGAAGCATCATCGCTTGTGGTGATTCTCATACATCCACCCACGGCGCGTTTGGAGCCCTAGCCTTTGGTGTTGGATCATCCGATGTGGAACATATATTGGCAACCCAAACCGTAAGAATGAAAAAATCGAAATCAATGCTAGTGCAGCTGCATGGAAAGGTAGAGGAGTCCATTTCGGCAAAAGATATTGCCTTATTTATCATTTCACAAATTGGAACGGAGGGTGGCCAAGGATATGTGATCGAATTCCAAGGTGATGTGATCCGAGCGATGAGCATGGAGGAACGTATGACTTTATGCAACTTAAGTGTCGAAGCCGGTGCAAGATCTGGGATGATTGCATCAGATGAAATTACTTTTGAATATCTATTAGGAAGGGATTTTGCTCCCAATTCTGAGCAATGGCAAAGTAGCATTAGTCAATGGAGGGATCACAAAACAGATGAGAATGCCCTATTTGATAAAGTAGTACATATCGATTTAAGCAGATGCGCTAATATGGTTAGTTGGGGTACAAATCCTTCACAAGTGATTCCCATTGAAGGAGAAATCCCTGACCCCGATAGAATGGCAGATGATAAATTGAGTTCTGCTGCAAGATCAGCTCTAGCCTATATGGATTTGAAACCAGGAACAAAGATGAGAGAGATTCATGTGGACAAAGTATTTGTTGGTTCCTGTACGAATGGAAGGCTAGAAGACATTCGAAAAGTGGCCAAAGTAGTTGAGGGAAAAAAAGTACATAGCTCTGTACAAGCTATCGTTGTTCCAGGTTCAGGAAGAGTGAAACACCAAGCGGAGGCCGAAGGTCTAGATAAAGTTTTGTTAGATGCAGGTTTTGAATGGCGGCATCCAGGATGTTCGATGTGTCTCGGGATGAATGATGACCAATTGCAATCAGGGGAACGGGCTGCCTCAACATCCAATCGAAATTTTGAGAACAGGCAGGGTCGTGGCGGTAGAACGCATCTCGTCAGCCCTGAAGTGGCAGCTGCGACTGCGATCTTAGGAAGATTGGGAACGAAATTTGAATTAGAAAAAGGAGTTACGAAATGAACGGATGGACCATTCATAAAGGTAAGATATTGTCATTAATAAAGAAGGATATCGACACAGATCAGATTCTTCCAAAACAGTTTATGAAGAAAACAGATAAGATAGGATTCGGCAAATTACTGTTTTTTCATTGGAGGTATTTAGACGAAGAAGGCAATGTTCCCAATCCAGATTTCATTCTCAATTCACCTGGAACCGCGGATGTCAGCATATTGCTGACAGGTGAAAATTTCGGATGCGGTTCGAGTCGAGAGCATGCGCCTTGGGCCTTGGCTGATTTTGGCTTCAAGGTTGTGATCGCGGAATCATTTGCAGATATTTTTTACTCCAATGCGGCAAAAAATGGAATTGCCTTGATCCAATTGCCAAAACAAACGATCGATTCCCTTGCCGCTTCCTTATTAAAAGATACAAACAAGAAAATGACAGTCGATTTATCAAAGTTAAAGATCTACTTTGATAAGGAAGAGTATAACTTCAAATTGTCAAAGTCAAATTTGGATCGCATCCAGTTTGGATTAGATGATATAGGTATGACTTTCAAAATTTTTGAGAAAATCAAGGAATATGAAAAAAGGATAAAAGTTTAGCATAGTGATCCATTACTGATCCAAAATCCAGTGGAGCTAAGCTTCTCATTCTGACTAAGGATCGGTAACACATAATGAAGCATAGGCATTGTTAGTGGATTTCGGCGCTATGGTCAGGACGGGCGCATTGGCGCTAAAGAAGACTACTCGGCTTGCCGTATTGATTCCCGTAGAGGACCAAAAACCGAAACTTCCGGGCGTATCTCCAACGGTAGGGAAAAAGGTGGGATTCACATAATTGGAATAAGTTGGATCAAAAATACTTGCAAGCTCATTTATATTTGGAAGGCGCCAGGATTTTCCTTTTAAATTAGAAGATGTGCAGTTTGTGAGTGATATATCCCAGCTAACTTTCGTTAAAACTCCTGTACAATTGCCAGAGGTGTAAGTTTGACCTAAAGGACATTTTTGCCATAAGAGTCCCGTTCCTATATCGAGGATGGTTCCATCGGCATTATCAACATAGGATGATTTTGAGTTCAAGGTACTTCCAGATACGCATTTTGTAATGTTGCTATTGGCGTCAAGCGACTCGACTAAATTAATATTTGTATTAATGGCCACAAAATGTCCGGTAGGTGATGCTGTGGCAGTCCAATAATTGAAGCCTTCAATCTGAAATGGAGTAAAAAAACCAGTGGGATTATCCATTTTGGATATAGATCGAAGTTCAAAACTAGTTGGTACTCGGAAACCCGAGGAAGCTGCACAGCCAGTTGTGGCAGCTATATAACTTGATGTAGTTCCAGGAGAGGTACATGAATTTGAACCTACAGTATATACTCCGCCCAATTCACATTTCATCCAGGTATTTCCTGTATGATTATCTTTTACGGTCCCATCTGCATTATCCGTTAAGGATGGATTGCTTCCTTTTTGGAATTCGGCATCCTGTCCCGTTCCTGAACAAGCAATGGGATTGGCTAGATTGTCCATGCAGGTTGTTTGGCCTGTTTTGAGCGGAGAAAGTCCGAAGGCAGTCAATTTGACAGTCGTGTTCGTGTAACCAGAAGCATTCGAAACAGTCACGACGTAATCTAAGGAGGAACCACTGTAAGACGAATAGGTTCCAGAAATCAAACCCGAAGTCGAATCCAAACTGAGACCACTTGGCAAGGAAGGTGTTATGCTAAATGTGAGCGAAGTCCCAGATATTCTAGGTGTAAAACTATTTGCTATCTGACTATAAAAAATAAGTGGCGAATCATAACCTAACCCGCTTGGACTAACATCAGAGTTTGTGGTAGCGGAATTATTAGTACTACTTTCGCTCGAAATCGAAGTAACGGGCTTACAGCTAAACGACTGTCCGGCGAGACACCTCAGAGCTTCTGTGGCATAAAAGGACTTGTCCCCCGGGCTTCCTGGGTTATCTAATTGTATCTGACAAGATGTTGTCATACCGAATGTAGTCAGCAGGCATAGGATCTTATTTTTTCGCATAGGGATTCTCGATAGAAAAATGATTCTCTGATTCTATTTTTCAGAAGAACAGACTTCTTGCTTAATAAAACAAAGGTAAGTCAATTAATTCGCATTCTTCTCTGCTTTTCAGAATCAAGTTTGAAATTTTTAATCATTCGGGACAAAAATGTAGTGGAAATTACTTATTTCGGTCGCAGGATCGAAAATTAAACGCCAAAGGATACAATCTTTTTGATAACAGCCAAAGCATTTACGACTGTCTTTTATGGTAAAAATGTCTCTTTTCGAATTTGATCAATATATATTTTTTGAACTTCCTCGGGTTGATCTGCGCCAAGTTCATGTCCTGCCCTTTTTAGCTCGATCCATTTTTTTTTAGGAGATTTTAATGTAGTAAAATAATCTCTTCCTGCCTGATTCATAAAATCATATTCGCCCATTAGAAAATACACAGGTAGATTCATTTCGGGCACTTCCTTACGCATATTTATTTCCATCAGTTTTGATATATTTTTTTCGCTGAAGCTATCCATAGATTTCAAAGTTGCAAGGAAATCAAAAAAACTATATTCTGGCGCTTTGCGCAAAGCTCCAATAAACAATTCTGAGAGCGTAAAATTTCTATATTTGTATTTTTTATTTTGGTAATATTCTCCCCAAGAAGAAATCTTTTCCATATTTTCCTTCATTTTTATTACACCTAATGTTAGATTAGCAACTTCTGCCGCTTCCAATTCTTCGATTGCTTTTACGTTGTTCTCTAGCCTTGCTTCTTCTAAACTAAATCGTTTCATTTCCGCAATACTTTCTGGGGCATAAACAGCCTGACCTTCACTGATATATGCATAAAACCAATCAGGGTGTTTGGCGGCAAGTTTTGCACCGATATAACTTCCCCAAGAAATAGCCTGAAGATAGATTTTCTTTTTTCCAAATCGTTTCATTAACTTTTGACAAAGTATTTCGGCATCGTAAACGAAATCTTCCATTGTAAAATCAATTTGATCTTCATCGTTCAATCTTGATGTTTTTCCTACACCTCTCTGATCATAATTTACGATAATGAAATTTTTCTCCATTCGGTCTCTTTTGTCACCATAAGATAAATGTGCAAAAGGCATCATGGGAACTGCAAAACCATGAATCACTAAAAGTATGGGATTGGACTTATCGGTTCCTCGAATCAATATGGAATGTTTAACGTTTCCCAATTCGATTTCTTCTAAGGATGTAATTCCTTTCTCTCTCCATTCCTTTTGTTCGTACGGAATCGTATGTGGTGAACAATTCACAAAATAAAGAAAATTTATAAGGAGTAGTATCTTAGCTAGTTTCAAATTATTTATATTCCTTTTTGTGAGATTCAGTGATCTTTGAAGCATAAATTATTCTTCGAGTCACTTATTCACAGTATTTTATCGAAACGCATTATAAATTCGCGGATCTCAAACTACAGAAAAATGAATTTAGAGAAGAAATCTATGGAAGAAAAATCCTGAAGCATATTTTTTAGAATTCTATCTTTTGCTTCAAATCATACAAACTCTCGACTTAAGAAGTCAATTAATTAGCGAGTTTAAGAAGGTCTTTAATCGTATGGTTTGCCTCTAAGCTATGTCTTAATTTTTTAGTCTGAATGATTTTATAATGATTGCGACGTCCTTCTTTTATTTTTTCTAGAATTTCAGCCTCTACTAGATCCTTGATGATACCCAATACCGTTCTTTCTGTAATGCCAACTGCTTGTGCAATGTCCCTCACTCTTATCTCCGGATCATAATAAAGACATATAAGAACATGAGCATGGTTTGATAGGAATGTCCATTTAATCGGCTCCCTTTTAGTAATCGCGAGCTTGTTCTTTGGGTTTTTATTTTGCATATTCTAGTCTCTATATAGGAAATTAAATTCAGGAAAAGAAACTTACTTTTCCTATATAGAGTTTAACCTTATTTTAGGTCAAGCTGGAATCAATTCCCATTGTTTCCCCTTTTTCAGATGAAATTTAAGATCGTCTGAGATCGATACTAAATGTACCCATTCTCCTTCCACCAAATCTCGTATCGAGTTATGTTTTGCGAGTATTTTATCAATCGATTGGAGTGGAGCCTCGACGAAAATCGTTAACCTAACTGGAGTGTGAATAAATCTTTTCCCATCGTAGACCGATTGAAGAGGTAACCCACTTCTTAAATTCCAGTGATTCCCCTCGAAAACTCCAATGTTGCCTACTACCGTTTGAATCAACTTATTCCCGGCTCCAAAAATATCGGGTGCAACCGTTGAAGCATAGTATTGAAGGTTGATCCAAGACGCCACAATGGCAGGGGCGGTAAGGAGTAATTCCAAGGTGTTCAATTCAGTATCCTTCGTATGGTCATACGAATTTAGGAAGGATCGACTTTCCAAGTTTAAAGACTTTGTCGTTTCTCTTCGCGCGATAAAGAATGAGGCGCAATTAGCAAGCCCTGCTTCTGGAAAAACTTCTGACCAATCCCTGGATCTGGAAACTCCTTCTTTTTTCGTAAGTGAAAAATAAATTGTCTTCTCTTTTATGTAGTTTGCCTGTGCATTTTGTATCCAGTTTTCAATTTTTTGCCCAAATTCTTTTGAGATATATTCCTTTTTCAGAATGGATATGGAATCGCTAACGGTTTCGTGTATTGCGGGAACGAATTTTGTTGTTTCTTCTATCTTGATTCCTTGATTCATTAGTTGGCTTCTTACTTCTGCATCGTTCAGTAACTCACATGCAAAACGTGCACTGAGTTCCCCACTTTGACCAGAACATGCTCCGCAAGACAACCCTGCTTCATGCGGGTTGTTAGTTGTCTCACTTGCGTGTCCGACGATCAAAATATAATTCGGAAAGGATGTAAGCCATCCCATATGTTTCAAGAATCCAGCAGCAATCTGTGTCTTTTCATCCAATTTCAATCGTTGTAAGGCAGATAAGACTTCTCCATCATTCACTTCTCGTCGATAGGTAAATGGTGACTTAACCTTGAAAGACTTTGAAAGCATACCCACAGCTGAAAGAAATCCGGCAGATTCAACATAATGAAAACCGATCGGAAACGTACGTTTGATCTTTTGAATCCAAGACTTTGTAAGGATCAATTTGTTTTTCAAAAAGAGAGACCTTTCGTCTTCATTCACGATATAGTTAGGTTCTATGAGAGCGGGACTATGATTGATCTTATTGCCCTTCCAATCTTTTTTACCAATGGGCATTCCAAAAAATCCAGCAAAACCATCTGTTTCAATTTCACTTGATTCATTTTCCAAATGCCTTCGGAAGGATTCAGATCTCACATCGATACAGAATAAAAATTTAACTGTTACCTTCGAATTTGGCACATTACTTTTGTTTGTTTTTCTCAATTCAAAAATGAGTCTATTTCTATACACATTTTCTTTACTTTCTAAAAGTTGGTATCGTCTTACAGTATCCTCCTTTGCAGCCTTTGTCTCTTCTTTTTTAAAATTGGCAGGAAGGTCTTTGTTTAAGACAAAAATCAAGCATAGAATTGCTAAAAAAGAAACCAAATCACTTTCTTCATTGAAGGGGGTATGCCAATTGCTTTTTCTGAAATAGGAAGACCATCCCAGCTGTTGGAACATCAAAAGTTCCACTACTTGTTTGTCTAAAATTTCATATTCTTCAAATAAGATGCTGATCATAGTGTACGGGGAATTGGCGCTCTGGATCTTTTTTTCTAAGATTTGGAAGTTTGTTTGGTTTCGAAAAATAGGATCAATTTTCACCCATTTTTGAAATGCCTTCCATAACGTATCTTCTTTCCATGGATTAGCCCAATAGGAGATTCCTGCATCGACATAAGATGAGAGGAATGTTCCGACCAAATCGCCAATCATCGTTTGCGTGTCATCGAAGGAACCTGAGTTTATAAAATCAAGAGGTTCATTCTCCAAAAGATCCTTATCGGGAATCAACTTGCATCCTAACGCTGTCTCCAGAGAGGCAAGTGACTTGAAGAAAGGTTCCGAGGAATAACCAAGAAAGGGATTGACTGCAATATAAGAATCAAGTTCCCAGAGGGGAGGGATTTTCATTAGCATTTCGTTGATCTCATTTATTTGTATCGTTTTATGTTTCGTCTTCATTTGTTTTGCTCCAGTTAAGATATTTAGTTTACTAGTTTATTAAAAATTTTATCTGAGTTTTGAGAGAATAGGAACCCTCTTGACGCATATGCATAAAGCCAATTCACAAATTTAAACTGATTCAGCGAAGGCAGTAAGATGATGAATGCCGAGAAAGTAGAAAGCGTTAGGAGACTTATTATAGCGATCATCGGATTCAGTTGAGTCTGCTCGCTTTCGATTCCCGTCATCCAGGTTCCGAGAGAAAGAAGGAAGATCGAAGGAATTGCCAGGAAAATACTAACAAGTATCGCCATAGGGTTTAATGTCTTCGGTAAAGATCCCACTAGTGACAAGAAAAATATCGTTAATACTCCATATTCTATATCGTCTGTCTTATGATAGATGGCAATAGGCGAGATCAGAATCAGAAAACTAATGATTATTTTGAAAGATACTCCTAATTGTTTGGGAACAGGTGCAAGATCTCGACTTCCTGCAGCAAGAAAACCGTAAGCTTTGTAAAAACCATGTCCGATGATGTGTAACAAGATCAGAGGATACAAACCAAGTCCAAACTCAACCATCATAAATCCCATCTGTCCCAACGTTGAATAGGCTAACTTTCGTTTGATATCAACCTGAGCAAGCATCGAGAGACCTCCGACAATAACCGTCATCAATCCTACAAACAATATGATCAGACTCGCCAGCGAGTTTGGTGTGTAGAGAAAATGAAATTTGAGGAGAAGAAACCCGCCTGCGTTTATAATTCCGGCATGCATAATGGCAGATATTGGGCTAGGAGCATCAATGGTTTCTGGTAACCAAAAGTGAAGTGGAAATTGCGCACTCTTGATCATGCAGGCAATTCCGAGAAAGATACTTGGCCAAAAACATGCAGTCATTCGCTCTTCAATGGGCATACTCAATACCAGATTGTGTATTTCTCTCAGTTCAAGAGTTCCTATTGTTTTATAGATTGAGTAACAGAAGAAGATAAAAAACAAATCTCCAATTCTAGAAAGGATGAATTTTTTCCATGCAACATTTATGGATTTTTTTCGATTAGGGAAGCACAACAGCAACTGGTGGAAAAAAAGACTGATACAGATGAATCCCAAAAGGATTGATAACAAATTTGCGCTCACAGTAATCAAGTGGACAGAGAAAATGGTGAGTAAGATCCATACCAACCATCTTTTTCCATTTTTCTCGCGTTCAAAATTCTTTTGAGCATAGTAGAGTATGAAAAGTGAGATCATTGTGGTATAAACCATCATGACCAGTGCCAAATTCCCAAAATCTATCATCTGCCAGGTCTCGTAATGATTTAAATTAATGGAACCGAAAAGTAAAAACCTACCAGCCAAATAAACCAAAATGGGTAAAATACAAAATATCCCTATCATATAAGCCTCCTCCAAGAGAAAATCTAACTTATTTACATAAAATTCAGCCATTATTTTGCATGCAACCTTTTTACTGCATTTTTAATACTGTATTATTTTTCATGTATTTTAATGCAACACTATCGGAACGTAAAATATAACCGGTCTTGTTGCTAAGCTAGGGAATGGAGAAAAAACTCCATGATGGTAAATTTGATGAGAAGAATTTGAATTGTCTCTTGGAAATTTGATAGACAAGAGACCACATATCAATTGAGCAATCAAAATGGGAAATAATATGAATACACCATTTCTTTTAATCTAATAGAAAAAAACTAGTTAGATGATTTTCGATTTATAACTTCAAGTTATGCTCCGAATCGACTGAAAACTTGATCCTTTTTCATTCCAGGAGACAGAAACAGCCCTATCGTTAAGAATGCCTATCCGATTATTGACAAAATC
>NZ_RQGD01000007.1 GCF_004770745.1 Leptospira ognonensis | reverse complement strand
AAATTCGCTTCACGATCTCTCGCCAAGCTCCCAAGCACTCACCGCGAAGGTGGTGTGGTAAAAACCAAAGTATTTTCAGAATGAATAGAGTCAAGGGAAAACTAATAAAAAAATTCACTTTACAGAAGTGGTGCATAATAATATTATGTCTCATTATTTTTTTATTATATTCTAATATTTAAACGCATGAGCCAGCTTTCTCACAACAATGAAGGCGCAACCTGACGAAATTAGTAATAGTCCTCACCTATTCTAGCTTGCTATCTGACTACAGGCAAGAGGGACTATATATAAGTACATTATGTTATATTAATTATTAAACCAAACCACTTAGAATATGAAACAAAGGGGAAATCAAAAGAAAATTATTTTTCACATAACATTGAGTCAATCTGTGGTGACTAAGAACGGAAGACATAGGAAGAAACTACCGGAATCCATTTAGCAAGAGATTAGCAGTTTCTGCATTTCTGATTAAAAAACAATTGCCAATTCAATATGTCCTTCGTAGTTATTGTACATGAAATCTTCTTTACTCGCCTCCTTTTTACTTTTTATGTTGATTCTAACGAATTGTACGACGATGGAGTCTGCGATTCAATATCCTGACCAGAACAAAAGGGACCTTACAATACAGAAAATCGCCGTCCTTACCTTCGAAATTGACGATGCGAAATGGGATGGGGAATTTACGGATGCTGTTTCCTTGCAATTGGCAAAAAATCTTCCAATGGCAGTGATAGAACGAGAACAACTCTCTAAGGTTGTAAATGAGCAGTCGTTTACGAAGACAGGAATCATAGACACCCAGACTGCTGTCAGAATTGGAAAGATCTTAGGGGTGGACGCTCTTGTTTTCGGTAGAGGCTCGGCTCTGCGAACCTTTGATCCAAAGGGGATGCCCTATCCAAATCTAATCGATACCGTATCTTTAAAAATCGTCAAAATCGAATCTGGCCAGGTTGTTGTAAATGCGAGAAAGAAGCCAGGGACTAATTGGTCCGCAATGAAACTCACCAAATATATATTGGGTCTGGGACTTATTTGGAGTCGGTCAGACATTCTGCTGGAAACATCCGAATATGACTATGTTGCTGAAAAATTGGTGAGTGAAATCCGCTCTGGCATCAACTAACCTATATTTTGAGATCCAGGTATTTACTTTTTAACTTTCTTGCAAAGCGGAAAGTTCCACATGATTGAGTCTTAATCGTTTTGATAAAGTATAAGCAAGAGATTCAAAAAATAAATTTCCAAAAATCGGATGAGTAGCGACATACTCATCGAATTTGATTCTCGAAATACCATATAAAGAGCTTGTTTCAATGGCAACGGCGTCAGCAGATCTTGTTTCTTTGTCTAAAAATGCCATATCGCCAAAAAAATCTCCTTTTCCAAATGTTGCCAAATGATGCGAACGTTTTCCCTCGATAGGGAGTTGAATGCGTATCGTGCCCTTTCGGATAAAATACATTTCATCTGAGACATCGCCCATATTAAAAACATTTTCGCCTGACGGACATTCGATTTCACGAATGCATTTTTCAAATTGAGCAACATCTTCCAGCTTAAATGGTTTAAAAAATTCAAACTGATTCAAATGCAGGAAGGGAACATTTTTGGTAACATCTAAGTTGGCTTCATGGATGATTTCATCTTCAATGTATTCGAGTGCATCATCAAGCTCATCGAAAAATTTAATATTCTCGGAAGAATCAGAGAGACCAAGCGTTCTTAAATATTCTTTCATATCATGACCCGTTGAAAGTAGCAAGGGGATGTTCGCAAGGATGAGCGTTCCGTTTGCAGCCATTAATCTCGAGTGAATCTGTTTCAAAAGATTAACAGCCGTAAAGTCAATATTGACGACTCTTCTGAAATCAAGTATTATATTTTTTGCTGAGGCAAGATATGGTTCCAACGTATTGAACAGTTGGTCGGTCGTTCCAAAAAACAATTGTCCTTGGAGTTCAAATATGATATTTCTGTCAGATTTTTTTTCCAAGGCATCTAATTCTGAAGGAAGTCTCCTTTTTTTCGAAAATTTCTGATGTCCTAAGAAAGTCCGTCTAACAACCGAAGAACGAATTTGATCTCTCACGAATAACAGAATTGCCAGGAGTATGCCGACTCCTGCTGCAAGGATCAGACTGGTACTCACAGCCGCTACCACTACACATAAAATCACACTAAAATCAAAGACAGTCGATGGATTTTTAAGTAAACCAAAACTTCTCCAATCTATCATACGAGAGCCAACAACGATGAGAACGCCCGCTAGAGCGGCAACTGGTATCCATTGCAATACATTAGCGAAAAAAAATAATGATACAAGAGCAAATACTCCAACAAGGAATCCGGAAAACTTTGTTTTTGCCCCACTAGCTAGATTTACGAGCGTTGGACCAAGAGTTCCGGATCCCGCTATCCCACCAAACAAGGAACTTGCGAAATTTCCCACACCCTGCCCTATTAATTCTCGATTGGAATCATGACGCTTCGCGGAATAAACATCTATAACGAGGCAAGTCTTTAGGGTATCAATGGAAAGCAAAAATCCCAGAGTAAATGCTGGCACGAAGATCATCTTCAAATTCGAAAAGGTAATGATTCCTAAATTTGTAATATTTTTTCCGAAATGAGAGAAAAGACTCTCCCCTTCTGGAATGATTGGCCCAACCACATAACGATTATTATGGATTGATTTCAATTCTGGGAAATAAATACTTAGTAACCAGTATGAAGCAAAACCCATAAGAAGAGAGGCAATTGTTGGGGGGATTTTTGAAGTCATTTTAGGAATGAGAATCATCGTTCCAATCGTCGCAAATCCAATGATAGGTGGAATCGGATCAGAGGTGAGAGTTTCTATATTTCCAAGCAAGGATCCTTCAGAACTCATGGCAAATATTCTCGGTAGCTGTGCCATGATGATAAGGATGCCGAGTCCACCCAAGTATCCGGTTACGACGGGATATGGTATGAATTTAATAAGTCGTCCTCCTCCAATGATTCCGAGAAGGATTTGGAAAATACCCGCAAATAAAATGGCAATGGTGACAAGGATCGGGATTTGTGCGTATCCAAATTCACCGATTCGTACTTGCTCCAAAACGAAAACCGAAAGTACGGCTGCTGCAGGAGCCGCAGGTGCGGAAACCAACCGTGCCGTACCCCCAACGAGTGGGGTGATGAGCCCGATGACGATAGTGCCGATCACACCAGAAAGTGCCGCCATGCCAGCGTAAGACTCTCCCAGAGGGGTATACACACTGATACCGAAAGCGATGGCAGAGGGTAAAGCAACAAGCATAGCTGCGCTAGCAGAGAGGAGTTCTGTAAAATAATTGGAAATTTTTATATTCAATCGCCGTTCCGATTTGGTATTGTAAAAAGTGTTTTTATAGGAGATAAAAAATGCAAATCAATATTGGAATTCCCGAGGCGGAAAGAAGCGCTATTTCGGAAGCATTGAGAAAATTACTGGCAGATACATATACCCTTTATCAAAAAACTCACAGTTACCACTGGAACGTGACAGGTCCGATGTTTCAAACCTTACACCTGTTATTTATGACTCAATATACGGAGCTATGGAACGCAATAGATCCGATTGCGGAACGCATTCGCTCCCTAGGATATTATGCACCCGTTGGTGGTTGGGAGTTTGCTAAGTATTCTAGCATTTCTGAAGATAAAGATGTTCCAAAAGCAGAAATGATGATTCGGAATTTAGTGGAAGGAAACGAAGCAGTCATTCGCACGGCAAGGCTTGCCTATGCCCCAGCAGAAAAAGGAAATGACCAAGCTACACTAGACCTATTAACTCAAAGATTAGATATACATGAAAAAACAGCATGGATGCTTAGGTCGCTACTTGCCGAATAATTCCGTTAGTGAATCATGGAACCATGACCTTTAATTCCTGATTGAGTTTACGAAATCTTCTAAGATTTTTGTAAACTCAAGCGCATGCGTAAAATGTATGTAGTGTCCCCCACCTTCTATTGTTTTAAGAAGCGATTTCTTATAAAAGTTCTCTATCGTTTTGTGGTCTTCGGGGCGAATGTATTCCGAGGCTCCGCCTAAAACGAATAAGGATATCGTATCTGATTTAGGTAGCCCATAAAATATTTCTGAGAATAGTTTTCTTGCTTTTGAAATTCCTCTTACATTCAATTTCCAGTAATATTTTCCTTCCGGACTTCTTTCTAAATTCATTTGTAAAAACTGGCGGATGAAAGTATCAGGCACATATGTCGCCATCTGTGAATCTATCTCTGATCTAGACTTAGATTCTGAAATATCTTGAGACATTGACTCGACTTCTTTTTCATAAATGAAAGGATAATCTCTAGGAGAAATGTCTTGAATGATCAGGGATGTAAGCAAACCTGGATGCGTCAGGTCAAAATACATAGCTACAAGGCCACCCATAGAATGACCCAGTAAAGAAACATCTTTCAGTGAGTGGTCCTGTATAAACTCCTCTAAATCTGTAGACATTGATTCTATCGAATGGACTTCGCTATGAGGAGAATCGCCATGATTTCTTAAATCAAGAGAATACACGTTATAATATTTTGAAAGAAATTTTGATACGGAAACCCAGTTTTTAGAAGATCCAAATAACCCGTGCAAGATGATTAAGTTTTGCGATTTTACCGATGGGGTAAGTTCCTCTTTAGGATAAAATTTGAAATTTAATTTCAAAATATGGGCTCTCTTATTTTAAACACTCTTCTTTGAGAATTCTAATATAAGGCAAAATTTCTTTTCTATGCCGAGCACTATATTCTTGTACATATTTTTCCATCGTATTGATTTCGGAGCGAATCGATTGTGGAAGTGGTTGAAAACATGCTATGGCATCTGGATCCTTCGTTATTTCTTTCAAGGATTTTATGATAGATTTAATATAAACGGATACATAATTACCTGTAGGAAACTGATATACATATCGCATTTTCGATTTCCGTAGAGTCTCTAGCTCACAGCTGAGCTCTCGATTACAGTTTGGCATCGGGACTACTTCTGCCGCCAAATAACCTGCGTAATCCGAATGTTTCGTATTTGGATTGGTTTCAATTAATTTCCAGAAATAATTTGGGTCCACATAATAAATCCCATCTGAATAATCATATAGTAATTTGGATTGGTGGCGTTTCAAAAACTCAAGCAAATCTGGCGAGCTATCAGACTTAATTTTTTTCTCATTGATCAAATCAAGTGTCCGTTTCAACCCAAATCCCGCTTTTGTACGACTTAAGGTAAAGTCATCACCCGTATATTCGCCTGCGGTAGAAACCGCGAAAAGTGAGTCAGTGATCTCCATTCTTTCGACAAGCGATAGCGAATTTAATTTTAATAATTTATCCGTTTCAAAAATCAGCTGCGTTAAGTATCGATTTTTTGCTACGGAAAGGACGGCCTCTCGAACTACGTGCCCAATGAGTCCGTCTGTCACGGTTCTGATCGGGATCCATTTGTCATTTGGAAGTTCTAAAGTTGATTTATCGTAAACAACTCTCTCACCAAATTTAAGTACTCGCAAAACATCGCTTTTACGATCAGGGAAAAGATATAGTTTTACCTGAAAATGATTTACAATGATTTCGGAAACTTCGTCTTTGTATCTCAATTGGTCCGATGGTATTTGTTTTATCTTTTTCTGTAGAGATTTTGGTTCCCCAAGCAAAATAGAAAAACCTAGAAAAAAAAGTGATAGTGACCAAAAGATTTTGATACTACCACTTCTGTTCATACTTATCCTTTGAGATCAGAGATCATTTGTTTGATGCGAGAAATGCCTTTTTCAATGTCCTTCTCACCTAAAGCATAAGAAAGTCGTATAGCCTTATCGTCACCGAAAGCAACACCGGGAACAGCGGCAACGTTGTACTTATCGAGTAGCACGTCACAGAAAAGTTTGGAAAGGGATTTCTCTTTTTTTTCAAGCACCAACTTTTTGAAACCATCAAAGTCATACACACCTGTGATGTAAGGAAACGCATAAAAAGCACCTTCTGGCATCCGACATTCGACACCAGGGATTTCGTTTAACAAGGACACAATCAACTTTCTTCGTTTATCAAAAGCCAAACGCATCTCTTCGACTGGCTTTTGATCACCTAGTAGCGCCGCTTCCGCAGCCGCCTGCGAAATTGAGGAGGCATTCGAAGTTGATTGGCCTTGCATCGTATCCATATTCTTTATGATTTCCGCATTGCCTGCCGCATAGCCAATACGCCAGCCCGTCATGGAATAAGCTTTGGAGACCCCATTGACGACAAATGTTTTTTCTTTCATTTTGCCTGAAATCATGGCTGGATTCACAAACTCGAGTCCATCATAGATGATTTTCTCATAGATATCATCCGAAAGCGTGATGATATCTTTTGGTTCCAAAACAGAAACCAGTTTTTCCACATCTTTGCGAGTGTAGGCGGCTCCCGTAGGATTGGAGGGAGAATTGAAAATAAAAACCTTTGTTTTTGGAGTGATAGCCTTTTCCAATTGTTCTGCGGTGATTTTAAAACCACTTGCAATATCTGTCGGTACGATAACTGGAATGCCTTCCGCCAAACGAACGATATCTGCATAACTCACCCAATAAGGGGCAGGAATGATGACTTCATCTCCAGGATTTAACGTAGCCATAAAAAAATTATAAAGTACCTGTTTCCCACCCGTTCCTACAATGATTTGGTTTCTTTCATACACCAAACCATTGTCATTCTTGAACTTTTGGATGATCGCATCACGCAAGTTTACCGTTCCACTCACAGGAGTGTATTTCGTTTTGCCCTGATCCATAGCCTGTTTAGCCGCCTCTTTGATGTGATTAGGCGTGTCAAAATCAGGTTCCCCTGCTCCGAATCCAACGACATCTAAGCCGCTTGCTTTCAGCTGATTTGCTTTAGCAGTGATCGCCAATGTAGGCGATGGTTCAACGACATCCAAACGTTTTGCAACGAGTTTCATTTGTTCCTCTAATTATGGTTGTGCCCCAGCTGGCACGGTTTCTTTAAACTGATCAAGTGTGTAAATTTCATACTCATAGCCTTGCTCTGTTAAGAACAATTGGCGATTTTGGCCGAACCTTTCTTCATTCGTATCTCTCGAAATTAAAGAATAGAATATGGCCGTATTATCATTTACTTTGGGACGTAAGATCCGACCCAAACGCTGTGCTTCCTCTTGTCTACTTCCGAAAGTACCTGATACCTGAATGGCGATGTTCGCGTCTGGTAGGTCAATTGAAAAGTTGGCAACTTTAGATACAACTAGCTGTTTGATTTGACCCGTTCGGAAAGCCTGGTAAAGTTCCTGTCTCTCCGGAAGCGGCGTCTTACCTGTGATTAGCGGTATCTTAAATGTTTGTGAAATTTCTTCCAATTGATTGATGTACTGTCCAATCACCAGAATATTATTTGTCGCATGTTTCTTTAAGATAAAATCGATCGCTTTTAACTTCTCTGGATTTTCTGAAGCCAGACGAAATTTTTCTCTATCATCGGCAACAGAATAACGCATACGAAGGTCTTCCTCCATAGGAACTCGAACTTCAATACAATTTGCTTCCGCAATCCATGCTTTGGCTTCCAATTCTTTCCAAGGTACATCATATTTTTTAGGACCAATCAGGGAGAATACATCTTCCTCAAGTCCATCTTCTCTGACGAGAGTCGCTGTCAAACCTAACCTTCGTTTTGCTTGTAACTCAGAAGTCATTCTGAAAACAGGAGCGGGCAATAAATGCACCTCATCATAAACAATAAGTCCCCAATTATTGGCTCCAAAGATATGAAAGTGAGTGAAATCTCCACCCTTCTTTTTCCGATGCGTAAGGATATTATAAGTGGCAATGGTGATGGGTTTGATTTCTTTCATCTCACCTGAATATTCTCCGATATCTGATTCTGGGATGTCAGTTTTATCGACGATCTCATTTCGCCACTGGCGTATCGAAAGCGTGTTTGTTACAAGGATGAGAGTTTCCGCTCCCACGATTTG
Source organism: Leptospira ognonensis (assembly GCF_004770745.1). GTDB lineage: Bacteria > Spirochaetota > Leptospiria > Leptospirales > Leptospiraceae > Leptospira_A > Leptospira_A ognonensis. The sequence goes on along the minus strand of NZ_RQGD01000007.1, from coordinate 17,775 downwards.
CATGACGCCCATACCGACGATCGTTTTCCCAGCACCACATGGTAGCACGACAACGCCGGAGCCACCTTCATTGCGACCACCCGCGTGAAAGGCTTCCACAGAAGCTCTTTGGTAGTCCCGCATACCGAACTTCGTACCACCTTTTGTCGTAGGACGTAAATTGAACGGATATTTATTTCCTTCGTCATATCCTGCCAAATCTTCCACAGGAAAACCTATCTTGATCAGAGCCTGTTTAATGTGACCACGATATTCTTTTTTAATGCGAATCTTATCTCCTTCCATACCGTCAACAAACGGCTGCACAGCGCGGTTGTTCGCGATTTCTGTGATAAAACCCATTTCGTTGGAAATGATGTAAAGCTCACCAGTTTCTTCTTTTACTAGCTTCACTTTTCCGTAACGAGATATTTGTTCTTTGATTTCATTGATCACGTTTTTAGGTACAGAATACCTTGCAAACGAAATCAATCCATCGATGATCTCCTCGGCTGTCATTTTGATAGAAGCCGCATTCCAAAGTGATAATGGTGAAATGCGGTAAGTATGCATATATTCTGGACTTTTTTCGAGTTCTGCAAACTTTGCAATTAAATCTCGACATGCTTCGAACTCAGGGTTATCAACCTCAAGGAGCATTGTTTTATCGCTTTGTACTGTGAGTGGTTTGGCCATAATAATTCCCTCTCAAGTAGCCAGGCTGAGAAGCGAATGTTGCCTGTCAAGCGAAATGATTTTAATAGATTTTAGACTCAAATCTCGCTCTAAATCGGTCTGATTCGAGCGTTTCCAAGGAGAATGGAGCCAGATGCCACCTAGCGTATGCTAACTTTTGGCAAATCCTGTAAATTATTGTGCTTGACATTTCCTAGAATGGATGTTTCGGAATTTAGTGCGTCTAACTTGAGAAATCGAAAATTAGAATGTGGAAATAATTTTACCTTACACATTTACCTGCAAAATCTAGTTCGTTAATAGCAAAGTTTGCAGCAATTTTTTGTAATCTTCCTCCTCCTTTTCGCCCTCAGGCCATTTTGCTAAATTTTCTAGCGCGAGACTGATCCAAGTTTGAGAGTCTAGTCCAAATGCCTGAATGTCTTTTAATGTAGCGTACGTATGGCTGATGCGAGCATCGAAACTTAAGTCTGTATCAAATCTTCTGGAAAATCCATTTCGAACCGCAGGCAGAAAAAGGAAGGGCAAAAAGGAGACTGTAAACTGTTCCACCATGTTTGGTGTGTCATACAATCCCCAAAATATGCAAGATGAAAGTAATTTCTCTTCTTCTAAGGATAGTTTTGGATTGGTTTTAAGATAGAACACAACTTGCTGGATACGGAAGGTCCTCTCTGTATCTGAAAATTTATATTCCACTTCACCATATCGATTTTGTTCTCCTTCTAAAATTTCTTTTAATACTTGCTCAATGAAATTCATAAAAAACATCCCTCTTCTTTTAACTTGCGACCGAAAAATTTTAATTATAAAAGGTTCAATAGATCTGTTTGGCTTTGGAATTTTAAATTAACATAACCTAATATTGTTTCAAAATTTCTATTATAGTTTCCAGCTCCAATAGCTTATTCGGTGTTTTTCCAATGAACGGATCGGATTACAGGAGAGCATTTTACATTTTGTGAAATATCTATGACCTTACCAAGTAGAACATGGATTTCTACGAAAACATCTCCTCCCTCTTCACAGAAAATCCTTTCACAAGTTCGCTCTCCAAAACTGTAGCTGATCTTTTTTCCCACTCTCTTTTGTCTCGGTTGATCCAAAGAAATATCACTTTCGCTTTTGGATCAACGATCCAATATTCCCTTACGCCATTTAACAGATAACGATATGCCTTAACTCCCAGATCTCGATCGCGAGTGAAATCGCTTAACACTTCACAGACTAGATCAGGAACTCCGTGAATGTGTCCTTTCACGATCGAGAGATTTTCTTTTAATATAAAACTGATATCAGGACGGAGAACGTCTCCACCGTCAGGAAGAAACATATCTGTCTCCGTTGTCATTTGCCCAACTGGAATCCTTTCCAAAAAGGATTGAAGAAAGTAACCAAATCGACTAGCCAAACTACCATGATCAAAAAATCCACTAGGACTCAATACTAACACTCCGTCGATCATGTCGTAGACGAATCCGTCATCGGGCAGACTCAGGTATTCTTCCCTTGTTACCTTCCAGCCTTTGTATTTCGGAGATTCTTTTGTGAGTAGCGAATCTGACATGGCTATAGTTTACTTCTGACAATGAGGGTTGTCAAATCGAAATATTGGGCCTACAAAATCTTATAAAATTAGCGGGAGGAATTTCTCAGGCTGATACGATTTGCAATGATTAAGATCATTGGCAACAATATCTCGGGAACAAGATAACCAATCCAAACAGCAGATGGTTCAGGCAATCCAACAATGCTTATCGAAATGAGTCTTCCGAGAGCAGCAAATCCTATTCCAAAAGCAATGAGATAAACAAGTGTGTCTTGTTTACGAATCGTGAGCGCGGACCAAAAACATATAATCCCCATTGAGAAATAAATGCCAGCCATAAACCTATGCACATTGTCGAGCCGAGGCGTAGTTTCTGGTTCTCCTAAATACATTTGCAAAGTACCACCAAACAATGCGATAGCTGCTGCAATGAATAAAGATACTTGAACGATTCGAGTGGAGAGATGCATTTTTGTTTGAGATGTCATAAGTAAAAAATTTAAATCGAAGGAAACTTTGGTCAACGTAAAATCCTAGATTCAAATCGAAACTTTAGGTACATTTTACACAACTTTCAGTTTCAGAAAGTTTTGGATCAAATTACTATCAACATTCGATCCATGCATCTTCTCTGAAAAAAATCTACGAAACGCACGTGCTCCATGCCTACCATGATATAATCCCAAAACATGCCTCATAACATGATGAACTTTTGTACCCAGTGTATCCATTCGTGCAATGTAGTTGGCAAGCTCCATTAAAACATCTTCTCTCGATAAACCGGGATCCTTTTCTGAATAAAACTCGGAATCGGCCGATGCAAAAAGATATGGATTATCATAGGCCGCCCGTCCGATCATTACCGCATCAACAGATAACATGTGTTTATGTGCGCTTTGAAAATCTAGGATGCCGCCATTGATGATGATAGGTAATTCCGGAAATTGTTTTTTGACCTCATAGACATCCGCATAACGGAGGGGTGGAACTTTCCTATTTTCAGCCGGAGAGAGCCCTTCCAGAATGGCAATCCTTGCATGGATGATGATTCGGTCGACTCCTGCATCCTTGATTGTATGAACGAAATGTAAAAGGTCGTCTAAAGAATCTTTGCCATCGATGCCGATTCGGTGTTTGACGGTAACAGGAAGAGAAGTTGCTTTTTTACAGGATGAAACCATTTCGGCGACGCGATTTGGTTCTCGCATAAGACAAGCTCCAAAAGAGCCGCTTTGCACACGGTCAGAAGGACAACCTACATTGAGATTGATTTCAGAATACCCATAATCTTCTCCGATTTGAGCACATTCCGCTAATGCAACTGGATCATCACCACCTAACTGTAAGGCGAGAGGAAGTTCTTCAGGAGAATAACTAAGAAACTGCTCTCTGCGATCATTGCGTAAAATGGCTCCAGTTGTTACCATCTCCGTATAAAGAAGAGTTCTTTTCGTAAGTAACCTCATAAAATACCGGTAATGCCTATCGGTCCAGTCCATCATGGGTGCGATAGACATTCGGTAGGCGGGAATCACGGTATTTTCCATTTATGTTAGGCTTCCTGAGGTTGTTCCTCCTTTGTTACAAGCGTGAGAACGGAGGATATTTCTGTCGGAACTCCACGCTGGATTTCTTCCGACGCAATTACTGCAAAGTTTCTTGGAGGCAACTCTTTCGCCAAGAAGAAAGCAAAAGGTTGGCGAAGGATACGAGAGATAACAAAAATTAAGAATCTTCCGTCTTCGGCAGCTTTTTGAAGTTCTGCAAAGACAGATTCCATGACTCGAATTCGTATCTCGTTTGGAAGGATGATGATATTATTTCCATCAACTTCATCACGCACCAAACTTCGGTTCATACGATCCATAATTCTTGGATCAATGGTTACCACATGAAGTTTTCCATCGGCTGATAGAAAATCATTTACGATCTGACGAGAGATAGACTGTCGCACTGCTTCCGAGAGAAAATATGGTTCATTGGACTTCGGTAAATTATTTGCAATCGCTTCCATAATTTTGGGAAGGTTTTTGATAGATAAGCCTTCCGAAAGGAGATTTTGAAGTGTTTGCTGGATCACCCCAAGTCGTCCGCCTTTGTCATAATCTAACTCTTGTACAAGTGTTGGATGCGTTTGGCGGAGATGCTCAAGAAGTGCTTTTACTTCCTCGCGACCTAAAAGTTGAGATGCGAAGGTAGAAATCAGTTCTTTCAAATGAGTGATAATGACTGTGGACGGATCAACAACCGTGTAACCTTTGTTTTCGACATCGGGTCTAGTATTTGGGTCTATCCAAATTGCTTTCATGCCAAAAGCAGGTTCCGTAAAATTTTCACCTGCAATCGCCTCAAGTTCTCTTTGAGAGGTATTCATCGCCATGAGTCGGTCTGCTTTTACTACGGATTGACCAACAACCACACCATTGATCTTTATCGCATAATTATCATGAGAAATCTCTAAATTGTCTACAATCCGGATTGCCGGGATGACCAATCCAAAGTCAGTTGCAAATTTTTTACGCGTATTTGCAATTTGCTCGAGCAAATGTCCTCCAGAAGATGCATCCACAAGTGGTAGTAGGTCCCTGCCAAGTTCTACTTGTATCGCTTCGACTGTGATCTCTTTGATATAGTTTTCTGGTTTTCGTTCAGATACTTTTTCCTGGGAAACCGTTTCTATTTTTTTGATCTCTTCTTTAGCAACACGTTCGATCGAATAGCCTAAGTATCCGATACCTGCAGAGAGAAACATTAGCGAGAAAAAGGGAAGGCCAGGAATCAAGCTCGCAAGGGCGAGTGCACCCGAAACCACATAGAGTGTTCGAGCATTTCCAAACAGTTGGTCTTTGATTTCACTTGTTAGTTTTTTTTCTGAACTCGAACGGGTCACAATGATACCAGTTGCAGTCGTTGAAAGTAGACCAGGAATTTGCGATACCAGACCATCACCTATGGTAAACTTTCCATAGGTTTCAATGGCAATCAGAAAGGATTCTCCACGAATCGTAGAACCTATGATAACCCCACCTATCAAATTGATGGCGGTAATGATTAGACCCGCTCGAACGTCACCTTGAACGAATTTTGAAGCTCCATCCATAGCCCCGTAAAAGTTCACTTCGCGCTGGAGCTTGTCTCGTTTGATTTTGGCTTCTTGTTCGGTAATGGCACCACTATTGAGTTCCATATCAATGGACATTTGTTTCTGTGGCAAACCATCCAACGTAAATCTGGCAGCAACTTCGGAGATCCGAGTCGCACCACGAGTGATGACCATCACCTGCACAATCGTTAAGATGATAAAGATGATAAGTCCTACGACATACTTGCCAAGACCCGCTTCTCCACCCACAACGAAGGTTCCAAAGGCTTCAATGACGCTTGAGTTCATAGCTGGACCTTTAGATAAGATCGACCTAGTTGTTGAAACGTTCAATGCCAATCGAAACAAGGTGGTAATGAGAAGCAAGCTCGGAAAAATTGAAAACTCACTAGGTTCAGTAACCGATAAAGCGGTAAGTAGAATCAATAGACCGAGTCCAAGACTAAAAACAAGAAGAACATCCAATATGAAACCAGGTAACGGGACAATCAACATCCCTAGTATCACAAGTACGCCTACTCCAAGAATTAGATCCGATTGTTTTAATAAATCTCTGATATTCATTTCTACCTGCTCATCTTACGTTTGAACTTTTCAAGTGTCATCAGAATCTTTGAAACTGCATCAAAGAACTCACCTGGGATCTCTTGTCCCACTTCCACTTCTTTATACAATAATCTAGCATGTTGGGGGCTTTCTACAATCGGCACATCGTTTTCACGTGCTATCCTTCGTATCTCCAGTGCTAGTCGGTTTTCCCCTTTTGCGATCACTCTCGGGGCAATATCTCTGCCCATCTCATAGGCAAGGGCGACAGAATAGTGAGTTGGATTTGTAATCACGACATCAGCTTTCGGAACTTCGCGCAACATATTGCCTTGCATCATTTCCCGCGCAAGCTGCATCCGACGATTTTTTAAAACGGGGTCACCACCATCATCCTTCATTTCGCGCTTTGCTTCACTAGGAGTTTGTTTTAAAGATTCTTCAAATTCAAATTTTTGGAAAAAGAAGTCGGCCATTGCAATCGCAAGTAACAAAATACCTACGGTCATCATGATCTTAAAACCCGAATAGGAAATGAGAGAGATAGATTCCATCACACCCATATTTCCAGTCAGTAAAATCTTTAAAAAATCTCCTGAAATCAAAATATAACTGATAAACCCTATCAGGATCACCTTAGCCAAGGACTTTACCAGATTAAACATGGTTTGTCGATTCGGCAAAACACGTTTGAAGTTAGGCGTAATCCGATCAAAACGGAATGCTAACGCCTGTGGAGTGAACATAAACCCGACCTGGATTACATTTCCGATGATTGCAAATACAATTGTGATCGCAAGAATTGGCCAGAGAAGATTAAAAAAATCGGTGGCAACCATCGCCATCATCACTCGGAATTCCTCTGCACCGAACTGATCTCTCGTGACGCCCATTGCTAAATATTTCTTGATAAAAACAGCAGTATTTTTAATGAATTTTTCACCAAATATATATAAGGTGGCAGTACCACCAAGCAAAACCAAAACAGAGGCTACTTCTGGAGACTTAGGTACATTCCCCTTCTCTCTTTCTTCTCTTCTTCTTCTCTCACTGGGTGGTTCTGTTCTGCCTTCATCTTCTGCAGCAAAAAGTTGAAGCTGAATGGAAAAATAAGGATTCTTATAAATCTCTTCAGCTGTCATTGTTTAGGCCACTCTCTTACGATTAAGGTAGCCTTATCCAATGAGATCTGAATTCCCTGCACCATTTGAGAGCTTATGAATGTAAGTGTGGCAATCAATGTCAACGTTCCAATAAACACTTTTAATGGGAAAGACAATGACATAACGTTCATTTGCTGAGCAGCTTTTCCCATAAGCCCCTCTGCCAAACTAACAAGAAATAATATCCCCATGACTGGCAATGCGATCTTAAATGCGACAACAAACATGGCCCCTATGGACTCTTGCAAAATATGAAGTAGACCTTTATTAACTTGGGCTGTAAAACTTAGAATTTGTATCTTCTCAAAAGAATAAGAAATCGTCTCGATTAAAAACCGATGGGCACCAATTACTAAAAATATGGCGGTGGCCATTAAATTCTTAATCGTTCCAATTGCAGGAAGTGAATTTTGAGTGATTGGATCTAAGATTTCCGTATAACCAAAACCGATTTGGTTGTTAAAAAATTCACCGGCCATCTGGAAGGAGGCAAACACAATCGAAACGATAAAGCCAATGATGACTCCTATCAATAGTTCAGAAATAACTATGATTCCATAATTAACCATATGCCCGGGGATTTGCGGCATATAACGCGCGACAATCGGGTAAACAATGAGCGAAATCATGAAGGAAAAAATCATCTTTAACGTAAATGAAATGGAATCAGAAGAGAAAAAGGGCGCGACTAAAAATAAGCCAAGTAGTCTAGCTAAAACGAATAGGAAAGATTGGAAGTGGTCGAGAAATACTTCCATATCATATCTTTTCTATCATAAAAAAAATTTCTCTTGTGTAGTCAGTCATCACTCGTACCATCCAAGCCGAAAAGAAAACAATGACTGCAAAAATTGATACTAGTTTCGGAACAAAAGCAATTGTCGGTTCTTGGATTGACGTAGTTGTTTGCAAAATACCCACGATGAGACCTACAACAAGTGCAGTAATCAGAATCGGGCTCGAGATTTTGAGTGTCACAATAAATGCTTCACGGATCAAATTGACTACATCTACTTCCGTCATTTGTAACTCCTTACTAACTCAAGAACGAGTAAATTCCACCCATCAATCAGAATAAATAGAATCAGTTTTAATGGAAGTGAGATCATTACCGGAGGTAACATCATAAAACCCATGGCAAGTAAGGCCGAAGCAACAATTAGATCGATGACGATAAATGGTATAAATATATAAATGCCTATAATAAAGGCCTTCTTAATTTCAGAAAGCATGAAAGCTGGAACAAGCACATAAGAGGGCACATCATCAAATGATTTCACATTCTGCACTTTCCCGATCCTTAAAAAAAGTGCGACATCCTTAGCACCGTCTTTCCCTAATTGGCGTATCATAAATTCACGTAGCGGTTTAATTCCCGTTTCCATAAACTCTGATTGGTCTATCTTACCATTAAGATATGGCTGCAGCGCTTGGTCATTGATCTTACCGATTGTAGGCGCCATGATAAAAAATGTCACGAATAGCGCCAATCCCATCATTACCTGATTAGGTGGTAGATTCTGTAAAGAAAGAGCACGTCTTACGAAGTCAAATACAATGACGACTTTTGTAAATGATGTCACACTCATAACAATGGCAGGGGCCAGAGAGAGAATGGTCACTAAAAATAAGATCATCAATGAAAGACTCGTTTCTTTCGGACCTTTTGCCTCGTTTACATTGAAGGATAAATTAGGTATAGGTATTTTCGTTCCTTTACTGCCCGTTGCTTGGGCCATAAGTTCGGTAGGAACAAAACTAACCGTCGATAAACTAAAAAAAATGACGAGGAAATAAAAAATGATTTTTCGCTGGTCAGCACTTAGCGCTAGTTTCATGAGGAACCGCCTTCTAGAAGTTCTCTATGCTTTCTCAAGCGTTCTAAACTTTCACGGGCTCTTCTTTGGACATCTGCATTGGTCTCAATATCAGAAGCTTCCATCAAATTTTTGTTAATGCGGATTTTTTTGGTTTGGGCCTTCGACTGAAGGCTAGCGAGCATCGTCTCTAGAAAGTTAGGCACATAGGGATCTGCCTCAGTTTTCATTTTATTGATTTCCGATTTTTCTTCTGGAGAGTTTATTTCTGTAACTAAGTTTACCGCCCCCTCCGCAACACCTAATACCAATAAACGATTGCCAACTTCAACAATTTGAAGGGACTGGCTGGGAGATAAAGATAACGTAGAAAGTACCTTCATGAAACCTTTCACCGGGTAACGAGAAGCTTTCGAGATCTGCATTTTTTGAACGAGAAAATAGCCAGCGGCGACAAGTATCGATAAGACAAAAAGTATTTTTAGTAAAATCCAAGTAGCTGAAGGGGAATCTTCGGTTTCCGCATAACGCTCCTGAATGGGATTCGTTTCGGTCGGGAGCGATTTTTTCTCTTCATTAGTTGGCGTGTCTACTTTCGGTTTATTTTCAGTAATCCCGAGTTCGTTTCGTAAAATCTGGTCTAATTCTTTTTGGTTGGTACCCGATTGGGCGAGAAGATTAGTGGAAAGGAAAGAGGACGACAAAAGATAGCATGTAGTGTACATAAGTACCCCTACTCTTATTCTGCCTTTCTTTTGATTTCTGATCATTTTTCGCCTTTGAGTCTATCTGTCGGGCTTACTATATCCGTTACACGAACACCGAAGTTTTCATCGATGACCACAACCTCACCCTTCGCAATTAGCTTTCCATTCACAAGTAAGTCGACAGGCTCACCAGCTAACTTATCCAATTCGATGATGGATCCTTCACCGAGTCCTAGGATGTCTTTAATATACATTTTCGTACGCCCAAGCTCCACAGTGAGTGCCATTTGAACGTCCATAAGAAGATTTAAATTGGTTTGACCAGGTCCTGCACCAGCAGTCGCAAGCGAAGGGAAATTAACTCCCTTGATTCCGACGGAACTCTGCGCCATACCCATACCCATTCCACCGCCACCAGGAACAGCGACATTCATGCCACCACCACCAGGAACCGCTTTGGGACCACCACCCTTTTGGATGTCCAAAATACTCTGCGCCATACCTAGACTCAATATATAGTATACTTTAAACGATCCTACACTATCAATATTAAGACTTAATGTCGTCTTCACTAGGTTATTATCATCGGGAAGTTGCAGGTCTCTTGGAGAATCGACGAGTGCAATGTCCGCCGGAGTTCCGGACATAGAACCATTGAGTTTGAAACCAATCTGTGCTGTCACCGTACCGATGATAGGCGAGAGACTATCTTTTAAGGTTTGTAATTGTGCATTGTCTAATTGACCAGGCGGAGTCATCCCACCCATCATCACGCCTGCAATTTTTGCCGCATTCTCTTGAGCCATAATCAAACTGACTCTACCTGCAAGCGTTCCACTCAGATTAGAATATAAACAAACTGTTTTTGATCCAAATTCTTTTTGGATGTCTGCCGCCGAACTCGACTCAGTCGCAGGATTCATGAAGCGGGTATTTTTTGCTAAGATGGTACCAAGCGTATTGCCAGCAATTTGAAATGCTGATCCAACCATATCGGAAATGATATCTCTATCAATAGGAGACAAGGAGTCGCCACCTGCGGACGAGCCCTGGCTTAGGGAAGATAGATCAAATGTATCATCTGCACCTTGTAAAAGTGCGTCTATTTCGTCTTGTGAGAGCGAACCTTCACCCATACCCTATTTCTCCGAGAAAACTTAGAGTAATGTGACATAATGTGATTTTTTTTGTCACCTAGTTTTTTTCTAGTTTGACAAAAAGTCACCCATTTCAGTCAAAAGCTGACTCTTTCCCGTCAGAATAGGCCCGCAGATTGTCGTAAGAGTAAATTCCCGTATTATGGTAGTCACTCCAGACGATGGAAATGGCATACCTACCCACTTTGGTCCAAGAAATCAGTTTGATGGTCTGGATTTGGCCTGTTGCGGCACCCACTTTTCCACCGTGGCCACCTCTGCAGGTAGCACAGGGACATTTTTTTCGCAAATCTAACAGGTCATATTTGGAGCTCACTCCATCCTTCCATTGGATGAAGAGAGACTCGTCGTCAAAACTAATTTCTTTGGCCATTGTTGCCAGTTGAGACATGGACATATTATGGCTTTATTGGTAACTTGATCAGCTTTTTCTTAAACTGACCCACCGTGGTTCCATACTGAATCTTTTCACCGAGTACAATGTTTGGTGCCAAATCAATCGTATCGTTTTCAAAAACAAGAATCACGGTGGAACCCATTTCAAATCGTCCAAGTTCAGAGCCTTTGTCTATCATAATGGAAACATCTTTGTATATATGTTCTTTAGAGAATCGAATCCAATTATTAGTGACAATTTTATTATCATAAGTCACTCGAATTTTACCCACGTTTGAGGCGCCTACCTTGATGACAGCAATCTTGCCGTATTCCGTCTGTAAAAAAGTAATGAGCCTTTCATTTTTAGGAAAAAGACCTCGGATATTTAGAACTGCCAAATCGTTCACTGGAAATAACTTTCCTGGCTCATAATAATATCCTAATATTTGACCAAAGAAGGGAGAATGGATTCTATGATAGTCCTGAGGAGATAAATAGAAAGTAATGTACTTTCCGTTAGTAAAAGACTTATAGTATTTTTCCGATCCGAGTAGCTCCTTTACCGAGTAGTCAATCCCTTTGGCTTGGATGATGGTGGACTCCGTTATGCTTCCAAAGCTTGTGATTTTGGAATCCGTGGGTGAAACAACGGCATTTTCTGCTGAATCTATGATGCGCGCCTCTGCTCTTAGGGCACGGGTGAAAAATTGATTCAAGGATGCATACTCTTTGATTTCGAGTTCGGCTTCATCTAGATTGATCTTATAGGCCTTAGCAAAGGCTTTCAGAATGATGATCATCATAAAACGAGGAAGTTTCAGTGTTGAGAAATAGCCAAAAAGTTTTGAGATCAGATTCTTAGGAAGAAGCGTCAACACTAGCAGATAGATATCCTTTATGATTTCATATCTAGCACCCGATTCAGAGATGTATTTTTTTAGTTCTAAATTGGCGGATTTTCCTAACAAAATCAAAGATACTAACAGAGGTATGGAGGTGATCAGAGCCATCATATACCCGAACTTGATCGCAAATAAAAAAACGGTTTCTCCATTTTGTACGTAAAGATAAGCAGATGCCAAAATGGTTCCTATAAATAGGATACGGAAAAAATTCGCAAACTTTTCGCCAAAGATGTAAAACGCACTTTGCTCACCTGTATAAAACCACCCCGCGAGACTTAAAATACCAAAGGAAAGAATCGCAAGGAAGAGCATGATGCTCGGGATGCTGTCTTTATTTTCCAAGATTCGCTCAGGGAATGCGAGCACACTTTCTACATTCACCGCACCATACGAATACAAAACGAAACCAATAAGGGTCGCCATGATAAAACCCTCAAAAAAAGTAGCAAGCATGCTCACTAACCCTTGCTTGGCGGCATAGTCTGTCCGAACCACACCAGCTACCCCAGCAGATTTTCCAAGGCCTGTCTCAGTAGATAAGAAAAATACACCCGAGGAAACCGAAATGGTGCGAAGGATACCAAAAATTCCCCCTCCTTCGATGGCTTGTAAAGAAAATGCCTGGACAAAGATCTCTTTTAAGTAAGGGAAAAAGGGAGTGAGACCAGAGCCGAATAATGTGAAGTAAGCAAAGATGAAGAGTAAGATTCCAAGTGGTGCAAGCACTGTCGCCGTCTTGCCAACGCGACGAATCCCACCAACTACGATGAAAAGTAAAATGACCGAAATGGAAATCGGACCCGACATCCCGGAAAAGTTTAACCCTTCTTTGGCGACGAAAGTCAAACTCAGAAAAGGAAAAACTCCACCAAAACTTAAAACGGTTAAAATTGCCGCAAACGAGAAAGCTACCGCAAGCCACTTTGCACGGAGTGATTTCTCGATGAAATACATAGGACCAGCAAGGTATCTTCCACTTGGCAATTGGTTACGAAATTTAATGGCAAGCGTAGAGGATACGAGCCGGAGCGGCATAATAAAAAACGTGATCACCCAGATCCAGAAGATAACACCAATGCCTCCGTAGGCGACCGCCAGTGCGGTTCCGATGATAGAGCCTGTGAGCAAACTAGATCCAATGCCCGCAAAAAATGCTTGTGAATGCACTAATTGACCTTTCGAGCCCTTAAAGTCCATATTTCCCGTCAGAATCTTCAGGGACAAAAATAGATACCTGAGCTGAGGGAAACCCATGCGAAATGTCAGATAAAGTCCCGCAATCAGAACAAGATAAAAATACGGGCTGATTACGTCCGAGCCGAGTAGAAGGGAGAACTTTGATTCGCTTTGAAAGAATGTTTCCATAGGAGCTGTTCCTTACGAAATTGGATGAAATAGTTATGTCAAGACGTATTGTTCTCTATTTCCTGCCAGTTTTTCTTGCTACGAGTGGGATCACATCTGCTTTGCAGGCAACGCCTTGGGAAATCGGACTTCGTTCTGGCTTGGGATACCGTGTTCCCGGAAGGTTCGATTCCAACTTAAGTAATTTTTCTTCCAGCTTCAGTCCAGCCGTATTGTCAGATGTCACTCTCAGCGGTGGAGACCAAACTGCGACTTATGAAGGTTTGGTGAGAGTGCTGCTTGATCCAAATTCAAAAATTGGTATCGCTATTGGTAGGCAGGACCTATCCAAGCTAGCGCTAACAGAAATTAGCAGTGACTCGTATCTTACAAAATTACAGTCGGATATTTTTTCTTATCATCTCATCGGAACTTATCATTTTGTTACTGAATTGTCAAGAAATTGGGAATGGGAAAATGGACTTGGCATGGGATTTACATCTGCAGATTGGCAGATCCGAGGGTTTAGTGTCGGAGGAACAGACAGCCTTTCTTTTTTTCAGCAAAGAGGGAACTTGAGAGGAAATGGACTCGTCTATAGAGCAGAATCTTCCATTAATCGTAGATTAGGCGATAACAACTATTTTCAAATAGGACTTGGCTACCATCACATTGCGATCTCAAATTTTTCAGGTAATTATAATGGGGAAACCTCTAGTGTCTACTTAAGCACAAACGGAAAAGTAGGTGTTTTCGATGATTCTCGAGTTTTCGATGTCAATGTCAGTACTTCTCAATTTTTAAGACAGCTCGATATGAACGCGGGTTCATGGAATCTCTATTTTTCAGTCATGCACAGGTTTTTAGATTGACAATGGCCATATTGCACTATGATTCTGGAGAAAGATTCCTATGAAACCTCCTAAAATCATTACGATCGGGATCAAAGAGCTAGCACACCAAAAGGTGATACTTGCCGCTTGGTATAATTTTCTTAAAGAAAGTTTTGACGCGAAAAAACTTACAAGTGATGAGTTCACTGATTATTTGAAAGCCCATGTCATGTACGATCTTGACAAAGACCAAATTGAGTTGATGTTGAGCGGCTCCGAACCTCTGTTAGAAGATTTTAAAAAATCAATATTCGGATGAACCTTCAAATCTTTGGCACGAAAAAGTGTAAAGATAGCAAGAAAGCCCAACTTTACTTCCAAGAACGACGCATCTCTTTCCAATTTATCAATCTTGCGGAAAAGGAGATGAGCAAAGGGGAACTACGTGCCATACTAGGTGGCGCCATCACTCTTGATACACTCATTGATACCGAATCTAAGGTATATGTTGATAAAAATCTAAAGTACATGGTATATGATAAAGAGGAAACGCTTCTGGCCAATCCCCTACTCTTCAAAACACCGATTGTGAGAGATGGAAAAAGAGCAACCGTTGGATACGTTCCTGAAATTTGGAAAATTTGGATTGATGAGACTAAGAAGTAAATATGATCGAAACGCGAGCTGAGGCAATCATTGCAAAACCGATCGAGAAAGTATTTAAGTATCTTTATTCTCTTGAGAACCAAGCCGAATACAACACGAGCATAAAATCCGCTGCAAAAAATTCTACCCGTGAAGAAGAACTTCCATCATACACTATTGAAATTGATCTCACTTTATTCAAACTAACAGAAATTTATCGAGTTACTGAATGCCAGCCGAACCATTATTTTGTTGCTCGCTGCGATCATACGCTTTTGTCCTTTGAGGATCGGTATGAATTTGAAGACTTGGGAGGATCAACCGAAATAAAAATCTATGATCGAATGGAATTAAAGGGGTTACTGCGTCTTAGTGAAGGATTGGTCAAAATCAATCTTGCTAGCCAAATGAAAGAAAATTTAGCACGCGTGAAACAAAATATCGAATCTCGTTACTGATTCTCTTTCTTCTGCTTTTGAAAACTCTTGACAATTTCTGGCAATGCACCTAAGGAAGAGTGTATGCGATGCATTTCCAAAGCTGGTCTTGCTGGAATACCAAAATATGCGGTTTTTTCCTTTGAATCTTCTGTCAGCCCAGAGAGTCCCATCAGAATGGACCCCTTTTTCATTGTTAGATGTTCTGCGACAGCCGATTGACCAGCGAGAATACATCCATCTTCCAACGTAACTGAACCAGCAAGAACAGTCGCGCCAGCAATATATACATAGTTACCCACCCTACAGTTATGACCAATATGAACATGATCATCAAATTTTGTAAAATTGCCTATTGTTGTTTCTTCTAGAGCTGCCCTATCAACCGTACAATTAGCACCCATTTCGACATCGTCTCCTATGACTACATTTCCAATCTGAGGAACCTTATAACGGATACCATCAAAATCATAAAACCCAAAACCATCAGCGCCTATCACTGTGTTTGAATGTATCAGATTATTTTTGCCTAACTTACAATTATAGTAAATAACGACACCCGATCTTAGCTCTGTATTCTCCCCTATCTCAACACCTGATTCGATCACGACATTCGGATACAGGATGCAGCGGTCCCCAACCACAGCATGAGCCTGAATGACAACATTTTCCATAATCGTTACATCTTTACCGATGTTAGCACTTGGATGAATACTAGCTCTTTCCGATATCCCAGGGATAAAACTAGGTTTCCGTTCAAATTGTTGCACGGCCAAAATGAATTTCACTTTAGAGGAGATTTCGGGAACGATAATCGCATTCGGGAAAAGATCTGAAAGACTATCAATGGTTAGAGCAATTTTAACATCCTTATACTTCTGATGTTTAGCAATGTACTTTTTTGAGGCAATGTAATAGAGTGCGTTTGGATCGACTTCCGAATGGTGTTCTAAATCTTTAATGCTTTGGATCTCCATTTCACCGTTTCCCTTCCACTCACCACCAAGTAGCTTCGCTAAAGTTTGCAGATTCATAATGGGCTCCTCTCTAAGAGACATATTTAGAAGACATTTTTTTTGCGATCCATTACTTGTGCAATGGTAATATCCGAAAATAGAAGAGTGAGAAGCCCGATATTTTTCGTATCATTTTCGATTCTGTTCAGCATTGGATTAGTTTACGCCGTTAGTTATCTTCCTGCCCAGCTCTCAGCACAAGAGGTGGAAGAGGATGTGACTCGTAAAACGAGTGCGAAGGAGATTCCGCTAACTGGAGTTTTTTACTTTGGTAAAAAGACAGATAAGATCAGTAACTCCGATTTACAAAACTTACAACTCATTGCAGAACATCTGGTAAAAAATCCGAACTCTCAGATTTATATCAGAGCTCATTCCTGGGATGGCGGTACGGAAAAGGAAGAAATTGAACTGAGCGAAAGGAGATCAAAGGAAGTGGAAAGATTTCTTACCATTCATGGTGTCAGCGAAACTCAAATCCATCGTCTATTTTATGGAAATTTCCGACCGTTAAATCATGGTTTAACTACCAAGGACCAAGAGATCCAAAGAAGAGTCGAGTATCAATTGATTAACTAATATAACCTTTTAATAGCATAAGCTGGTAATCTTCGAAGGTATCAACATCGTTTAACAAAGGCAGAATTTTATATTTAAGATGATGATCCTCAAATTTCCGGATAGTATCATTAAAAACAGAACTACTACTCCACTTCATTTCTTGAAATAAAAAAGGAAAATTTTGATTCATACCAAGCAGATAATACCCTCCATCGACCGCAGGTCCGATCACTGCCTCTTGGCTCTCTAAAACTTCAAAAGCATTTTTTATGATCTCAGTTGTAAGTTCTAAGCAGTCCGTACCAATGATACAAAGCGAGCTATATGATTTCAGTTCCTCCTCAAAAGCCGAGGACATCTTTTCGCCCAAATCTCCTTCTAACTGCAATTTGTGTTTATACGCATTTCCAATAAATGGGTGTTTTGCTGGGATACCTCCATCCCAATAAACAAGTTTCAAAAAAGGAACCATTTCAGAATAAAGATGTACGCTCTTTAAGAGTTGAGAATAAATTTCTAAAGCCTTCGCATCCCCCAGGTCCGATGCTATGCGTGTTTTGACTCTTCCGAGAATGGGGTTTTTTGCAAAAATGATAAGGGCTTTTTTTTCCAAACGTAGACTCCAATCATAAATAATTCAATCAAGCCTAGTCCGATGGCAAAGGCTGGATTTGTAAATGCATACAATAAATAAGACAACAAAGCGAAGAAACTCAATAAGATACTAAAAGTAACATGATAGCCAAAGTAGAGTGAGACCCCTACAAAGGGAATAAAGTACCAGCTATGTACCACTGGCGAAAATAAAATTAAAAATAACATTCCAATCAATAAACAAATTTCATTTGAAATATCATAAATGAAAATCGTCCAAATATAAGCCATAGCTCATATAAATAAAGATAGAGCTACTGAAAGATAGGAAAGAGAAGGGAATGG
>NZ_RQGD01000001.1 GCF_004770745.1 Leptospira ognonensis | reverse complement strand
GAAAACAATGATAGTTTTTTTACACTAGAAGGAAGCACCTCTGCAGAAGCCTATGTATCCTATCTTGATCCCTGGGGGAATCGTATCTGGTTCTATCAAAAAAAGGATTGAGAGAATCGAAATTTCAAACGCGGCCGAAATTAATGTATTCTTAGAAAGTGGAAATTCAGAATCTGGAAAAAACGAGGGGATGGTGACAATTTGCACGCATTGATGAAATATCTATTTATTTTAGTATCGTTAACCTATTTACCCTTTTTTTTCAATTTACATGGCGAAGAATCAGCGAACAAATTGGAACAGCCATTGACTGTCAATGACAGGAAGGGTAGATGGAATTTTCAATGGGGCTACAATCGATCCTCCTATACACAAAGTGATATCAATTTTCGAGGACCTGGTTACCGTTATACGCTAAAATCGGTGGATGCAAAAGACAAACCAGAATCGTTTAAGCCAGAAGTCTATTTAAACCCTTCCAAATTTGAGATTCCCCAATATAATTTCAAATTTACTTATTTTTTTACAGACCATATCTTTGTAAATTTTGGCCAAGATCACATGAAGTACGTTGTTACCCAAGGCCAAACAGTAAACTACTCTGGCTACATTGATCCTTTGGTATTGCAAAAAAATCTTCTGGCACCTTCTGTCGAAGCGCTTGTTTTTATTTATTTATTTCCGAACCATCTCCAAGAGATGGCTGGCTACCATGGCGGTGAGCAAACGATAGCATTGACACCCGATATTTTAAAATTTGAGCATACAGACGGTCTGAATTTTCTTTTTGCTGATTTGGGATGGGCTACGCCTTTATGGACTGCCTCCGACGGGCAGAGTGGGATCAGCTTGTTATCATCTATTGGAGGTGGCGCCGTTGTTTGTCGGAGTGACGTCCGTGTTATGGGAAAAGGACAGAACAATAACTTCCACCTTTCCGGTTATGGCGTGTCAGGCTATGTTGCTACTCGCTATGATTTTACAAGAACCTACTTCATAGAGTTAGGTGGAAAAGGTGGCTATATCGATCTATTTGATATCTACACATCGGGTGGCTCGAATCGCGCTTCTCAAAACTTTGGATTTTTAGAACTTGTTTTTTCTGGTGGAGTCTCCTTTTAAGGGGAAACATTTTCTAAGTATTTTTTTAATAAATCTGGACGGTCTGTAATGAGGCCGTCCACTCCGAGTTTTATCAAATGCTCCCAATCCTTCTCCTCATTGACTGTGTAGGGGATAATGAGATACTGATTGGCTTTTAGGTCATCCAACCAGTGTTTTGTGATTGATTTAAAGTTTGGTAAAATAAGGTCGGGCTGCGATAAATTCCATTCCTTTTTATCCCAAGTCATATCTAACAACTGACCACGTAACAGTTTAGGATTCTCTAATTTAACTTTCTGCAAAAGATAGGCGTCAAAGGAAGAGATAAAAACTCGAGATTCCATCTGTAATTCATCGATCAGAGCGACTAAAGCCTTTGCCAATCTGAGCCTATCCGCTTCAAAACCGAAGGACTTGACTTCAACATCAAAGAAGGAGTTTTCGGGCAGTTCCGTGAAGACTTCTCGTAATGTGGGTATTTTTTCCTTTTGAAAGTTTTTGGAAAAAAAAGACCCTGCATCAAAGCTTTGAATTTCGGTCAGGGAGAGTTCTGAGACTTGTCCTTTGCCAGTGGTGGTCCTATCAATGGTTTCATCGTGAATGACGACTAGTTCACCCGTTCCACATAACATGGTATCGAGTTCAAAAAAACGTGTGGCAGAATGTGCCATTCGAAAGGAGGCTAACGTATTTTCAGGGGCAAGACCTCTGATTCCCCTGTGTCCCATATTTACAAATTGAGAACCTAAGATGCTGATTAAATCGGCTTTTCTCGGCTTTTCCATTTTAACCTGCTTGAATCGTTGGTTCGAGACCTTTTTCTTCCATGGCTGTTTTCATCATTTCTGACTTTAGATTTTCTCCCAAGTATCTATCAATATAAATGTGGACGGCATAGAGAAGAGGAGTGATCAGAATCGCGACGGCTAGTTTGTAAAGGAAATTGGTATTTGAAATTTCGACCATCGAGCTTGGAGTGTGTGAGCTCCACAATACAATGAAAATAACAACATAGGAATCAATCAATTGCGATAAAATGGTCGAGCCAGTCGCTCGTAACCAAATATGTTTGCCAGCGGTTTTCTTGCGGAGGTAGTGAAACACTTGTATGTCGATGAATTGCCCAATCAGATACGCTATGATGGAGCCTATAATCACAAGTCCTGAATTTGCAAAAACCGTATTGAAGGAATGATCGTCAATGGGTGAGTTTGGACCTGCGGGGATTTGTATGTCAATGACGATCAAGACATAGGCAAGGGCGATCATGAGCATACCGAGAAGTGTGGTCGCTCTAACAACTTTTCTTCCAAAATATTCATTTAACAGATCTGTGATGATGAAGGTGATAGGAAAGGGAATCACACCCATCGTCATAGTGAAGCCAAAGGCAGAAAATAATTTACTACCGGTAAGTTCTGCCATGAGCAGAAAGGTAAGAAATAGGCTTAAAAGAACTGCATACAAGATGACCGGTTTTTGGTTTAAGTGATTCATATGTTATTTTTATGTCAAAGTTTGGTATTATTTTTTAGACTAGGAGGGAAAGACGAATTAAAAAACATGGATACACAAAGATTGAAACTGTAGATTGATTTTCTTCTCTACTCTTTTTTTTAAATACACGATAGAATAAGTAAGAACAAATTTATGTCCGAAATACAACCTGATCCAAATTCAACCCCAAGTCCCAAAAAGAGTCTATCTGCGGGTACAAAGTATACCTTTCTCTTTGCCTCCTGGGTTTTTTTGTCTGCATTTTCCTTTTATTTAGGAATGAATCTTATGGGAAAAGACGGTGAAGTCGTTTCCTTAAAAAATGTTTCCTCTTCCGTTGGACAAACGGTAGAAGCAGTCACCTCAGAAACACCTGAAATGAAAATTCCTGAAAAAACAGAGGAGACTTCTCCGAAGGAAGAAGCCAAATCTGTGATGGAAGATTCGATCGCAGCACCGGAATTTGTAGCCGATGAGGCCGTTTCCTTTCGTGCCTCCGCCTGGTCCACTGACTGGACGGCGATGAAAAAAACCGTTCATCTCTATAATGAAATCCATCCTTTCATCTACACGTTGCGTGGCGGGCTCTCTAACAACGGCGAACTGATCTCTACTTGGTCGCAAACAGCAAGAAAAGAACGAGTAGCCGAGCTTCGGGCTCTCAATCCAAAGGTAAAAATCATCCCGACCATCTTTCGCTGGGAAAATCCCAAAGAAAAAATCCAAGAGGATATCGGGATGGGAGGCAGGACTGACATCCGTGACAAACACATCCAAATCATCGTGAATGAAGTGATGACTTACGGTTATGATGGAATTGACATCGATTATGAAGGCATGAGCTGCGATAAAAAAGAAAAATTTGAAGAATTTTTTGCGCTTCTTGCTAAGGAAATTCACAAGAAAGGTAGACTGATTTCTGTGGCCGTGCACCCAAAAACTCCAAGTGAAAAAAAAGGGAAAGAACTTGCATGTCGTGGCTTATCAAAACCGATTGTTCTGGATTTTAGGGAAAATTGGAGAGGACCGACGACTCATGATTATGCATTTTTAGCCAAACATGCCGATCGAGTAAAAATCATGGCGTACGAACTGCACCCAAGAAAATATCATAATCCAGGACCTGGACCTCAAGCACCTAATGTGTGGCTCAAAGATATCATCGCGTATGCTAAAAAAAGAGTTCCGACGGCGAAGCTTTATATGGCGATTCCTACTTATGGTTATGACTGGGCACTCAATTGCAAAGCCTCCGCAAAAGCAGTCTATCATTCTGACGCTCAAAGGATACGCGCAGGTGCCCATAAAAAACACCAACCAACGGATATCAATCAAATCATTGCGCAAGAAAACAAAGTTGCGAATTGGAGAAATCTTTCCAAGTTCAGCGACATACATAAAAACAGAGCCTACGAAGACCCATCATTATGGTATTCGAGTGGTGGTTGCGACCGTGTAGCATTTTACATGAACCGAAAGGCTTTTGAAGAAAAAATGAACCTACTGCGCAAATATGATTTAGGCGGTTTTTCTTTTTGGCAACTTGTTACAGATAATGATCCAGAGATCAATGATTACTTAAGCCTTCTTGTACAGGGCAAAGTTCCGCCAGTTGCAAAAGTATCCGAAGAGGAACTCAATGAAATGATGAATCCGACTCCGAAACCTCCTGTAGATGAACCAGTGAAACTCTCCAAAACAAAAGACAAAACGTCTAAAAAACAGCTCTAACGTTTTTATGGACTCCACCCTTGTTACGGATGATACTGCCATTCTTGGTCGTATCCTTGCAAAGGGTGGGATTGTCGTCTTTCCAACCGAGACTGTGTATGGAATTGGAGCCGATAGCACCAATTTCGAAGCCTGCAGAAGAATCTATCAGATAAAAAATCGCCCCTTAGACAATCCACTCATTGCTCATTTTGATTCTTTGGAACAAATTGAGGAGTATTGTTTTCTGTCGGATGTCGCCATCCGCTTACTGAATCACTTTTCGCCAGGTCCACTGACACTTGTTTTGCGTAAAAAATCAGAATCCATTTTTACTTTGGGATTGGATACATTAGCTGTTCGCATCCCTTCTCACACAGGATGCCTAGATCTAATTAGAGCCGCGGGTGTTCCGATCTCTGCGCCCTCTGCCAACCCCTCAGGGAAGCCTTCCTATACGAGAGAGAGCGACGTAATCACTTATTTTATGGGCAAAGTGGATGGAATTTTACAATCTACAGAACCTGTGATAGGAATCGAATCAACTGTGGTCGATTTATCCCGTGAGATTCCAATACTATTGAGACCAGGTCAGATCTCGAAGAAGGATTTAGCTGGCGTATTACCCATGTTAACTGACGTTTCGGATCTACAAACAGAAAAAGTCGTGAGAAGCCCAGGTACGAAGTATCGCCACTATTCTCCGGAGGCAAAGGTCATGGTCTTAAACGAAAAGGAGTTTCGATCCCTTTGGGAAGTGAAACAAAATGACGATGTTTCGGCTTTTATCGGATTTCACATTGATTCGAAAAGAAGTTTCGATAAGAATGTTGCAAATAATAGAGAGTATATGAAGTTTTTATATTCTTTTTTCACTGATGCAGACAAAGCAGGGAGAACTTTCTGCTATTGTCAGGAGCCAATAGCAGATGAAGATTTTGAGGCGCTCATGAACAGACTGTCCAAGGCAGAGAGCAAAAATTGACTTTATTTTGAAATCTGGAAAGGTAGAAGATAGAGGATTTTTCCCGACCAATCCAGTTCCAATAAATCTAAAATTTGCCGCATCGGTTCGGGAATCTGTACCTTTGCAAATCGCCCCAGAAGTGGAATTTCAGAACGAAAATTATATTCTGGCAATTCATAGCTAAAGAGAAAACGATCCTTGGGGAAACGACTCTGTAAAAGATCGATCGTATCCAGCAGTCCACCTATTTTATCTACGACCTTCGTTTCCGTACTTGGCAAATAGACCCGTCCGCTGCCGAGTAACTTAAGATCCGAGTCTGTCATGTTTCTGCCTTCTTTTACGCGCTCGTAAAATTGACCTTCTACCCGTTTGATTTCACTGGTTAGATATTTGATCGATTCCTTTTTTAAGGGTGTGTATTCAGAAAGGATATCTCGGAAAGGATAGAAACCAATGTTTTCTTTTGTGAGTTTCGCTTTGGTATATAATTTTTTTAAATTAGCCCGTATCATAACCGCACCGATAGAGCCTGTGATGCAGATCGGGAGTGCTGTAATCGATTCAGCTGCGGAACCGATGTAGTAACCACCGCTTGCTGCGGTATCTTTAAAAAAAGCTAAGACAGGTTTAACTTCCCTTAATTTTTTAATTTCTTGGTAGAGCAGTTCTGAGTGAAATGCGGATCCACCAGGTGAGTTGATTTCTAAGATGACAGCCTTCACTGATTTATCTTCGCTAATTTCTTTTAAAAGTGCGATGTTGGCATAAGCTTCAATGCTACCCATCTCTCTATCTTTGCCAGCATATTTTCCTCCACTGATACCGCCAGCTAACGGAACAATGGAAATTAGCGGTCTTCGTTTTGAAAAAATACGAAACTCTCTTCGTTTTTCAAAAAGTTCGATGGCATCTGGTTCAGCACTGGCATCGTCCTTGCTGAAAAACTCATCTTCGGTCATTTCCGATTTTGCAAATCCGGCTTCGATCAACTTTTTACTAGTCAAAATGGGTGAGTAAAAAAAATCTTTTTTGATCCCGCGTTCCCCGATTAAGGCATCCAAAATTTGTGTCTGCAAGGCATCTATGAGAGACTGAATATTGGATCTCGCTTCCTTTGTGAAACTTGTACGAGTAAAACTTTCCGCAAAGGATTTGAAAGGCCCACTCGCATAGGATTCTACCTCGACACCCCAATGCTTTAGAAATCCTCCGTAAAAGGTTGGTTCTGCGGAAGGTAACATCACTTGGAATTCGGCATCTCGATTGACAAAAACCTCAGAACAAGTCGAGAGGAGGAGGAGAGTGCCAAGGCTACCTTCTTTGGCGAAACCGTGGATTTCTAACCGGTGCACTTTTCTTAAGATTTTAAGTTCTTCTGCTACTTCCCATACATCTCCCAAAGACCATTCGAGAGGTGGGAGGTAGATCTTTACTACCCGCAACGGCGTTGGTTTTCGCAATGCGCGAAGGCTCAAAAGAAACTCGAGCCGACTCACAGAGCCCGCCTTTCCTTGGAACTTTCTAACAAGAAAGGATTTATTGGATGTTTCGAAATAGGAGGGAAATTCCCAGTGCAAAATCGTTTTTTTTCGAAGGGAAACTGCCCTTAGACGTAGGTAAAAATAGTATAGGAGGCGAAATGGTAAAAAAATGATCTGAAATAGAATGCGCAACAAAGGTAAGATCCTCTCTTTCCCATCTCTTAAAATTCTTTTCAGAATGAAAGAGGAAAACATCGTGTAAGTTGTGGAATCTTTCATTCGCATTCGCGGCGCCCGTGAGCATAATCTCAAGAATATCAATATAGACATACCCAGAGATAAACTGGTTGTGATAACAGGACTTTCGGGTTCCGGGAAATCAAGCCTGGCATTCGATACGATTTACGCAGAAGGGCAACGCCGCTATGTAGAATCTTTATCAAGTTATGCGAGACAGTTTCTTGGACAAATGGAAAAGCCTGAGGTAGACCTGATTGAAGGGTTATCTCCAGCGATTTCGATAGAACAGAAAACAACTCACAGAAACCCTCGTTCAACGGTCGGAACCGTAACGGAAATTTATGATTATTTGCGACTATTATATGCAAGAGTTGGTAAACCGCATTGTCCAAAATGCGGGACAGCGATTACATCTCTTTCAGTAGACCAAATCACGGATCGCATTCACTTATTTCCCGAAGGCACAAAGCTTCAGATTTTGGCTCCCGTCATCCAAGGCAAAAAGGGAGAACATAAAGAAGTACTCGAAAGATATAAAAAAGAAGGTTTCAACAGAGTTCGAGTCAATGGAGAGATTTACTCCCTTGAAGATGAGATCCCCTTAAAGAAAAATTTTAAAGCAAACATCGATATAGTCGTCGATCGCATCGTGATGAAAAGTGGAATTCAATCGAGACTTGCCGATTCGGTGGAAACTGCACTGAAAACAGGTGAGGGGATTCTTATCGTTGAAGACGGAGAAAAAGATCATCTCTATTCTCAAAAATTGTCCTGTCCTAAGTGTGATAACGTATCAATTCCCGAACTCACTCCAAGATTGTTTTCTTTTAACTCACCCTTTGGCGCTTGCGAAAACTGCGATGGACTCGGCGCCATACTCGAGTTTGACGAAAATTTATTTGTAAGTGATGAAGAAAGTTCCCTTGCTGATGGTTGCATCGAAGCGTGGGGAGGTGCTAAATCAAATAGTTATTGGTATATGGCAACGGTCACCGCTATCTCTAAGAAATTAAAATTCAATCTAAACACTCCGTGGAAAGATTTACCAAGAAAAATTAAAGATGTGATCTTGCATGGAGACGAGTCAATACAGATTGATTATGACTTTCGTGGTGCCAATTCTCATTATGAGTTCTCTAAAAATTTTGAAGGTGTGATTCCCAATCTTAAAAGACGTTATAAGGAAACCAAATCGGATTCCATGCGGCAATGGTACGAAACTTTTATGACCAATCACGATTGTGATGTTTGTAAGGGAAAAAGATTGAGACCAGAAGCTCTCGCAGTCAAGGTAAACCAGATTGGGATTGATGAATATACAGGTTACAGCATTTCAAAAGCCCTTGATTTTACAAAGTCCTCCAAATGGACCGGAGCAGATGAGATCATCAGTAAGCCCATTCTCAAGGAAATATTACAAAGATTAAATTTTCTAAATGATGTAGGGGTTGGTTATTTGAATCTAAGTAGGTCTGCTGGTACTCTTTCAGGAGGTGAAATGCAGCGGATACGCCTGGCTACGCAAATTGGATCTCGTTTGATGGGAGTCCTGTACATATTAGATGAACCTTCGATTGGTCTCCACCAAAGAGACAATTCGAAACTCGTCACGACACTCAAAGGACTTCGCAATCTAGGAAACACGGTGCTTGTTGTCGAACATGATAAAGAAACAATGGAAGAGGCTGATTATATCATCGATATGGGCCCAGGAGCTGGGGTTCATGGCGGCGAAATCGTTGCTTTTGGCACTCCCACCGAAATTAAAAAAAATCCGAAGTCTGTGACAGGGAAATATCTCTCTGGAGCAAAGCGAATCTTTATGCCAGAAACGCGAAGAGCCGGGAACGGGAAAAACTTACAAATTATTGGAGCTACGCATAACAATCTAAAGAACGTGGATGTGACTCTTCCACTTGGGACCATGACTGTCATCACAGGTGTATCTGGTTCTGGGAAATCAACGCTCATCAACGAAATCTTATACAAAGAACTGGCAAATTCCATCCAAGGTTCCAAGCTCATTCCTGGAAAACACAAGAAGATATTGGGAAAGGAACATTTAGATAAAGTGATCAATATCGACCAATCAGCTATCGGTAGGACCCCACGTTCGAATCCTGCAACATACACTGGTTTGTTTACCTTCGTAAGAGATCTTTTTAGCGGATTGGAAGATGCCAAGGTTAGAGGCTATGGACCTGGTAGATTTAGTTTTAATGTGGCTGGTGGTAGGTGTGAGAAATGTGAAGGTGACGGGATATTAAAGATTGAAATGCACTTTTTACCAGACATCTATGTAGAATGCGAAGTTTGTAAAGGCAAAAGATACAATCGAGAGACGCTCGAAGTAAAATACAAAGGTAAAAATATTTCAGATGTTTTGGCGATGACAGTCGAGGAAGCAGTCGTGTTTTTCGAAATGATACCTTCTCTCAAGCGAAAGCTAGAAACACTTATGGATGTAGGACTTGGTTATATCAAACTTGGACAGGCGGCAACGACATTTTCGGGCGGTGAGGCACAAAGGATCAAACTCTCGACTGAACTTTCGAAACGTCCTACAGGAAAAACTTTATACATTTTGGATGAACCTACCACAGGCCTTCATTTCGACGATATTGAAAAATTATTACAAGTATTACAGGTCTTGGTAGAAAAAGGAAATTCAATGGTCATCATTGAACATAACTTAGATGTTATTAAGGCCGCGGACTATCTCATAGACATAGGTCCCGAAGGTGGAGATGGAGGTGGTAGGGTCATCGCCAAAGGAACTCCAGAAGAAGTAGCTGAAGTAAAGGATTCTTTTACAGGTCAGTATCTAAAGAAAATTTTGGCAGAGGAAAAAGTTTTGGATCAGAAAGCAACCGCCAAAAAGAAAAAAAAGTGAAAGAGATACAAGATTCACTCCTTTCCTATTTTCAAGATCAGGATTCAACTTTTGAAGATGGAAGTCTTTATCATTTCCTGAAACCAAAGTTATGTGCCAATCATATTTTTCCGCAAGCAGACGAGTTAGCGGAAAACCCAAGTAGATATTTAAAATTTCAGATAGATTTGCAGGAGATCGCGAGTTATCCCAGAGGAATGAATTTGGCTCTGGCACTTATGGTAGAAGTCAATGTGGCTGTCGGAATACTTTTGCATTCGGATACGGAGAAGGCTCTTGAATTAAAAGAGAAAGTGATTCGAGGTAACTACATATTAGCGACAGGAGTTTCTGAACCCGGATGGGAGGGCACTCTTAAGAAGTTAAAATCGAATTTAGGAAAAGATTTCAAATTAAACGGTACAAAATCTTTTATCACAAATGGAGGCAGCGCTAATGGCGTTCTTTGGGTAGTACCTAGAAATCATAAATATGAAGTGTATTTCATTGACTTGGAATTATCTGCAAACCACTTAAAAAGAGAGTCCATCATCACACCCTTTTTACATTTTGTTTCACATAATAAAATATCGGCGGTTGATTTGCCTTTAAAGAAACAGGATCTTGTTTGTGAAGATTACAGCAAGCTAGGTATCGAACTTCGCCTAAAAGAGCTTTTTAGTCTAGTCTCATTGCTTTTAGGTTATGTAGAAGGACTGCGCGCTTTTATAAAACATCCACCGTTAGAGGAGAAGTGGACAGCACTCAGAAAATGGCGGGATACGACCGCCAAGGACTTAGTGGCAAAAAATTATCTTCAAGTATTGGAAGAGGCATTTCCTTTTCCGATTGATTCTTTACTGTCTGAGCTTGCTGTCTACTTCCAACTAAATGATGTTACCTCTTTGCCAACCAGAGATCCTGATCTGGCGATATTTTTATGGGAAGATCTTTTTACAAAATTTCTCATACATAGAAAATCTAGAAAAATAAAGGATCAGTGATGGTGATGCCCATGGCTATGGCCATGGTGTAAATGAGGATCTTCCTTTTCTAATAGAGAAAGTTTCGAAATCGATGCAAACGTTTTTTCAGAAAGCACTTCTACAAAGATATACGGAATGCCAAAATGAGATTTCGCAATTTTATGAATCTCAAAAGTCAGCGCATCACGGTCTGTTTTCTCGTTCACAACCAATTGTATCTCAATGGTGAAGACACCGGAGGTCAATTTCCTAACCTTAAAGGAGTTGATGGACTGAATCTCAGTAAAGCCTTTGATGTGGCCAAGAAAGTGTTCGGAATCAAAATCGTGTGGAAATGCTTCGAGTAAAATCTCAATGCTTTCTTTTAAGATTGCGTAGGAAGAACGTAAGATAAAAAGTCCAATCAGAATGCTAAGGATACTATCAATCATGAAAAGATTCGTATTGTGAATCACAATGGCACCGACAACAACAGCAATTGTCCCCAATAAGTCGCTCAAAACATGAAGGTAGGTTGATCTCAAATTCAAACTTTCTTTACTCACGCCAAAGAGGAGGCCTACGGAGATTAGATTGATGACAAGACCCGCGAGCGAATATTTGAGCATGGTTTCTACATGTATGGGATCAGAACCGAGCATTCTCAAATAACTTTCCCATAAAATAAAAAGCGCAATGCCAACAAGTAACAAACTGTTGGCGAGGGCAGCCAACACTTCAATTCGATGATACCCAAATGGAAATTTTTCATTGGATTTTTTTGCTGAAAAAACAATGGCAAGAAAAGAAATGAGATGTGCAAAGATGTCTGTGGCGATATGCCCCGCATCCGCAAAAAGTGCCAAACTGCCAGATTCTTCGGATCCAATCCATTCTATGACAAAGATGAGAACAGAGAGAAAACCCGAGATTGCAAGAAAGAGGAGAAGTTTTTTTCTTTTTCTGTCCTTTGCGTTATGGAGTTCGAAGGCTTCGCTCATGGTTCTGTGCCTGACGTTGTGCTCACAGCTCGAGGTATGACAACGATATCCACTCTGCGATTTAAGCCTTTATTTTCCTTCGATGTATTCGGAACGATCGGTTGGTATTCGCTATAACCAGCAGCTGAAAAATTTTTTGGGTTGAGATTTTTATTGGAAAGAAGGTGTTCAAGTACCGCAAGTGCACGTTCTGTAGACAATTGCCAATTGTTTCGGAACTTGGTTTTGATCGGCACATTATCCGTATGTCCTTCCACAGAAATATAATTTTCTGGATATGAGGCGAGGATTTCTTTGATTTTGTCTATCGCAGGGAGAATGGCCGGTTTTAGTTCAGCCGACCCACTATCAAAGGAAAGGCGGTCATCTATATTGATGATCAATTTATTATGGAATCGTTTGACTCGTATTTCTCCGCTTAGGATTTCTTTTGAAAGCTTTTCTTCGAGCTCCTTAGCTTGGTCCGAAAGTCTTTCCAATTCGCGTTTTTGATTTTTATTCATCTGCTTCAGATTGGAAATTTCATTCTCTAGGTTGCGTATCCTTTCATTTAGATCTGCAATCTTTCCATCATAACTTTCGCGAAGTTTTTGTTCATTTTGAAGGCAATGTTTCTCTTGTTCTTCAAGTTTTTTTCTTAATGCATCTATTTCTTTACGATCTTTGTCCTCTCTACGACGTGCATCTTCTAAAATATCTTTCTCTTTTTCGGTTCCTTTTTTTTCCAATCCACGGAGTCGCATTTCATAATCGCGAATCTTATCTGCATAATTATCTTTATCGTCTTTGCGATTTCTTTTTTCAAGTTCTAAGTCTTCCGAAAGATTTTGAATTTGAGAGCCTATGCGCTTATTTTCATCTTCAAGTTTAGAAAGATCATTCTGGTATTGTCGTTTCAAATCTTGCAGCTGCAATTCCAGAGCATACTTTTCTTTATAAAGTTGGTTGTATTCAATGGGAAAATAAACCCAATCCGCAAACAAGACGGTAGGCAGTAAAAGGATAATCGTAAGTTTGATTCGTTTCATATTTATTTTGTTTCGTCTAAGTAAGTGTCTTCTAGATTCACTTTAGGTAATTTCGTGGCATTATTTTTGATACGTTCCCAATCAGCTGTTTTCTTTCGGGTCTCGGCCTTTCTCGTATTGTATTGTAGATCGTATTTCTGTTTTTCAACGAAGTCTGGATCCTTAGAAGTTTTGCCTTGAAACTCTTGGTATTTTACAGCGATTTCTGCTCGTACTAATTCCAATTCGGCAATGAGTTCTGATTGAGTGGCTTCCTTCATCTGAAGGAATGCAGTATCTTCTGTTTGCTTCTGTGTCCAGGCCTGTAGGCGAGTTTCTTCTTTTGCCTTTTCTAAATCGGCAGTTTGTGATTCGTCTAAGTAACGTTTTGCGTTTACACTATCGTCTTTAATGAGTGAAAGTTTTTCCTTTTCAGAAAGGAGATCCCGAGTGGCCGCGTGACGGATAATCTTCGCTCTGGCGATTTTGAGTGTCTGTGCATTGACCTCACTCACTTTTTTTAATGCAGTGATTTCCGTATTTAGTGCGACAATTTTTTGTTTTAAAACCTTCACTGCGTTTTTCTGTTCCTCATTCATGACTTCCTCACGAACATAGGCATCCGGCACGGTCTTCAATTTTGGCTCGAATAGCACGCATTGAAAAAAAACAAGGATGAGAAAAAAACTAGTTCTTGAAATCAAAGTATATTTGGACATATACATAGACATGTAGTTTGTGACATAATCGTCAATTGCAAATTTTGTGAGGGAGGCGGTCCATGGAAGAAGATATTAGCAAAGAGACCCTCTTTCGTATCAAAATTGATAAAGACAACGAGGCTTTTGATGGCTTCCTTGATGAGATTCGGAGTGCCATCCAAGACACCCGAGAGAACTACCTCAAATCAATCCTCGAAGGTGCTCACCCGGCAGATATTGCCACCGTTCTGCATGAGTTGGATTCGGATGAAGCACTGTATCTGTTTCGATTGCTTCCTTTCGAAGAACAAGCCTATACACTCATCAAAATGCATGATGATATGCTCTCAACTTTTTTGGAAGAACTATCCATCGACGAAATCTCAAAAACTTTTGAATTTTTAGAAACAGATGATACGACGTATTTACTTTCTTACCTAACAGAAAATAAGCGGAATAGTGTATTATCCAAACTCAGTAAAAGAGATTCCTTTGAAATTAGATCTCAGTTAGGCTTTCGGGAATCGACAGCTGGTCGCCTCATGTCCAAAGATTTTGCGACGGCCATGCTTACGGATAATGTTCGCAAGGGTATCATCAATGTTCGTAAAAAAGCCAAAGAGATAGAGGATATCTATCAAATCTATGTGACAGACGAGGATGAAATCCTAAAGGGTTTCATCCCATTGAAAGATCTGTTTCTTACTCCAATTAACACGAAAATTTCTAAAATTACAAATTTTTCCGTCTATTCCTTTCATTACGATACGGACCAAGAGGAAGTTGCGTTAAACTTTAAAAAGTACGATCTTGTTAGCGCGGCTGTCGTGGATGATTTAGGACGGATCATCGGAAGGATTACGCTTGATGATGTTCTAGAAATTGTAGAAGAAGAAGCATCCGAAGACATCTTAAGAATGGCGGGGGTCTCTGAGGACGAAAGACTGGCGACTCCCATCTTCCAGTCGGTGAAACGAAGAATCATCTGGCTCAATGTTAACCTCTTAACTGCTTTCTTATCCTCAACTGTTGTGGCCTATTTTGAAGATACGATTTCGCGAATTGTTGTGCTTGCAACGCTCATGCCGATTGTCGCTGGGCTTGGTGGAAATGCGGGAACACAATCGGTAACAGTTGTAATTCGAAATATAGCTACTGGAGATCTAAGTTTTTCCAACTGGTGGGAAGCCGTTCATAAAGAATTCGTGATTGGATGCATCAACGGAGTCGTACTCGGATCCATCACTGGTGTCATGATTTATTTAGTAAAAGGAAATATGGTACTAGGACTCGTCGTGGGAAGTGCGATGCTTGTGAATATGTTAGTTGCCTCTCTGACAGGCTCCCTGGTTCCGATTTTGCTCCGTGCCATCCATATTGATCCGGCCATTGCATCCTCTATCTTTGTAACCGCCATGACCGATGTCTGTGGATTTTTCTTTTTTCTAGGACTTGCCACATTACTTTCTAATTACCTCATTACTTAAATTTTCTTGCCAAGGACCGAGACTTGCTAAAGAGTCATTTCAAATGCAGATCCGTCTCCTTGTCATTGTAATTTTATTGTCTCTCCTCGCTTCCTGTCGAACCACTCGTTCCAGTGATGATGCAAATTCACGAAACGAAACTCCCATCGGTGAATTGCTGCCACCTCCGGGAGGTGATGGTGAAGTGATATTGAACGAAAAGGGTGAAGTTGTTCAAAACAATGCGAATGAGATTCCTTTCTTTCAAAAGAAATCAGAAATGCCAACAGAACTTTTTCGCGTCTATATGTCTTCCGATAGTTATATGGTAAGACAGATTCGGTACACGGATAAGATCATTCGTAAGCCCGATCCAGGTGCTGATGAACTTGCACGCGAAGAATTGAGGAAGTTCGATCTCATTAACTTTATCGATGATGGCTATGTTGTTGTTGGCCTCAATGCGAATACGGGAAAATTAGAAACGATTGCTTTTGATCGGCGTGTTCCGAGAATCAATGACATCGCAAAGGTGATCCAAAACGACGCATCCCGTTTCAATTATGAACACCTTACCAAAGATGGTATGCCTGGAATTTTAAAATTTATCATAAACTATCAAATCCGTCTCTATCCAGTAAAGTCTAGAGACGAAGTAAAACAAATGTTACAGAAGAAAAAATAGCTGGTTCTTACCAGCTAAATTTACCTGCTTTGTTATACTGAAAATTGATCCCTTCCTCTAGACCGGGAACTTTCATACCAGAGCTTCCTCCTAAATCAAAGGCTGCTGTTTTTGTCTGTATCGTTTTATAGAGCCCTTGGCTGATTTGGGTGAGAGGGAAAGCGGTGCTTACTTTGACGATCGATTCTTTTCCGTTGTTGATGATTTCTTTGGGTGTACCCTTCAAGAAATTTTCTCCGCCTAGTTTGAGATCATAATTCAAACCTTGAAACAGTAGTTCAGAGGCTGCTTTATTCTGAAATTTTAAATCAAAATCTGTATTCAAATTGATCTTAAGATCGGAAAGTCCAGCGCTAACAGCAGACTGAGCACTTTGTTTTTTGGCTTTTTTTGAGAGAAGGCTATCAAGGTAGTTGAAAGCTGCATTTGCAACCGCCGTCGTATTTGACTGCGAGACAATTTCTTCTTTTGTGGGCATCTTGATCACAAAATTTTGAATTTCGACGCTAGGAAGAACGGCAGGAATTTCTCTTTCTTTTTGGAAGGGAAAACTGATCGAGTCCTGTCCAACTGATGCGAGTGAGGCGGGCAATGGAACTTTCACATTCCCATCGAGTCCCACGACAAGGAGTGCTTTTCCGGGAATGCTTTGGTAAATTTTTACAAGATCTGAATATTTTATTTTTAATTCAAAAGGAAGGGATTTGGTCGCCTTGGCCTGAATTTCCCCCAAGTCTGTGGAGATGTGCGTGAGTTTTGTCCCTTCGATTTTTAGATCCATATTGAGTAGCGATTTTGGCAATCCGACAGGATAAGGATTTTCAAGAGTCGTTTCCATTTTGAGAGTGATATCGGTTAAGGTAATTTCTTTGATGCTCAAGGATTCAAAAGTAAATTCTGGTTTTGGAATCCGATCTTGTAAAACGCCTAGCACAGAACAATGATGGAAGGAAAGGAGTGTGATAAAGAGAGAAAAACTGCGTAACATTGTTTGATGGAAGCTTGTTTGGCAAATCATGTCAAGAGATTTGGAGTTCAACAACCACAGCCGCATGGTCTGAGACCACAGGCTCGGAGATGATCTTTGCTGTTTCTGCCGCATTTTTTAAGGCTTCGGAACCCAGTATGTAATCAATCCGCCATCCTTTATTTTTGGCGCGGGCTCCCGCTCGGTAAGTCCACCAACTATAGCTATCTATTTTATCAGGGTGTAAATAGCGGTAAAGATCAACTAGCCCCCCCTGAAAGTAATCGCTCATCCATTTACGTTCCTCTGGTAGAAAGCCACTATTTTTCACATTTGCTTTCGGATTGTGGATGTCCCTTTCTGTATGGGCAATGTTCACATCTCCCACAAGAACCAGTGGTTTTTTCTTTTTTTGAAGCGCGGCAGTTAGCCTCGTAACTTCGTCTAGGAATTCGTATTTTACCTTTTGGCGGATTTCTCCTGTTGTGCCGGAAGGGAAATATAAATTCCAAAAGTAAAAATTGGAAAACTCTAATAGTATGGATCTCCCTTCCGAAAGAAAAATCCCAGAACCATAACCGATTGTTGTCTTAAGAGGTTTTATTTTTGTAAAGGTGCAGACACCACTATAACCTGGCTTTTCGGCGAGGCAGACAAAGGCTTCGTAGCCGAGGTCTTTCCAGAAACTCTTTCGGATTTCCGTTTCCGGAGCTTTCGTTTCTTGGAAGGCAATCATGTCAGGATTTTCATTACGAATTATATCGAGAAGGCCTTTGGACAGGGCTGATCTAATTCCGTTGCAATTGAGTGTCAGTATTTTCATCAAGAAATCCAATGGATAATATACAGAAAATAGTCGATATTATAAATAGTATGCTAGAAATTTCTCCCGAGATACCCTTTCTTTCTGAATCGAAAATTCGATTTCTTGTTTGGGATATGTCACCCCAAAGTCTAGAGACATGGGATTGGCAAACTGGACTTTACTGTTTTTTACAAACACGCAATACACCTAAGGGAAAAGAGTTTCGTTTCGGAAGTCCGCTTTGGGGGATTCCAAATACAGTCAGCCATATTGAGTTTCCATTTTATGCAACCAGAGAACTTTCTACTTACAAAGAAATTTGTGAGGCTTGGAAGACCGCTCTTCCTCAGGCTAACCTAACAATTCTTACATCAATCGAAGCAGAAAGCCATGCTCGCTTAGAATTTGCCAAAATATTTTTAATTCACTCCGAACATCAGTTATGGGAGCAGGTTGCCAAACAATTTGGATTAGTAGGGGAATCTTATTTAGCACTTAATGATTTTTCTAAAAATCAAAAAAAAGAAATATCTAGTTCAAGTCTTTCTTATGCTAGTTTTCCTCCGATTAAGATTATCAATTTAAATCCACCAAAGATTAAGAACATAACTCCTATCTCGATTCCTGTTCCGGCACATAGCGAAATGATGGCGGAACCAAATGTTTCCCTACCTGTTGCCAAACCCATCGAAGAAGCGCCCTTGGATGTGGTTTCGACGGAAACTGTTGAACTTAAAACACCAGAAATTCAAGAAGAGAAAATCGCTGCTTCTAAATTAGATAAAGAGAATGCTGTGTCGGAATCCCAAGCGATTTCCACTGACATGATAGAAAAAACGGTAACGAGTTCGACAAAATTTTCTATCCAGCTCAAAATGATGGGTGTCATTTCCATTCTATTCATTCTAACAGTCTCCACGATCATTTTTTTTGCTTCGAAATTTTTCTTAAATACTTCTGAATTGCAATTACGTGATAGTAACCTGCGTATGGCGGAAATAATTGGGTCCAAGGTTCGTTCGGATGTGATTAATGCCGTGGAACGTGGTAAACAAATCGCAGTTACACTTACTTCGCAAGGCATACCTGAGGATCAAAAAAATAAACTCTTAAAAACTTTTTTAGATGCAGATAAAGAATTTATATATCTGGGTATCTATGAGAAGAAAGGAGATGTTCTCGTAAATAAGAGAGAAATTTTTAATGAAGAAGAGTTGAAATTAACCTCTCTAACAGAAGAAGATTTTCACAACGTCATCCTTCGCAATAAAGATGCCTTTTCTGACGCCTTCACCGGACAATCGGTACTCATAAACTCAAGTCCCGGTTTTCAAGAACCCTCCTTTGCCATAGCACTTCCTGCAGCCGAGAATGGTGAATTAGATAACATTCTGATTATGATCATTAAGTTAGAGAAGATCATAGGTGCTTTCGAAAAGAAAGGCATTGAAACAACTTTTCTTGTGAATGGTTCTGGTGTCGTCATAGCCCATCCCAAGGAAGATTTAGTTCTCTCCGCAACGGATCTTTCCAATATGCCGATCGTAAAAACAATGCTTACGAGTGCAGCGGCGACTGGCCAATCCAGTTATGAAGATTCTGAATTGAAAACCCAGATCTTAGGATCCTTTAAGAAGATTGGTTTTGCGGACACGGGTGTTGTGACCATCGTATCAGAGGACAAAGCCTTTGAAGCTGTCTATAAAATCCAAAAACGAAATTTATACATTATGGGCATTGGACTTTGTGTAGCCCTTATTTTCGTATTCTTTTTCTCGAAAACGATCACAAAGCCCATCTTGCAGTTGTTAACAGCCACGCTTGAGATTGCGAAAGGAAATTTTCGAATTGGCATTAAGCCCACGACCAGAGATGAAGTAGGTCTTTTGACTGAGTATTTCATTGAAATGGGACAAGGTTTAGAAGAGAGAGAAAAAGTTAAAAATATTTTAGGAAGTATGATTGATCCAGTTGTTGTACAAGAAGCAATGGTGGACTTGGCTGCCTTAAAAAGAGGATCTGAAACCAATATCACGGCTTTCTTTTCGGACGTGGCTAGCTTTTCAACTATCTCGGAACAATTAAAATCTGCAGAACTTGCAGCACTGCTAAATGAGTATTTGAGTGCCATGACATTGATTCTAAAAACCCATGAAGGTGTTTTAGATAAATACATTGGAGATGCGATCGTAGGTATTTTTTCAGCACCCGTTCCAGTGGTGGATCACCAATTGAAAGCAGCGCGTGCCAGTATAGAGATGGTAAAAAAATTAGCAGACCTTCGTGACTTTTGGACAAGAAATAATTTATACTCAAAAGAAGCACAAGGAATGGATGCGCGTATTGGTTTAAATTCTGGTCCTGCTAAAGTTGGGTTTATGGGAACCGATGCTCTTGCTTCTTACACGATGATGGGCGATACTGTTAATCTCGCAGCAAGGCTTGAAGCTGCAGGTAAAGACTATGGAGTAAATATTTTAATCACAGATGCCATCCAAAAGCCAATTCAAGATGAGATGCTCACCAGATACATCGATTTAGTTCGTGTAAAAGGGAAAAATGAACCAGTTAGAATTCATGAGTTGATCGGATTTAAGTCAGATGTTGCAAGTAATTTAATCGAAGCTGCTGCTCTTTATGAAAAGGGATTTCAATCTTACTTAGAAAAAGATTGGAAGAAAGCCATCCAATATTTTGCTGAATCAGAATTAGCAAAAGGAAAAAAAGACAAAGCCTGTCATGTACTCATAGAAAGATGCGAAGAGTATAAAGTATCTTCTCCTGGTACGGAATGGGATGGGGTTTTTACAAGAACTCATAAGTAATAAAAGATGCGATTGCTAAATGATACAAGATTTGTAGTACCTTTCTTTTTATTCATAATAGGGATTCTTTCATTTCTTTTGTATTTAAATTTGACTTCAACGTTAGGCGGCTCAGATAGTCCAACCATTGGAGTCCTTACGTTTAAAACTAAAACAGTCTTGCGAAAATTCAATGATCAGGTTGTTTGGGACTCCATTGAATCAAGCTCTGAAGTAAAAAACCGTGATACGATACGGACAG
The DNA here is from genome assembly GCF_004770745.1 of Leptospira ognonensis. Lineage (GTDB taxonomy): Bacteria > Spirochaetota > Leptospiria > Leptospirales > Leptospiraceae > Leptospira_A > Leptospira_A ognonensis. The sequence continues at coordinate 14,725 of NZ_RQGD01000001.1, read as the reverse complement.
AAGGTCTTTCAGATGCAGTACTCACTTTAAACGACGGAACAAAAATTAATATATCTGAAAATTCTATGATTCTGTTGGATATATCGGATAAAAACATCAACGTCAATTTTGCTTATGGATCCTTTGAAGCTGCGAGAGAGGGTACAGGGAATACTGACGTCAAAATGAACATAACAGCAGGAGATAAAGTTGTAGAAGTTGGAAAAGGGGATATCAAACTCGATAAAACAAAAGATGAATTGAATGTAAAAGTTGGTGAAGGGGAGGCAAAAATCACTGCAAACGGGAAACAGGAAACGATAGCAAAAGATGAGGTTGCCAGTGTCTCAAGCCAAGGTGTAAAGGTCTCGAAACCCAAATTTGGACTTACAAGTCCCGAAGATAAAAAGCTGATTCTTTCTGAAACAGGTTCGGAAATGATTAATTTTAACGTAAGTGGGGTAACACCTGAAATTTTAAAAGCAACGAACGCGAATATTGAGGTTTCTTTGTTTCCCGATTTTTCAAAGAGCGTGATCAAAGAGAAACTTAGAAGCGGCAGTCTTTCGCGAAGTCTCACTAGCGGTTCTTATCATTGGCGAATTGTTTTTATTGATCCTGAAACCAAAGACAAACAAACATCCGAAACTTTCAAATTTAAAATCATATCAAATCCAGGCTTACGATTGTTTTTGCCAAAGGATGGAGATAACTTCTCTTATACGAGTGAAGTACCTGTCATAAAAGTTTCCTGGGGTAATCTTGAATTATACTCCAGTTATACGGCTCAAGTAGCAAAAGATCCGGGTTTTTCTTCCGAATTGAAAACGAAACAGACACAAAACCAGGCGATTTCTTTTGAATCTCTTCCTGATGGAACATATTATGCACGTGTCATTGCCCGATCCAATCTTCCTGATGTTCCAGAAAAAATTTCGAGCGTCAGTAGATTCACGGTTGGAAGAAAACTAAATCAAGAACCACCAGCCCTCGTGGAGCCGTCCAAAGATAAAGTTTTCTCAAAAGAGCAAATTGAAAATAATATTTTCTTTTCTTGGAAAGATACTAAGGATTTTGAATCCTTTCAATTTGAATTGAGTGAAGACAAAACTTTTACAAAAATTTTATATAAGGCAATTTCTGAAAATAGTTTTCTAAAATATGGAAGCGATTTGCAATCTGGCACCTACTTTTGGAGGGTTAGGGGGCGCACTCCCGGAAAGGAGGATATCCTCTCAGCAATCTTCAATTTTAGTGTCGTTGCAAAGGAAGACTTAGATCTTTTATCACCAACAAACGGTTCGGAAGCGACAGTGACAGAAAAAGGAAATTTATTACTTCGTTGGAAAAAACTTTCCAGTAAAGCAAGCTATAAATTGGAGATTTCAAAATCGAATGATTTTCAATCCCTAATGATTTCGGAATCTGGCTCAAATACATTTGCAGAAATAAAGCCAAAAGAATTTGGTAAACTTTTCTGGAGGGTTTTAGCTGAAACCAAGAATGGAAACGTAACAAGCGAAATCTGGAATTTTACAGTAAATTCATCAATGGAACCGCCTGTTTTGGTATCGCCACTCAAAAATGAAAACATTGACATTTCCAATAAAAGCAATATAACTTTTTCATGGAAGGCTCAAGAAAAGGCTTCCGCTTATAAGATCAAGTTAATCGACATAAGTGGAATCAAAGAAAAGCCAGTGTTTTCCGAGAGAACAACCCAATTGAAATATGTCTTCACTGATTTTATTAAATTAAATGAAGGTCGATATAGAGTTGAGATTTGCTCTCTCTATACACAAGCGGATGGAGAAAAAGAATCTGTTTATACGAGATCCGATTTTTTCATTTCTCTTCCGAACCTCAGTATTCCTAAAATCCTTACTCCAGGAAAGATTTATGTGGAATAAAAAATACTACTTCTTCTTTCTGCTTTTAGTGACTGCCTTCGGTTTGGTTGCACAATCTACCGAGACCGAGGAGACAGCGGTCTACCAATTGAAATGGGCGGACGTGCCAGGAGCGACTGGATATCTCCTAGAAATTCGAAATGCGAATGGAAGCGTAGTTTTATCAGAAAAGCTATCGACCAATTTTTACAATGCATCGAATTTAGTTGCTGGAGTTTATGAGCACAGAGTAGGTGTCATCAATAAACTTGGAAAAGTTGGATCGTTTTCGGAGTGGGTGTCGTTTGAAGTGGTAATCTCAAGAGTGCCAGCTCTCACAAAAGAAAGTGTATTTTCCGTCTCGAAAGAGGAGAAAACAAAAACATTCATCTTAGAAGGTAAAGATTTCATAGATCCCATGAAGGTATATATCTTGTTAGATGGGAAAAAAATTCCAGCGAAGAGTGTGGTCATTGAATCATCTACAAAAGCCAAAGCAATTTTTGATATCGATCCAGATTTTGATACTGGTGTTTATGATCTTGTTCTAGAAAATCCCAGAAAGAAGGCATTAAACGTTAATAAGAGAGTTGTATTAAGCGATTCAAAAGAGAAAGCAGAAAGATTTGCAAATCGGCAAGAGAGAATTCTTAAAAAAGAGGTAGATGAAGATTATTATGCCTCCCCGTATTGGTCCACGATCTGGAGATCGGCACTCGTTCCGGGTTGGGGACAAACATATATCGATGGTCAAAGTTGGAAATTATATGTCTATCCTGTAATCACTTTAGGAATTGCAGGTGCCTATGCGAGTTCTTATAACAAATTTTTAAGTGCTAGGTCCGCTTATGGAGATGCAGTGCTTTTGGGATTTTTGTTATCTGAGAATGTGGATACCCAACTATTTTGGTTGCTGAATCGAAATACGGCTCAGACCAATTTCAACCAAGCGAAACAAGAGTTAAACACGGTCCAAACTGGTGCTGGTGTTTTTGGACTGTTTATTGTGTATAATTTGGTAGATGCGTACTTCAGCGCGCGAAGAAACGTAGCTTTCCCTTCTGCTCCTACTGGTTTTCCTGTGGGACAGGAAAACATCCGCGTATCTGCAAAAATGGAAAAAACAAGCGGCATGGGTAGTCTGAATGATTCTCAATTCCATCTGGATTCCAGATACCAATTCGAATTCTCGATGCAGTATTAGACAAAAAGCTTGAGATAAGAGCCCATTTTGGAATAGAGTCAGGATATGGCCATTCCTATTGTGTTTGCATCCTTAAGTGAACCCAAGTCTTACCAATCTTTTCTAAAGATGGCAAAAGCAGATTTGTCCGAAGCCACTGCGAAAATCCTCCCGATCCTTGCGGCGGTCCACCTTGAGGGTGATACGGCACTTCGCAAATTTACAAATCAATTTGATGGGATCGCATTAGAATCAATCACTCTTGATCCTCAGTCTATAAAAACAAAAATCCCTAATAACGTTGCAGAAGCATTTCTCGTAGCAAAAGCAAATATCGAAACCTTTCATAAGGCACAGATGAGACAGGATTGGTCTATAAAAGTAGACGGAAATACTCTCGGTATCAAATACACTCCTGTTCCTTCTCTTGCCGTATATGCTCCTGGCGGAACCGCCTTATACCCGTCAAGTGTTCTTATGGGAACGATTCCTGCTATCATCGCGGGTGTTAAAGACATTCAACTCGTCACGCCACCTCAAAAAGAAGGGCTCCCAGAGATATTGATCTGGTTGGCACAGATTCTTGGTATCAAAAGAATTGTAACAGTTGGCGGAGCGCAAGGCATAGCGGCCGCAGCCTACGGAACCGAGTCTGTCCCAAAATCGGAATTTATCGTCGGACCAGGAAATGTTTATGTGGCGGCAGCAAAGTCTTATCTTTCGGGACAAGGATTAATTGGCATCGATAGTCCTGCTGGTCCTTCTGAAGTTTGTATCATCGCCGATGAAACGGCAAATCCTATGTGGATCGCTTGCGATATGCTTTCCCAAGCAGAACATGGTGAGGATTCTTCTGCTATTCTATTGACCACAAGCAAAATGTTAGCTGAAGCTGTCTCGAAGGAATTAGAAATTGCTTTCCAAATACGACCAAAGCGTTTAGCAATGAAACAAAAGGCCATTTATGAAAATTCTGGTATTTTGGTGTTTTCAAAAATGGAGGAATGTATCGCCTTCTCAAATCTGTTAGCTCCTGAACACTTAGAAATCCAAACGAAAGACCCATATTTCGAATTTGCTAGCATTGAACATGCAGGCTCTGTATTTTTGGGACGATATTCTCCTGTTGCCATGGGAGATTATATAAGTGGTACAAATCATATTCTTCCCACTGCAGGCGGCAGTCGCATCTATTCCTCGCTCGGCGTAGATACTTTTTTGAAACGAGTCACGTACCAGGAAGTAACGAAAGAATCTTTAAATAAATTATATCCTTATGTAAAGTTAATGTCTGAGCTGGAAGGTTTAGATGAAGAGCACGGAACGAGTGTAAAAGTAAGGTACGAGGAAAATATTTAATGTTTGTTGCCAGGACTGTTGAGGATCTACAGAAGACCATTTTAGATTGGAAGCTTCAGGAGCATTCTATCGGTTTTGTTCCCACAATGGGGTTTTTGCATGAGGGTCATTTAGAACTAATCCGCTCGTCTCAAAATATTTGTTCTAAAACGGTAGTATCCATTTTTGTCAATCCGGCCCAATTTAACGATCCAGAGGATTATCGAAAGTATCCCATCGATAACGAAGGGGATTTAAAAAAATGTGAAACTTCCGGTGTTGATTTGGTGTTTCTGCCAGAGAAAGAGGTAATGTACCCAAATCTGGAAGGTAATATAACCCTGACTCAGATCGATTTACAAAGGAATTTATGCGGTAGAACCAGGCCTGGGCACTTTGAAGGAGTCATGCTCATTGTCTCTAAGCTATTCCACCTTGTCTCACCTAACAAAGCTTTTTTTGGTCTAAAAGACTTTCAGCAATTTCGAATCATTGAAGACATGGTAACACTTTTAAATTTTCCAATTGAAATTCACGGTGTACCGACTCTCAGAGAGAGTGATGGCCTTGCTATGAGTTCAAGAAACGCTAGATTGTCCTCAAAAGAGAGAGAAACGGCATCTCTCATTCCACGTATGTTTGCTCTTGCCCAGAGACTGATAGAAAACGGAGAGCAACATCCTCAGACATTTACAGAAATACTCGGAGATTTTTTACTATCTTCGGCTAGCATTAAAATTGACTACATAGAAGCAGTTCATCCGAGATCCCTTCAAATCGCAAACGATTTAAAATCAGATTTTCTTCTCGCTATTGCCGTGTTCGTTGGAAATACACGTCTGATTGACAATCAAATTTTAAAATCTAAAAATCTATAACATCTCACAGAATTAAACTTGAAACCAAAAAAAAACAAAAAAGATGAGTATTTGAATTTCGCGCAGATTGAAACAGAAGCCAAGAAAGAACGTATCATTCTAAGCGGAGTGGGTGATTTCGGTGGTCCTCTTTTATGTTCAGAAATTTTCTTAAAGTGCAAGGCAGAGGAGACAAAGGTTGTCATCCTCGCTTCAAATTCTGATGCCGAGGCTTTCACTCGTGAATTGGTTTCTTATCTAGACTCTGATCAGATTTTTTATTTTCCAGGTCCCGAGAACATTCCTTACGAATATACAAAGTGGCAGGCAGAATGGAAACGTGATCGCATCCTTGCGATCAATCGCATTTTTTCAAAAAAACCAGCACTCATTGTCACTTCTGTATCTGCCATCCTAAGAAAGATTCCCAATGTAAAAAGTTTATCTGGAAAATCTCTTACACTGGAAAAGGGACACGATTATTCTCTCGATACGTTAACCCTTGATTTGATTCGCTTAGGTTACCACAGGGAAGAAGTTTGTGAACAATTTGGGCACTTCAGTTTAAAAGGTGGAATCCTAGATATATATACGCCTTATCTAAGTTATCCCGTAAGAATAGATTTTTTTGGAGATACGGTCGATGATTTAAGGACTTTCGATCCAAATACCCAAAAATCCATCGAAAAGATAGATAAAATTATCATTACTGCAGCTAACGAATCTGTGGTGACGACAGCAGAATATGAAACCTATAAGTCGAAATTAAAAACTTTTTCAGATAAAAAGACTCCGATTGAGGAAGAAAACAATATCATTGAGGAACTCTTACCTCTTGTTCGGAAACATGAGGGTTTTCTAAGTCTATTTCCTGATTCTCCTTTGCTTTTATTTCCTAGAGTGAGTGAGACCAGGGAAAGAGCATTTGGAATGAAGAGAGAATACGAGACTCTCTACGAAAAGAAAAATAGTGAAGCGATTTGCCTTCTTCCAGAAGAGCTCCTGTCCTTTGAAAGAGAATGGGATGAGCTCACATCGGATACGAAAAATGCGATTGTATTTAGCCTCCTTCCTCCAAATGGAAACCATTTTACTTCCTTCCCCATTAAAGAGGTAAAGAGTTTTCGAGGAAAAATTAGAGAAGCAAAAGAACATTTCGATGAACTATTAACCGAGGATCCAAAAAACCGAATCTTAATCACTTCTTCGTTCTCAGCGCAAATGTTACGCCTTCAGGGTTTATTTCCAGAAAAGACAGCAAACATCATTCATAAAGATTCTGAAGAACCACAGCTGATTCCCTTTGATAGTTTAGAACCAGGTATCCATCTCGCAATTTCTGACTTACGCAAGGGTTACGCACTGCCTGAAGAGCACCTGCATGTTTTTACGGATAATGATCTCTTTGGAAGGCAGTATAAGAGAAAAACTCGATATAAAAAACAAGCCTCGCAAATGATCGAGTCCTTCATCGACTTGAAGGAAGGTGATTTTGTCGTTCATGTCAATCATGGTGTAGGAAAATTTGTAAAGATAGAAAGAACGAAAGCAGATAACAAAGAGAGAGATTTTCTTAAGCTAGAATATTCAAGCGGAGATACGCTTTTTGTACCATTAGATCAGATTTCACTCGTTCAAAAATACATTGGTGGCACCGATACTCCGCGTCTCGATACGCTAGGAAAAAATTCTTGGAAGAAGGCAAAGGAAAGAGTACAGGAGTCTGTTGATAAGCTCGCAGAAGAATTGGTTGTAATGTATTCGAATCGGATGAAATTAAACGGATTCCCGTTCCCTCCAGATACCATTTGGCAGGAAGAGTTCGAGGCAGCATTTGAATTTGAAGAAACCCCAGACCAAATCTCCGCCATCGAAGCCGTAAAACAAGACTTAGAATCGCAAAGGCCTATGGACCGTTTGGTCTGTGGAGATGTTGGTTATGGAAAGACAGAAATAGCAATCCGAGCGGCATTCAAAGTGATCATGGCGGGAAAACAAGTCATGCTCTTAACTCCAACAACCATACTTGCTCTTCAGCATTTTAATACATTTAAATCGCGGTATGAAAATTATCCGATTCGCATTGGTTTTGTCTCTAGATTTCGTTCGCCTTCTGAAGTTCGAGCAGATTTGAAACTTTTTACTGAGGGTAAAATTGACATGTTGATTGGAACGCATGCAATTTTGTCTTCAAAAGTTAAACCTAAAAATTTAGGTCTACTAGTCATTGACGAGGAACAAAAGTTTGGTGTGACGCATAAAGAATCGATCAAAAAATTCAAACAATTGGTGGATGTTCTCACGCTTACGGCCACTCCCATTCCACGTACTTTGCATATGGCTCTCACAGGCATACGGGAATTATCGATCATATCAACTCCTCCCAAAAATAGACAAAGTGTAGAAACTTATGTTTTGGAAGAAGATGATGTTCTCATACAAGAAGCCATTCGAAAGGAAATTGAGAGGGGTGGTCAGGTTTTCTATTTGTATAATCGTGTTGAATCCATTGAGGAAGAGGCAAGTTACATCCGTTCGCTTGTGCCAGAGGTAGCAGTAGGAATTTTGCATGGACAGCTTACAGAGGATGAGATCGAGGAAACATTAGTAGATTTTTATCATCGTAAATATGATATTTTGGTAACAACTACCATCATTGAATCTGGAATCGATATGCCTAATGTCAATACTCTGATCGTGAAGCGAGCTGATATGTTTGGGTTATCCCAGTTGTATCAAATTCGTGGAAGAGTGGGGAGATCAGATAGAAAGGCCTACGCCTACCTATTTTACCCATCGAAAGCGATGATGACAGAAGTCGCTGAAAAAAGACTAAATACCATCTTTGAATACCAAGAACTTGGTTCAGGATTTAAAGTAGCCATGCGAGATCTAGAAATCAGAGGGGCAGGAAATCTATTGGGTCGGGAACAATCCGGTGATATCATGGAAGTGGGTTTTGATCTTTATGTAAAAATGTTAGAGGAAGCAATTTCTCGCGTCAAAGGAGAAGATGTGGCTGTTGAAGTTAGAACGGCCGTTAATCTCTCTGCAAATTTTTATCTCCCAGATTCATACATTCCAGATACCAAGCAAAAGATTGAATTTTATAAACGATTTGAGGGTGCTAGTGATTTAGATGAAATCGCAGATCTTACTCTTGAGATGGAAGACAGATTTGGTGAACTTCCGGCCATCGCAAATACCTTTGTAGAACTGGAAAAAATCAGAACTCTATCTTCTCGGCTCGGTTTTGAATCGGTTTCCGAGAAATCAAATGAGGTAGTATTTAAATGCGGGACGTATTTCCGAGGTGATCCGAGTCGCATCATCCAAGCATTAACAAAATTCAAAGGACTTATGATTCATCCACAAGAGCCATCAATTCTTCGTTATTCGGTTACAGAATCGGATGATTTGAAAAAAATCAAATCTTTGCTTGCTCTTTTGACTTTTCTGATTGAAGGCCAGAATTCCTTATCAAAAAAGTGATAGACATAGGCTTGTGCAATTCTCAACATCATCACATATTAAACTTATACTAGCCTGGAAATAATTTCATGTCCCAAAAATTTATCATTTTAGCTGCCTTATCCCTTTTTACCCTGTTTATCAATTGTGGTGACACAAGCCCCGTCATTGAAACACTTGATGGCTATAAGATCACGGTAAAGGAATTTGAAACTGCCTACGACACGGCTCTCGATTCCATCAGTCGTTTGCAAAATATCGAAAAAAAGACACTCCTTGAATTTGTGGAAAAGGACATTCAGGAAGTACCTCAACAGTTCCAAGAATTAAATTTTCAGTTACAGAAAAAGAATTTTTACCAAACATACAGACAAATGCTTATGACAAAGTTGGTTGCGGAGAAGAAAGGCTATTTTTCCAGACCGGATGTCCAAGAAGTTTTGAAACAAGTAGAGATGCAGACCATTGCACAGATGTACGTTTCTGAACAAGTGGAAAAAAAAATCCAAATCACAGACGAAGTAGCGAAAAATGAATGCGAGAGGCTGCGCGGTTTAGACAAGAATATTGCCAGCCTAACAATCGACAAATGCCTTCAATTCGCAAAAGCTCAATTAAAATCCACGCAGACAAGAGAGCAGCTTCCGTTAGTTGTTGAAAGGATCAAAGAAGAAATCACAATCAAACGGAACGATAAGTTTGATTTAGATGCATATCTTGCGCCTAAGAGAAGAGCCCTTGAGCCTGAAGTTACGCCAAGCGAACCTGCAGGAAAATAATCTCTGGATAATCATTTAAATGCATTTCTCCGTGGTGTCATTGAAGCCATCACGGAATTTCTTCCCGTTTCCTCTACAGGCCATTTATTTCTTTTTAGTTATTTTTTCCCTTTCCAGGGTTTAGGAGAAATATCAGACTCTTTCGAAGATCTATTTGATATCTTCATTCAGACAGGGGCGATACTTTCTGTTCTGTTTTTGTATTATAAAAAATTCTATGAACACGCCAAAGAGTCCGTAAGCTATTTTAAAGGCGACGCCGATTCAAAAGTCGGTTACGATTTTTACCGAAATATTTTTTTCGGAATAGTGCCGATCCTTTTCTTTGGTTTCGTCTTAAAATCAAAATTAGATACCATTAAGAGTAGCCCAGAGCTACTCTTAATACTCGGTATATCTTGGTTAGTAGGTGGGCTCATTATGGTGTTCATCGAGTGGAAAAAAGGAACGGAGCACACAGATTCTTCCACCCACCGCCAGATAGGCGTTAAGGATTCTATATTGATTGGTATCTTCCAATGTTTTGCGCTTATTCCGGGTGTATCAAGATCAGCGGCCACAATCATCACTGCTAGAGCGTTAGGTGTTTCTAAGAAGGATTCCGCGGAATTTTCTTTCTTTCTTGCTTTACCCGTACTGACTCTAGCTGGATTTTATAAATTATACAAACATCGTGCGATCCTAAATGAGGAGACCATTGGAATCTTACTTTTTGGAAGTTTGATATCCTTTTTTATTTGCTATTTTATTATCCGGCTTTTTATTTCATTTTTGAGACGACGAAGTTTTTTCTCTTTTGGTGTTTATAGAATTATACTTGGGATTCTGGTAATTCTGTATTTTTATAAGTAACCTTTATGAAAGTTAAATCATCCGTTAATTCTCCAAAATTTTCCAAATAATTCACAATTTCCTGTAAATTTGCTTCGCTCTTTTCTACCCATTTTAGAATGAGCGAAGTATCCTCATTGATTTGTTTTTCTTCTGTATTTGGATCTTTCAGGATTGCCAGATCATCGCGCCCATCAGAGCCGCAGATAAACTGGTCTCCCGGCAAAAGTTGAAGCTTGATCACGGAAAAAAGATAACCGTTACGAGGAAAGCCCAGTTTTCGCATCGACATTTCCGATTCTAGAAACCAAGCTTCCTTGTTCCGATAAAGAATAGACCAAGGATGTTCTGCGTTTACGTAGTAGAGTAAGCCTGATTGTTCGCAAACAAGTCCAAGTACGATCGAACTTAGCATCGATCCGTCAAAACTCTCAAAAGTAGTTTGTAATTCCAAAAACAATTGTTTGAGCCACATTTCGGGTTCTAAATTCGAATGGGAATTTGCTTTAGTCCTTGCAACCACTGCATGGAATACAACACCTAAAACAAGTGCTCCCCCTGCACCTTGGATGGATTTTCCCATGGCATCCCCATTGATAAAAACAACGTAAGGTTTTGCATTTAACTCGATTTGGTCTGATATAGAAATATCTCCTCCAATCTCGTTGGCATTTCCGCGAAACTCAAAAACTTTTTTTTGTCTCGTAAAAAATTCTGTAATGACCGTTTGGCTCTTGTTTTCATTTTTTGCTAGGGGATTTATAAGCAGGGAAGTTAAAAAATAATCTCCATCTTGTTGTTCTTTTAAATTTTGAACTTCTCTTAGTGATTGGTTTAATTCAATGGTTCTTTCTTCAACCTTTGATTCCAAATTTTTATTTAGATTCTCCACTTCCTCATGAACTTTTACAAATGAATTTGCTAAAACGAGTGCTAAACTTATGTTAAAAGCAAGAAAGGCATAACCTAAAATTCTTGGAAATACGATGATGCCTCGAGTAGAGATAATGTCGATTCCCGAAGCAAACATTACAAATAGGAGACCAATGAGTACTACATATGCTTGTTTGTTCTTTTCAGTGATTCTTTTGATTAGAAAATATAAAATGAGTATCACATAAAAAATCCAAGATGGTTGTATGAAATTTTTTGTTATTAAATCATAATGTTCAATATTATCATCTATGATAAAAATTAGAATGAAACACAGAGCTAATGCATCAAATAATTTGTATAATCTTTTGTTATTGAATTCAAATAAATTCCTGATAAAGTGAAACATTAGAGGGAGAAGCATAATGAGTAAACAATACTCGACCCGCTTCATCGTTAAAAATGAAAATCCAAACTCATATTTGATTTGATTTCGCAGTAAGTTGTAAAGTACGAGACAAAGAGAAAATAAAGCAAAGTAGAAATTTTCGGATTGTCTTTTTCTTCTGATAAATAGGAAAAGAAAGTAAACTCCTACGGTTAAGTAGACAGTTAAAAAAATGATTTTTACAAATTCGTCAATGTAAAATTTGCGAAGGATTTGGTCCGTGTGTCCAATCCAAGTTGAATCCTGTTCTATGCCGGCAGTTGAAGCAAAGAATGGTTTTACCCTAATGAGTAATAAATGGTTGCCGCCATTGCGTACAAGGTTACTCGGAATTGGATAGATACGTATTTTATCATAGGCTTGAGGGTATTTGGAATTCCAATCTCCTGTTGCACCGATCTTGATTCCATTCCAAAATACCTCATCGCAATCGTTAATCACTCCCAATCGCAAGGAAAGATTGTTAGAAAGATTCGAAGGAAGTTGGATCCATCTCGCAAGGATGATCTCTTTTTTTCCCTGCAATTCTGGCAATTGTTTGATGATGTTACCGGGAACTCTAATTTTTTTCCAATTGAGAGAACTGAAATTTTTTTCTGTAATTGAGGCGAGGGTTGCTGTGGACTTTGGAGCAGGGGCTGCCAACCATGAAGATGCTTCCGACTCCGTTGAATCAAGGCTGACAGGAGAAGCCAAATCTGTAATCTGGAGGGAAGGCAACATTGTCTCCGCGCTAATCATACCCGAAAGGCAAGTAACATAAAGAAGTGAAAGCAGTCGGATGAGTGAGAGCATGGATTGATAAGGGTATTCTTAGAAAGTATTATGGACATCATCTTAAAAAAAGCAAAAGAAAAAGCAGTTTTAAATTATCATCCATGGATTTTTTCTGGAGCCATACAAAGTACACCCAAGGGCGTAAAATCCGGCGATACTGTAAAAATCAAGAGCCATTCTGGGGAATTTCTTGGTTACGGACATTTTGACTCAGAGAGTCAAATTCGAGTTAGGCTGATCTCCTTTCAAGAAGATAAATCTGATCTGGAACCAAGTTTTTGGACAGAAAGATGGACTGAAATTTACAAAAAAAAAATAGCTCTTTTCGATTCTGCGCTAACCAATGGTTTTCGTTTTCTATTCTCTGAGGGAGATCTTTCCCCAGGTTTTACCGTAGACATTTATCATAAAACAGCAGTGATTCAGTGTAAAACGCCTGGCAGTCAAAAACATAAATCAGAGCTGATCCATTTTCTGGAAACTCTAAATTTGGAAAGTATCATTGAAAAACAAGAAAAAGGAGACACACCAGAAGAATCGCAAGTCATCTTCTATAAAGGTACATTAGGTAAATGTAATTTCCTAGAGAACGGATTGCACTTTGCCGTAGATGTGGCGAATGGTCAGAAGACAGGTTTTTTTCTGGATCAAAGAGACAATAGGAAGTTGCTCGCATCGTATGCCAAAGACAAAACAGTTTTAAATACATTTGGTTACTCTGGAGCTTTTTCTGTATATGCGTTGCAGTCTTTGGCCCAGATGGTGCATACCTTGGATATCTCAAAATCCGCACTCATGTTGTGTGAAGAGAACCTGCTTCAAAATTTCGATGCAAAGACAATCTCCGATAAACACAAAAGCTTGGCTCTGGATTGTTTTGATTATTTGAAGCACATGGATGATGGATTTTATGATTTAATTGTATTGGATCCACCAGCATTCACAAAACACATTTCAAAGATCCAGGCGGCAGCACGTGGATATAAAGATATCAATCTAAGAGCGATCTCAAAAATCAAACAGGGTGGACTGATTTTCACTTTCTCCTGTTCTCAGCACATTTCGGCAGATCTATTTAGAAAAATCGTGTTTGGGGCAGCGAAAGACGCCGGCAGAAATGTTCGTGTTTTACATCAATTGTCACAAGCTCCCGACCATGCATTTTCTATCTACCACCCCGAAGGGGAATATTTGAAAGGCCTTGTGATTCAAGTTGATTAAAGAGGACAATCCTTCAAAATGGGGTACAAATTCGTATGAAATTCACATCTCTTAGTTTTCTAATTTTCTTTCTCGTGGTTTACATTCTCAATTGGAGCATCAAAGGCAAGGGAAGGCATGTTTTTTTATTTGTTGTATCTGTTCTTTTTTACGCTGCCTGGTCTATTCCGTTCGCCTTACATTTTCTCGCGATCGTTGTTCTCAATCATATTGGGAATCAAAGAGTACAGTTGAATGGAAAATCACCCTGGTTTTATTTTGTTATTTTTTTAAACATCGCAAACTTATTTGTATTTAAATATTTCTATTTTTTCTGGGACAGTTTGCTCTATCTGACGGCTTCCCCTATTTTTGAACCTGAAAACATACGGCATTTTCTTGATTCCCAATTCGGCTTTGACTCCATTACTTTACCGCTAGCAATAAGTTTTTATTCCTTCCAAATGATTGCCTATGCTGCGGACGTGCGGCGTGGAGATGCCAAAGAAAATCCAAATTTTTTAAAATTTGCTCTTTTTATCTTCTTCTTTCCGCAGCTTGTAGCTGGACCTATCGTACGGCATGGTGAATTTTTTTATCAGTTAGAGAATTGGAAGGCGAACAAACAACAGCTATTCGAAGGGCTTTATTTGGTTTTCCTGGGATTACTGAAAAAAGTAGTCGTAGCAGATAATATCTCCATAGTCATAGATCCCATTTTTTACAATCCTAATGCTTACGATGGTCCTTCAAATGCCTTAGCTCTCTTTAGTTTTGCAGCAAGGGCATATTGTGATTTTTCAGGGTATACGGATATGGCAAGAGGGCTTGGTAAACTGCTAGGCATCGACCTTCCCGAAAATTTTAAAGCTCCTTTTTTATCAACGTCTCTGAGTGACGCTTGGGTGAGGTGGCATATGACACTAGCTAGTTGGATACGTGATTATATTTATATCCCTCTGGGAGGATCCCGTGTTTCTGAAATTAGGTCTTATTTTAATCTCCTTCTCACTTTTTCTTTGGCAGGCATCTGGCACGGAGCGAATGTTACATTTTTGTTATGGGGATTTTCGCACGGTTTAGTATTAGCCTTGGAAAGA